>NZ_OZ026461.1:0-600000 GCF_964019765.1 Spiroplasma endosymbiont of Panorpa germanica | reverse complement strand
TACATCTGATATTAAAAATGACCTGTATTTTGATAAAAAAAACTTGAATATTGAAGCTATGGTTTTAAAATTTGTGAGTTTTAAAGAATTTCAAAAGTATGAAAAGTTAGTGGAGCAAAATTTAAAAGCTGATGATGAATCAAAAATCTTAACAGATTTTAAAACTTTAGTGTACAAAAAAATTACCCCAGAGCTAAAACGTATAAAAATTGAAATTATTAGTTTTAGTAAAAGTGAAAATAGCTTAGTTTTGGCTTGGGAGATTAGAGGAATAAAAATCAAAATGAATTTGGCTTTTGCAATTGATTCAAAACAGATTTACCAGATTACAGAAAAAAATAAGAAATTTGCCCTAGACTTTAGCATTCATTTTCGAAAAGAATATAAAATCATGAATAAACTTTTATTGAATAAGTTGGATTACTTAATTATCTCACTTATCTCGAATGAGGATTTTAAAATAAAACAAGCCAACATTCCAATTCTAAAATTGGCTATTATAAGTGATCTGCAAATACAACTTAATAAAAATGAGTTTATGAGGGAATGGGTTAGTTTAGTTTTTAAGAAATTTTTAAGAAATGAAGTTTATGTTGATAGTTTATTTAAAACTCAGGATTTCTATTTTAAAAGTTCAAAGATATTTTATCAAATTTTTAATTCCTTTAAATTAAGAAGACTAAACTATGTTTTTAACATGACTTACCCTAGTGTTGGTGATTTTTTAGAAAATTACACCCAATTTGCAAAAAAATTTATTGAAAAGTATAATAAGAAGGACTTTAATGATTCAGATTCGCTCTATCTTTTATATGAATTTAACCCGTATTTAACCAGTAAGGGTTTAAATAAAAATGTTTTGATTAGAAATTGGCAGCGTTTAAACGAAGAATCTAATTTAAAATTATTGAAAAAATACATATATCCTGATAACAAGGAAATTGGAACTTTCGTATTATTTTCAATATTTTATAAAGTAGAAATAGACTAGGAGAAATTGGATGAAGAAAAAAGGTGTTCAAAGTGATTCTAGTAAGTTTAATCAGTCTGTAAAAAAACATATCAACATATCAAAAGAGGTTCGCGAGCTAATCTCTAAGACCACTTCGCATTTAAAAGCAAGTTTTCAAGATGCACAAATTCATTTTAAAAAACTTGGTGATTTTGATTATAATTCCTTAACTGAGTTTTCTCAGGAGGTTAATCTTGATGTAGGATTAATTACGTATTCCAAAATTAAGCCTAATAAAGCTTCATTTTCAAAACTTCAAAAAAAGATTAATCAAGTAATTGAAAATCTTAGTCATCAGTTAAGTGTCACCAAAATAAAAAACGATGAGTACATAAAAATTAATTTATCTTCAAAAGATGTGAATATTAATTTTTATTTACAACCGATCATTAGATTTAAAAATGCAAAGAATAAGTCTACTAACTTCATATTAAGAAACCAGTTTGTTCAAGAGGATTTAATGGTTAATGTAACTGATAGTTTTCAAAAAGCAAATAAAATTACCAGAGGTAATTTAGTATCATTAAAATTAATAATTAAGTATACTCTAAAAGATGATTTTGATTACAACTATAATGTTGATATTTTAATTTTGCGCTGGTTCTATGAATATCTTTGTAAAAAGGTTGATAAATATATTTTAAAAGTGACATTTAAAAAAAATGACGATGAGTACAAAAATTTTGATATTAACAATTTCTTAAAAATTAAAAATATTAGAAATTGATTTTTAAAAAATATTAATTTCAAGGAGATGTTTACATACATTTTGGAAAGAATGTTTCAAACCAATACTTATTTCTTCAACAACTTCAACTTTATTGAAGAAGAGTTGTTTGATTCAATTTCGCGTTACTCAGTATTTACTAATTCAAATTTTCAACTTCCCAGCGACTACTTTGAAGACTTTAAAATATTTGATTTAAAAAATTATGAGTCTCAATATGAACTTCAGTCGGGATTGAGTGAAAGCAATGGTTATTCGAAGGTTGCATTTGATCAAGCAAGGGCATCAGACCGCAGATATGTTGTTAGCCCAGTAATGAAGACTGGAATTGCTAATTTAGTAATATATCAAAAAGCTCTAATTAAAAAATCTAAGGAACTATATGATAAACTGCCGCGTGAAATTATTGCAGAGATAAAGTCTCTAAAACAACGCGAGGCGATGGAGGCTCTAAATCTTTTAGCTCATAGCTGATTATCTTCATATCGAGCTAAAATAACATACTCAAAACCGTATTTTGATTCAAAATACCCAATTCAACTAATTAAAAACTTTGATGATCTTTTGATCACGATGATGCAAACAATTGATGGAATTTCTGAACAGCAATTTTTAATAGGTTTTGATAACTAAGAACAAAAGGAGAAACATGAACGATTTTATTACGATAAAAGATTTATCAAAGGAATTTGGTAAAAAAAAGGTTTTAAAAGGCTTAAATTTAAATATTAAAAAAGGAGAACGTTTAGCAATTTTAGGATCTAATGGTTGTGGTAAAACTACTTTAGTGGAAATGATTGCTCAAACTTCAAAACCAACATCTGGATCAATTCATTTTGATTTAGAAGGGGATTTAAAAAAAGAAATTGGGATACAATTTCAACAAGGAGAATGACCTGCAGGAATTTGTGCTGATGACATGTTGAAATTTTATCGATCAATTTATCCTAGATTTACTTTGCAATGAGAAGAACAATTAAATAAAGTTTTTGATATTGAAGAGTTTCGTAAACGTCCAATCAAAAAATTATCTGGAGGTCAAAAGCAACGTTTTAATGCAATGATTTCAATGATGAATGACCCAGAATTAGTAATTTTAGATGAACTAACAACTGGTTTGGATATGCAATTGCAATTCTCAATTATTACATTCTTTAAAGAAAAACTAAAAAAAGATAACAAAACTTTATTATTAGTATCACATAGTCCCGAAGAAGTAGAATTGTTGTGTACGCGAATGATTATTATCAATGATGGAAAAGTTTGTTTTGACAGAAAAATAACTGATGCTATTAAAGAGTTTAAAAGCGTTAGAAATATTATGGATAAACATTTTGAAGGGAGTTTAAAATATGACAACTAATTTAGAAAAATCAGAATTTGGTTTAAAACGCAGCTTAAATGTTTTTAAAAATCTTTTCTTGTTAATATCTAAGTCTTTCTTTAGAAATGCTCGCGGACCTTTATTTATGTTTATTGTTCCGATATTTTTCATGATTATGTTCTTTAGTGTAATCGGAAACAAATCATCGGGGGGTCAATCACTTTATCCATATTTACTTCTACCATCACTAACAATTTTAACATCACTTGCTCCAGCAATCGTGGAGTGAAAAAACTCAGTATTTTTAAAAAGAATTGATACTACTGGTGTTAAAAAGGGAATGTTTCTAGGAGCATTATGACTATTTTACTTATTGGTTTCTTTAGTTGCCTTAGTTGTGATGTTTATCGTTGCCTTAATAATTGGGGAAATTATTAAATCACCAGAAGGGACCAAATCATTTGCGAGCACCTTGTCACAAATAAATTGAGGATGACTTATTTTAGCAACAATTTTAGTTTCACTAACCTCAATTGGTTTAGCAACATTATTTGGGGGACTTTTCAATTCAGAAGGGGCAATGCAAGGAATTGTGATGATGGTATATTTTTTCTCAATCTTCTTTTCTGGAATTATGATAGATCCTTCGGTTGTAGAAACTTCAAAAGGGATGATGATATTCACGTACTTCATTCCTCATAAATACTCAGTCTTTTTATTCTTATATGCGACTCAAGGATCAATTAATTCAGGTTGAGATTCAAGTTTTAATAACCATGTAGCATTTGGTGGAAAAGATTTCACAGCCACATGACAACCAATTCTTGGAGCAACTTTAATTATAGCAGCTTTGTTTTTGATAACAGTATTTACTTTTAAATGAAGTGCTAAAAAATAGCCCAAAAATAACATTAAAAAAACTCTCAAATGAGAGTTTTTTTAATTTCGTAAATTTTTATTCTTCTACTTCTTCGACATGTCAAGCTTTAACGCGTTGCTTTAAAATATCATTTCTCTTGGTGATATACTCTCTTTGAGACTTACCTAGATTCTTATATTGTTCTTTACTACTTTTTATTCTCAGTTTCTTTAATTCTTCATCACAGTAAACTCAGGTTAATCACAAAATATAAAGGTGTCTTAGGAATTTTATCTCATCTTCACCATATTCGTTATAGCTTAGCTCTGTCGCTTCTTTTTTACTAAAATTTACTCATTTTTCAGGATCAATCAATTGATTATAATTTTGATACGCTATTTCCTGAAAGGCAACTGACTTAGTTACAATATCTTTCTCAATTGTTTTAATAGTATCAGCAATTCTCTTAACTACCGTTTTCTCAAATTCTTCTTTACTTGAGAAGTGGTGTTTTTTAAGATAAAAAATGCTTGTCTTGAGATTACTTAAAGGGTTTCCAGAAGTCGAATATTCCTTTTTAGAAATTTTCTCAAATTCTTGCTCAATTTCATCAAACAATTTTGATTTATAAATCATTTAGACACAACCTTTCATTTAAATAATTATACCACATAATTTATTAAATTTATTAAATATATAAAATATAATTTAACTTAGTTTAACCTATAATTATATATATGAATAGTTTCGATATGTTAAATATAATTGCATTTGAGGTAAAAGTTTTTATGAAAAAAAGTATAAATTATCAAGATTAATCTTTTTTATAGAAGCAGTTGGTGGTAAAGAAAAAATTACAAATCATGTTCGTTGTTTCAATAGAATGCATTATGAAATAATTGATAAAAATTTAATAGTAATATTTCATTTATGCAATAATTTCCTTAAATTAGTGCTTTTTATATATATTTATTTAAATTTGATAATTTCGTAAACTCAATAAATATCTTAATGAAAAAAATAAATTTTTAGTACCATAAATAAGGTAAAATAAATTTATTGGACTTAGGAGTGAAATTAATGTTACAAAAATCTGGCATTTTTTTAGTCAACAAACCATCGGGAATGACTTCAAATGATTTGATTAAAAAAATTCAAAAAAAGCTTAACATTAAGAAAATTGGACATGCTGGTACTTTAGATCCCTTAGCTTCGGGATTGATGGTGGTTTTGGTTAATCAAGCCACCAAAGTTAGTGACTTTTTACTTTCTGCCAATAAATCATATAATGTTACCGCTAAATTGTTCATCGACACAGACACTAAAGATACTACTGGAAAAGTTATTAGCCAAGAGGAACCTGTAAAAATTGCCAAAAAAACAATTAAAGAAGTTGCCAAAAAATACAATGGTTACATTTATGAACAATATCCTCCGATCTACTCGGCTATCAAAGTGCAGGGTAAAAAACTTTACGAATATGCTCGCGAGAATAAAGGTGATGAAGTGGAAATTAAACCACGTACTGTCACGATTCAAGAGTGTGAACTAGTTGAGTACAATAAAAAGGATCACGAAATTTCCTTCAAACTTAAGGTTAGCAAGGGAACTTATGTGAGAAGTTTTGTCACAGATTTTGCAAATGATTTAAACACTATTGCAACTGTTTCAAAATTAGAACGTAGTGCTTCAGGCTTATTTAAATTGAGTAATGCTAAAAATATTGAGGATTTAAGCTGAAATAACTTAATTTCTCTCTACGACACTTTAACAAAATCAGAGCAAGTTTTGATTCAATATCATTTTGAACAAGATGTTCGTCAGGGAAAATCGATTATTCTACCAAGAGTTTCATTCCCGATTGTCTTTATTGTAAATGATAAAAAAGAGGTAATTGGAATTTACAAACATGTAGCTAACCATATTTATACTTGCCAAAGAGGACTTTGGCAAGATGATCCAGCTATTAAAAAAACAGAAGCCGAAATGGAGGGCTATTAATGGAAATTATTAAAATAGATCTTAGCGAAAAGATTAACGAACAATTAATTAACGAACCAAGTGTTGTAACAATCGGATTTTTTGATGGAATTCATCGAATTCACCAAGAAATCCTAAAGAAAACCGCTAAGATGGCAACTAAAAATGATTTAAAAGCAGTAGTTGTAACCTTTTCACGAAAAGTTAAATCATACTTATCTGGTAATTCAGAACAAATCCTTGATAATGAAATAAAATACAAGGAAATTGATGATTTAACCTACATTGACTATATTATCGAAATTCAGGTAAACGAGGAAATGATAAAAATCAATAAAGATATTTTTATTGAGTGAATGAAGGAGAGGTTATGTGCTAAAAAAATCGTGGTCGGAAGTGATGTCAACTTTGGTTTCAGAGGTCAAGGTGATATCTACGATTTACTATCTAAATTTGGTACAGATAATGTTGTAATTTATCACAGAGTAAATGAATTTTCTTCTAGTGAATTAAAAGAACTTATTTCAACAGGACATGTGGCTCAGGCTAATAAAATGATGCTGAAGAAATTGGAACTTAAAATCTCAAAAATAAAGGCTAATTTATATGAACTTGAGGATAATGCGATCACAGTAATGGATGGTAAATATCTGGGGCTAATTGAGAACAAAAAAATTTACTTTCATGTAGTTGCCAATCGTTTAAAAATTAATGAAATTGATTTAGAAGGTATTTTACCAAAATCAATAATATTTTTAAAATATTTAGGAAAATAGCATATTTTCATTTATAATAACAAAAGGTATAGTTTGTCATTGTTTTAATTCATCCCAAAATTACTACTTTGTCAAAACAAAACCAGTGAAAAAAACAAGGGGGAAAATATTATGGTATTAAAAGCAAGAAAAGCTGAAATTATTAAAGAATTCGGTCAAAACGACAAAGACACTGGACGTGCTGAAGTTCAAATCGCACTTTTAACTGATGATATTAGAAACTTAACTGAACATTTACAGTTACATAAAAAAGATATCACTTCAAGAAGAAGTTTATTGAAAAAAGTTTCTCAAAGAAAACATCACTTAAACTTCTTAATCAAAAATGATTTTGAACGTTACAAAGCAATTATCGCAAAATTAAATCTAAGAAAATAATTAAAATTCTATATTTGTTTTAAAAAATTATAAAAATAAATTTTTTTATAATGTTTTAAATTTTTTATATAGTATTTTAAAAAAGCCATTTTTTTGATATAATATATAAGTATTTTGGTAATTAATTATAAATTAGTTATTGCTAGAATCTAATCGAATAAAAAAGAAAAGGATGGGTAGAGCACATGGCTACTAAAACAACAAACAAATCTAAAGGATCTAAGCCCCAACACTTAGAAACTCGTAAAAAAGCAAGTGATCCTAAACCAAAAAAAATCGTAGTAGAAGGTATTAAACTAACTGAAGTTCAAGAAAAATTCATTTGAGAAAAAGCTGAACCAGTTTCAGGACATAATCAATCTATTTACCGTCGTGACGTTTGTGGAGCGATTATTAAAGTTCAAGAGAAAAATCTTGAATCAGAATTTGGTTGAGTATTAACTTTAGCAGATCCAAACGGAGATGCAGATGAAGTAAACAACATCATTGCAATGCACTGAATGAATGCAAAAGTAAAACGTAAACCAGATGAAATGTGAATTGCACCAGTTACTGGTTCATGAGATACAAAAGATACATATAATGAATTAAGAGATGTAAAAATCCCAGCAGAAGTTATCCAAAAAGTTCGTAAAACAACTTTATTCCAAGATACTAAAGTTGAACCAAAACGCATCAACTTACAAATTAGAAAATCTAACAAAAAATAATAAAAAAACATGTTTTGAAACATGTTTTTTTATTTTAAATTTAGAGATAATAAAAATATGTATTTTTATTATATATTTTGGATAAAATAGTTTATGATTTAAACGTAGACAAGGAGGTAATAAAGATGGTAAAAAATAACACAATGAAAGCAGCTTACATTCTTTTGTTAATTCATACTATTCTTTTCGCATTTTTTATAATTCCATTAATTTGATCAATCCCAATCACCAGCAAAGCTAAAAAATTACAATTTGAGTATAGTGAAGCAACTGGTTTAGGAGTTTGTTCAATTTTATTTATGGCTTTATTTGGAATAATTGCAGGAATACTAATTTTAACTAACAAAAAAGAAAATTATTCAGAAGGACAAGAAGAAATTCAACAAGCAGAATAAAATATCAAATCAATATTATATTCAAATACAGAAAAATCACACCTTGTATGTGATTTTTTAATTTATCCTATTATTTTTTTGAGTATCATCTTTCTATCGTTGCCTCTAAAATCGATTCTTTAATATTCGATATTTTTTCACTTTCAAAAAAATGATTTATCTGCTTTTCGTTTTTGACATTGAAAAAATATTCTATCTTAATCAAATCTTTTTGCTTCCAAAGTAAGAACTTGATAAAGTCGTCATAATACTTTTCGCACTGTAAACAATTTTCGCTTTTGTTTTTATCATCTTGATTAATGCAATCATTTAAGTCGTTTATGTATTTTAATAGTTTTTTAGAAATTTTTGACTTATTTTTAACGGCTTTAATTGATTCATAATTATTATTAAAACAAAAATGATACTGAAAGTTATTCAAATAATTTATACTAGATATTAATATTTTTTTCCTATCTTCAGTAATAAAAATTTCATCAAGATTTAAATAAATTTTTATTACTGAAATATATAGCGCAACTCAAAATATTAGAATAATTCATTTTTTTGGGTCTACACTAGATTCGTAATATAAGAAAAGTAAAAATAATAATGTTTCCGCAAATAAAATAGTGTTTAGTAAAATAAGAAATAAAAATAGGTGTGAAAATAAGTTAAATCCTCCAACAAACTTTAATTCTAAATTAAATTTGGACAAATGTTTTTTGAAGTATTCGTTGGACTTGATTGTTCTACTTGTGTTAATACTTATTATGATAAACAAGGAAACGATCTCAAATGTTAATAGTAGCAAAATAGGATTGCATAATTTTTGGTAAAAAATTTGCATAATTTTTCCCCCTCCATAAATTTTAATGTTACTATTTTTACATGTTTATTTTATTACAAAATAGAAAAAAGTGCAGATTTTTAAATTTATTTATCCCTTCCATTTTTTCAAAAAGGAGTTATTATTAATTTGAAACTATGGTATTAATTACATACAGGCGCATATTTTAGTTTCACATATTATTAGAGGAAGGGGGAAATGTATGAATATTTTTTTAGTTTTATGTAATAGTGTAATGTTGAATGCAAGTAGTCCAGAAGTTCAGGACAAAAGCTTAACAAGTTTGAATAATCTTCATATTGAAAATAAAGAGCAGAATGACACTCTTTCTTTAAAATCAGAAATTGGTCAAGATTACGATATAACTTTTGGCAATAAAGATTCAGAAAATGTGAATCAAGATTCTAAAAATTTTATCGGGGATCTCTTGCAAATTGGCGGAGCTGTAAACACAATGCTGCCAGGAATGCAAATTTTTGCACCAGCTTGAACTATTGCTCAAGCATCAAATAATATTATCACAGCAATCAAACCTCCATTATCATATTGAAATTAATAGTTAGCTTTTATTAATATTAAAGTCAAAAAAACAATCCTTCTAGATTGTTTTTTTGATTTAACCTAATTTATAGTATAATTTAATTGTGCGAAAGCACAAAGAATACAAAGTTTATTCTTAAGTATGTGTAAGTGTTATAAAACCGCTATATAAATTAATGCTTCTTATCTTATACATGGTTATAGCGGGTGGGGGCATTTTTTATTTTTAAGCGATTTAATTTTTAGATTTTTTAAAAATGAAAAATGAAAGGTAATATTATGAACGAACTGCCAATTATTTTAATAGTCGGACCAACAGGTTCGGGGAAAACGGATTTATCAATTAAGGTTGCAAAAACTTTTAACGGTGAATGTATTAATGCAGATTCGACTCAGATTTTTTCAGGTACAGATATTGCCACAAACAAAATAACAGAAAAGGAAATGCAAGGAGTAAAGCATCACTTGTTATCAGCAATACCTGTGACAGGAACTTATTCTGTAGCTGACTTTCAAAAACAAGGAAGAGATATTATTTCAAAATTACTGAGCAACAATTTAGTCCCTGTGATTGTTGGTGGTACTGGATTATACATTAATGGTCTAATCAAAAAATACAATTTTCCAGAAGAGCAGAAGAGTGAACTTTACAACCCTGAATTGGATAAATACAATAATCAACAGCTTTGAAATATGATTAATGAATTTGATCCCATAGAGGCTAAAAAAATTCATGTTAATAATCGCCAAAGATTGCTAAGAGCAAATTCGCTAATATTTAATAAGGAATTTCTTAAAAGTGAGATAATCCAAAATGGTCATGAGCCTTTCTTTCCGAACAAGTTGATTATTATTGGTTTAAACCCAAATCGAGCCAACCTCCATGAAGCATTAAATAACCGAGTTAATCGTTTAATTTCCAAAGGATTGTTTGAAGAAATTCAAAAAGCTTATGAAGACAATAATTATAATGACGCAGCACAAGCGTTAAAATGTATTGGTGGTAAAGAAATCGTTAAATATTTAAAAGGGGAGATTAGTTATGAACAAGCAATTTTGGACATGCAAACAGCCAACAGACGATATGCTAGAAAACAGATTACTTGATTCAAACATCAATTAGAAAACGTTCAATGATTTGAATATGACTTAATTGATTTTGATAAAACCTGTCAAGCCATTATCAAATACATTCACAATACCTTTTAAACATATTTTTTAAATTATTTTTCATTAAAATATTGACATTAATTTCAAAATCTTGTATTATATCAAAGGTTATTAATGCGGGTGTAGTTTAATGGTAGAACTTCAGCCTTCCAAGCTGACTGTGAGGGTTCGATTCCCTTCACCCGCTCCATTTAAAAAAACAAATGATCCAACTTAGGTTGGATTTTTATATTTTAATTAGTGTATAATTTCATTAACGAGGTTTAGAATGATGACTGAAAAAGAAGAAAAATTAAAGCCAGCTAAATTATTAAATGAATTTAACTCTCAAAGAACACCATTTTGAATTAGTTTTGGGTGATTGTGAATCGAGGCAATTATTCCTGCTTTATTAGTTTGGTTATTGATGGGTAAAGATTTCAGTTTTAGTTTCTTCAACGATTTAAAACAACCAAAAGAATTATGAGTTGTGTTAGCTTGTTTATTAGTAGTGGCTTGAAGTATTTTTAGCACGATGCTAATATTTCGTTTTAAATGACATGAAAGTGATAATTTTACTTTTGCTTTTATTACCTCAATGGTTTTAACATCGTTTATTTACAATGGTTTATGAATGGGAAACACCCCATCAGGAGTAGTTTTAAAAGCCTTTATGGGGGTTTTAATCTTAATTGCTTCAGGAATCTTAGGAGCTTTAATTACAGCTTTAATGCGCAATTATGACAATAAGCGTCAAGAGAATTTAGCGGTTATGTATGAAGCGTATAAAAATAATGAACAAATCCCTGAAAATAAAATTTTAAAACTGCGTCGTTATGAAGAAAAACAAAAACAAAAACAACAAACTAAAGAAGAGTTAGAGGCTTTCAAAAAAGAATTGCAAGCTAAAATTAGTCAAGAACTTTTAGAAAAAGAAGCTAAAAAACGCAAGATAGCAGAATTGAATAAATCAACCACTAAGAATGAAAATTCTAAGTCAAAAAAATAGCGTTTAAAAACACCAAGTTTTTTTAAAAAAACTTGGTGTTTTTTAGTTGCTGAAATTTTTCCTCAGCTATATTTTTGTATATTTGCAACTTAGTTCTTTGAAACATATACATTCCCCAATAGCATCATAAGTAATTTTGATAAAAAATATAGTTAGTTATTTTCTTAAATTCTTCAATTCTAAGATCAAACTGCTTTAGAAAAAAACGTGTATTAGTCGGTTCCTCTTTGAGAGTTTCACTAACAAAACTTGCCAAATCAAACAAAGGATCATTTAAATGCATAAAGTCATAATCAATGATTTTCAACCCGAGGGTAGTGAACAAGAAATTACCTGGTACTAAATCATTGTGACATAAACTATAGTTTTGAATTTTGTTGTTTTGTAAAAAAGTGATAATTCTATCTCTAAATTCTGACAAATCAAAAATAATTTCTTGGGTTTGGGTCTCAAAAAAATCTAAAATCTTTTTGAAATTAAATTTCTTAATCTTGCTATTTTCAATATTAATACTATGAATGCTTTTAATGGCCATAGCAATTTGAGAAATTATTTCGTTATTGATTATTAAGTTTTCTAGTGTTGGACTTTCAGGAAAGTACTCATAACTACTAATAAACAAACCATTTTTAAATCCAAATTTTACAGGTTTAATTAAAAAATCATTACTGATTTGGGAAATCTCTTTTAAAACCTGAGCCTCATTTTTACGGATTAAAAAATCATCTACTATAAAATTGCTTTTCTTACAAAATAATCCATTTTCCAAATAAGTTGTATTACTTAATCCTAATTCCAAAAAGGTTACATTTTTCATAAATCACCTCAAAATATACATTTTAAATATGTTATTATTATATTATACTATTATTTCAAAGGAGTAGTAATGAAAAAAAATATCTGATTGGCAACTGCAAACATTAATAAAGTAGAAGAGTTTAAAGTCTTATTACCAAATTATGAAGTGAAATCGCTATTAGATTTTGATGAAGTTTTAGATATACCCGAAGATTTCAATACGTTTGAAGAAAATTCACTTTTTAAAGCTCAAACCCTTAATGCCTTAATTAATCAAACAGTGATTGCTGATGATTCGGGTTTGTGTATTAAGGGTTTAAATGATTTTCCTGGAGTCAAATCAGCGCGCTGAGCTGAACCAGAAAAAGATTGAAACAAGATTAATCAATTGTTGCTTGAGAAAATGAAAACTAAAAACTTAACAACCAGATCTCAACGACAAGCCAGTTTTGTTACAGCTATAGCTATTTATAACAAACAAGAAAATATTTGCGAAGTTTTTCGCGGTGAAATCAGCGGTTTGATATTAGATCAACTAACAGGTGATCAAGGATTTGGATATGACCCAATTTTTGCACCAGGTGAAAAGGGCATTAGCTTCGCTCAAATGAATACAGAAGAAAAAAATCAATATTCACATCGAGCAATTGCTTGTCAAAAATTAAAAGAATTTTTAGAAAAAAATTAACAAGGAGAAATATGAAAAAAAATCAATACTTTTATCAAATGCAAAGTAAATACAAAATAATTTCTATTAATGTTTATGTACACTTAGAAAATCTATTTAAATACTTTCCGGACTACCGTAAAATTTTTAAAGATACAGGAATGTTAGATCGTAACGGACTTTTAAAAAATCGTGGCGAAATTAATATCGAAGATGTACAATTATTATTTAGAGCTTTAAATTTTGAAGACCAAAATCGTTACGACCCAATGTTTGACATTAATTTTGTAACAAATGCACCAGATGAATATAAATCCCCAGAACAATGATACGATTACTATCGTAATAACTTTACGGGAGTAAATAAAAAAATAAACTAAAAGGGAGCTGTAAAATGAGCAGAAAAATTAATATTGTTTTGTTTGAACCAGAAATTGCCGATAATGTTGGAGCTATTTTTCGTACTGCTAGTTTAACAAATTCAGTTTTGCACTTAATCGAGCCATTTGGTTTTATTTTTGACCGCCGCAATTTTGCTAGAAGTAGCGCAAATACTTTTGATGGGGTTCCTTATTTTAAATACGATAACTGAGATGATTTTTGTGAAAAAAACCCTAAAGCTGTTCTTTATTGTTTAAGCCGATATGGTTCAAAACCAATTAGTGATTTTGATTTTACAAAAATTAACTCAGAAGTATTTTTGTTATTTGGTAAAGAATCAACAGGAATCCCAAAATCAATTTTACAAAAAAATATTCAAACAGTTTTTAGAATCCCGATGGTTGCAACTGGTAGAAGTTTAAATATAGCAAACACAGTTGGAATATCAACTTATGAAGTTTTGCGTCAATGAGACTATTTAGATTTAAGCAAGGTAGAAGTTGAAAAAGGTGCTGATTATTTAACAAAAGAATAGAACCGAGGTTTGTCATGCGTAAAATAGCTTTGTTTGGAGGAACATTTGATCCAGTTCACAGTGACCATATCAATATTGCTAAAGCATGTATTGAAGCTCTAGGTTTTGAAGAAGTTTGATTGATTCCAAATTATCTAAATCCTTTCAAAAAGCATATAAATAGTTCAATAAAAGATCGATTAGAAATGCTCGAGATTGTTCGAAAAAAATATAGTTTTATAAGAATTAATGAGTATGAAATTCGCAAGCAATCGCGAAGTTTTACGTATGAAACAATCAACTACTTAAAATCCCAACCTGAATATCAAGGTTTTCAATTTTCGTTTGTAATGGGCAGCGACCAATTAGATGATTTTGAAAAATGAGATCATTTTGAAGAATTGATAAAAATAATTGATTTTAAGGTTTTTTTAAGAAGTCCTGAGTATAATAAAGAAATTGTGGATAAATATAATTTACAGATTTTTGAATTTGATAATAATCATTTATCTTCAACTAAAATTAGGAATTTAGTTGATGTTCATCTCCAAGATGAAGATGTCAACGAATATATCAATAATAATCTTTTATATTTAAATGATCGTCTGGCTTGTAAAATGGATGAAAAAAGATTTCAACACTGTTTAAATGTTGGAATGATGGCAAAACGATTGGCCAAAATTCATAATTTAGATCAACAAAAAGCCTTAATTTCTGGAACTCTTCATGATGTGACTAAAAGGTGAACCAATGAGCAACATTTAACATATTTAAAAAAATGATTGCCTCCGCTTTTAAAAGAACCAAAGCCAGTTTGACACAGCTTTACAGGATATTTACATTTACAAAAAGATTGACAAATTAAAGATGTTGAAATTTTGCAAGCTGTATTTAATCATACTGTAGGTAGCTTAGAAATGAGCCCATTGGATATGGTGGTTTTTTGTGCTGATAAAATTAGTGAAGAGAGAAATTATCCTGGAGTCGAGGAAATTAGAGCGATAGTTGAAAATGATTTAGTTGTTGGTTTTAAAACACTTTTAAAGCAACAATATGAATTTGCATTGGCCAAAAATGGTGTTGAAAATATTGGTACTATGCTAAAAGCTAGTTATGATCATTGAGTTCAAAAGGAGTAAATTATGAAATTAATAGTATTTGCAATGATAGAAGAAGCTCAAGAAAGTATATCAAATTTAAATTATTCAAAGGTTGAACATAAATTCTTACATTACTATAAAAATGAAAATAGTTATTTATTAATTACAGGAATTGGTTTGGTCAATGCAAGTTTCAACTTAACAGCTTTTTTAATGAATCATGAAATAAATGAAATCATTAACATCGGAACAGCTGGGAGTTGTTCTAAAATTTTGGATGTCAAGGATTTAGTTTTAATTCAAAAGACATATTATTCAGCAGCTGATTTGACAGGATTTAACTATAAATATGGTCAAATTCCTAAAGAACTTGAATATTATCAAGACTCAGGTATGATTGAAAAATATCAAAAAATATTAAAAGATTTTGAACCAAAATTTAGTTCTTTAGGTTCAAGTGATATTTTTATCAACGATCAAAGTAAATTTGATAATTTTGTTAAGAAAACCGATTCAAGTGTTGAGGTTTTTGATATGGAAGGTGCAGCACTATTTCATGTAGTCAAAAGATTTAACAAACCCATGATAATCATAAAGTTCATTTCAGATAATCTTTTAAAGGAAAATAGTGAATTTCAGTTTGACAAATTTCTGCAAGAAATTTCAACAAAAATAAGCAAAATCCTAAAACCTGTATTAAAATAGTTAAATAAAAGGAGCAAGTTTATGAGGTTAGTAATTTTTGGAACAGTAGGAGCAGGGAAGACTTCTTTCATTAAAGCTTTAAATGAAAAAATGGGTTACAAGGTTTATGCAGAACCTTTAAATAAAAATCCTTATTTTGACCAACTTTATGAACAATTCCAAGATAAGAATTCCAATACATATAAAATGGAATTATTTATGCTATCAGAAAGAATGAAACAATTTTTAGATTCTCAAAATCTAAAAGATGTTGTTTTTGACCGCGGAGTTATGGATACTTTGATTTTTGCCAACGCAAATTATGAGGAGGGTAATCTTGATAAAAGGGATTGAGATACATATCGGACTTTTTTTGAGACTAACATAATTCCTGCAATATTTAATAATGAAAATATTAAATCATATGAACTTGTTGTATATCTAAGAGTTAGTAATGAAACCTCAATTAACAGAATTAATGAAAGAGCAATTCCAAATGAATTAAAAGTTAAGAGGCACTTTTGGGAGTTGCTAAATAGTTTATATGAACAATGATATCTAGAATGAATTGATAAAATACCATTCATAGTTATTGATGGAAATATTGATAGCATCGATGAAAAAGTAGACATGTTTTTTAGCAAAATTAATAACCTAAAATAATTACCAGGGTGGTGAGAATAGACATGGATTTAACAAATGAGCAAAAATACCAAAAACTCCTAGCAAACTCTGTAAATAGTTTTTATTCTGAAACAGTTAATTTCAAAAAAAATAACTGATCAACGAAATTAATCTACTATGGAATGTCATTAATTGCCGTTAGTTTTTTTTATTTTTATATATCATCAATTTTTTACCAAGAGTTTGATAAAGCATTTAAAGATGTTAAAAATGGGGAATCTTTAAGAATTTTTTGTAGGTACATTTTACCATTTTTGATATTTTCACTTGGAGCTGTTCTTGCTATATTTTCTTTTTTCAAGCGTCGCGAATTGGAAAACGGCTTTGAGTATTTTGAAGATTGAGAATTTCTTTATGAATTGCGAAGTAAAATAATTGTTGACAACAATTTAAAATTATTAAATATTGATGAACATATTTATATTTTTGAAGATAATCAAAAAATAGTTTCGCTAATCGGAGCTGAAAATTTTTTAACCCACCGAGCCTTAAATTTTCAATACGATAAAAATTTAATTTCATATGGAGATATTTATTTTCCAAATAATAAGAATGACTTTACATATTTAAAATTTTTTGGTCTGGAATTAACCGATCAAGCAAATTGGTTTGAAAGTGAATTGCTACTTGAAATTAGTGAAGATATGCAAATAGCTTTTTTAAATAATAAAATTGAAGATTTTTTGTATAATCAAACAGGTTTTGATAAGGATAACGAATTTGAAGCGCAACAGGTGCAAAAAATTTGTGATATTTTGAAATTTGATAAATGATTAGGAGACTTGAATTTGAAAGAATTTGGTGAACTCACATTGCAAATTCTTGAGAATAAAATTTATTTTTGTTTTAACTTTAAAGTCTATGAAGAAATCTTCAATCATCAGTGTCTTGATTATATTAAAAAAGACGTTTCAAAATCTAATTTTAAAAATTTATTAGCAAGCAAAATTGATTTTGAATTATTAAAAATGAAGGAATTGTTTGAGGTAACACTTAAAATTATTAAAAAATAAGAGCAACTATTGTATATTTTAAAAATCTTTGAAAACTATGTTTTCAAAGTTTTTTTTTATTTAAACTAAGTTGTTATTTTATCAAAATAGTGTTAATATCTATATATACCCATAGGGGTATATATGGGAGGATTTATGAAGACAACAATTCGCGATGAAGCTTTACAAAAATCATATCACCAGCATTTGAATCGAATTAAGGGACAAATCGAAGGAATTGGTAATCAAATTACCAATAATGAATATTGTGTTGATATTATTAACCAAATTAGCGCCATTAGAGGTTCCTTACTTTCGATTAGCAAGAAGCTGGTTAACGAACATATTCAAGGGTGTATTGTTGGTGACAATCAAAATCATGAAACAGCATTTAAAGAGATTAATAATTTAATTGATCGTATCGCTAAATAAGGAGTCAAAATGAATATTACAGCTAAAATTAAAAATATGAATTGTCAACATTGTGTTGATAAAATTACTAAATCTTTGAAAAAGACCTTGAAAATTAAAAAAATTGCTTTAGACTTAGAAACCGAGGCTTTAAATTGTGTGGTCAAAGATCAAATGCAATTAGAAGAACTTAAAATCTTAATTGAAGAATTAGGGTATCAAATTCAGGAGATTAAGATTGAAAACTAGCGACTACAAAATCTCAGGAATGACATGTAGTAATTGTGTTATCTCAATCACTAAAGCGGTTGAAAAATTAGAGAACGTTGAAGTTGTCGATGTTAACCTTGCTTTAAACCTCATGACTATTAGTTTTCAAACCCCAGTTGACAACAACTTGATTTTACAAACTGTCAAAAAAACTGGTTATAAAGCTAGGTTAATTCATAATAATCAATTTGAAACCAAAATGGATAAAAATATGGTATTTAGCATTACTAAAGTAGTTATGGCCTTAATGTTAACGCTGCCTATGTGATTGGCGATGATTTTATCAATCAGTAAGGTTCACAATGATTTTGCTTTATTTTTGCACAATCCCATCTTTCAATTAATTTTAACCTCAATTATACAATTTATTTTAGGAGTGCGATTTTATAAAGAATTTTATAACGGAATAAAATCACGTCAAGCCAATATGGCATTCTTAATTGTTGTGGGTACTCTATCAGCGTATGGTTTAAGTATTTATAATGCCACAGTTAATAATTGACAAGCCACCATGGAAGGTGAAGTTCTGTATTTCGAATTAAGTGCAACGATTGTAGCTTTTGTACTTTTAGGTAAATTACTAGAAGAGGGTGCTAAAACTAGAACAAGTAGTGCTTTAAATCAACTAGTTAATCTGTTACCTCAAAAAGCTTTGTTACTTGTGGGTGATGAAGTTGTGGAAACTAACCTAGATTATATTAAAATTAATGATCAAATCGTTGTGAAAACTGGATCTTCAATCCCTTTTGATGGCAAAATTATTTCTGGTCAAGGCAGCATCGATGAGAGCATGCTAACGGGTGAAAGTCGACCAATTTTTAAAAAAGTTGATGACTTGGTAAACGCAGGAACCATTAACCTTAATGGGTATTTGGTTATTAAGGTTGAAAAATTAGTTAATCAATCAGTGCTTTATCAAGTAGTTGAAATGGTGAAAACCGCTCAAACTAAAAAAACTCAAATTCAAAAAGTGGTTGATAGGATTTCGGGATACTTTGTTCCGATCATATTCACCATAGCTTTAATTACCTTAATTGGTTGAACTATTTATTTTCAAGGTTGAAACCAACTGAGTTTATTAAGAGCTATAACAGTTTTAGTGATTGCTTGTCCTTGTGCTTTGGGTCTAGCAACTCCGACTGCTATTTTAGTGGGAACTAGTAAGGCTGCTAAATTAGGGATTATTTTCAAATCAGCAGATAGCTTAGAAAAACTTGCCAAAACCGATTTTATTATTTTTGATAAAACCGGAACTCTAACCCAGGGAGCTATTAGTATCTTGGAATTAAAATTAGTTTCACAAAAGTACCCTCAAGATCAAATTGAGCAATTGATTTATAATTTAGAAAAACAATCAGAGCATCCGATTGGATATGGAATTAGCAAGAGTTTGACAGACAAGTTTTTAAATCAAGTGTCATGAGAATTTCAAGATTATCAAACTTTGACTAGTCTTGGTTTACAAGCTAGATGAAATGAAAAACAATTATATTTAGGTAACAACAGTCTTATGAATCAAAATAAAATTGATTTGAAAGAATTTGCTAGTGAAATTTCAAAATGACAGGATTTGGGAAATACCATTATTTACTTGGCCATTGATAATGAATTAATTGCTTACTTAGCTCTTGGTGATAAAGTTAAACCTAATGGAGTTGATATGATTGAAAAACTCAACAACATTAAGATACCCTCAGCGATGTTAACAGGGGATGGTCGCCAAACTGCACAAGCAATTGGAAAAATCTTAAAAATTCCAGAAATCATCAGCGAGGTCAAGATATTTGAAAAATCATTGGAAGTTGAAAAAAAACAAAGTTTGTATAAAAATGTGGCTATGGTTGGTGATGGGATTAATGATGCGGTTGCTTTAAATCAAGCTGATATTGGAATTACTTTTGCCAATGCCACAGATATAGCTATTAGTTCTAGTGATGTTTTAATACTTCAAGATGATGTTATGAATGTTTTTAGATCCATTATAATTGCTAGGAAAACTTATAAAAAGATTAAGACTAATTTATTTTGAGCTTTTTTATATAATGTTTTAGCAATCCCTTTAGCTGCCTTTGGTCTGATTTTTCCAGAACTAGGAGCTTTGGTGATGGTGCTATCTTCAATTTCAGTTATTATTAATTCACTATTCTTAAAAATTAAATAAAAAAAGCCGATTAATTCGGTTTTTTTAATATTTATATAATCTTAAATTATTTAAAATGATTTCGAAATAAAAAGCAAAAAAAATTAATTTTTTTTGCAAAAAAGGTTGTATTTTAATCAGGAATATTATATATTCATTTGTGGCGCAATATGCGACAAATGATCTTTGAAAACTAAATAGAACAATTTACAACAATCATTAATTGTACAATTTAACTTGTATCAATTTGTTTGAGTTTAATAAAATAAAGGATAGTCAGAATCAAATATAGTCACATTTTTTTAAATGAGAGTTTGATCCTGGCTCAGGATGAACGCTGGCGGCATGCCTAATACATGCAAGTCGAACGGGGTGCTTGCACCCAGTGGCGAACGGGTGAGTAACACGTGTCTAATCTACCTTTTAGAGGGGGATAACAGTTGGAAACGACTGCTAATACCGCATATGACACCACTATGGCATCAGAAGGTGTTGAAAGGTCCGTTTGGACCGCTAAAAGATGAGGATGCGGCGTATTAGTTAGTAGGTGAGGTAATGGCTCACCTAGACGATGATACGTAGCCGAACTGAGAGGTTGATCGGCCACATTGGGACTGAGATACGGCCCAGACTCCTACGGGAGGCAGCAGTAGGGAATTTTTCACAATGGACGAAAGTCTGATGAAGCAATGCCGCGTGAGTGATGAAGGTTTTCGGATCGTAAAGCTCTGTTGTAGGAGAAGAACAACTAGGAGAGGAAATGCTCTTAGTCTGACGGTACCCTACCAGAAAGCCACGGCTAACTATGTGCCAGCAGCCGCGGTAATACATAGGTGGCAAGCGTTATCCGGATTTATTGGGCGTATAGGGTGCGTAGGCGGCTTAGTAAGTTTGAGGTTAAAGCCCGGAGCTCAACTCCGGTTCGCCTTGAAAACTGCTTTGCTAGAATACAGGAGAGGTAGATGGAATTCCAAGTGTAGCGGTGAAATGCGTAGATATTTGGAGGAACACCAGTGGCGTAGGCGATCTACTGGCCTGTTATTGACGCTGAGGCACGAAAGCGTGGGGAGCAAATAGGATTAGATACCCTAGTAGTCCACGCCGTAAACGTTGAGTACTAAGTGTCGGCAATATGTCGGTGCTGCAGCTAACGCATTAAGTACTCCGCCTGAGTAGTATGCTCGCAAGAGTGAAACTCAAAGGAATTGACGGGGACCCGCACAAGTGGTGGAGCATGTGGTTTAATTCGAAGCAACGCGAAGAACCTTACCAGGGCTTGACATCCAGTGCAAAACTACAGAGATGTAGTGGAGGTTAACATTGAGACAGGTGGTGCATGGTTGTCGTCAGTTCGTGCCGTGAGGTGTTGGGTTAAGTCCCGCAACGAACGCAACCCCTATTATTAGTTACTAACATTCAGTTGAGGACTCTAATGAGACTGCTAGTGTAAGCTAGAGGAAGGTGGGGATGACGTCAAATCATCATGCCCCTTATGTCCTGGGCTACACACGTGCTACAATGGTCGGTACAAAGAGTCGCAATCTCGCGAGGGGGAGCTAATCTCAAAAAGCCGATCTCAGTTCGGATTGAAGTCTGCAACTCGACTTCATGAAGCCGGAATCACTAGTAATCGCGGATCAGCAACGCCGCGGTGAATACGTTCTCGGGTCTTGTACACACCGCCCGTCACACCATGAGAGTTGGTAATACCAGAAGCAGGTGTCCTAACCGTAAGGAGGGAGCCTACCAAGGTAGGATTAGCGATTAGGGTGAAGTCGTAACAAGGTATCCGTACGGGAACGTGCGGATGGATCACCTCCTTTCTATGGAGAGAATTAAGTAAATGAAGCTGAAAGTGACTAAGTGTATTAACAGCTTCGACTATCCTTTATGTTCTATTTAGTTTTCAGAGATTATTTGAATAATTTGGCAACAAATTATTGATAATCTTTGAAAAAAGAATTGTTCTTTGAAAACTGAATATTAGATGAAAAAATACAATTTTCTTATTTGTTTTATATAAATAAAAAATTAGACATCAATTGTTATTAAAAAAACTAAAATTGAAATCATAAATTTGCAATAGGTTTTTCTCTAAAAAGTATAGTAAGGGCATATGGTGAATGCCTTGGAAAATGGAGCCGAAGAAGGACGTGACTACCTGCGAAAAGCATCGGGGAGCTGGAAGTGAGCTTTGATCCGGTGATATCCGAATGGGGAAACCCAATACGATTCATCTCGTATTATCCATGACTGAATTCATAGGTCATGAGAAGGGAACCTTGGGAACTGAAACATCTTAGTACCAAGAGGAAAAGAAATCGAATGAGATTCCGTCAGTAGCGGCGAGCGAAAGCGGAACAGGCCAAACCGGTCTACGGACCGGGGTTGTAGGACCTTAGTTAGAGTTACAAAATTAATGTATAGCAGAAGCTGTTGGGAAGCAGCACCGCAGAGGGTGATAGTCCCGTATGCGAAATACATTAATCTCGAAGAGGTATCCTGAGTACGGCGGGGCACGTGAAACCCTGTCGGAATCTACCCAGACCACTGGGTAAGCCTAAATACTACCATTTTACCGATAGTGAACCAGTACCGTGAGGGAAAGGTGAAAAGTACCCCGAGAGGGGAGTGAAATAGTTCCTGAAACCATATGCTTACAAGAAGTCAGAGCCCGTTAATGGGTGATGGCGTGCTTTTTGTAGAAAGAGCCGGCGAGTTACGATATCGTGCAAGGTTAAGCGGAATCCGTGGAGCCGTAGTGAAAGCGAGCCTTAATAGGGCGTTTAGTACGATGTCGTAGACACGAAACCGGGTGATCTAGCCATGAGCAGGTTGAAGTTTGGGTAAAACCAAATGGAGGACCGAACCAACGTTCGTTGAAAAGACCGTGGATGACTTGTGGCTAGCGGTGAAATTCCAATCGAACCCGGAGATAGCTAGTTCTCCCCGATATAGCTTTAAGGCTAGCGTCGAGGTTTAGGACAATGGAGGTAGAGCACTGAATGTATGATGGCCCCACCTAGGGGTACTGAATGCAATTAAACTCCGAATGCCATTGTTTCATACTCGGCAGTCAGTACATGGGTGATAAGGTCCATGCACGTGAGGGAAACAGCCCAGATCATCAGTTAAGGTCCCTAAATGTATACTAAGTGTGTAAGGATGTGGAATTGCACAGACAGCTAGGATGTTGGCTCAGAAGCAGCCATCATTTAAAGAGTGCGTAACAGCTCACTAGTCGAGTGATTCTGCGCCGAAAATGTACCGGGGCTTAAGTATACTACCGAAACTATGGATTGGCGCGTAAGCGTCAGTGGTAGGGGAGCGTTCTAAGGGCGATGAAGTCAGACCGTGAGGACTGGTGGAGCGCTTAGAAGTGATTATGCCGGCATGAGTAACGTTTGGGGGTGAGAATCCCCCATGCCGTTTGACCAAGGTTTCCTGGGCAAGGTTCGTCCACCCAGGGTTAGTCAGGACCTAAGGCGAGGCCGAAAGGCGTAGTCGATGGACAACAGGTTGATATTCCTGTACTACTATGTAGAGTGATGGAGTGACGGAGAAGGATAGTGGAAGCCAGCTGTTGGATATGCTGGTCTAAGCACAAAGGGGTGTACGTAGGCAAATCCGCGTACTTTAACTCTGAAGTGTGATGGGGAGTGAACGCTTCGGCAAGTAGCGAAGTCCATGACTCCATGCTTCCAAGAAAAGCTTCTAGCGCTAATCTACATGGTACCTGTACCTAGAACGAACACACGTGGTCAAGGAGAGAATCCTAAGGCAAGCGAGAAAACTGTAGCTAAGGAACTCTGCAAAATCACCCCGTAAGTTCGCGAGAAGGGGTGCTCACTTTATGTGAGCCGCAGTGAAGAGGAAGGGGCAACTGTTTAGCAAAAACACAGCTCTCTGCAAAGTCGTAAGACGAAGTATAGGGGGTGACGCCTGCCCAGTGCCGGAAGGTTAAGAGGAGTGGTTAGTTTCGACGAAGCCATGAATTGAAGCCCCGGTGAACGGCGGCCGTAACTATAACGGTCCTAAGGTAGCGAAATTCCTTGTCAGGTAAGTTCTGACCCGCACGAAAGGCGTAATGATCCCTTCGCTGTCTCGGCTACAGACTCGGTGAAATTTTAGTACCAGTGAAGATGCTGGTTACCCGCAACTAGACGGAAAGACCCCGTGGAGCTTTACTATAACTTGATATTGAATCTTGGTGTAACATGTAGAGGATAGGTGGGAGACTATGAAGCAATCACGCTAGTGGTTGTGGAGTCATCCTTGGAATACCACCCTTGTTACATTGAGGTTCTAACCTCGGTCCGTTATCCGGATCAGGGACAGTGTCTGGTGGGTAGTTTGACTGGGGCGGTCGCCTCCTAAAATGTAACGGAGGCGCTCAAAGGTATTCTCAGTATGGTTGGAAATCATACATAGAGCGCAAAGGTAGAAGAATGCTTAACTGCGAGACTTACAAGTCGAACAGATGCGAAAGCAGGACTTAGTGATCCGGCGGTCCCGTGTGGAAGGGCCGTCGCTCAACGGATAAAAGTTACCCCGGGGATAACAGGCTGATCTCCCCCAAGAGTTCACATCGACGGGGAGGTTTGGCACCTCGATGTCGGCTCATCGCATCCTGGAGCTGAAGTCGGTTCCAAGGGTTGGGCTGTTCGCCCATTAAAGCGGTACGCGAGCTGGGTTCAGAACGTCGTGAGACAGTTTGGTCCCTATCTGTTGTGGGCGTAGGAAAATTGAGAAGAGCTGACCCTAGTACGAGAGGACCGGGTTGGACGCATCCCTGGTGCACCTGTTGTTCTGCCAAGAGCATAGCAGGGTAGCTATATGCGGAACGGATAATCGCTGAAGGCATCTAAGCGAGAAGCCTCCTTCAAGATGAGTTTTCCCATTGTTTAGCAAGTAAGATCCCATGTAGACCACATGGTTGATAGGCTGGGTGTGTACGCACGGTGACGTGTTTAGCTTACCAGTACTAATAGATCGAGAGTCTTTTTAGAATTAAGAAAAATCTAAAAAGTTGCAAATTTATGTTAAATCTAATGTTCAGTTTTGAAAGAATAATCCCCTTGAATATTTATTGAAGGATATTATTGTTTCAAAAAAACCGATCTGGTGCCCATAGCGTAGAGGTCACACCTGTTCCCATGCCGAACACAGAAGTTAAGCTCTACTGCGGCGACGATAGTACGAAAGTGCAAAATAGCACGGTGCCAGTTCATAAACAGTCGAAAGACTGTTTTTTTCCTATTTAAACGGATTTTAATTGGGGGTTAGACGATGGAATTTACTAAAATTGAATTACATAAATTATGAATTAATTATGCGACTAAATTAGGTCTTCCTGGTCCAATTTTCCCCTTAGAATTAAAATGTCCTTGATGCAATAAAATGATGAATTTCTATGAAGCTTATGATTTTAAAAATTCTAATAGTTGAGAAATTGGCTTTATTATTCCCTTAGAGAAAAACGGTGACCTCCATTATAAAAATTGACAACCAATCCATATCTCTTGTAATGGAGAAAAAAATCTTAAGGATCAAGAAAAAGATATAATCAAAATTGATGATTTAACAGTTCTAGAATCAATTGTGGTTGAAAAAGTTGAAGAACCAATTGAACCAGTCGTTGTAGTTGAAGAACCAGTCGTTGAAGAATCACAAGAATTTGATTTTGATCCTGACTTGGGAATTGAAGTTGTTGATGAAATCAAATTCGAAAAGCCTAAAAAAATAAAACCCATAAAACCAGAAAAACCCAAAAGGGAAGCTAAACCAGAAAAAGAATCTAAGGAATTTTGGAAACCAAAAAATAAAAAGGTTGACAATAAGGTAAATGAATCTACGCAAAGCGAATCGATTTTTGCTAGTCGTGTTAATCGAAATTTTGAAAGTTCAAATATTCAAGAGCGAATGGATAAAAAAATTGACAAGATGTTAAAAAAGCGAAAGTTTTAAATTTTATTAAAAACTCGCATTTTTTTATGTATAATCTTTTTTAGAAACTTTCTTAAATAGAAATGAGGGGTATAATTGAAAACAAATAAAAACCAACCAGCAGGTCCAAAAAATAGCATGTTTTTTAAAATGATTGCAGGATATTATGTTAGAGAATGAAAAATCTCAATTCGCATGCTATTTTTAATGATGATCATTGTTAGTTGTCAAATTATGATACCAATTTTAACAAATCAAATGACCATTTCAATTTTAAGTGAACGAAATATTGGTCAACCAAATCCAATGTACTGAGGAGTTCCTTGAGACAAATTGATTTATGTGGGAATTGGAATTGTTATTACCAACTCTCTTGCTTCTTTTACCTTTAACTACTTAGGTTATTTAATGGGTAAAAAAATCGAAATTGATTTAAGAAATCGCTGTTTAGAACGATTAGTTCGTCAAGATATTTCATATTACTCAGATAAAAAAATTGGAGAAATTTTAACTAATGTTGTTTCAGATACCCAGTTATTTGGAGATTGAGCTGTTAATATCCCAATGCAAGTAGGGATTTCGTTTTTCCAAATTGTTGCATCACTTTCAATGATGTTTATTTTCCAATGACAAATCGCTTTAGTGGCATTTTCAACTTTCTTAATTATCTTAGTTTCTATGGGACTTTGCTTTGTGATCACTACTAAAAGATATTACAAAGTTCGTCAAGTACTAACTGAAATAAATGGTAATGTTACAGATCGAATTGTGACAGTACGTTTAATTAAATCTTCGGGAACTGAAAACTACGAAACTCAAAGATTCAAAAATGTTCATGAAGAATACTATAAAAGAAGTCGTCCTGTTGGTAAAATGCAAGCTTCAATGCTAACCATTTTATTTGGTGGAGTTTCGATGCTTCAATTTTCAACAATCATCTCAGCAATGTTGTTATTTGGTAATTCCAATAGTGATGAAGCTGTACAAACATTCTTTTCTCAAACTTTTGCTTCGTTCACCTTAGCTCAAGGTATGATAATCGGACCCTTATTTAATATAATGAACTGTGCTTTTGGACTAGCAATGGCCACTGTGGCAGCTCAAAGAATTGATAAAACTTTAAAATCACCATCAATTATGGAACCACATTATTTTGATGGTAAAGTTATTGACAAAATTAGTGGTGATATTAAGTTTGAAGGAATTCGTTTCGCTTATCCTGAGAAACCAACTAAAACAGTATTACCAAAATTTGATTTCACCTTTAAAGAGGGGAAGAGCTATGCTTTTGTAGGGGCCACTGGAAGTGGTAAATCAACGATTTCAAGGCTATTATTAAGGTTTTACGACCCCACAGAGGGTAAAATCATTATTAACCAAGACATAAACTTAAAAGATGTGAATTTATCTAGTTATTTAAGCCATGTGGGTTATGTTGAACAAGAACCCCAAATTCTATTTGGAGATGTTTATGAAAATATCAAATATGGAAGTTTTGAGGCATCCAATGAACAAGTAATCGAGGCTTGTAAAAAAGCAGAATTACATGATTTAATTCAAACTTGACCAGATGGTTATGACACCATTTTAGGGGAAAGAGGATTCTTGTTATCTGGGGGTCAAAAACAACGTCTAGTAATTGCTAGAATGTTCTTAAAAGATCCAACCATTTTAATTTTAGATGAAGCCACAAGTGCTTTAGATAATATTGTGGAAAAAGAGATCCAAGAAAAACTTGAATCACTAATGAAGGGCCGTACAACCGTCTCAATTGCCCATCGCTTGAGTACCATTAAAAATGCCGATCAAATCGTTGTTTTAGGCCCTGATGGAGCTGGAATTGTGCAAACTGGAACATTTAACCAACTAAAATCAGAACCTGGTCATTTCAAGAATCTTTATGAAGCTGGACTGATGGAATAATCGTCAAAATCCATTAAAACCAAAATTTTAAGCAAAAAGGCTAATTTTTTGCTTTTTTTATAAATTTTTTATAATTTAAGCTAAAAATTGCTTTTAACTTTGTAAATAATTTTGTTGAAACTTGTTCTTCTTTATAAGAAGTTTTGATTTAAAATAACAAAGTTATTTTAAAAAATTCTGTTTTTTGTATTATAATATTTAGAGGTAATATTTATTTACCATGTATCAATACAAAAAAGAAAGAAAATAGGAGAAACACAATATGAAAAAATTATTAGGTTTATTAGCAGCATTCGGTTTAACTGCATCTGCTGGATCAGTTGTTGTTGCTTGTGGTGACACAGCCAAAGAAAGTGCTGAAGTAGCGGCAGTTATTGCAAAAATTAACGAAATTGCTGAAAATTCAAAAACAACACCATTAGCAGATAAAGCAGCAGCTGAAGCAGCTGTTAAAGGTACTGCAACTGATAAAGTGTCAGTTGAAATAAAAGAAAAAGCAGAAGAAGCAAATGTAACAGTTAAAGTTACAATTTTAAAAGCAGAAGCTGTTGATTCAACTAGAGAAGGTGAAGTTGAAACTGAAGAAGTTACAATTTATGCTTTAGTAAAAGACATCGTAGTTGAAGCTAAAGATTTATCAAAATTAACTCTAGATTTAGAAGAAATTGCTGATAAAGAAAATGCAACTATTTTAGCTGCACTTAAAGCAAAAAATTCATTATCAGATGAAGAAGTTGCTGAAATTGAAGTTTCAAAAGCTAGTGAAACTGGAGCAACTATTACTGCTTCAAAAAATGCAAAATTAGTAAGTGGTTCAGCTGAAGTTACATTTACTGTAGCAAAAGGTGAATAATAATTACTAACCAATTATCAAACTAAATACTAACCATAAAATTAGGAAGTTGCTGTCCTAATTTTTTTATATTTAAATCTTTAAAGTGTTTATAAAAAAACATTTTTTTAAGTTTTTTGTATTATAATATTTAGAGGTAATGTTTATTTACCATATATCAATATAAAAAAGAAAGAAAATAGGAGAAACACAATATGAAAAAATTATTAGGTTTATTAGCAGCATTCGGTTTAACTGCATCTGCTGGATCAGTTGTTGTTGCTTGTGGTGACACAGCCAAAGAAAGCGCTGAAGTAGCAGCAGTTATTGCAGCAATTAACAAAATTGGTGAAGAATCAAAAGCAAAACCATTAACAGATAAAGCAGCAGCTGAAGAAGCTGTTAAAGGTACTGCAACTGATAAAGTATCAGTTGAAATAAAAGAAAAAGCAGAAGAAGCAAATGTAACAGTTAAAGTTACAATTGTAAAAGCAGACGAAGTTAAAGACGAAGAAGTTAAAACTGAAGAAATTGAAATTCATGCTTTAGTAAAAGATATCAAAGTTGAAGCTAAAGATTTATCAAAATTAACTCTAGATTTAGAAGAAATTGCTGATAAAGAAAATGCAACTATTTTAGCTGCACTTAAAGCAAAAAATTCATTATCAGATGAAGAAGTTGCTGAAATCGCAGTTTCAGATATTACTGATACTAAAGCAACTATTACTGCTTCAAAAGATGCAAAATTAGTAAGTGGAACAGCTGAAGTAACATTTACTGTAAAAGTTGCAGAATAATTACTAACCAATTATCAAACTAAATACTAACCATAAAATTAGGAAGTTGCTGTCCTAATTTTTTTATTTTTAAATGTTTGAAGTGTTTATAAAAAAGCATTTTTTTCTAATTTTTGTATTATAATATCTAAAGGTAATGTTTATTTACCATGTATCAATATAAAAAAGAAAGAAAATAGGAGAAACACAATATGAAAAAATTATTAGGTTTATTAGCAGCATTCGGTTTAACTGCATCTGCTGGATCAGTTGTTGTTGCTTGTGGTGACACAGCCGAAGCTAAAACTGAAACAGTTGAAGTTGCATTAACAGTTTCAATCGAAGATGGAACTAAAGAAGCTGAAGTTAAAGAAGCAATTGAAAAATTAGAAATCAAAGCTGAAGGAACTAAAGAAGAAAAACAATCAGTTTCTGATGCAGCAGCAATCGCAGCTGTTAAAACAGTTAAAGGAGTTACTAAAGCTGTAGTTAAAGCAGCTGAAACAAAAGAAGTTGAAGCAAAAGATATCGAAGTTAAAGTAAATGTATTATTTACTGAAAAAGCATCTGTAAAAGATTTATCAGGAATGACTAAAGAATTAGGTAAATTAGCTGATGATAAAGACGCAACAGTTATTGCTGCGTTTGTAAAAACAAACAACTTATCAGAAGCAGAAGCTAAAGAATTAGAAATTAAAGAAGTAGAAAAAGCAGTTGTAGATGGTAAAAAAACTATTTCAGCAGTTGATGGAGCTACTTTAGTTAAGGGTTCAGTTGAAGTTTCATTTTCTACTGGAGAAGAAGCTTAATTATTAACTAATTATCAAACTAAATATTAATCATAAAATTAGGAAGTTGCTGTCCTAATTTTTTTATTTTTTAGTTAGTTAGAATTTTTATTGAGAATTTAATTTTATTTATCAATAAATATTGTGTTAAAATTATTTTACGGAGGACTTTTACCATGATTAATTTTCTATTTAAAAGTCAATGCAATTTTTATTGGTGAATTTCAATTTAATTAAAATGAAAGGAACTAATCTAATGAATCAATTAATAATTAAGGATGGGTACTGAAATTATGAATAATCCACCGAAGCGTCTAGCCACAACGTACTCATTTACCCTAATCGGGATACTTTTAGCTTTTACAATAACAATTGACATGCTAACACAATTTCTATATGAACTAGAAATTGGTTTTTTCATGGTTATTTTAATAACAACATTTTTATCAACATCACTATCAGCCATTTTTACCAATATTTTAGGAATCTTGAAAATATTATCTTCGTTTTCAGCAATTTTCTTCATACCTTACTGGATCAGTTTAAATATTATTTGATTAGTGGTTTTCTTACTACGTAAATCAATAATTAAGCGTTGATGAATAATTCTAATTGTTGCCCCAATTTTATCTTGTCTATTAGAATTGAATAATATGCTATTTGAATTAGCAATTACTCAAAGTTGAGAAAAAGCTAAAGTTTTATACTTAAGCAGAGTATTAAGAAATGATGTCTTATTTACAGCCTATCTAATCTTGCCATTACTAATAACTCCGTTAATTTGGGAATTATTTAGTAATCTTAAGAATCGTATGCCATTTGTCTTCAATAAGGATTTTTTAAGTTGTCAAAATGACAAAATTGCTTTTAACAAATATAGTAAAAACAATATCAAAGACTTATCACCAAGTTCGATTAGAACTTGAAAAATCGCTTTTGGGATCGAAACTGGTCTAGTGGTGGTGGTCTTTAGTTTTCTACCATTCTTTATTTATCATTTAGTGGGAATTCAAGGTTTAAGTTTAATTTTACTAATTCCCTTGGGAATGTTCTTATTCACCCCAATGTGGAGAAAATTAAAAGCGGTGATTGGAAACCACAGTACTATTAAAATGACGAGTATTGGATTATTTTTAATGCTAACTTTATTAATAGCTTGAGGATTACAAAAGGGTAGTGATAACTTCACAATGGGCTTAGCAGTCTTACTGTTTTTTACAGGTTCATTTGTTGCTGGGATTGTGCCTTTTACTATGGAAATCTTGAGAAGTCACGGAAAAAACTTTAATAAAAAATATCGATTTGAGTTAATTCAAATTTTGTTTAGTTTGGTTTTAATTCCGATTCCGTATTTAATTTATGCTTTTATTGATAATGAAAAAATAATGTTGTTTTGTTTAATTGGACTATTTTCTGGTTTAGGGTTATTATTAACTTGTTTGATCAACTTCAATCGCAAAACTCAAATTGAAGAGGTGACATTCAAAACCGAACCTGATGATATGGCTAATTTAAAAGCTCACAAGAAATACTTTTTATTTATCTTTTCTAATAGTTTCTTTTACGCTCTGGGAGAGGCTTTCACTTATACTGCCATCGCTTTTATTTATATTTTAGCTAAAAATTTACACTGACCATTGAGTGAACTAATCTTAATCGGATTGCTAGTAACTGGATTTCTAACTCGCAAAATCGGAGCTTTGTTAGTTGTTAATTTAAAAGTTAGTGTTGAAAAGGTTTACCAAGTTAATATTATTTCATATATTTTAGTTGTTACTGGATTGATAGTTTTATTTATCGGTTCAACATTACTATTCTTATTTCCGCAATACTGATATCTTTACTTTATAACATTCTTAATCAATGAAGTAATGTTAGGAGTAGGTTTAGCTATCATGTCACGAACTAAGAAAAATACTTTAACCCAAATTAATGGTCGCCATAATAATTTAGCTATGATCTTTGATCACGTTTTAGGTCGTGGTCTATACTCGCTTATTATCGGATTTATTATTACAATGATTTTTGCTTTTGTAGCAATTACAAATGTTATGATCATGATTGTTGTGGGTGTTATTAGTATCTTGGCGACTTTAGCCTTAACTTTTAGTATAATTTCCCAAAAACCAGCGCGTTCAGATAAAATTAACGATTTTCATTAAAATTCTTTAAAAAACTTTAAACTTATTAGTGTAATTTTGTTATAATAATTTTGGTATGGAATACCAAGAATTAATTTTGTATATCTTAATAGATAAATGAAATTAGGATATTAACAAAATAAATAATTTTAAGGAGAATAGAGAATGAAAAAATTATTAGGTTTATTAGCAGCTTTCGGTTTAACTGCATCTGCTGGATCAGTTGTTATCGCTTGTGAAAAAGCAGATAAAACTGAAGTTGAAAAAGTAAAAGAAAGCATCGTTGCTTTAACTGCTTCTTCAAAAGCAGAACCATTTGCAACTCAAGAATTAGCAGAAGCTGCTGTTATTGCTTTAGCAACTGCAACAGTTAATGTTGAAATTAAAGCAGAAGCAGGAGAAGGAACTTTTGAACTTGTCCTAACTATCGCTGATGGAGAAGCTACTAAAGAAATTACTTTACATGTTTTATTAACAGAAGTTAAAGAAGTTGAAAAAACTCTTTTAACAGATTTAATTAAAGTTTTAGCTTTAGGTGAATTTGAAGCAGCTCCTCAAGCAGCTGACATTTTAACTAAAGTAACTGAATTGAATGTTGAATTTACATCAGAAATGCACTCAGGAGTTGATGTTACAGCAATTACAGCTACTTCAGCAACAATTACTGCTAAATCTGATTCTGAATTACTTGATGGTACAATCAATGTAACTTTCACAGTAGCAGAAACAGTTTAATATCTTTTAAAAAACGAAACTTAAAGTTTCGTTTTTTTTATTTTTCCCCACTTTTTTCAAATTAGTACTATAATACTTTTGGGACTAGAAGATTTCAGAAACAAATCCTTGGAAAAGAGGTAAGTATGAAAAAATTACTAATTATCTTAGGTTCTCTTGGTATAACAGCTTCCGTTGGTGGAACTGTTGTTTCTTGTGAATTTACAAAATCTGGGGTTGTCAATCTTGGCAATCTAAAATCACCTTCAATAGAAAAATTTGCAGATCAAAAATCAATTGATCTAGAATATTTAAAAGCCAACAAAAATTTAATAACTGGACTTGAAAAAATTAATCCTTCTGAGATTAAATTTGAGAACTTTAAAAACGATGAGGTTAAAAAAACAATCACAGTTGATATTGTTTCATTGGAAAATTCCAAAACAGTGAGCGGAAGCATTAAAAATCTTGAAATTAAAGTTGTTGAATATGTTAAAAAAAATGTAAAAAATATTATTACTGAAATGTCATTGGGAGAAGTCAGTACTAAAAATACTGTCCCAAACAGTCAAGAACTAATAAACGCTATTAAAAAAAGCAATTTTCATTCATTAATAAATAACGTTTTCAGCCAAACTGAAGGATTTTCTTTTGATAATGTTAAAAATGATAGCTTTACTTTAACTATAAGCAAGGAATCAAAATACTTAGTTGAAAATGAAAAAATTGATTTTAAATATACTTTAAAATCTACAGCAACAGAAAAAATTAAATTGGAAACTCTTTTAAAAAATAAAAATATTGGAGAATTTAAAATAAGTCGCGAAAAACCCAGAGCTGATGAAGTTATGGAAAAACTAATTTTAAGTAATAGTGATCTGGTTAGATACAAATCTCAATTAGAAGTAACAGACATTCAATCAACAAAAGCTACCATTAAAGTAAAAAGCAATTCAAACGAATTGGTTCAAGGTGGTAGTGTTGAAGTTAATTTTATTTTAAGAAATAAATTAGAAGACATAGTTATTGAAAACAATTTAGGAAAATTTTTAGTTGAAAAATCACTGCCAACTAAAGAAGAAGTTATTGACAGATTAATTGAAAAGAATCCGAATATTGGCAATTTTAAAAGTAGCTTAACAATTTTAGGAAATCTAAATCTGACAAGTGCGACCATATCGGTTAAATCTGATTCAGTAATTTTAATTCCAGATTCAAGTATTACTGTAACTTATGTGGTTGAATCAAAATTACCAACTTTGAAAAGTTTAATAAAAGTAGACAAGGTTGGCATAATTCAAAAAACTGAAGAAGAATTTACAATTGATGATTTTAAAGTGATCTTTATTGAAAAAAATCCTGAAATTGCAGAATACATGAATGATCTTAAAATGAAAATGAATACTTCATTTGGAAGCGTTGACATTACTGTAATACCAACTTCAGAAAAGCTATCAATTTTTGATAGTATTAAAATATTTTTTAAATTAGTAACTGATAAACCAGAACCGGAAAGCAAACCTGAAAGTAAACCGGAAAATAAACCGGAAAATAAACCTGAAAGTAAACCTGAAAGTAAACCCGCAGTTATTGCTAGTCAACCAACTGAAAATATAACAAATCCAAGTACCACTTTAAAATCGTAATTAAATTCATTGATTAATTATTCTCGAGATTTTCATAATCTCGGGTTTTATTTTTTTCAAGTTATTTTAATTTAAATGGTTTTTAATATAAAATTATATTTAAATGAGGTAGTTCTATGAAAAAAAATAGTAAATTTTCAAAAAGCGATATTACAGATAAGATTTTAACAGCTTCAAAAATGGATATTAACGATTTAAAAAAAGACATAGATGTGGTTGATTGAGGTTTAGATGAAGAGGAAGTATTTACAAGAAGAAGAATACAAGGGGAGAATGTGCCCATCAACAAGACTTTTAATCATTTTCAAAAAATTATTACAGCGCTTTTTGCTCCTTTTAACTTACTGCTTTGGTTTATTGCTATAATCCAAATCTTCATTTACTTTACCCAGGGTTATGAAAAAATTGATATTATTTCATTTAGTATAATTATATTTATGGTGGTTCTTTCAGCTTCTGTTGATTATATCCAGGATTTTAAAGCTTATAAGATGAATCAAAAGTTAACACAACTGATTGATAATAACGTTTTTGTGTTGAGAGAAAAAGTTGAAGTTTTTTTTGATAATAACAACCCAAAAATGATGAATAATTTAAAAATGATTAATGAAAAATATTTAACAGTGGGAGATGTTGTTTATCTATCAGCGGGTGATAAGGTTCCGGCAGATGCTAGAATTCTTTGAAGTAACAATCTCACAGCCGATCAATCAGATTTCACTGGTGAAAGTGAATGAATCCAAAAATCAACATCTCAAATTAACGAATCCAGTGATAACGTTTTTGAACTTTCAAACATTATTTTTCAGAACTCCAAAATAACTTCAGGTAGTTGCTATGCAGTAATTTTTTCAATTGGTAAAAATACTTATGCAAATTTAATGAGTGAGGAAGGGGTCGAAGATGATGTAACCGAATATGAATTGGGACTAAAAAAAGTCACTAAAATTTTACTTTTAACTTTACTAATTGTTTTTCCTGTGGTATTTTTAATATTGTTTTTCAAAACCGGATTAATTATTGGGTCATTAGTATTTGCGATCAGTTTAATTGTTTCAATAACCCCAGAATCTCTCCCAGCTATCATGACTTTGAATTTACACGAAGGTGCTAAAAGACTTAAGGATGCAAAGATTGTTGTTAAGAATAACTCAACAACCCAAACTTTAGGGGCGATTGATATTTTATGTACAGATAAAACCGGAACTTTGACAGACTCACAAATTAGCTTGCATAGCTATTTAGATTTAGATTTAAATAAAAGTAATGAACTTTTAGAATTTTCATTTTTAAATTCTTACTTTCAATCAAATATATCAAACGCAATTGATAAAGCTATTTTAGAACAAAACCCTTTTGATGAAAAAAAAATAGAGGAAACTATTTTGATAGACGAAATTCCCTTTAATCACGAAAGAAGAATGGTCTCGACTTTATTGCTTAAAGATAAAAAATACTTACAAATCACTAAAGGGGGAATCGACGAGATTATTCAAACTTTAGGTTTTTTAGAAAATGAAAAAAAATCTGGAGCCATAAAAAACCCAGATAAGGATTTAATTTTAAAAAAAGCTAAGGTTTTTTCAGATCAAGGTTATCGTGTTGTTGGTTTAGCATTCCGTGAAAGTTTAAATAAATTTGAAGTTAGCGAGATTGGTTTGACATTTTTAGGTTTCTTAATTTTTACCGATAATATTAAAAAAGATGTTGACAAAGTCGTAGAATTGATTTATAAAAACAATGTTGACTTAAAAATTTTAACCGGTGATTCTGTCGACAATTCATTATTGGTAGCCAAAAATGTCGGGCTAAATAATCCTCAAGCAATTTTGGGAAAAGATTTAGAAGGCTTAAAACAAAATGAACTTAAAGAAGTTGCTTTGAACTATAATGTTTTTTGTAAACTAACCCCGTTTCAAAAATCTGAAATTATCAAGACTTTACAAGATGAAGGTCACTGCGTTGGATTTTTAGGGGACGGAGTAAATGACGCTAAGGCTTTGAGACAAAGTGATGTGGGTATAAGTGTTAATACAGGTTCTCCAATTGCGAAAGCTAGTGCGGATGCTATTATGTTAGAAAAAGATTTGCTTGTTTTGGAGAAGGCGTTTCTGCAAGGTCGCCATATTTTTACTAATGCAATTAAATATATTAAGATTTCAGTTACAAACAACTTTTCGTTAATGCTAACTTTAATAATCGCATTGTTGTGATTTGATTTTAAACCAATGTTGCCGTTGCACTTATTAATGCAAAATCTATTATATGATTTCACTAATCTAATTTTTGTTTGAGATAATGTTGATAAAGAATTAATTGTCAAACCCAAAAAATGATCAACTAAATCAATTTTACCATTTGCTATTTTTAATGCGATTGCAGCTACAACGGTTTCGATTATTAATTTTTTAATTATTGGTTATGGATTTGGACTAGTAGGACAAATTAATGCGGGAGACACCGAAGCCTTAAAAATGTTTCAAGCAGCTTTTTTCATAGAGAGCTTTTTAACTCATATGATTATCTCAATTGTATATCGAACTGAAAAAATTTCAATTTGACAAAGTAATGTTAACTGAATAATTTTATTCATAATTTCTGGTTTCACAATTATTGTTTTTGGAATGGTTTTTATTCCAAATTTAAATAATAGTTTAGGTTTCAAAGCTCCTCCAGCATATTGATTAGCTATCATTTCAGGATTAATGATAGCGGCTTGATCTCTTGGTGAAATAAATAAAAAACTTTATATTCAAATTTTTAAGAAATGAATATAAAGTTCTGTTAGTATTTACTTTGTGGTTCTAAAAACGAGTAGGCCAAATATCTAATTTAAAAAAATTGTAAATTTTTTCCATGTCAATAATTTTGTTGAATTCATAAATGCTTAAATGAATTAAATACAGAAAGTAAAACTTAATCATTCAACCATCAAAAGAATCGATTAATTTACGATAACTTAGGCGAATTAAGTTGCTTTGCATCTTCTCTTTAAAATCATTAACCAATTCCATCGCTTTCAAAAGATTTCTTGTAGAGTCCTTAACCTTAAAATACTCGTTTTCTCTATTTTTCTTAATTTCAAGGTATTCCAAATAAAAAGTTATAAAGTACTTGTCGGTCTTGTCAAAAATAAATTCACCATTTTTATTCTCAAAATTTTCATTTCAAAATTGCTCTAATAATTGAGCGCTAAATTTATAGAGAACAAAGAAGGAATAATTATTATACAAAATAAGTTCAGAAAATCCTTGTTCTAAAAAATATTTTTCCAAATCATGATTCATACTTTTGAAATTATCATAAATTATTTCAAAATCTTTTAAAATTCCCAATGCTGAATTTGATTTACTCTTTTTTAATTGCTTTCTAAAAATTTTCAAATAATTTTCAAACTCTTTTTGAAATTCAACAATGGCTGTAAAATCAAAATCATAGTCAGAAATATTTTTAAATCCAATTTCCTTAGTTCCAAGTTTTTGCAAAAATTCATAAGTAATGAAACTCATCTTTTTGTGTATCATCGCTAAAAAGGGGATAGACTTTCTGACTGGCTCATTAACAACTTTATTTATATAATCAGCTTTCACTTGAGAAAAATACTTGTTTCTTTCTTCTGTGGAAAGTCTTAATAATTCAGAATTATTCAATAATTTGGCATTTTCTGGATCTTCGTGCTCATTTACTTTAATTTCCAAGGGATCATACAAATTTTGAATCCCATCAAAATCTGAGACAAGTTTATAAAAATTGTGAATTGTAAAGAATTCTTTTAATTCCTTGATTATTTTTTGATTTTCGTCTTTTTTCATAGGCACCAACTTAATAATATTTTATCAAAATTTACAAAAATTTTTTATTTTTCAAATTAATGTTAAAATGATTAATAGTTTAAAGGAGTCAAATGGAAAATAAAAAAACAAGTATTATTATCATTTCCGGAGGAAGTGCTAGTGGTAAAACTACTGTAGCAAAAAGAATAGCGAATGATATTCTCAAAGGAAAATCGGTGATAAATTTATCAATGGATAGTTATTATCGTGATTTTAAAAAAGATGGAAAGATTGAAACCGAGGATATCAACTTTGATCATCCTGACTCTATTGATGTAGAATTATTAGTTTCAGATTTGAAAAAACTTCAAAATCGCGAAGCTATTGATTCTCCAGTTTATGATTTTACAACTAGTTCAAGATTGAAACATAAAAATCATATTGAACCAGCAGATGTAATTATCTTAGATGGTATTTTAGCTTTACACGTGGAAAAGATTCGAGAACTAGGAGATATTAAAATTTTCATTAGAACCCATGATGATATTCGATTAATTAGAAGATTAACCAGGGACATGAAAGATTATGGTCGTAAATTTGACGACATTGTTAATAAATACTTGCAAACAGTTAGACCGATGCACGAATATTTTGTTGAACCAAGTATTAAATATGCAGATATTATCATCCCATACTACGAGGGTAATGAGGTAGCTGTTGATTTAATAGCAACAAAAATTGAAAGTCTGTTAAAAAGTAGGGATAAATAATGTACTTAAATGAAATAAATATTCTGGAGACTTCAACATACATTATTGGTACAACATTACTTGGGGCTGATGATAATTTCTATTACTTATTAAATTTGAAAAAATTAGGTAAAGGTGAACCCGACTATTTAAACTACTTTAAATCTGATATTTTTGAATTAAAAAATGATGAACAAAATTGGTACTGAGATAAAATGGTTTCTAACTGTTTATTTGATTTATCAGAACTAGAAGTGATAACTATTAAAGATGAAACTGCTTTACTAGATCAAAGTTGGGAAATTAATACAATATTGAAATTATCAAGGAAAAAGGCACAAGATTTCAAACTAGCAAGATATATTACAAATTACCAGCTCAGCGATTTGCTTGAAGCTGTGGTCAGTAGAATAGATAAAAATAACGATTATTACCCAATTTTTAAGGATAATAGCGTTGTTTTAAGGGATTTAATCCTAGATAATTAAAATTAATAAATAAAATAGTTAAAAAATTTGCTATTTTGTCAAAATCTATTTATACTAAAAAAAGTTTAAGAGGTGGATTATAAATGTCAGAAAAAAAGGACTTATCATATAACGAAGATAGTATTCAGGTCTTAGAAGGCCTAGATGCGGTTCGAAAAAGACCAGGAATGTACATCGGTTCAACTGATGTAAGGGGTTTGCACCATTTAGTTTGAGAAATCGTTGATAACTCAATCGATGAGGCTCTTGCAGGATATGCAACAGAAATTCAAGTTGTCTTAGAAAAAAATGGTTCAGTTACTGTAACTGATAATGGTCGTGGAGTTCCAACGGGTAAATATCGCGATACAAACCAATCAACTCCAGAAATTATTTTTTCAGTTTTACATGCTGGAGGTAAATTTGGAGGAAGTGGTTATAAAACTTCGGGTGGACTGCACGGAGTTGGATCATCAGTTGTTAATGCTTTGAGTAAAAAGTTCAAAGTACAAATTAACCGTGATGGACAAATTTATTCAATTAAATTTGAAAAAGGTGGAAAATTAGCAGAACCATTAACTGTAATTGGTCAAACTAAAACTACTGGAACAAAGGTTAATTTCCTACCAGATGAGGAAATATTTTCAACAACTAAATTTAGTTTTTCAACTATTTCAGAGCGCTTAAAAGAATCAGCATTACTTAATTCAGGATTAAAAATCAAACTACGTGATGAAAGAAGTGACAAACAAGTTGAATATTTCTTTGAAGATGGTTTAGTGGAATTCGTCAAAGAATTGACCACAAATCAAAAACCAATTACTGGTCCAATTCTAATCAAGGGGGCTGCAGAAGAAATTGAAGTTGAAATTTGTTTACGATACACAGAAGATTATAATGAAACAGTGCTTGGTTTTGCCAACAACGTTAAAACTGCTGATGGGGGAACTCATGTATCTGGTTTTAGAACTGGACTAATTAAAGCTTTAAATGAATATGGTAAATCAGCTAACTTGATTAAAGAAAAAGATCGAAAACTTGATTCCACAGATATAAAAGAAGGTTTGAATGCTGTTGTTACTGTAAAAATTCCTGAAAACTTAATTCAATACGAAGGACAAACCAAAGGTAAATTAGGAACTAGTGAGGCTAAGAGCGCCACTGAGACAATTACTAATCAACACTTTAGTTTTTGATTACAAGAAAATAAAACAGTCGCTGTGATTATTATTGAAAAAGCACTACTTGCTCGAAAAGCTCGTGATGAAGCTCGAAAAGCTCGTCAAGCAATTCGTGATTCAAAAAACAAATCTAAGACTAGGGGAATGTTGGGAAAACTTACTCCAGCTCAAGGAAAAAACAAAGATAAAAATGAATTGTTCTTAGTCGAAGGAGATTCAGCGGGAGGTAGTGCTAAATCTGGAAGAGATAGAACATTCCAAGCGATATTGCCACTACGAGGAAAAGTAATTAACGCTGAAAAAACCAAACTAATTGACTTACTAAAAAACGAAGAGATTAGTACAATCATTACAGCAATCGGCGCTGGAATTGGTTCGGATTTTGATATCAATGATGTAAATTATGGTAAAGTTGTTATTATGACGGATGCTGATACTGATGGAGCGCATATTCAAGTTCTACTATTAACATTCTTCTTTAGATACATGAAAGAGCTAATTCAAAATCACAAGGTTTACTTAGCTTTACCACCACTTTATAAATTAACTTCAACAAGCAAGAAAAGTGATTTTTACTACGTTTGAGATGAAGAAGAACTAGCAAAAATTCTTAAAACTTCAAAATCAAAATATGAAATTCAAAGATATAAAGGACTTGGAGAAATGAATGCAGATCAACTTTGAGAAACAACCATGGATCCAACTAAAAGAAAATTAATTTTATTAACAATCGAAGATGCCCTGGCAGCAGAAAAAGCATTTAGAACCTTAATGGGTGATGATGCTGAAATCAGAAAAGAGTGAATTGAGGAAAACGTTAAATTCACTTTAGAAGATGATCAAACCGAACTAATTAGCAACTAACTTTAAAAGGGAGTGTGAAATTATGGATTCAAATTTAGATAGTTTGGACAAAAAATATAATTTATTAATGAAACGTTTCAAAGAATATGATGAAGTAAATTTAAAATTGTCAAAATATCCGATATTTAATTTTTATTATCACACAAGTTTTCGTGAAGGAAACTTAGTTTACATCGAAATTTGTGAGGGTCAAGTTGGAGCTGAGAAAAAAGTCTTAGATCAAACCAACAATGATGAGTCCTTGATGATTGACCTGAGTAAAAACGATGAAGTCATTTGAGGTATTTATACAAGTAAGTGTTTAATTAAAAGAAGTGAAAGTAATTTGAAAAAAGCAAAAGAATTTTCAAAACCAGATGCAGGTTTAATGACTTATAATCCGGTTAAAAATTGTTATGTGCCAAATCCCAAGATAGAATCAATTTTGCAATTAAATAAAGATTTTCAAAATGAAATTTATTTAACCAAGGTTGACATTCTAGCAATCATTTACTTTTTGAAAAATTTCGTTCGTTCTAAAAAATTTGATCAAGAAATTGTTGATTTGGATACTAAACAAATAATTATGCTAGTTGAATCAATAACCCAACGCTTTGAAAAAAACTTTGAGTTATTAGATCGAGTGGAAGGGGTTCCTCACTGGGAAGTCAAACTAGATCAAAGCAATAAAAACGAAGTGGTTTTAAATTGTAAAGAAATTATCATAACAGCTTCCAACAATAATAGTGATCAAGTTCAAATGAGCAATGTTATAAAAGCAAATTTATCTCAAAGGTCACAACTGGTTGAACTTTACAATCATTTACGCAATTACGAAGAGTGCAATATTGTTTTTCTAGAATTTGCCAAAAAATTAATTGTGAGAAATGAATTCCCATTCTATTATCAAAATGAAAAAACCAAGGAATGATGGTTAACAAAATTGGGTGAGAAAATTTTAGAAGACTTTAACTTATTGGATTTCTTAAATTTTGAAACTGTTAACGATTTACTATCAATGGATATTAATTAAAAGGAGATATGAAAATGTCAAAAGAAGAAAATAATTTATTAAGTGAGCAAGGAATTCTTGATTATCCACTAGAAACCATCATTGGTGAGAGATTTGGTCGTTATGCAAAATACATCATTCAAGAAAGAGCATTACCGGATGTAAGGGATGGTCTAAAGCCAGTACAAAGAAGAATTCTTTATGCCATGAATGAACTTGGAATTACAAGTGATAAGCAACACAAAAAATCAGCTCGTATTGTTGGGGAAGTTATTGGTAAATATCACCCCCACGGTGATGGATCGGTTTACGATGCTTTAGTAAGAATGAGTCAAAGTTGAAAATTAGGAAGTCCCTTAATTGATATGCAAGGGAATAATGGTTCAATTGATGGTGATTCAGCAGCAGCGATGCGTTATACTGAAACTCGATTGGCAAAACTTTCAGGATTACTTTTAAAAGACTTAGAAAAAAACACTGTGCTTTTTGCACCCAACTTTGATGATTCAGAAAAAGAACCAACAGTTTTACCAGCCTACTTTCCAAATATTCTAGCCAATGGTGCTAGTGGAATTGCTGCGGGTTATGCTACAAATATGCCACCCCACAATTTAGGAGAAATTATTGATGCGACTGTCGCTTTGATAAATAAACCTAATTTAACTTTAAGTGAAATTTTAAAAATAGTTAAAGGGCCAGATTTCCCAACTGGGGGAACTGCTCGTGGAATTGAAGGGATTCAAAGTGCATTTGATTCAGGAAAAGGTCGACTATTTATTCAATCAAAATATCACGAAGAAAATGGTCACTTAGTAATTACTGAAATTCCTTATGAAGTTGTTAAACAAGATTTAGTAAGAAAAATTGGAGAAGTTGTTGATGCCAACCCTGGTATTGGGGTAAAAGAGGTTAGAGACGAAACTGATCGTACTGGACTAAGAATTGTAATTGAGCTTGGTGAAGATGCAGAATTTGAAGTTACACGTAAATTCTTATTCAAAAATACTCCACTGCAAGTTTCTTATAACTACAATAATGTTGTGATAGTTAACAAACAACCAATGCAATTGGGAATTGTAGCAATTCTAAAAGCTTACATTGAACACCATAGAGTTACTTACACTAAACGTACTGATTTTGAATTAGCAAAAGCTTTAAAAAGATTAGAAATCATTGAAGGTCTTATCAAAGCAATTTCTGTCCTTGATGAGGTTATCGCGATAATTCGTGGTTCAAGTAATCGTGGCGAAGCTATTACAAACTTAGTAGCTCGCTTCCAATTTTCTGATGTGCAAGCTGGAGCTATTGTAGACTTACGTTTATACCGTTTAACTTCAACAGACATTGTGAAATTGCAAGAAGAGCAAGCAAGTTTAAACGCTCAAATTGCCAACTTTAATTTAATATTAAGTGATGTTAATGCAATGAACAAAGAAATCATTGAAAACCTTAAAAAAATTAAAGAAGAGTTTGGTGTGCCTCGTCGAACACAAATTATTGATGATATTGAAACATTAGATGTAGAAATAAAACAAACAATTGTTTCAAAAGAATTTACTATTTGAATTTCACGAGATGGATATTTAAAAGCACTTGAAGCAGGTCAAATTGGGAAATTTGGTTTTGAAGATTTCAAAAGAAGACCAAACGATTTATGAATCTCATGTGTTCCGGCAACAACTTTAGATCACTTAATCTTGCTATCATCAGCTGGAGTATATTATTCAATCCCAGTTTTCAAAATTAATCCAAGTAAGTGAAAAGAAACCGGAATGCACTTAAACCAAATTGCAACCATGAATGGAAATGATAAAATTGTGGCGGCTTTTGTAGTAAATAGTTTCACAGACGCCAAACAAGAAATTTTAGTTGCCTCAAGAAACGCTTTAATCAAACGTACTCCAATTGAGGGAATGCAAACTAAAATGTCTTCAAAAGCATTTAAAATTATGAAACTTTCAGAAGGAGATGAACTAGTTTCAGCTTCTCTGGTTACTTCAAAAACCAAGTTTGTAACGATGGTTAGTGAAAATGGATTCTCAGTTCGCTATGACATTGAAGAAATCCCTTCAGCTAGTGTAACTGCCAAAGGTGTTAAATCATTTTCAGCCAAAGATGAAAAAATTATTGCTGGTAAAGCCTTTGATAATGAAGATGTTGTGATCATTACCAATAAAGGTAATATCAAAAAAATCAAGGCTGAATTGATTCCGCTGATGAACCGTCCTAAAAAAGGGGTTCGTTTATATCCTTGAAATAAAAAACGCGATGAGTTTGTTAAAGACTTATTCCCAGCCTTAAATAATGAAATTATTAACCTTTTAGATGAAAATGATAATATCATTCAACTAAATATCAATTCAATAAAATACTCAGATTTAGAAGAAATTAACAATGACTTAGATATGGGTGAAATTGATACAGCTATTATTGAAAAAAATTACATTATTCAAAATAACGATATTCCTAAATTACCTCGCACTTCTGAAAATGAAAGTGAAACCGATGGTGAAGTAGAAAAAAAGTAACTACCCCAATTGAGCAGGTAGTTATTAAAAAAGCTGATAAAATTCGTGAAAAAGAATACTTAAACGAAATAAATCACGACTCGACCACTGAGAGTATTAATAACCCTCAAAAGCCCTTAAATGAGCCTAAAAAAGAGGTTAAAACTCTTGTTTTCTCAATAAATAATTTAAATAAAATTAATTTAGACAAATTTAAGACAAATTCAGAAGATTCCCAAGAAGATGATTTTGAAGATTGATTCGAAGACGATGATTAATTAAACTAATAAACCGCATTTATTTTCATAAATGCGGTTTATTTTATTTATAATAATCAAGGAGGCAATTATGAGTACAAAGGTTTTTAGAGGATTGTTAGTAAAGTTTCTGTTCATTAACGAAATGGGTTGAGGAATTGGTCTGTTTATAGATGAGAACAATAAAAACCAACAAATGAAAATCAAGGGTCAAATCGGTCAAATGCGATTAAAGGTCATTTACGAGGTTAGTGGTTTTTTAGATGAACACCCCAAATATGGTCAATCTTTTGAAGTCCAAAATTTTAAGGTGGCTGATAGTAACACGATTAAACAAGCAGTTGGTTTTTGATCTTCAGGAATTTTTCCCACAATCGGAATTAAGACTGCTCAACTAATTGTTGAACACTTAGGAATTGATGCTATTATTAAAATTCGTAAAGACCCAGAATTAATTAAAACCGTTCCTGGGATATCTGAAAAAGCTTGTCAAATAATTATAGATGTTGTTAGCAAAGTTGATACAGAACAAGAGTTGGTTGAGATTTTCACAATGAATGGTTTAAAAATAAGCTTTTTGCAGTTAATGTTAAAATGACATGAAGATAAAAATGAAATTAGTGAAATTTTAAATTCAGATTTTTATGATTATGCAAGAAAAAATAATTTTCAACCATTTTTAGAAGTTGATAAAATTGCCTTATATTTTAACACCCCCCAATATGGACCTCAAAGAGTGGGCGCTTGAGCTTATGAAACTATTAATAATATATTGTTCACTAGTGGTGACACTTATACAACCAAAAATATTTTGGTTGAAGAAATTCAAAAAAGACTAGCGGTTTCTTTGGATGTTGTTATGCAAGCGTTAATTTATTGCAAAGAACAAAAAATTTTGGTATTCAATAATCATAGAATATATTCTGCAGAAAGTTGAAATGACGAAGAACTTATTGTCAATAGTTTATCCAAAATTCAAAGCCAAGCGGCTTTACCAATAATTAATCCAATTGAATTTGAAGTTCTAATAAAAGAGGTTGAAACTGAAATTGGATACAACTTTAAAATTTTAGACTTTAAATATGATGATTCTCAAAAAAAAGCTTTAAAAGCGTTTCTAGAAAATAATATCGTTATTTTAACAGGGGGACCTGGAACGGGAAAAACCATGGTAATAAATGGTATGGTTAGAATGTTTGAAAAAGTTTATGGTTCTAGTAATTTTGCTCTAGCAGCCCCAACTGGAAGAGCTGCTAGTCGTATTCAAGAAACTAGCGGCTATAAAGCAACCACAATTCACAAACTTCTTAAAGCGAGTGGGGATGATGCTTTTGAGGTAAATGAAGCCAATCCAATTTTCTTAGATTTAATTATTTTAGATGAGTCAAGCATGTTGTCAAATCATTTATTTTCCGATTTTTTAAGAGGAACTGATTTTGCTAGAAAAATGGTTTTGGTTGGAGATGTAGATCAACTGCCAAGCGTTGGTTATGGAAATTTATTTGAAGATTTAATAATTTCAAAACAATTTGCCACAATCACTTTAAGTAAAATTTTTCGTCAAGCTGAACAAAACGATATTATCGAGTTAGCTGCCCGAATTACTAGTAATCAAGCAGAAGAGTTTAAAAATAAGAATCTAAATAATATTGATTTTTTATTCAGTAATAATAACGAAGAAAATGTTAGAAACTTAATAGATACTTACCAAAAGCTTTTGGCAACTCAAGAAGTCAATAATTTTAATCATGTTCAAGTTTTATCTCCTTTCTATAGAGGGGAATTAGGGATAAACATGATAAATAATATAATTCAAGAAAAATTTAACAAAAACATTAAAAATAATGGTAAAATTTTTAAAAAGGGAGAGACAAAAATAACAAAAAACGATAAAGTTATGTACTTAAAAAACGACTCTGTTCTAGAACTTTCAAATGGGGATATCGGTAAAATTGGTGATATGAAATTTGAAAATTCAAAACTAATCGATGCCACTGGTGAGTTCAATGGACGTGATGTCAGCTTAAAACTATCAAATTTTTCAGAGATAACCTTGGGTTATGGTGTTAGTGTTCATAAAAGCCAGGGAAGTGAATACAATAATGTGATATTAGTGTTAGATCCCGCAGCGAACAATCACTTTTTAAGTAAAAAAATAATTTATACCGCTATAACAAGAGCTAAAGAGCATTTGTATATAATTGGTGGAGAAGATGCTTTTTGAAGTGGATTGAACAAAACAACCAAACCAAGAAATACAACTTTAGTTGAGAAAATAATAAAATAAAGGAGAGATATGTATGCGTAATAAAGCCTTAACAATAGCCACAATAATATCGGGTTCTGCTTTTTTGCTTTGTTTGATTGTAACTTTTTCCTTAGCTCCAGCAATTAATGTTGATGAGATAATTGCACAATTAAAGCCAAATGGGGGGCAGATAAATAATGATTATTGGAATCTAATCGAAAAAAATGTTGATGATCCGTTCTCTTTGGCATATTTCTCGCTAGGATTCTTCTCATTTAATGGAATGATAAAAATTGGTGTTTCCTCTGTTTTTGGAGCTTTTGTATTATTCTTAGTAATTTTGTTACCAATTAGTTCAATCTTTATCTTCTTTTTTGGAGGAATCTTTTGTTACAAAATATTAATTGATAGAACTAAACAATATCGCTATGACGAAATTCGTAACATTAATCGCTTTATAATTTATATTGCTGGAATCAGCGCCATAGTTTTCTTACTAATTGGTTTTCTAATTTTTCTACCAATGGAAAGTAACTTGAAAGAATCGGGACTACTAACAGCTTGAGATGGAACTCACAATGATAAAGTAATTGTTAACACAAACTTGGTTCACGTCTTTGAGTTCATTACCGCATTAAAATTTATGTTTGGATCAACAATGACTGGAATTTTAAGTCCAGGAATTAATGATCAACTTCATGAAATTGGGGGAGCGTTTGCTAATTCAAATATTAATGAATCGCAAATGATCGCTGGATTGGTGTTTCTAATTATTCTAACTCCAATTTCTTCAATTTTAGCAATCAATGCAATCGTATTTAGATTTGGGGCGATGTACTCAAATAAAAGTTATCAAGAGATTGAACACTTTCATAATTGACTTGATTATCGTGGAATTTATACTCGCCGAGAATTTAGAGAAATGATTTTTCACAATGTTTGATTCTGAGTGGCAGTAGCTGGATTCGGAATTTCAGTACTAGCCCCAGGAGTTATTCATAGCTACTCAAACCCGAGTGGTTACATTGTCACAGTTGTTGTCTTAGTGATTGCTTTTCTGACTTTCATTCCAACAATAGTACAAAAGATTTTGATAAATAAAATATTTAAGTTATCTCAGCACAAGATTATGTTTTATCAACAGCTATTATTAATAGTTGTAGGAATCATTATTCAATTAGTTTTATGAATTGGTTTTAAAGATATTTTTAATTATCCAGAGACTTTCGCAGTGTTCATCCCAATAACATCAATTACAATTGGATTGATCTCGCTAACATTTTTCATAAAAACAAAAATATAGATTTAAAAAAATAACGTGAGATACGTTATTTTTTTATTATAAAATTTTGATTAAGTGATAGAATAAATATAAAGGGAGATAAAGGTAATTCTGATGAATCATATCTATTTATTTTGACTTAAAATAAAAAAAACATTAATGTTAAAGTCTACTTTAATAGCAATGGGTTTTTTTGTTCTAATTAGTATTTTGTTTTCGCTTTTATTAATGATAAATTCTTTAAATATTAAGACAGTTGATCAATTATCAACGAATTGGTATATTTGACTTTCAGTAAAAAACTTTTTTCAAATAATATCATTAGGATTAATAGTTTTAATGGTGGCTATTAGAATGTTCGTTCATGACGTTGAAAATGGTATATTAAATTTACAGTTACGTTCTGGAAGAAAATCTATCTCAGTATTTCTACAAAGCATACTGGCTAGTTTGGTAATTATTTGAAGTTTAATAATATTTACTTTTATTTTAGATTTGACAATAAGTATGTTTAATCCCTTTAAATACTTTATCTCAAAATCCATTGGTTCTTATTTAGCATATATTGTCTTTAGTTTTACATTTATTAGTTTTTCATTGCTGATCATATTATTATTCAAAGTTACTTACTCATTTGTTTTTTTAATTTTAATTGTATTCAGTCTTTCGTTTTCCTCAATGAATTATTCGTTATTCACATCTCAAAAGCAAAAAGACATTCAATCAACACAAGTTAGTGCTGAATGGGAAGTTTATAATTCTATGCAGTACTACAAAATATTAAAACAAAATAACTTGTATGATGAAATGAAGGAATCTGTAGAGCAGCTTTATAATGAAGATGATAGTAATGATTGATACTCAAATTATTTCAGTCTTACCCAATTGCCAAAAATCGAATTTGAATTTATTAAAACAATTAAGAATTATTCTGCTGCTGAATTTAAAGTCAACGATAGTGATTCAAAAGGACTTCCATTTATAGATATTAAAAATTTTAATTATCTTGAATTTTATAAAATTTATGACTTTCAAAAGGTTTTACCGCAGTTAATTTCCTCAATTGAAAAATCAAATGATGAAAAATCCCGAAGATATTTACCAATTTTTTATTTTCTCAAAGAACATGAAAAAGATTTAATCTATTCACTTTATTTGGAAACAGACAATGAATTAAATCTTTTGCAAAGAGGACGTTTTATTAGCCAAGAAGTGTTTGAGTATTATGACTATAATTATGGTTCAATGTATGCAAGTTGGTTAGTAATGAATTTTACTAAAAGTGTCTTTTCTGTTTCAGATCAATTAATTGAGTACCTGTTGGATAATTCTACTTCAATCAACAAAATTAACTTTTTGATCAATCCTTGATCAAGACTACCACAGATGATAATCTTAAACGATCAAAATATTTATTTAGACAATATTTTTCAGTCATTAAGTTTTTCTGGTTATGGGGGCAAAGTTAACGGTCATATAAATTTTGAATTTAAACCTGGATACGAAGATATTTTGGATGAAATTATCAAAAGCGAAAACAAGATGAAAATCAAAAATGGTTTTGAGCCAGATTTTAAAAATATTAGCAATAAAAATTATCAAAGCTTTTATGATTTAATCGATAATTTTAAGTATTCCAGAGATATAGCTATTTGATTGGTATTTACAACAGATATTCTATTTGGTATTTTTATTATGTCTTTAAGCTATTTAATATATAATAAAAAATATTTAAGATAAGTAGTATAATAAAATTAGGTATGGAAATAATACCAAAATAAGGAGTATATATGAAATATTTACTAACAATACTTTTTTCAACGAGTATAGTTACACCAAACGTGGCAAACTCTGTTTTAAACTACCAAGAAATAGAAATTAACAACAAATTAAATTCTTAATTGGATCAAAATGAGGAAAATGTAAGAGAGCTATGTAATGGTAACTTTGGTGTTACTGAACCAAATGGTGGAAATATTGCTGTTTTGAGCGCATCTAGTGGTTGAAGTAGCGGTTGAAAAGAAGGGACTAAAGTTAACAATAAAAAAATTGGTAATATAAGTGATTATGATGAAAGCTTTGAATGCATTTCCAAGTATAGAGGGCTTGCTCTCAGAGGTGACATGTGAGCCGAATTTGAAAATGGTAAAAAGCGCGAAAATCTCGATGGTATGGGTATAAATCAAAAAAGAGTAACAAGCGATTATGTTCAATTTTATGACACAAGAACATTTAAACGAAAAAAAGGTTGAGCTTCTCAAAAAGTTGAATTAAAACCAGAAGTGTATGTTTATAAGGCTTCTGGAAATATTTACTTTTCTTGTTATACAAGAGCTTATTCGACAGGTTCAGTAAGTAATGTTTATCTAGACGCAAAAATTAAAAGAATTGATTTTATTTATTAAAAAAAATTAGAGGGAGGTAATTATGAAGGAAAGTAATTTATATTTTAAAATGTTTTGACATAATTTTAAAATTACATTTAAAAAGCCACTAATAATAATTATTGCGGGGCAAATTATTCTTTCAAGTTTAATTATCTCCGTTTTATTTTTGCTGTTATTAAATAATCAAAGCAGGGGTGAAAATAATTCAATTGAATTGGCTTTGAACATTTTGGCGATCAAAAATTTTATTCAAGTTATTTTATTTGGTATTTTTCAAATAGTATTGGTTATTGAGTTATTCCATTATCAGATTTTAAATAAGAAAATTAATTTAGAAATGCGTTCTGGTAAAAGTCAGATTAATATTTTTCTTGAAAAAATCATATTGATAATTTTATTAAGTTTAATTTTATTCTTTATTATTTTCGCAATTGATTTGTCGATATTTTATTGAAGCAGTTATAATTCAATATATTTTCATAATCTTTTTTCATATTTATTTTATTTTTATGTAATACTATTAATTAGTGTTGTTGCAATCTTATCCACAATGCTATTCAAGTATATTAATGCTTTAATAATTTCAATGACACTAACAGTTATAATTGGATTTTCTCAAATATCTGGATTTACTTATGCTTTTTTAGGAAGCGATAACAAACTTGAGTTTAGTGAAAAATCTAAAAAAGCCAACATTGAAATAAGTCTTGCGTGAGATTATTTTAATATTTTAAAAAATACTTCAGAGTTTGATTCATATTTTGATTATTTTTCAGAAGTTTTTAAAAATGATGAAAAAGATTTAAATGATATTTTTTCAATGCAAAAACTAGATTCAAATTATCCAGAGATGATTCAAAATATTAATAAAACTTTCAAATCAGACCAAAAATTTATTTGAAATAGTGATAATAAATCAAGTGCTTTACCTTTTAACAACAATAGATATTTTAACTACAATAATTATTTAGAACAAGATTTTAAGAAAAGCTTTAATTTTCTAGTTGAAAATTATCAGGGAAGTGAAAGTGAATTGAGATTGTTGATTTTTATAAATGAACGTATTGAGGAACTTGAAAAAGTTTTACTATTTAACAATCAAAATGATTTAATTTTCATTAGATCATCTTTTTATAAGGAATATTATTTTGATTCAGATCTATGAGAATATTTTAATAACAATTATGGCGCTGTCTTTGCAACGTGATTGATTTTAAATTTAACAAATAATATTTTTAATATTTCTGAGAATCTTATCAGTTATATGAAACAATACAAAAATGAAATCAATAAAAATTTGAAATATGATTTAATTTTTAACCCGCTAGCTTCTTTAAAAATTATGAGTCAAGGCCAACATAAAAATCTTGAGATTGATAGTTTGATTAACGGATATCAAGTAAATGTCTTAAACTATTCGTTAAACAATAATTTTATTAAAACAAATTATTTAAATGAGCATTTGGATTTGGTAAATGAAATTTTAAAACCAATTGAAGAAGAAGATTTCGGTAAATCAAAATTTCAATTAGATTTTGAAAGTAATGATCAAGGAATTAAATCCTATTATGAACTTATTGAAAACATTAAATCTGTTTCAGTGGTCCCTTTTTGGTCGGTCTACATATTTAATTTTTTAATGATTATTGGAATTGGAATTGCTAGTTACTTTGTTTTTAGAAAAGCAACATACAATTAAAAGGGGTGTGAAAAAAATGTTAGAAATTAAAAGATTGTGAAAAGTTTATAAGAATGGTTCTGGAATAAAAGATGTTTCTTTCAAAATTAGAAAAGGTGATTTAGTTGCCTTTGTTGGCGCTAATGGTGCAGGAAAAACAACGACTATTAAAACTATTTTTAAGGAAATAAAAAGTGATTCTGGATCAATTAAATACGATAATCATTTGATAGAAAAAAAAGATTTGCGTAAAATGGCTTTTTTTCCAGATTCCAATAATATTCCTTTGGACTTAAAAGTTAATGAATACATCGAATTTGTCGGGTTACTTTATGGAATTAAAAGTTCAGATATAGAAAACGCTCGTATTAAGTTACTTAATATGCTAAAAATTACAGACCTTGGTGAATCAAAATTAAAGGATTTATCTGCTGGGGAGAAGAAAAAAGCAATAATGGCTGCTACTTTAGTTTACAAACCTGAGTTAATTATTTTTGATGAGCCAACAGCAAATTTAGATGTTAAATCAAAAAACGAATTCCTTACAATTATTAAAAAATTACATGACCAAGGTATTACAATAATGATAACTAGTCATTTAATTGATGAATTGCAACTGATTTCAAATTGACTGGTTATTATCGATGCTGGAAAAATCATTTATAATGCAGAATTTGATAATGAAACACAGAAAATAATTGATATTCATAACAAATTAATCGGCAAAGAAAATCCTGATTTGAATCAAATTGACGATTTTTATGGTAATAAAAGTAATACTTAATTCAATACTTGGATTAAGTATTTTTAAATTCGATAGAAATTGTTTCAAAAAAAGAGTTAAAATTATGATGTATAATAGCAAATTAGAAGAGGTGTAGGATGATATTAAAAAATGCCAAAATTGTTTTGGAAGACAAAGTAATTAACAATGGTTTTATCGAAATCAAGGACAATAAAATAGTAAATATCCAAGAGGGGAGTTGCAAATCTGAGGGGGTAGACCTAAAAGGTCAATGAATTTTGCCCGGATTTATTGATGTTCACGTTCACGGAGGATATGGTGTAGATTTTGAAACTGGAACAGTTGAAGGATTTAACAAATTTGCTCAAAATGTTAGTCGCGAAGGAATAACTAAATATTTGCAAGCAGCTGTGACGAATAGTTTGGATGATAATAAAAGAATTCTTAAGGAATTTGCAATTTTTGTTGAACAACAAAAACAACTATCTCAGTCACAATGTCTTGGAGCTCATTTGGAAGGACCATTTATTTCTCCACTAAGAAAAGGTGCTCATGCAGAAAACCTTTTAGTTAATCCTGATATAGAAATAATGAAAAATCTAATTGATTTATCAAAAAACAATATTAGAATGCTAACTTATGCAAGTGATCTACAAAATGGTGATTTCACTAAATTCTTGTTAAAAAACAATGTGATTCCAAGCGCAGGACATAGTAATATGCATGCTAATGAATTTGAAAAAGATTATCAATTAGGACTAAAACATGTGACACATTTATTTAACGGAATGAGTGGAGTTAGTCAACACGAACCGGGATTAGCTACAGCTGCACTTTTAAGAGATGACGTTGTTGCTGAAGTAATTAGTGATGGGATTCACATTCAACCAGAAACTTTGCAATTGATTTATAAAATAAAAGGACCTGGTGGAATCTCGATAATAACTGATGCTATGAATGCTAAAGGTTTAAAAGATGGGAATTATAAATTGGGAACTTTAGAAGTTGAGAAAACCGGAATGAAAGTTGTCCTTAAAGGAACAAATACCTTGGCTGGAGCTGGAGCCAACTATGATTATAATGTGAGATATTTTAGAAGTGTTTGTGATATTGAGATGACAGATTTGATCAAGATGACATCAATTAATGCTGCCAAACAATTAAATATTTATAAAAATACTGGAAGTATTGCTAATAATAAATTAGCTGATTTAGTAATTTTGAATGAAAAATTTGAAGTAAGTATGACAATTAGTGAAGGGAAAGTCGTTTACCAAAATAATGAATCCTAGAAATTATATTTACGCTAAATTTATCTTAACTTTATTCTTTGTTTTAAATTTACTAACTTATGTTTTAGGGATAATAATAAGTAGCAAAGCGGAAATAACAGAAATTTATTTGCAAAATGTTCGTAAGACGATTTACATTTTCATGGGTCTAACAATTTTGCTAGGAACAATTTATGTTATTATTTTACTTTACTTAAAAAAAACCTCTTCTTACACGCTAAATCGAAGTGACAAAATTTACTTGTGAATGGTTTTAGGATTAATTATTTTAACCATTATTTTGCAAATATTTTTCACTAGTTATTTTGTAATCAATTTGAAGTTAGATCAAATAAAAATTCCAGCAATTGTTTTACTTTCTCTAACAATTTTAATTAGTGTTATTACCTCAATTTTAGAAACTTTTAGTAGGATTAATGAAACTGTAGCTTGAAATCGTCAACAGACTTTAGCTTCTAAAACAGAAACACCAGAGCCAAAAAAAATGTCTAAAAAAGTTGAGGTATCTAAAATAAAAGAAACTCAAATTAATAACAAAGACAATCCATTTGCCATTGAGGAGGAAGAAATCAATGATTAAAATAGCTACAATTGGAACAAGTGATGTATGTAAACAATTTGTAAATGCTGCTAAAAAAAATGTTGCTTTAAAAATTGCTTGTGTTTATTCTAGAAACTTGCAAAAAGCCAAGGATTTTATTGCAGAGTGCGAAATCAAAACGGCTAAAGCAGTTGATAAATTCGATGTCTTAGTTGATGAAATTGATGCGGTTTATATTGCATCTCCAAATGGTTTGCACTACGAACAAGCTAAATACTTTTTACTTCAACAAAAACATGTTTTTGTTGAAAAACCACTAACACTTTCATTCAATGAAGCAATCGAATTAAGTCAGATTGCTAGTAAGAATAATGTGATTTTGATGGAAGCTATGAAAACTATTCATTTACCCCAATATAAACAATTATCTGATTGAGTACAAAATAACAATCCCTTTATTGCCAACTTATCTTTTAATCAATATTCTAGTCGAATGAAAGATATCAAAAAAGGGATTTATGAGTCAGTCTTTGATATCAATTTGGGTAAAGGTTCAACATATGATACTTTAATTTATCCAGTGGAATTGGCCATTAGTTTATTTGGTCCTGTTAAAGAAGTAAAGGCGATGGCTCATTTTTTACCCAATAATGTTGCTTTAAACAACTCAGTTATTCTTAAGCATCAAAATGATACCCTAGTTAACATTACAAATTCAAAGGCAAGTTATGGTAAAATAGGGTCAGAATTTCTATCAGATGAAGAAACTTTGGTTTTTGAAGGACTAACAAGGATTAGTAAAATTTTTATTTCTCAGGGAAATGGGGAGCTTAAAAAGGTTTTTGTCGCAGATCAAAAACAAGAAGCTTTTGACTATGAAATTCAAACTTTTGTAGAAATGGTATTAAATCAAGAATTCGATTTAAGAGATTATCTTTTAGAATTATCAATTGAATCAATTAGAGTATTAAATATGATTGAAAAAAATCAAGAAAGAATCGGAGAAAACTAATATGAATTTAAATAAATATATAGACCACACTTTATTAAAAGCAGATGCTACAGAATCGCAAATTATCAAATTATGTGAAGAGGCTAAGGAATTTGATTTTGCCACAGTTTGTGTTAATCCATATTGAATAAAACTTGCTAAGAAAAACTTACAAGGAAGTCAAGTAGGAATTACAACTGTAATTGGTTTCCCATTGGGAGCAAATCACAGTGATGTGAAAGCCTGTGAAACAAATCAAGCTTTAAAGGATGGGGCAACTGAAATTGACATGGTTATAAATATTGGAGCTTTAAAAAGTCAACAATATGATGTAGTTTTAGAAGATATGAAAAAAGTTAAAAAAGCAGCGGGTTCAAATATTGTCAAAGTAATTTTTGAAACAGCACTTTTAACAAAAGAAGAAATTATCAAAGCTTGTGAATTAGCGGTTGAAGCAAAATTGGATTTTGTTAAAACCTCAACTGGATTTTCAACTCAAGGTGCTACAATTGAAAATGTCACTTTAATGAAAAAGACCGTTGCTGGAAAAGCCTTGGTAAAAGCAGCTGGAGGAGTGAGAAATTTACAAGATGCTCAAGAAATGATCAAAGCTGGGGCAGACCGTTTGGGAACAAGCGGAGGAGTTGCTATAATTCAAGGTCAAACCAACGAAGGTTACTAAAAATTAGGAGATTTTTATCATTTCGATATTTTTTTAATTATTAAAGTGTTATAATTTTTTGGTAAGCAATCTGTGTTTGTTTATAAAGAAGAATAACCTAATGAATAGGTAAGAGGAGAAGAAAATGAAGAAGAAATCTAATAAAGTTGTATTAGTTGGAGCAGGTGCGGTTGGAACATCTTTTATGTATTCTGCAATTAACCAAGGAATTGCGTCTGATTATGTGCTAATAGATGCCTTTCCACAAGCTGCCCAAGGTAATGCTTTGGATTTAGCCGACACAATGGCTGTTTTACCAGTGCCTTTTACATCAATTAAGGCCGGAGATTATTCAGATTGTAAAGATGCTGATGTTATTGTAATAACTGCTGGTAGACCTCAAAAAGACGGAGAAACTAGACTAGACATGGTTGCAGGTAATGCAGTAATCATGAAATCTATTGCTCAAGAAATTAAAAAATCAGGTTTTGATGGGATTACTGTAATTGCATCAAATCCAGTGGATGTATTAACTCAAATTTATCAAGAAGTAACTGGATATGATCAACATAAAGTTATTGGATCAGGAACTACTTTAGATTCAGCTCGTTTAAGAAGATTAGTAGCTGAAAAATTAAATGTTGGAGCTGAATCTGTAAATGCCTTTTTAGCTGGAGAACATGGTGATTCTTCTGTGGCTGTTTGATCACACGCCTCAGTAATGGGACAACCAATTAGCAAATATATCGCTGATAAAGTAATTACTCAAGCTGATTTGGATAAAATTAGAGACGAAGCTGTTCACATGGCTTATAAAATTATTGAACTAAAACGCGCAACATTCTACGGAATTGGTGTTTGTTTAAGCAGAATTGTTAAAGCGGTTCTAAGAAACGAACGTACAACTTTAATGGTTGGTGCTAAATTAAATGGTGAATATAAAAACAAAGATTTATATACAGGAGTTCCTGCAATCATTGGTGAAAATGGATGAGAAAAAATTATCGAATGAAATTTAACTGATGCAGAACAAAAAATGTTTAATGAATCATGTGCAACTTTAACAAATTCAATTGCAAAAGCAAGAGAAGCTATTAAAAAATAGTTAAATTAATTAGAAAAACTCAAAGCGCTTTTACTCTTTGGGTTTTTTTCTTTATTAATACAACATAAGAATTAAGGCCTAAGTGTAAGAAATTGTATTATAAAATTAATTTTTAATGGGAAATTTAAAATATGAAAATAATATGTTGTGGTGCAAGAGATTTTAAAGTGGCCGCATTACATAATACCATTAAGAATAAGTTTGAAAAAAGTTTTGAAAATATTATAGAACTAGTTGCAACTATAAATTGTAAAAATCCAATTAAATAATTGATGAAAAAACTTCTCATTAGGGAAGTTTTTTTGTATTATTAGTGTATAGTAATTTAAATGAGCGGGGAATTAAAATGTCAGATTCAAAAAAAATGTCAAGCTTTGCCATTAAAGACTTTAATGCTGTCATAATCTCTGGGGTTTTAAAAAAAATTGGATCAAGTCTCTTTGTTATAATAATACTAATGCCTTTTTTTGGATTAGCACTATCAATAGGAAATATTATAGCAACAGCTAATGGTAGTGTTAATCAGGCTTCAAAAGTTTTCACCACAATTGGGGGAATTTTATTTAAAAATTTAGGATTCTTTTTTTGCTTGGCGTTAATTTTTGGTTTTACAAAAAATAAGAGCTTGGCAATTATCGCTGGGGCAATCAGTTATATAATATTTATCATTTTTATAAGTTCTTTTATTAGAGAAAATAGTGATGGAACAATCAATTTGTGATTTTATAAAAATCAATCTAAAAGTTTGATGATAGATAGTTTCTTTGGAATCCCAACTCTACAAACAGGAGTATTGGGAGGAATGATCATAGGCTTAGTCATAATTTTATTTAATAACTATTTTAGGAATATTAAAGCGCCAAGTTACTTGAGTTTCATTCGTAGGGAAAGTTTCATTCTCCTAATTAGTCCTATAATCGCGATTGGTTTAGCGGCAATTTTTATTTTAGTCTGACCACTTGTTATAATCGCTTTAAATATATTTGGTTCTTGAACGACAAAACTACCTTGAGGAATTGATAGTTTTATTTTTAAGTTTGTGCAAAGAGTTTTAGTAATTTTTCAAGGTCAAGTTATATGGCATGGGCCATTTTGATGAACAAGTGTTGGAGGTTCTCTAATTGACTATCAATATTTAGTTCTTCAAAATTATGTGGCTGATTTAATTGGTCAAAATAGCGGGAATTTATTTTTACAATGAGGAATTAGTGATGGCTTGCGAAATCAAGATTTAATTGATGCAGTTATTAATGAAATGAAGATCCAAGAATATGCTAGTTTCATTCCACAAGTGCAGGCTTGATGATATTCTACTGGACCTGATTTTTGAAATACTCAAGGAGACCAAATTGCTTCTGTTTTAGTGTTGAATAATAATTATGTAAATATTCAAGATTTTTGAGCTGTGGGGCTTAAATTAACGCGATTTACAAGTGGTGGGTTTAGTAATTCGATGATAGTTCTTCCAGCAATAGCTTTTGGAATGTTTTTGAACTTGGATAAAAATAGCCAAAAAGAGAGAAGGGGTTATTTTATTGTAGCAGCCTTAATGTCTTCGATGTTAGGAATTACTGAGCCAATCGAATTTCTATTTTTATATTCTAATCCATTAATTTATTTTGGATTTTATGCCCCGATGGCAGGATTGCAAGCAATGGTTGCTAATTTACTTGAAATCAAAATAGGATCTACATTTTCAACAGGACTTTTAGATTTTGTTACCAACGGGATTCTGCCAAGTTTAACAAATCAAAATCAAGACATGAGAATCTGATTAATATTTGTAGTTGGAATAGTAGCTGGTGTTATTTGCTTTGTAACTTTTTGACTGGCATATAAAAAAACGAGTATCAAGTTAACATTAAATCAAAATCTTGAAACCTTGAAAATGAAAAATGAGTTTTTAAAAGAAAAGGTGATTTTTCAGGAGTTAAACCAGACTTTTGGTGGCAAAAAAAATATCCTAAAGCTTGAAATAGTTGATTCTGAATTGTTTAAAATAGCTTTACAAGATACTATAATTGACTTTAAAATGGCTAAGAAAAATCAATTCATTGAATATATCAATTTAGACTCAAAAGCTATTATAGTAAAAATTAATAAAAACTTCTCAAGTTATGGAACTGATTTGTGAATCTATTCATTTAATGAATCTATTTCTAATTCTAATGATTATAAAATTGCATACAAAGAATACAAAAAAGAACTTAAGTTAAGAAAATTAACTTAAGTTCTTCAGTTAAATATAATCCTCTATTATATTCAAAATATCTAAAGAAGTCTCGGCTTTTGATTTTGGTAAAAAATTAATAACTTTTTTAGATTTAGAAATTAGTATTTTAATCTCTGTTTGATTATTGCTCATAGCTGAAGTTAGATTTAAAATTAGGATGTCCAGATTTTTTTCAGCCATTTTAATTCAAGATTTTTGCAGATCAAAATCGTTTGCTAGTGAAAAGCCAACCAGAATTTGATTCGTTTTAATCTTGCCAAGCTCTCTTAATACATCAACACTCTCTTTTAAATCAATTTTATAGTTTTGAATATCAATGCTTCGCTTATCTAATTTTTTATCATAATAATTTGAAAACTCAAAATCATTTAAGGCGGCAGCACAAATAACTATTTGTGATTGAGAAAAATTATCAACCATAGCTTCTAGCATTTCTTGATTAGTTTTGACTCTCTTCAAATTAGAAATGCTTTTGATGTCAAAGTCGCAATCACCAACTATTGCTTGTGTTGGAACTGAAAATTCTTTTAATACATTTAATATTTCCAATCCCATTTGACCAGAACTTTCATTAGTTAAATAGCGGATTTTATCAAGATAAGTTCGAGTGCGACCAAAATTAATTAGAACTTTTTTATTCCTTAATTTTAAGTACTTATTATTATAAGATTCAATAATTTCAAAAGCTTCTTTGGGTTCTAATGATCTTCCGATTCCGATTTCACCACTGGCTAATCTTCCGGTCTTTGGCTCAATTCAATGAATTTTATTATCAGCTTTAAGTAGGTCTTTATTTCTTTCGAAGATGGGGTTCAAATACATTCTTGAATTCATGCTTGGGAATAACCAACTATGCGAACTACTTGCTGCAAAAATTAAAGATGGTAAATCATCACAAATCCCTGATGCTATTTTACCAATAAAGTTATAGGTTGCAGGATAGACGATATTAAAGTCTGATTCATAAGTTTTAGCAATATGTTCACCAGTACTGTGAGGATCATAAAAATCTTTTTGAAAAATATCACTATGAATAGGGGTATCTTTAAAATCAACAAAATATTTCGCGTTTTTCGATAACATTACACTTACATCGTATTTTTTCTTTAGTAAGAGATACAACTCATAACTCTTGCTAGCACCGATCCCACCAGTTACAATTAAATTGATTTTTTTCATGAAAATACCTCGTTCTAAGTTTAATTTTACTAAAATTAGTGTTAAAATTGTTAAAATGATGCGATAAAGATAAACTTTTTTAAACTTTATCAAGTTTTTAGTTGAAATATTTGTTGAAATTTTATAAAATTTAAATGAATTGGAGTTGAAAAAGATGGCTAGTGTTACTTTACACGAAGGTGAACCAATCGAAAAAGCATTAAAACGTTTTCAAAAAGTTGCTTCAGCAAATAAAGCAGAAGCTCGTAAACGCGAATATCACTTAAGTAAAAAAGAAAAACGTATTTACAAACAAAAACAAAACCGCAAATTTGGCTAGTCCAAATTTTTTTTATTTTTAAGGTTAATATTCTGAAAAATATCCCGATTAGCATTTGGGGAACATTTTTATGCATTATGTAATTGGTAAAATTCAAGAAATAACAAGAAAATATCTAATAATTCAAACAGAACAAAATATCGGATATAAATTTAATCATTTTAAGGTTTTAGGTGACGAAGATTTTAACCAGGATCATCCAAAAGACAGGGTTTATTTAGCTGAAGTAAAATCAGATTTTGAATCATTTATTTATTGTTTCAGAAACGAGCAAAGTCAAAGCCTCTTTTTAGAGCTTAATAAAATCAAAACTGTTGGAACCAAAACCGCCAAACTAATAATGAAGAATTTTAGATATGAGGATTTTTTAGAAATTGTTAGAAATAATGAATACGAGAAACTTGAAGATTTGAAAAATATTGGTTCTTTTACCGCAAAGGTTATTATTAACGAGTTACAAAAGGTTTACTTTAAAATTACTTATAACTCTAAGCAACTAAGTGTTATTGAAAGTTTGCAAAAGCTTGGATATAACCAAAAAAGAATTTATCAAGCAGTCAGTAAAATTGATAACAATTTAAAAATTGAAGAAATGTTTCAAAAAGTTTTAGGAAGAGTGGTTGAAAATGAGCAGTCAAGCTTTTAGACCCAGAAATTGAAAGGAATATTTTGGTCAAGAAAATATTATTAATAATTTAAAAGTTTATGTAAGTTCTGCTAAAATTCAAGGTAAGTCACTGGATAATATTTTAATTCATGGTCCGAGTGGAATGGGGAAAACTTCGTTAGCTTATCTTATATCAAAAGTTATGGGACAAAAAATTCATATTTTAAATGGACCAAGTTTGCAAAAACCAAGTGATCTTATATCAACATTAACTTCTATTAAAGAAAAAGAAATTCTTTTTATCGATGAAATTCATGCCGTTACTAAAGAAGTTCTAGAAATACTTTATCCCGTTTTAGAAGAAAATAAATTGAGTGTAATAATTGGTAAGGATTATAACTCAAAGGTTATAAATTTAAAAATACCTGATATCACAATAATCGTGGCAACCACAGAATTAAATAAATTGCCTTTTCCTTTTTCAAATCGATTTGCGATAAATTTACATTTAAAAAATTATAATGTAATTGAAATAAGCCAAATAATTCTTAATGCTAGTGAAAAAATCGGATTAAAATTAACCGATAAACTAGCAGTTTTTCTAGCTAATCATTGTAAACAAGTTCCAAGAGTTGCTATTAATATTTTAAAGCGTATCTATGACTATATAATTTATGAAGAAAATGAGGTAATAACCGAAGAACGCTTAAAAAATATTTTGGCTAAAATGAATATCTATGATTATGGATTAACTGATATAGACATAAATTATCTACTTATTTTAAAAGAATATCAACCGATCGGAATTGAAACAATTTCACACATTGCTTCAACTCCGATTTCTGTCATTTTATCAGTTATTGAGCCACCATTACTTATTCAAAATCTAATTAAAAGAACATCAAAAGGTCGGATGTTGACTGATTCGGGATTAACGGTTTTATTTAAAAATAATTTTCACCAAAAGAAAGAATAATATCTGGTAATATTTCTAAAAAGTATTGATTTTTATTTTTAAAGTGTGATAATAGGGGTGAGTTGAATTTGGGGGTGGTTCCTAGAGTAGTAGTAAAAAACATGAAGGAGGATTTGTCAATATGAGCAAAATTAATGTATTTTCTGAAATAGGAAAATTAAAAGAAGTTTTAGTACACCGTCCAGGAAATGAACTAGAAAACTTAACACCAGATTTACTGGATCGTTTATTATTTGATGACATACCATTCTTAAAAGTAGCACAATTTGAACATGATAGGTTTACCAAGTTGCTAACAGAAAATGGTGTTGTTGTTAAATATATAGAGAATTTAGTGGCAGAAACACTTGACCAAAACCCAGATTTAAGAGATGGTTTTATTAACAAATTTATTGAAGAAGCAAAAGTTAAAAAAGAATACGCTAAAGATTTTAAAGACTTTTTATCAAAAATGTCAAATATCGACATGGTAAGACAAATGATTGGTGGAACTAAAAAAATAGAATTGGATGAAAAAGATAAAACAGAATATCCATTTATAGCCGATCCATTACCAAACGTTTTATTCCAAAGAGATCCATTTGCATCAGTTGGTAATAAAGTTACAATTCACAAAATGTGAAGTGAAACAAGAAATCGTGAAACTCTTTTTCCAGACTTTGTTTTTGATAATCACAAAGATTATAAAAATAATGTAGAAAAAGTTTATCAAAGAGAATATAAAGACTTTATCGAAGGTGGTGACATCTTGGTATTGAATAAGGAAACTTTAATAATTGGAGTTTCTCAAAGAACAAGTCACCAAGCGGTTGATAAACTTGCCGAGAACTTGTTCAAAGGAGAAGAAACATTTAAAAAAATTATAGTATTAGATTTACCAAAAACTAGAAGCTACATGCACCTAGATACAGTTTTCACAAATATTGATTTTGATAAATTTATTGTGCATCCATTAATTTTCGATGCAATTAGTGAATTTAAAATATTTGAAATAACAAAAGAAGGAAAAACAGAAATTAAGAAACCTTTAATTGAATTTTTAAGTTCAATAGTTGGAAAAGAAGTTCAACTAATCAAATGTGGTGGTTCAGATGAAATTGCTGCAGGAAGAGAACAATGAAATGATGGAACAAATGTTATAACAATTGCTCCAGGTAAAGTAATTGCTTATGAAAGAAATTGAGTAACAATTGACTTACTAAAAAAGGCTGGGGTTGAAGTAATTGTAACTCCAAGTAGCGAACTTTCTCGTGGTAGAGGTGGTCCTCGTTGTATGACAATGCCTTTAGTAAGAGAAGATTTAAAATAGAAATTATTAGTTTGGAGAAAGAAAAAATATGGCCTTAAATTTAAGAGGAAAAAGTCTTAGAACTTTACTAGATTTCTCACCAAGAGAAATTAGATATTTATTGGATTTAGCAAGAGATTTAAAAAGAGCTAAATACGCAGGAAATGAAATTCCAAAATTAGTTGGTAAAAACATTTGTCTGTTATTTCAAAAAGACTCAACAAGAACAAGATGTGCGTTTGAAGTAGCTGCATTAGATCAAGGGGCTAGAGTTACGTATTTAGGACCTAGTGGTTCGCAAATGGGTAAAAAAGAATCTGTTGAAGATACTGCCAAAGTTCTTGGTAGAATGTATGATGGAATTGAATTTAGAGGTTACAAACAAGAAGATGTTGAAATTCTGATAAATCATTCAGGCGTTCCAGTATTTAACGGTTTAACCGATAAATATCACCCAACCCAAATTCTAGCCGACTTTATGACAATCATTGAAGAACGCGGAGAATTAAAAGGTAAAAAATTAGTTTACTTTGGTGATGCCAAAAATAACATGGGAAATTCATTGATGATCGGGGCCGCTAAAATGGGTATGCATTTTGTGGCAGCTGCTCCTAAAAAATATTGACCCGAAGATAGCTTAGTAAAAGAGTGTCAAGCAATCGCAAAAGAAACTGGAGCTAAAATTGAATTTAACGAAGATCCAAAAGCTGCAGCAAAAGATGCTGATGTTCTATATACTGATGTTTGAGTTTCAATGGGAGAACCTGCAGAAGTTTGAGAATCAAGAGTTAAAGAACTAAAACCTTACCAAGTAAATATGGATTTATTGAAACAAGCTAAATCTGATGCATTATTTATGCACTGTTTGCCTGCCTTCCATGACCTAAATACTGAAGTAGGGATAGATATTAACAAAAAATTTGGTTTAAAAGAGATGGAAGTAACTGATGAAGTGTTCCGTTCAAAAAATTCAGTTGTTTTCGAAGAAGCTGAAAACCGTGTTCATTCAATAAAAGCTGTAATGGTTGCAATGATTGGAAATTAACAAAAAAATAGTAAAAAACTATTAATTTAAATGATTATTGTTTAAAATAAACATTATATCTATTTAAGATAGAAAGGTTTTTTATGACAAAAAAAGAAAAGAAAAGTTCTGGACAATTTGAAACAAGTTCAAATTCCAGATCGGGTAAAAAAAAGAAATTTAAAATGCCCACGTCGTTTACGATATTGTTTTTCATAATATTTGTTGTTGTTATATTTACGTGAATTGGTAGTCTATCTGGGTGAACTTATAATTTAAGAAGACCCATCGCATGAGAATCTGACGGTTCGGGTAATCCAATTCCAAATGAATGAGAAACAGTAAGTCAAACTGTAAAAGGAACCGGTATATTAGATATTTTCTTGGCAATGACCAAAGGGTTTGTTGACAAGGCTGAAATTAATATTTTCATAATCTGTTTGGGAGGATTCTTAAGTATAATTATGAAAACAAAAGCTTTAGAAGCTTTTACCCAATCAATAACTAGAAAATTAGGGAAAAACGCAATTTGAGTAATCCCAGTATTAGTTACTTTCTTTAGTTTCTGTGGTTCAACTTATGGTATGGCCGAAGAAACATTAGGATTTTATATGATTGTTATTCCTTTAATGATTGCAGCAGGATTTGATAGTTTTACAGCTCTAATGATTGTTTTATTTGGAGCTGGAACAGGGGTGGTTGCATCAACTGTTAACCCATTCCTAATCGGTCTAGCTGTTGAATCTTCAGGACTAGAAAATATAACAACTAGTACAGGAATGGCATTCCGTTGAATCAGTTGAGTTATTTTCACATTATTCACAATAGGATTTATTATGTGATATGCTAATCGTGTAAAAAATAATCCACAAAAATCTGTAGTTTTTGAAACTGCAGAAAAAGATAAAATTTTCTTCCTTGGTGAATCAGTTGAGGAAGTGAATTTCACTAAAAAAAGAATAGGAACACTTGTAGTTTTCTTGATCACATTCTTGATTATGATTTTATACCTAGTTGGTTGAGATAGCATTATTGGTGGGACCGGAGCTGCTGAAGCAGGAGAATGATTTAACAAATACGTATTCTTCTTATCTGGATTAATTCCAGGATTTGGAGAAGGTGGACTTGCAGAAGTTGCTTGTTTCTTCATAATCAGTTCTTTAATTGTTGCTTTGATTGATTGAAAAGGCGAAGAAGATTATGTTGACGGTTTCATTGCCGGAAGTAGAGATATGTTAGGAGTTTGTTTAGTTATCGCTGTTGCTGCTGGACTTGGTTTCATTATGAGCTCAAGTGGTATTCAAACTTTAATTATTACAGGACTTTCAAGTGGACTTGGTGGACTTGGAACACTTCCTTTTGTTATAGTTTCATTCCTTATATTCTTACCATTATCATTCTTGATTCCATCAACATCTGGATTTGCAACTGCAATATTCCCTCTATGAGGACCAGTAGCTGGAGGAATTAGTGCATCAGCTGCTAGTGGTTCGATCACTGCATTCTCGTTTGCTTCTGGAACTTTAAATTTATTTACTCCAACTTCAGGAGTTGTAATGGGAGCATTAGGAATTGCTAAAATAGAATACTCAAAACTATTTAAAGGTGCATGAATTTACATTCTAGGAACTGTATTAATTTCAATTGTATTATTATCGTTAGGTACATTATTACCTTCACCAATATTTTAGAATAAATTAAATATCACACACTACTGTGTGTGATATTTTTAATAAAGGAGACATTTTCATATGAGTAAAATTGTTGTAGCAATCGGAGGAAACGCACTTGGTGATAGTCCTGATGAGCAAAAACAAATAGTTAAAAATACAGCTAAGCATTTAGCGAACATTATTGCTTCAGGCAATCAACTTGTTATCGTTCATGGAAACGGTCCTCAAGTTGGAATGATTAATTTAGGTTTTGATTTAGCTCATAAAAGCGATGCTAAATCACCAATTGTTGATTTTCCTGAATGCGGAAGCATGAGTCAAGGTTACATTGGTTATCATTTACAACAAGCTCTAAAAAACGAGCTTAATAAAATGAAAATCAACAAAGAAGTTGGTAGTTTAATTACTCAAACAGTTGTTGATAAAAATGATCAAGCTTTTAGTAACGCAACCAAACCCATTGGTTCTTTCTATGATGCAAATACTGCAAAAGATTTAGCCAGAAAAAATAACTGGTCTATTAAAGAGGATTCAGGTAGGGGTTGAAGAAGGGTGATTGCTTCACCTAAACCAATTGATATCATTGAGAAAAATATTATTATATCAATGATTGAAAGCGGTATTGTTCCTATTGTTGCCGGAGGCGGAGGAATCCCTGTCTTTAAACAAGGGGAAGATTTAATTGGTATTGCAGCTGTAATCGATAAAGATTTTGCTGCTGCTAAGGTTGCTGAAATTATTGAAGCCGATCAATTAATAATATTAACTGCCGTTGAAAGTATTATGATCAATTATAAAAAACCTGAACAAAAAGCTTTAAGCGAAGTAACAAAAGATGAATTACTTGAACATATTAAGGATAACCAGTTTGCTCCAGGTAGTATGTTGCCTAAAGTTGAGGCAGCTATTAGTTTTGCAGAAAAGGGTAAAAATAATCTAGCCATCATTGGTAGTTTAGAAAAAGTTAAAGAAGTTTTAGCCGGAAAATCAGGAACTAAAATTAAGATATAAAAAAAGAATCCAAATAATGGATTCTTTTTAATTACTAAAAAGTTATTTTATCACTAAAACCAGCACAACCTTGTAAGTCTAAAGTGGTTTTATAGCCTAATTTTATGGCATCACCGACAGTTTTAGCTACACAAATATCAGTGGCAACTCCAACTACTATAATTTCAGCAATCTCTAACTCTTTCATTTTTTCATCAAGTCCATTGCTATTTCCTTTTTCATCAAAGAAGGCGCTATAACTTTCTGCATCTTGATTTTGTCCTTTTAAAATTGTAAAGTCGATATCTTTAGTTGGAATGCAAAGTTCTGCACCATTTGTATTTTTTTGACAATGTTTTCCTCATTTTTCAAATGAATAGTGATTTTCTGGGTGTCAATCTTTTGAGGCAAAAACAAATTGATTATCTGCTTTAAAACTATTTATCAGTTGATTTATATAATCTGCTAGTTTTTCTGCATTTTTAACATAAAGACTCCCTTTTGGATTTACAAAATCAAATTGGTAATCTACTATTAGTAAGGCTTTTTTCATTTTAATTTCTCTTTCTAAAATTTATTTTTGATTAAAATAGCTATTTTTATTCTGCTTTTAATGTCTCCAACTATTTGAGCTCCATTGGTGAAATTAATGAACTTCTCAGCGGTATTTTTAGTAAATCCTTGATCATTATTTAGATCAATTTCTTCGATATCTTTAGCGATTTCTTTGCTTTTGAACTGTTTAAAGAAGAGGCTAATTACATCAGCTTTTTCAAGTCTTTTTTCCAAAGTGACTTTCTCATCTTTTAAAATCAAAAACTCTTCCTTGAAATTTTCAAATTCACGATAGTTCATCTCAATTCATTTCTCAAAATTATCTATTGATTTTTTGATGCTTACATCTAAGACATATTCCAAGTCTTCAGTGTCAATTTCTTTTAGTTGGGTATTTGGGCCTAATTTGCTCAAAATATCATCAATTAAGTCTAAGCTATTTGATAACATTTTTATGATAGTTTCAATTTGAACTTTAACTATCACTTCACTTATATCCAAATCTCCATCAATCATTTCGCTAATCAGGTCACTATTGTTGATTGAGTTTTGCTCTGAAAATATTTTTGTCAAATCAAAGATATTGTTATTGCTGATAGTATAATTTTTAATATCTTGTATAGTATCTCAACTTTGTGATACGTCCTGAAATTTTTTATATACTGAATCGATCGCTTGAGGTTTAATCATAATTGCACTCGCATTATCAATTAAAGGATTATTTTCATTGTTTTCTCCATTTGTTAATTCTAGAAAATCCTTTTTAAGTTTTTCAATTTTTATCCCTAAATTATCCCTAAATCATGTTATACCAATTTCGTTAAGAAACTCTCCAAAATTCTTATCATTGTTAGTTTTTTTCATTTAAATCTCCAAAACTTCCTTACTTAAATGTTATAACATAATACTTTTAAAAAGTAGCATTAATTTGATATTATTTAATTAGAGAGAGTGATAACATGAAGAAATATTGTATAACTCCCAAGGAGGGGATGTTCTATTTAAACAATCATCAATTTTTCAAAATTGACCGTCCTAAGTTAAATTCATATTTGAATCAAATTAAGTTCCCAGCTATTGTAATTGATACAGAATTTTTTAACCATTCTCATGATCGAAACGATCCAAATAATGAAAAACTTTATAATGAGAATCGCAAAGACGTAGTTGTAGTTTTTCAGTACTCATTTATAAGTAATCTAAAAGAAATCACTACTAGAGATAACACGAAAGCGATTCAATCAGTTTCCTTAAAAAGAGGTTACAATGATAGCAGGTATGATTTTGAAGCTCAATACGAGAAGATGGTTAAAAGTTTTTTAAGCAATTGCATTAAGAAGAGAATCCGCACAATGATTGTTGCTGGAGGAACTAACGACAATAAAATTATCCAAGATTGAGCTGCAAAATACCATACTTTATTTAAAAATAAGAAAATAGATTTATTTAATTTTAGTACAAAATCACCATTACCAGATATCAACTCATTTGATATCTATAAGCCACTGGAAGAGGCTTTGGCTTTTTCCAATTTTAATAACAAAGGGTCTGAATTCCACGTTCAAAAATATCTAAAACCAGGGTGATGTGGAGAAGATATGATTTCAATTCCGGGCTTAAAGAAATTTTTTGATTATTTTGAAGACATAAATAATCATGACTTTCACGAGGAAAAGGATGTTTACCAACTTTCTTGTAAAGCTTTGGAGTTCTATAGTTATAAGAAGATTAGCTTAGAAAAATATAAATCTTTAAATAACGATATCAAACAAATTAGAAAACACTGTTACAACGATGTTTTAAAGTTACTATTGTTAATTGATTTTTTATATTCGTTCTCGTTTCTTCCATATAAAGATAATAAATATATAAAAAATGGGTAATTTTAGCACTTTATCAATAATTTCAAATATAATATATCTATGACTTAAAGGGGGAACTTAAAGTGAAAAATAAAAATAATAATCGAAATTTTTTACTTTTGAACTACTTTAAGCCCTCAATTTATCTTAGAAGTTACAAAAAAATAAATCTTAGCAGTTTGAAAAAAAGTGGAATTAAGGTAATTTTATGTGACTTAGATAATACTTTAATTGGTTGAAATCAAAGAGTTCCCAATGCTGATATAATGAATTTCATTAAAAACGTTAAGGAAAACGGTTTAGAATTTGTTTTGTTTTCAAATAATATTCGAAGTCGTGTTCAAAATTTTGCCAAAAAAGCTGGAATTGAAAATTACTTTTGAGATTGCAAAAAACCACTTTTAGGTAAAATGAAAGTTGTAAAAAAACTTTTACCATTTGATGATTCTGAAATGATTATGATTGGTGATCAATTAATAACAGATATTTTAGTAGCAAACCGAGCGCACATTAAAAGTATTTTGGTTTCACCAATTAGTAAAATTAACGAAGATAGCAAACTTGTAAAATTCCTTGAGAACTTTATTTACAAAAGCTTATCTCAAAAAAACATCCTTCAAGAAGGATTCTATACAGAAGGTGAAATAGGAGGTAACTATGAAATTCTCTAGTAAAAATATTGAAAATTTAAATGAAAATAAAGCCGTTACTTCAAATTCAAATGGTAAAAAATGTATTGGTTGTGGCCACTTTTTACATGTTGAGGATTCTAAAAAACCAGGATATGTTAAAGATATTAAGATTCAAGATTATTGTTTACGTTGCTTTAAAATTAAATACTATAATAGTTTAGTTGAACAAGAAATTAACGATAAGGACTTTATTGAAATTTTAGATAACATAAATAAAGAATCCAAAAAAATTCGTTACTACTACGTGATTGATATTTTTGACTTGCCTGGAAGTAGAATTACTTGATTGGAATCTTTGATAGCTAGCAAAGAGGTTGTTATTGTTATCAATAAAATTGATTTGATGCCAAAATCTGTAAAAAGAGAAAAAATATTAACTTATATAAAAAATTTATTCTCAGGAACTGCCTTGAAGGATTCAAAAATTATTTTATCAAGCTCACTAAAACCAGCTTATGTTGAAGAATTATTTAACGAAATTAAAAAAGTTGATTATGATCAGTATGTTGTTGGAATTTCCAATGCGGGTAAATCAAGTTTAATAAACGCAATGTTAAAGTCTAATAATCAGATTTCATCAATCGTTGCGAGTCGCTACGTTAATACAACTCTTGATCGCATTAAAATTGAGTTCAATGAAAAAAACACTATTTTTGATACACCAGGATTAGTTAAGCATCACCATATTGCCAATGCAACTCCTACTACTTATTGAGATTTCTTTTTCTTCACCAAAGAAATTTACCAAAAGACTTACCAATTAGAAGCGGGGCAAACAATTTTTTATGGTGGGATCGCTTGAATAACATTTCAAGAAGGTATTAATCCTTTAAATAATCATAGATCAAGAAACGCAACAAATTTTCACTTTTATGTAAATCGTAATTTACCATTACACCGAACCAAAGCTTTAAATGCGCAAAACTACTTTAGGAAAAATCGCCATTATTTAGCTCCAAGATTATCAGATAATGATGCTGAATTCGAAACCAAAGAATTCAAATTCACAAATTCTGAGAATGTGGATTTACACATTTCTGGATTAGGATGAGTTAATTTCAAAACTTATCCGGGACTAAAAATTTCAATAACTGTTCCAAAAACAAATATGGGTGTTAAAATACATTTGTTACCAGCACTAATTTAAGGAGATAAAAAAATGCAAAGTAATATATTATCAATTGATCTTGGGGGAACTAGTGCCAAGGTCGGAGTCGTTAATCAAAAGGGCGAGGTTCTTTTAAATTTTATTGTTGAAAATGATATGAATAACATTTTAGATAATTTGTATCAAAAAATTATTAAGACTTTAAAAGAAGACAAATTTAAATATGAAGATTTAGAATTAATAGGTTTTTCAACAGCTGGTTTTATAGATCATGGTGAAGGAATTGTTAGAATAGCTGGTAATTTAAACTGATTCGATTTTGATTTAAAAACTGAAGCTGAGAAAATTTTCAAAAAAAAGGTGCTGGTTCTTAATGATGCCAACGCTGCTGCATTAGGTGAGTTTTGAATTGGTTCAGGTAAAAAATATAATTCTGTAATTTTTTATACTCTTGGAACCGGGATCGGGGGTTCTATTATCATTAATGGTCAATTAATTCAAGGCCAGCACGGGTATGCAGGAGAATTTGGTCATGGTGGAGATATGCAACATGAGATTGATTGTAATTGCGGATTGAAACATTGTCTAGAACCAACAACTAGTGCTGTGGGTTTAAGTAAAGCAATTAAGAAATTTTGAAAAGAAAATCCTGACCATAGTACCATTAAATATTTCAAGAATCTTGATGAAGTTGAAATGAAAGATATCGCTAAGGTGTATCAAGAAAATAAATTTCCACAAGACTTAAAAAATTTAATTATCACCATTTATAAACCACTTCTAAATCATATGGCGATAATGACAAAAGCTCTAGATCCAGAAGCAATTTTAATTGGTGGAGGAGGTAGCAAGATGGGCGACCCTTTAGTTGATATTATCAAAAGTGGTTTAAAACCCTTGCTACTTCCAGTTTATTCAGCTGATTTAAAAATCCAAACTGCACAATTGGGTAACGATGCTGGAATAATTGGAGCATCATATTACGCAATTCAAAATAAGGACAAATAAGATGGAGAAGTTAATTAAAAGAATTAATGAACTAAGTGCAATAAGTAAATCAAGAGATTTGACTAATGAAGAAACTAATGAACGAAAGCAATTAAGAGAAGCTTACATAATTAATTTTCGAGAAGGATTCAAACAAAAACTTGATAACTTAAAAATTGTTGATGCTGATGGTAATGATATAACCCCAAAGCATAAGAGTAAAAACATTAATAAAGAATAAAAAAATAATTTGGCTGGTAAAAATTCCAAATTTTTTTATATTCTATAAAATTAGTTATATAATAATATTGTCAGGAGATTTATTTAATGGTAAACAATAAGAGTAACAAATTTTTAAACAGTTTAAGAATTTTAGGAGTTGAGGCAGTTAACAAAGCTAATTCTGGACACCCTGGAATTATCCTTGGTTCAGCACCAATAGTATATGAATTGTATACAAGACATATTAACATAAACCCAAAAGATTCAAAATGATTTAATCGCGATCGTTTTGTTCTTTCAGCAGGTCACGGAAGTGGTTTGTTGTACTCGATACTACATTTAACAGGTCATAATCTTTCAATCGAAGATATGAAAAATTTTAGACAACTACACTCACTAACACCAGGTCACCCAGAATATGGAATGACTGATGGGGTTGAGGTTACAACAGGTCCTTTAGGTCAAGGTTTAGCTAGTGCTGTGGGAATGGCTATTAGTGAAAAACATTTAGCTGGAAAATTTAACAAACCTAAGTTTGACATTGTTGATCACTTTACATATGTACTAGTTGGAGATGGTGATTTACAAGAGGGTATTTCACAGGAAGCAATTTCTTTTGCTGGAAACTATGGTTTGAATAAGCTAATTGTCTTTCACGATTCAAATGATATTCAACTAGATGGTCCGGTTAACATTGCTCAATCTGAAAAAATGCAAGATCGTTTTAAAGCCGCAAACTGAGAAACAATTTTAGTAACAGATGGTGAAGACTTAGCTCAAATAAGTCAAGCAATCATAAAAGCTAAGAAATCAAATAAACCAACTTATATTGAAGTGAAAACTATTATTGGTCTGGGAGCTACCAAACAAGGGACTAGTGCAGTTCATGGTGAGCCCGTTAGAGATGACTTGGTTAATGTTAAAAAATACTATAACTGAGAAAATGATGCTTTTCACATTGACAAAGATATCTATGAACACTATAATGAGACAGTCGCTCTAAGAGGGGCTAAAACTCAAGAAAAATGAAATCAATTACTAAAAGATTATGAAAAATCTTTCCCAAATGAATTCAGGGAATTTAAAAACGCCTTAAGCAAAAATTATCAAGTTGGTGAAAAAGATTTTGTTGCAATGATTCCTACAAAACCACAAGCAACCAGAGTTTCTTCGGGTCAAATTTTAGACAAAATTTCACAATTAGTACCATCATTTATTGGTGGAAGTGCAGATTTAACCACATCAACAAAAGCAAAAGGATTAGATGGTAATTTTGAAAATAAAAATCTAACTGGAAGAAACATTATGTATGGGGTTAGAGAATTTGGAATGACAGCTTTTAACAACGGGATAGCTGCCCATGGTGGATTGTTGCCATTTGCAGGAGGATTCTTTGTCTTTTCTGACTATATGAAACCAGCAATTCGTCTTGCAGCTTTAATGAATTTACAAAGTTTTTATATTTTTACCCACGATTCAGTTGCCGTTGGAGAAGATGGTCCAACACACGAACCAGTAGAACAATTAGCAATGCTTCGTAGTATTCCAGGTCTTAATGTATTTAGACCAGCTGACTTTAAAGAAACTTACGCTTCGTATTTAACTGCCTTAGAGGATAAAAAACATCCAAGTGCATTTATTTTGACAAGACAAGATTTAGAAGAAATTGAAAATTCAAATGTTTTGGAAAATGTTAAAAAGGGCGCTTACCTAATCAGAGAATCAAAAGATCCTAAAATTACTTTGATCGCAACTGGTAGTGAAGTTAATTTAGCTATTAAAGTTAGAGAACAAATTGAAAAAACTCAAAAAATTGGGGTTAACGTTGTTTCAATGCCAAGTATGAATTTATTTGATAAACAACCCAATTCATATAAACAAAAAATAATTAATAAAAATACTCAAAGATTCTCAATTGAAATGGGTTCAACTTTTGGTTGAGGTAAATATTTAGGTGATAATGGTTATAGTTTTGGAATTGATGAATTTGGGCATTCAGCTCCTGGTGACTTAGTAATCAAGGAATTTGGATTTACTGTTGAAAATCTTTGCAAAGAAATAATTAAAAAAGTAAATAATTAAAAAATATGTTATTCTTATTAAAGAAAATTAATTTGAAAGGAGACTTGTAATGCTGGAGTGATATTGAGTATTAATTTTAATAATCTTAGCACTAGTAATTGGTGGTTTTATTGGTTTCTTAATTACAAAAAAAATTGTAAAAAAACAACTAAAGGAAAACCCGCCAATCAATGAAGCACAAATTCGTGCAATGTACATGAGTATGGGTAGAAAACCTAGTGAAAGTGACATAAAAAGAACAATGAACGCTGTTAAAAAAGGCGCGTAAAAATAAAATAAAAAGGTAATTCATTAGAATGGTGAATTACCTTTTTTGATTTGAACTTTTTTATTTTGTTTTAGATCGGCTTGATCTACTTTTGAATCTTGATTAGTATCTGCATTAACATTAATTCTTTTTGTTTTTTGACCATATTTAAAGTAATATGGTTCAGTACCTTTAAATAATCTTTGAATGTTTGAACGATGCTTAGTAATTAAAATAACTCCACCGATTGTAACTGTTATGTTAATCATTAATCAACTTTCAAAGAAAGGTTCTCCTTGTGAATTAACTAAATTGTGGAAGTAGTTCATTCAAGTTTGTCTGCTTACAAAATCATCTTGGAAATAAATTTTTATAAAATCATCCCCATTAATACTAAAATTTGATAAGCTCGAAATTTGAGGAACTCAAGCTAATATTAAAACCCCGATCGTTGCTGCTAATGATGAAATGCTAATTTTACGAAATACAAAAATTGTTGTTCATCAAATAATTGTGAATATTACTGCATAAAATCCATTGGCAACCAGAATTAATCCAATAAAACAACTAACAGCCTTACCACCCTTAAATTTATAGTAAATAGGGTAGCAATGTCCTATTAGTGCAAAAAGTGCTGGTATAAATAATGAAGTTTTTGAAAATAGCGGGTGAGGAATAGCGCTAATACCTAATGCAACAAAAGCTGCCACAACCACCTTAACTAAATCTAGGAAAACAATAAATAATCCTCATTTTTTCCCCAAGATTCTACTTGCGTTCGTTGCCCCCGCATTGTTGCTACCATGTCTTCTGACATCTCCACCAGTCTTAAATCTAACAAAAACAATAGAAAAACTAATGCTTCCAATAAGATAAGCTAGCAAACTTGCTAAAAACGTACCTAATATCATATTTTAACTCCTTCATATAAACATAATTTTACAATAAATTTCAAGATAATTGAATAAATGAGTTAAAATAATATATATTGAAAGCGAGATTTATCATGAGTCAAAAAATAAACGAAGTAATTAATTTCAAACCCATCATCAAGGAAATAATTTTAGATGATTTTAAGTCACTTAAAAATAATAAGAGCAACGATTTTTTAATTAATAAAAGTGTTGTTGAAGATTTCAAAAAGATTACCAGCAAAGAAGAACCAAAGGATTTTTTAACTGGACTTGAGAACTTATTTGAAAAATTAGCGAAACAGGAGAGTTTTAATGAAGCAATGGTGATTTCTCAATTTATTCAAAGATATCACTATTTTTATCAAACATATGTAAATTATAATAATTTTACAGATCCGATTTCAGCAGAAACAATCACAAATCCATCTGCAACTTTTGAGACAATTTATATGCCATTTTTTAGCAAGCAAATAGATTTTTATTTTGAGAATTTCTTAGAAATCATGAGAGATACTAAATTAAGTGTTTGAAATGAAGAATTCAATCAAAAGTTAAACGATAAAATATCAGTTGCACTAACAGAAAAAGATTTTATCGAAAAAATCGCCAGAGTTGAAGAATTTGTGTTATGATTACAATCAAATTCCTTTGTTGATTCAAAGTCACCAAACGTTAATCTTGATAGCGAACAACAGGTTTTTTTAACACAACTTAACGAATTAAAAATTGTTTTACAATCAGTTGATATATTGGTCGAAAGAGTTTTGAAGAAAGTGGTTGAAGTTGCAAATGATTAAAAAAGATTTATCAGCCAAGGAACTAAAAGAAATTCAGGATAGATTAAATGAATTATATAAAAATGAGAAGCAATTAGAGAAAATTAAGCGTGGTAAATTATGACTTTGATTCATGATTCCTATAATTGGACTATTAATTTATTATTTTGCGATTCAAAGAAGAAATGAAAATCCAGAATTTTCAGTTCCTATAAGAAAAATCAAAGAAGAAATTGCACTTTTAGAGTTACAAATGCTTTTTTACAAAAAACATCAAAATGAAGGAGTTGCTTCAAGTGAGTAAAGAAAAAAATAACAAACCTTTAATTGCAATAACTGGTGCCAGCAGCGGTATTGGTTTAGCTTGTGCAAAAATTTTTGAAAGTCAAGGTTACCCCTTACTTTTAATGGCTCGTAGAGTGGAATTAATCGAAGAATTGGATCTAAAAAACTCAATTGCTGTTAAATTAGATGTCAGAGACTTTGGAGAATTCAAAAAAGCAATTCAAATCGGAGAAAAAACATACGGTCCAGTTGATTTGCTAATAAATAATGCGGGAGTTATGCCTGTTGATTGATTTATAAGTCAAGATCATAGCGAGAAAATGGATATGATAGACATTAATTTAAAAGGTGTAATCAATGGAATGGACTGTGTTCTTGAAAATATGACTAAACGCAAACACGGAACAATAATAAATGTTGGATCGGTTGCAGGTAGATGAACTAGCGATTGAAGAGCTGTTTATAACGCTTCAAAATTTGGAGTTCACGCTCTAACAGAGGCCGTAAGAAGAGAAGTTAGTGATTCAGGAGTTAGAATTAGTCTAATTGCACCAGCGATAGTTGATACAAACCTTTTAAATACAAGCACCAATTTAGAAATTGTTGAAAAATACAAAACAATGAAGAAAAAAATTAATAACGGTTTGTCAAGCGAAGAAATTGCTCAACAAATTAATTATATCTATAGTCTGCCTCAGCACATAGCAATAAAAGAATTAGTTATATCTCATGTAAATCAAAAAATATAATCGGAGGTATAAATGAAAAAAACATCAAAAGATTATCGTCAACCAACAAATAAAAGCTTATCTGAAATTAGTTCAAGTTCCATTAGTAAATATAGCGTTGGAGCAGGTATGCCAAAATGTGCTCATGAAAATATTAGATTGGTGGGACCACCGGCAATTTATGGTTGCTTAAAATGTGATGTCAAATTCGATTTGAACGGAAGAATTAGGTTCAATAAATTTAGACACCGAATAGTTGTTAAAAATATTAAATAATTTTTAAGGAGAAATTTATGAGTAGAGTAACGTATTTTAATCCATATAACAGAATGTTGCACCATCTTGACCCCAATGTTACTTTGGTGGCAGATTTTGCAAACTGGACAAATTATCACGATGAAAAAATTAAGGAATTAGTTGATTATGGTAAGGAAAAAAAGCTAAAAACTTCTATAACAGTTTTTTTGACTCAAACTTTGGAACACAATAGAATTTGAGCAGAACACAATATTATTAAAAAATTTTCAGACTATGATGTTGATCACCTAATTTTTTATTGCTATTATCCAACAGAATTGTTTAATAGCGACCCTGTTAAAAGTATTTTTTATGCAATGAAGTTAAATTTAAATACACAAGCTGTTTTGTACGATGATAGTTTCAAATTTTATAATCATGGGGTTTTAGATGAATCTAAATTTGATTGTTTGGAAGGAAATTTTAAATATTTAAAGGGTCGAGAAAATCCCGATATCCTAAGATTAAATAATTTATTAAAATCTGGTAAATTCAAAGAGTTTGAAGATGAAACTGGAATGCAATATGAATTTAGTGAATTCATTAAAAAAGGTAAGCAAGTTGGTCGAAAAATTGGATTTCCAACAATCAATCAAGAAGTTGATGATAAATTACCACTAGAAAAAGGAGTATTTTTATCAAAGGTTTTTGTAAGAGGAATTGAAGATAAAAGTTTCTACGGAATTAGCGATCACTGAGATAATAGTGATGGTAAGACAATGTTTGAAACCTTTATTCTTGACTTTGATCAAGATATCTATGGTTGACAGGTAAGAATCGTTCCACTAGCTTATATTAGACCAAACCAGAAAGTTGATAATTTAGATCAATTGAAGGAATTAATCGGCGAGGACTTAAAAACCGCTAAAGAGTTAATCAAAAAAATAAACTAATCTTATTAGTTAATAAAATTTTTACAAAAAGGAGTTAGAAATTAAATGTCTATAGAAAATAAAAATTTGTTATTGGGCTGTCATGTTAGTATGAACAAACCAGGGAAATATCTGTTAGGTTCTTTGCAAGAAGCAATTGATGCTAATGCCAACACTTTTATGATATTCACAGGAGCTCCCCAAAACACAAGAAGAACTCCGGTTGAGGAATTGAATATCCCAGAATTTCAAGAATCTCTGAAAAAAAACGATATCGACATCAATAATTTAATTGTTCACGGACCGTATACAATTAATTTAGCTAATTCCTTAAAGGAAGAGACCTATAATTTTGGGGTTAAATCATTAAAAGAAGAAATTAAAAGGGTATCTGCAATTGGAATTAAAACTCTGGTTCTTCATCCCGGAAGTTCGTTAGGAGCTCCATTAAATCAGGCGTTAGATCAGTTAATTAAAGGTCTCAATGAGGTTATAACTCCCGATCAAGGAGTAAGAATAGCTCTTGAAACAATGGCTGGTAAAGGAAATGAAGTTTGCACTAAATTTGAAGATTTTAAGTATGTCATTGATAGAGTAAACAATCCTGAATTGGTGGGAGTTTGTTTTGATACTTGCCATTTACATGATGCAGGATACAAGGTTAGAGATAACTTTAATCAAGTCGTGGATGAATTTGATAAAATTGTTGGAATGAATAAACTTTTTGCTGTACACTTAAATGATTCTTTAAATGATATAGAAAGTCACAAAGATCGTCATGCCAATATTGGTTATGGTAAAATCGGCTTTGATTCCTTGTTGAAAGTAATTGAACACCCGAAATTAAGCGCGATTCCAATTGTTCTTGAAACTCCATGAGTTGGAAATAAAAACCCATATAATTTGGAGATAAAAATGTTGAGAAATAGGAAATTTGAAGATAATTTCCCAGAATTATTAGTCTAAAATAGTCTTAAATTGACTATTTTTTGTTTTAAAATTATCTATTGCAACTACAAAAAAAGAGCGAAATAGTGTATATTTAAATAGAGAGTAAATATTTATATATATTTATTAGGAGGAAAAATGAAAAAATTATTAAGTATTTTATCAGTTTTTAGTTTAACAGCAGCTGGAGGAATGAGTGTAATAGCTTGTGCAGAACATCTTACATTTGTTGAATATGAAAATGCTAGATCAATAGATAAAGCTTGAAATATTAGTCGAAATGTTATTGTAGGTAACGTAAGCATCGAGGCCAATGATGAAAAAAAAGCTTTAGAAGAGATTGAAGAAGAGATTTTTAACCAAACTGCAATTAAATTTTCTAATAATAACTCATCAAGTAAAATTGTTGAAATAATTTCTAAATATAAAATAGTTTTTTATAGAACCAACAGGGAACAGTCAAAAATTCTAGATGGCCATTTTATTGGTCCAATGGGATTATTTGATCAAAACGTAAAAGATGGCCCTCTAGTTAACAAAGAAAGCAATTTCTTTGTAAAATTTGTAGGAGCCACTGATGAAGATACAACAGGTTTTTTACAAATATTTTTAGTTAATAGAGATAAGATTTCAGTTAGCGATAACCAAGATAGTTTAAGTTTTCCAATGGGTACATTTACTGAAGAAAACCCATATCCAGTTGGTTTTACTTCAAATTTTTTCAATTCATTTAATTCTTCAAAACCTTCTGATTGAAACACTTCAGCTGATAATGAAAGTCTACAACTTAAACGCTTTAAAAATGGAGTTACCTCAGAAATAAGCAATAATCTTCAAAAACAATATCTTATCGAAAGCTTTAGCAAAAATGGAGAAGCATTTAACAAAAATTTTGATGAGTTTGTTAGTTTTCTGTATACAAAAGAAAATAAAGAAGCAACTGAAAAATTAAATATAGAAATGCAAACATTGCTTTCAAATTTCCAAAGTAAAAATGTTGAGGAAATCTCAAAACCAATTCAAATAGCTGGTTTGTGATTCTCTATTTTCTTAGATAAATAATAGAACAGAGGGAACAAACTATGGAGATTCAAAATACCAGTTTGACAGCAAGACGAAAAGGGTTAGTTCAAATAATTTATCGATATTACATTTTAAACTGTGACAAACAAAAAATATTGCAAGAAATTTTAGATAACTTTCAGCTTGAATTTGATGATAACGCAATTCAAGTAGCTCTTGATTTGGTTAAAGAAATTGAAGCGATTGAAGAGGTAGCTAGTTTGCATCTTTCAAAAGAATGGTCATGAAATAGAATTCCAAATATTTTCAAGGCAATTATAGTTGTCGGTATTTATGAAATAAAATTTTTAAAAGTTGCTAAGGCAATAATTATTAATGAAATGGTGGAACTGGCAAGAACTTATCAACCAGATCTTGACTCAAAATTTATTAATGCTATTTTAGATAAGGTAGCATAGAAGAGGTAGTAATGAATAAAGTTAAATTCTTTGATCAATTTCATAACTTAAAAGTAATTAAAAACAATATTGACAAAAATATTTTGTTAAGAATTTTTATTAATGCTATTTTTAACTATGAAAAGAAACTAGAAAATAACGAATCAAAAACCTCTAAAAAGGAAATGCTAAATGAGGTTTTTAAAAATAAATTCATCCTACATAATTTGGAGAAGGACTTTGAAAAATTAATATATCAAGAAGATGATTTTTTAGAAAATTATTTGAATGAGGCAAAAAAGGTATTTGAAAATAAGCAATTTAAAGATGTCTGCATTATTGAGAATAACGGTGAATTGACTGAAGTTGAAAAAAGAGAAATTCAAAACTTAATAAAAAAAGAATGAAATCGTAAGACCAAATTTAAAAAAGCTGAAATTAAAAATTTGGCGTATAAGAGCAAGAAAATAGATATTGAAAGTGAAGTTAACCTACAATTGGCTGATTTTATAATTTTTGATTTTAATCAGTTTAAAATCATAAATGAGAACTTAATTAATATTAAAGAAAATTATGATTATTCAAAATTATATTCACAATTTATTAAAGAGGCTGTTAAGCCAATGCTAAATAACTTTTTTTCAAACCAAAGCAAATCATTTTTATCAATTAATAATCTAAAAGAACTGCTGTTCAAAAACTCTTTAATAGTAATTTACAATACAAACTCAACAAATTTAGAAATAAAGGATGACCTACTAGAAAATAACTTTGAATTTATTAACACAAATCTTCTAGAAAATAATCTCCCAATTGTTGAGTTTAATCCTAAAAATAATTTTTTTCACTCGCTGACAAGTTGTTTTTATTACAAAAAAATTAGCAAGATTGACGATTTATTTTTTAAAGATAAAGTTCATTCAAAAAATAAAGATGATAAAGAAAATGTTGAGGACATCACTTTTCCTGAATTTGAGGAAAAAGTCACATTTGATAATACTTCCATTTTAGATTCAAGCATCCCCTTGGGTAACTTAAAATTGGATGAAGAAATAGCATTTCCTGAAATCGTAGTTGAAGAGCCAGTTGTGGAAGAACCAGTTGTGGAAGCACCAGATATGGAAGAACCAGTTGTGGAAGAACCAGTTATGGAAGCACCAGTTGTGGAAGAACCAGTTATGGAAGAACCAGTTGTGGAAGAACCAGTTGTGGAAGAGCCAGTTGTGGAAGAGACTATAATTTTAGAGGAGTTCATTGCATTTGATCCAACAATTGAGTTTGTTGATGAGAATAATGAAATTAAAACAATTGAGTTCAAGGAAAAGGAAGAAATTTTTGGGCTAAGTGGTGATTATCTACTTGATATTTGAAAAGAAGTAATACCTATTGAAAAAGTTAAAGAGGTTCAAGAGGGCGAGTATTTCGAAGTAAATGATAATAGCGAATCGAATGAAATTGATAATGATGAAACATCAATTGAGGAAATGACAATTGAATTAGAAGAAGATTTAATTTTAAAGAATATTTTAGAAGAAGATTTAAAAGAACCAGTTGTGGAAGAACCAGTTGAAGAAGCACCAGTTGTGGAAGAATCAGTTGAAGAAGCACCAGTTATGGAAGAACCAGTTGTGGAAGCACCAGTTATGGAAGAACCAGTTGTGGAAGAACCAGTTGTGGAAGAACCAGTTGTGGAAGCACCAGTTGTTGAAGCACCAGTTGTTGAAGCACCAGTTGTTGAAGCACCAGTTGTGGAAGAATCAGTTGTGGAAGAATCAGTTGTTGAAGAATCAGTTGTGGAAGAATCAGTTGTTGAAGAATCAGTTGTTGTAAAGAAAAATACCAAGAAAAAACGAGCTAAAAAAGAATCAATAAAAGAGGATATTAGCAAAGAATTCTACGATAAAGTTTTGGATAATCATGATAAAAACGTTGAAGAAATTAATGATGATTTTATAAACAATACTTTTGAAATGGTGTTTGAAAATACCTTAACAACTGAGGTTACAGAGGATTTTGTTTACTTGAAAAATAACAAATCTCTTCCTGAAGTAATGCGTTGAGCGGTTTATTTTGAGTATTTTATGGATCAATTTCAAATTCAAAAAGATAATCTAATAGTTAACTCAAAAAAATACGATAAAAATAAATTCAAGAAATTCGAAGAAAACCTTAGATATATGAATATCGAAGAAACTTATGAATTTTTAAAAGAGAATAGTTCAATGATATTTAACAAAATTTACAACCGTGAAGTGGACAGTCTTTTTGCACTAAGGGTGTATACTCTTTTCCTACACGTTCAAAGTAAGTTTGAGGAATCACAAACTTTAATAACAAATTGAAAAAGAGGTCAAAAGTAAATGGAAGAGAAAACTTTTTCAGTAACTCAATTGAATAGTTTTATTAAAAAAAATCTAGAATCAAACGAATACCTGAAAAATATTAATGTAACAGGTGAACTTAGCAATTTAACTTTCAATAAATCTGGGCATATTTATTTTTCAATTAAAGACGAAGGCGCCGCAATTTCTTGCATGATTTGAAAAGATAAATCAAATATTTTTAAATCTCTTGATCCGAAGGATGGGATGAAATTAACCGTTACAGGAAGAGTTACTTACTATGTTCCTGGAGGGAAAACGAATTTTGAAGTAGTTGATGTTAAACTTGATGGTTTGGGAAAATTGCACCTAATTTTCAATGAGAGAAAAAATCAGTTAGAAAATCTTGGTTGGTTTGACAAATCAATAAAAAAACAAATTCCCAGATTTCCAAAAAACTTAGGAATTATAACAGCAAGCACAGGGGCAGCGGTCCAAGATCTTATTAGAGCTGTTTCTAGAAGATTTCCTCAGGTAAATATTTTTGTATTTCCTGCACTAGTACAAGGTGAGCAAGCTCAATTTGATATTGCTCAAAAAATAAAACAAGCTAATTCATTTTCAACCAAACTTGACACATTAATAATTGGTAGAGGTGGAGGTAGTTATGAGGACTTATGGACTTTTAATGAAATGCCAGTCCTTGAAGCAATTAGAGAATCTAAAATACCAACAATTTCAGCGGTAGGTCATGAACCAGATTTTACTCTATCAGATTATGTGGCTGATATGCGAGCTGCAACACCAACAGCTGCTGGTGAAGTCGCAACACCAAGCATTGATGAATTAAGAAGGGCTTTTATTAGCTTTGAATCTCAAATTACTAAAAGCATAATTAAGAAGCACAATGATTTTAAAAGAGAACTTCAGATGTATTATAATTTGATCAAGAAAACTTTTAAAAATAAAGTTATTAATTCAGAAAATAATTTTAATTTGATTTCAAACAATCTTATTCAAGTGGTTAATTCAAAAATTAAAAATATCGATGATTTTTTAAATAACGCTTTAACTAAGCAGAAGTCAATGATATTAAAAAAAATCGAGATTAGCGAAATTAATTTAAGTCATTTTAATGAGAAGATATTATTGTTAAATCCACTAAAACCTTTAGACAATGGTTTTGCCATAATAAGAGACTTTAATAATAATTTAATCAAGAATACTACTTCTTTAAAAAATAACAAAAGCATATCAATAGAAATGAAAGACGGAATTTTTAAAACAAAAATAGACGAAATGGAGAAATAAATATAGATGAGCAATTATAAAGATAAGGGTTTTGATGAATTACTAACAGAAATTAAAGATAAAATAGAGAAGTTAGATTCTTCACAAATAAATATGGAAGACTCAATTAAAATTTTTAAGGAGAGCTTAGAAATAATAAAAGAAGCAAAAGATAAATTGGAAAATATTAAGGGAGAAGTTAAGAAGGTTATGGCTGATAATAAAGTTGTAGATTTTGAAAATTAAAGGGGTGAATCTTAATTCATGAAATTAAAAGATTATAGAGATTGAAAAGATATTTATAATAAAGAGGTTAAAGAACTTGAAGATTTAATTAATGATTTGAGATTTTTTTTAATAAGTCATAATAATAAATTTGGAGGACACCTAGGTAGTAATTTGGGTGTTCTAGAAATAACAGTAGCAATTTTAAATAAGTTCAGTTTACAGGACAGTAAAATTATTTTCGACACTGGGCATCAATCGCATTTTTATAAATTATTAACAAATAGAATAAGCAATTTTGATTCAATCAGAAAATATCAAGGAATTAGTGCTTTTCAAGAAATAGCAGAAAATAATTTAGATCATATTTCAAATGGTCATTCCTCAACAGGTTTATCAATTGGTCTAGCTCACAAAATTTCTAATCCTGAAGATGAGATTATTGTTGTAGTTGGTGATGCTGCATTTTTAAATGGAGTTTCTCTTGAGGGAATTACTAATATTGCAAATCAAAATGAAAAAATAATAATTATTTATAACGATAATGAACATGGGATTGGAGATAATAATTTAAAAATTAAAAATCCCAAAAGTTTTTTTATGAGCATGGGGCTCGATTATGTTTTATGCAATGAAGGTAATAACCTTGAAAGCGTAATAGCTTCTTTAGAGTTTGCTCAAAAAACTAAAAACAGCACCGTTATTCATTTTAAAACCAAAAAAAGTAATGGGTATCTAATTTCAAATTCAAGAACTTTGAATCACAATATTAGTTTAAATAAAAGTAACCGCTTAATAGTTTCAGATAAAATTATTGCTAAATTTTATCATGACAAAATTTCAATAGACAAAGATATCAAGTTAATTTCTCCGGGAATGATTGAGTCAAATTTACTTTTTGATTTAAAAGCAACATTCCCTAATAATGTAATTGATGTAGGAATTAACGAAGAGCACGCAGTACTGTTAGCAACTGGCTTTGCCATTAACAAACTAAAAGCAGTTGTATCAATTTATTCAACATTTTTTCAAAGAACTTTTGATCAGATAATTCATGATGTTGCGAGAAATGATTTACCCGTGACTTTTATTATTGAAAAAGTTGGTTTAAGCTGTGACAACGGAGTTTCACATCACGGTATTTATGACTTATCAATGTGTAACAATATTAATAACAAAAAAATAGCTCATCCAAGAAATTCCTTTGAATTAGAAAAAATGTTAGAGTTAAGTTATGATAACAAAAATGAACCATTTTTCATTAGAGTGGAAAATAAAACTAACCCTCATAATTTTGAGAATAAAAGTTTTAAAATAGGAGAGTATGAAGTGGTCAATTTTGATTCTAAGAATCTAAACACTTTAATATCTTATGGTCAGAATTGCAATATTTTTGAAAAAATTATCGAGGAAAATAATTTACCAATAAATTTAATTAATGCTAGATGATTACACTGCATAGATTTTAATATAGTTGATAAAATTAAAAATACAAAAATCTTTATATATGAACACGTTATTAATAATGGTAGCCTGTCAAGCTTATTTAGAGAAAATAACATCGAGATCAAATCTTTTAATTTGAAAAGTAATCACATAGGCCACGGCAAATTAGAAAGTCTGCTCAAAGAAAACAATATTTGATATAATGATATTATAGATAAGATATTAAATTAAGAGGTTGCTATGAATAACGATGATTTTTTAAAAAATAAAATTAAAAATTTTGAAGACTTTTCAAATATTAATAGCGAAGAAATTTTTCAAAAAATTTATGAAGATGTCAATGAATTAAAAAAGATGTTGCATATGAAAGAAGAATTTAATAAAAATTTCAAAAATGAAAAGATAAAGAAGAAGAACATAGTTGAAGATAGTGAAGATAATTTGATTCAAGAATTGGAAGATTTTAATCTTAAAAATTATGGCTATAAATATAAAGAACCTGAATTAGTTAAGAAATGAAAAGATGATTTTATTGAAAGTTTTCCAATTAAAACTGAAGAGTCATTGGCAAAAGATGAATTAAATTTTAAAGAAGAAGAGAGAAAAAATAACATCAAACTAGTAGACAAAAAAGAGGATTCAGAAAGTGAAACTTTTTTAGATATGGGTCTTGAAACCTTAAATTTAACTAGAAAGTTAAATGATAAAGAAAGAATTTTTTTTAAAAAAATTGAAGCTTTCACTAAGGGATTAGAAAATAGTTATGGAGTTAATTTTTTGGCAAAAGTAGCCGAGTGAATAAAACAAGAAGAAGAATTATATTCTAATAAATAGGAGTGCGTAGTGAAAAAACGATTAGATCAGATACTATTGGATAATTCTTTAGTAGAAAACAGAAGCAAGGCTAGAGGACTGATTGTTGATGGTAAAGTTCTAGTAAACAACATTAAGGAAACTAAGCCTGGAACTTTATTTGACGAAAACATCAACAATATTACAATAATAAACAATGATAAAAATTTCGTTTCAAGAGCAGGGGAGAAATTACAAAAAGCTGTGGAAAATTGAAAGTTGGATTTGAACGATTTAATTTGTCTTGATATCGGATCTTCAACAGGAGGATTTACAGATTGCTGCTTAAGAAATAATGCAAAATTGGTATATGCTGTTGATGTTGGCACAAATCAATTAGACTGAAAAATTAGAAGCAACCCAAAAGTCATCTCAATGGAAAAAACTAATTTTAGGTATGTTACCAAAGACAATTTCAATCATGGCGATATTGATTTTTTTTGCTGTGATGTTAGTTTTATTTCGGTTGAAAAAATATTACCAGCACTTTCAAAAATATTACAAATTAATGTAAAAGGAGTTATTCTGATAAAGCCTCAATTTGAATCAGAAAGAGATATTGTGAAAAATGGTCGAGTTAATGGTGTTGAAAATCATATTACAGCAATTAAAAATGTTTTTAAATATGCTTTGGAGAATAACTTTTCTGTTGATAAATTAGACTATTCTCCTATACTGGGAAATAAAAAAAGTAACATTGAGTATATATGTCTTTTAAGCTATAATAATGATCCCAAAATTAAAGTTTCAGATCAGGAAGTATTAGATGTTGTCAATTTAGCGGATAAAAATTTGTTAAAGAAAGAAGCAAATAATGAGTAATGAAAAGATTATTTTCTTAATTGACCTGGATGCTTTTTTTGCTTCTTGCTCAATGGCTAAACATAATTTACCAAAAGATTCTATTGTTGTAGTTGCTTCACCAAATAGTCGTGCCATTGTTACTGCAGCTTCTTATGCTGCAAGAGGTTTAGGGATTAAAGCTGGGATTCCAGTTTTTAAAGCGAAGGAAATATGTAAAGAGTTGATTGTTTTACCTTCTGACTTTAAAACATATATTGAATTCTCAAGCAAAATTTTTGATATCATATATAATAATTTCTCAAAAAAAATGGAAGTAGCTTCTATCGATGAATGTTATATTGATGTCACGAATGAATATAAAAAATTTAAAACCGTAACAAACATGGCTGAGTCTATTAAGAAAAAAATAATGGCCGATTTAAACGTTAGTTGTTCAATCGGTATTAGTACTAATAAATTTTTAGCAAAAACAGCGGTTGATTTTAAAAAACCTTATGGTACTATGATAATACTCCCAAAAAATGTTCCCAATTTAATATGACCTCTAAAAATAGAGACTATGTTTGGAGTGGGAATTTCAACAGCGGAGTTATTAAAAAATAATCAGATATTTACAATTGGTGATTTAGCTAACACAAATATCGAATTTTTAGAAACTTTGCTTGGTAAAAACGGAAGAAAATTGAAATTAAACGCAATGGGCATCGGAGATGATGATGTCATATCAAAAAGCAACGAGATGAAAAGCATCGGAAATGAAATGACCTTAGAATTTTCAACTTCAAACGAAGAAGAAATAAGAACTATAATTTATTGAATTTGCAAAAACATCAGTGAAAGACTTAAGAAAAGATCACTAGAAGCCAATTGTGTTTCAATAGTTTTGAGATATGAAAGATCAAGTGAAGAAAAATATAATAAAAGAATTCACAAAAAAACTATCAGAAGACAAGAGACGCTATCTAAAACTAGTAATAACTTTGAAGATATTTTAGTTGTGGCGCAAAGCTGTTTTGATTACTTATGAAAGGGTGAAGCAATCTCCTTAATTGGAGTTCGCTCTTCAAACTTGATTTCTAATATTGATGGATTCAAACAAATTTCATTTGAAATTTTAGAAGAAAGAAACAATAAAAATGAATTAGATCAAGTTACCTTTGACATAAATTTTTCAATGAACTCAGAGGTTATTTTTACCGCAGAAAAGCTCAATAAAAAAATTGATAAAAATATTTCGCAATCAAAATTTATTAAAAATGATGATGTTCACATTTCAAATGAACAAGTAAAACAAAAATGAAAGAAGTAGATTAAAAATGAAAAAATTACTAACCATTCTAGCATCAATATCACTTGTATCTTCAACATCTTTAGGAGTAGTTTCTTGTCAATTGAATTTAAAATTGGTTGATATTGACTCAAGATATAATTTTACTCCAAATGAAATCAAGGATGATGAACACGAAGGTATTAATAATTATCTTCAGACAGTTAAAAAACAAAATGAATTAGGCTTAAATACTGGTACACTATACTATGTTTCTCGTGCTGGAGCTGCAATTGGAGTTCAAGCATTTGTATCAGCAATAAGCGAAGCTTTAATGTTCCCAGAAAGACAAATCGTTATTTATTTAAGCAACGACATGAATCCCGATGGTCCGCTTGGTAAAAACACAACAAACATTGATGCTCTTTCAAAAAACTTCTCAAATATTCATGTTGAATATTTGAAGGGTTCTAATCAAGAATTAAAACCTTTTATAATTCAAGAGGGGATTAAAGTTTTAAATAAAAAAGATCCAAATATTAAAAAAGTAAATTTATTTACAGATGATTATTCAATGAGTTCTAAGGTATCTTCAAAGTCATTGACTAATTTATCAAGTGTTATGAATCAAGTTGAAATATTAACTTTAATGACTGATGGTACAGCTCATAACACATTTTCTTTAAACTTATATGATGATCTTAAATATTTATCAAGCAAAAATTTCGAAAAATTGTCATCAGAGGTTGTTTCACTTTTTTCTGGAGATTTTGATAAAAAAACTAACATGAAGAAATATATAAATACCTTCTTTCCGCTAGTAACTAGTAGAAATAGTTACGGGGTTCGCTATATTAATTCTTGAGCAATTAATGATGTTCAATTTTATGATGAGTCAAACTACTGAAGAGAGAGAAATACATATTCATCTGTTGGAGCGGGTATAAACGATGCAATAATGCAGTGAAAAAATGAGGATTATGAAAAAGACGGGTTACAAATTTTTAAAGATGTTTTTCAACTAACTGATGATAAAATGCCTAAGGCCGAATCTGAACTGAATTTTGTATATAGTGGTAACAAAATGGGGGAAGGAATAACTGTCAAAAAAAGTGCTGAAGCTGTGAAAAGTATTGATAACTACTTGAAAGAAAAACATTCTTCAAACGATTATACAATTTGATTTAAGCCTCATCCAAGAGAGTCAGATAAAAATATAAAAGATTTCATTAAAGCAGCTGAAAATGTTGGGGTAAATAATATTAAAATCATGAAACAAGAAATCCCTCTTGAAATTTATCTCTATGCAGGCGCTTTTAATAAAGTGGACGATAAGGAATTCAGGATTATTCCAACCGCTACTTCAACAGTTGTAATGGCTTTATATGACTCAAAGATTGATAATATAACTGAAACATATCTTTTTGATTCTGAAGAACAACTAAATACTTACAAAAATCAGTATGGTGTGAATAGTTTGCTTTATAATGGCTTTAAAAATGTACTATTTATTTAATAATTTTTTACTCAACTTTAATCCCAGGTATTGCTTAACCGATAGTCTCTTTTTATGTTATAATAAGTAGAGGTTATTTATGAGTTACTATTTCAAGCACAATTATGTATTTTCAGATCATGGCTTGCAAAGAGCTTGTGAAAGATTAAAACTTAACAGAGAAAACACTTTCGAAGCGAAAGAACATTGTATGAAACTTATAGACAAATCAACTTACGAGTTTGAAACTAGTAATCATATTTATATAAAAATTGCAAAAACAGAATTATTTTTTGTGGTTAATAAAACTAATAACCTAATAATAACAGTTACTCAAATGTCAGTTTCAAAGCAACTTGAAGTAATTGAAAAAAATCTTTAGCTAATTAAAAAGGGGGTTTATTATGGAAAAGAAAATAAAGAAAATAAACTCGGCTCTAATTTATTCAGATGAATTTATCAAACAATGAATTAATGATGATAGCTTTACTTATTTGGATTTTCACACTAATAAAAAGTATAGAATAAATTTAGACAACAACCCTCTAATAAAGCTTATTTTTGAACAAGATGACAGTTTTGATATTGAAGAGGTTATTAATCAGTTTAATAAGATTTCTCAAGAAGCTCGTTTTATCATTGATGTGAAAATAATGGGTATAAAAAATCCTGAGTTAAATGGTTTTGACGTCTTATTTTTAAGATATTTTTTCTTTTTAATTAGCATATTAAATGGTGATTATAAATTCCAAAAAGAGGATGAAGAAGAAAGTTATTGCTTTTTAGACACTCTAGAAAGTGAAATGGACGAGGAAACTAGACATAATTTATTACTAATTTTAAATTATATTCTTTTCGAACTTTATGATCTTTTATTCACTAAAAGGCTATTTGCAAATTTGAAAAACTATGTGGATCGATATGATGGTGAAAATTTAGGTAGCGAAGAAGACAAAATAATCAAAGTCAGAAAAGAGGATTTTGAAGAACAAGATTTCACTTATATAGAAATTTACTTCCATCATTTAGTAAATAATAACTTTATGAAAATATTTAAGATTACAGAATTTGAAAAGAAAAGCTTTATTTTAAATAATCAAATGATCGGAAATTTCCTTGATAAAGAGTCTCAAATAACACTACTTTCAGTCATGATAGTTAATCCTGATTTAGCTATTGGATTTGTTAATCTAGGACCTGGAAAGGGTGAATTTAGACCTTTATTTGACTATATTCAAAATAACTCAATAAATGTTGAAAAAATTCCAAGTATTTTGCATCCTAACCATAAAGTTATTTTAGATGCAGATAATAGGGGCGAAAAGAATAAATTCATTTTTAAACCTCTTATTTTAAACAAAGAGCAAATCGGATTGATTAATTTTGCAATTAGTATTAAAGGAATTAAGATTGCCTTAGAAGATTTAACTAAAAAAAATGAATAAAATAGTTTATAATTAAGAAAAGAGGTGTTTAAATTGAATAATAAATATATATGAGCTTTCCAAAACAAGAAAGTTAAAACAATTTATATTGTTTCGATGATTCAAGCTATTTTTCTAATTTTAATTTCAATCACTTTTTTAGGAAAACCTTATTTGTTTCAAGTAAATTCGGCTATTGAAGCTACTTTTTTGTTTTTAAATTTATTACTATTTTGTTTAATGCCACTTGGATTGGCTATTTGTTTGATTATTTTTATCAGCAATTTAAAAAAAATTAATGTCAAAGACCAGTTTTTAGAAGACATGGACGCAAATTTAAAAGAAGAACTACCTATAACATCAACTAGAGCTAGTTCAACTTTAACAGCTATAATTTTTACCTCTGTAATTAGTATTATATTCATCATTATTTGATTCTTACAATTACTAGTAATTGATACTTATTTTCAATCTAATGATTATTATAATGCAAATGTAGTCTTGTGAGGGGCAAATATTTTAAAAAATTCAGACATTTCCATAGCTATTAAAATTTTAATCAATTTTATGACAATTCTACCTTTCTTGATATTACCAATACTTATTATTTCAATTTCAAGTAAGGTATTACTGGAAATAAAAAAAGATCCATTTGAAGTTTTTAAATCTGACTTTATTAAAACAAATAAAAAAGTCATGTCGAATGAAGATATTATCAATAAGTCAAATATTCAAAAGACTTCAGGAGAAGAAAAATCTGATTATCCAAATTCAAATAATACCAAGATAAGTGATTTTAAAAACTTTAATCAAAGAATGGCAGACGAAAAAAATCACTGAGATGATTTGACTAAAGTCGATGGAATTGATGTAAATCTTGGAAAAGATATTGTTGAAATGGAATCAGTAGATCTAACTTTGAAAAAAAGTTGTGAAAAATTCTTTAAAAAGGCAATCCAAGTTTTTGAAAAGGGCGAAAATACAAATAATGATATGTATAAGAAATTTAGAGTTACTTATAGTGCCTTATTGGACAATTCACTTGATCATAAATTGGATCAGGTTGAAAAAAGCATTGAGGATTATATTAACTTCACAAGCGAATCAGACTTAAAATTTGTTGGAAAAATTGAAGACCTAATGAAAAATAATCCTGGTTTTTTTGTAGATTTTTCTGATATATTAATAACATTGATTTCAAAATTTAAGACTGCGATTAAAAATTGAGAAATTTTAGAGGCTGAAGTAGCTATAGAACAAATTTTTGCAATTGCTTTAAATTATCAAAATTTAATTGCTAAAGTTGGTTTCTGTATTAAGCACAGACTTGTTAATAATTTTGATTCAATCGAGAAGGATAACAATTTAATAACAAAACTTGATTTTGCAAGAGATAATAAAAAATTTAGCAGCTATAAACTTATTTGTGAAGAGGCAATAATATTAATGTCTCCAATTAAAGAGAAATTGAAAAAATTTATTGGGGATTTATCTTAATTGTAGTTTAAAAAGAGGGTGATGTTTTGATTTTAGGTGTTTTTGGATACATCGGTACTGGTAAGAGTACTGCATTAGATTATTTAAATAAAAAGCATAATTTTTATATAATTGACGCTGATAAAAAAAGTAAAATAGTATTAAATTATCCCGAGGTCAAGGAATTTGTTAAAAAAAAGATTCCCGATGCCTATGATTTTGAAAATGATCAAGTTTTTCGTTCAAAGTTACGAAGTGTCATTTTTACTAAAAAGTCTTTAAATATAGAACTTGGAAAAATCATGTGACCACATATAAGTAAGTTAATCAGATTTGACATTTCAAAGTGTGGTGAAGAAAGAATTGCTGTAGAGGCTGCTTTATTACCCCTTTTAAAGCTACCAATCGATAAATATATTTATTTGATAAACAAGAATTATAGTAGTCACGTCAATAGAATTGATGAGCGAGATAAAAGGGATAATAAAGAAATTAGAAAAATATTAAAAATTCAAGAGACAATGCATCGTGAAAGTAGCATTGACTATATCATTGATAACAGTGCCGATAAGGAAAGTTTATATCAAAAAATTGATCGTGTGATTGATAACATATATAAGAATTTATAAGACATCATTTTATCTACCAAAAGAGAATTAGACTAGGTGTTTTAAAAAGAATCAGTAAGTTATCTTTATTAATAAAAAAAATCCCCCTCAGGGATTTTTTTTATTAATTGGATACTTTTATTAGTTTAAATCAATGAGCTTCTCATCCAAAATTCTAATCTATTTTACCAACCTTTTTTAAAGCTAATTTAACCGCCTCTTCGATAAGTTTCTTAGTTTCAGCTTTAGTAAATACAGGTTTATCTTTATTTAATCCAGTTTTGCTTTCTGACGTATTTTTGGTTGTCTTAGGCTTCACCGCTTGAGTCTTGCTAGTTACTTTATCATTTGCACTAGTTTTAATTACCTTAGTGGTTGAAGATGTTAGTTTTTTCTTGTCATCTACTTTATTAGTAGCCTGAGACTTAGTTTTTGAAGAAATTGGTTTAGTTGCAGTTGTCTTTTTTTGATCTGCAATAGTTTTATCGTCTTTTACTAGCTTTGGGGTTGTTGGTTTTTTCTTAGGAAGGTGAATAGCGGCTGTTGGTCGCTTCTTTAAATCAGTCATTCTAACAGCAGAATACATACTGTCATGACGCTCTTTAATATCGCTTAAATAATCGTCATTTATAGTGACATTCTTTTGAATAGGGGGGTTTCTCTTAGCGATAGGGGAGTTGTTATCACTGTTATTATTTATTTTTACTGTTTCTTCGCTTGAAGTTCCTAATGTCTTAGCCCTTAAAGCCATCATTCTTTCAGAAAGGAGTCCTTCATCCACTTTTCCTTCACCAGTATTGTCGCTATTTGAATTATTTTGGCCCCCATTTAACTTAGATTTTTCTTTTTGGATATTCTCCTTAGCACTAGCTAAAATGGCGGCAAGAGACCCTTTTTGAGGCATAGACTTTTGTCTTTCAGCTTCTATTTCTTCTTCAGTTTGTTTACCATGTAGACGTCTTACTTTAGATGCTAGTTTAGCTTCTTCTTCTTTAACTTTAAACATTGGATCCATATTTTCACAAATGTGAATTACTTGATGAATATTACAAAACTTGGGATATTTAGGTAGGGCCATAGTAATTTTCCATTTCTATTTTCATTAACTTATATAATATTATCACTTTAAAATATAAATATAAATACTTAATTTAATAAAAAGTGTATTTTAATTTACACTTTTTATTAAATTAAGTTCACATTTATTACAAGATAAATCCATATCAATTTTTGATCTAAAACTTATCTCACATCCTTGACAGAGATATTTATATGATAACTGTTTGAATTCCCTATTCTCAATCTCATCTTTTTGAGTGTTCTTGAAATTTCTAATACCGACAAAATCTCTGATCACTTGGTGATTTAAAGGCATTTTCTTAAATACGTCTTTGAGATGGGAATTTAAGGATGTTGTGTATCCACTGTTTTTACTTTTTGGTTTATTGACTGTTAAGCCAATTTGCTCGGCAAAGTTCTTGAAATTCTTATTATGTCTTCCGTTACTTTCGCAATCTTTAATATTGTTTTCAAAACAATACTGATGAACCATCTCATGAGCTAAAGTCTGAAAAACATCATTTTCATCTCCTGTAAAAACTGAGTCTAGTAGCACTATTTCGTTAAAATCCCCTTCTCAAGTTTTTTTTGGATTAAAGTAACCAAGCGTGGTATTCTTTCTGCTTTTTTTATTATTTGATGTGATCGTTATTTGAATTTTTTGAAGTTCATTATTAAAGAAAATATTATTTAAATAATCGTGAGCCAAGTAAATTTCATTTAATACATCAGGAATCATTAAGTCAAAATTTTTCAAATATTATCATTCTCTTTCTGGTTAAATAAAAAAAATATTTAGATTCTATAATAATCAATTAAGAATATAGAAATTTAAATACTTATTTTTTATCTTCGTTATTATCTTCGTTATTATCTTCGTTATTATCTTCTTTTTTGTCTCTTTTTTTAAATAGTGTCTTTGGAACAAATTCTTCACTTTCGTAAAGAGAACTTGACATTTCATACTTTCTTCCTTGCATTAGTTCAGAAAGCATTTTTTGATATTCGAAATCAGCTCTTTTTAGTTTTTCAATATCTAGTTTTGGTTTAGAAGCAAATAAAGCTAAAATGAACAACCCTATAAGTGATGTAATTATAACAGCAACTATGGCTAAAACTCTCATTGGTCCAAATAGAGATTTACCTGCAAAATCTTTTCAAAAAACATCAAAATCGGCATTAAACTGTTCAGCAGTGTAAAAATCCTTTCCTTCATCACTAAAGAATATTAAGTGAAAGTGATTTCTGTAAGAATTTTCAATTCAACTTTCAGATAAATATTGGGAATACATCGATATAAACATTACACATAAAAATACTAAAAATAACATTGTTCAACCGCTAATTGTATATTCTTCAGTTCTATTTTTTGCTGGGGTAAATAAATTTAATCCCATATAAAATATGAAAAATAATGTTATAAATAAAAAGAAACCAGGACTTATTCAGTGTGAGCTTCCAAAAGGTGTAATACTTAGAATGAATAAATTTGAAAGATTTATACCTTTACCACCAGCAAATGGTTCATCATAGTGTTTTGTCTCTTTATTTCAAACGCTCATGTTGTTAAAAAGTTTTGATATAGCACTGTTGTCTTTTCCAAAATTATAAGATTTTGAAACTCCTAGAATGAAAAAAATCAACACGACTGAAGCTAATAAAATCATCGAAGCACCAATTAAATATTTTATCATTCTAATGCTATTTGGTTTAGTTTTAAATGGATAAAATCTTGGATCTTGTCTTGGATGTAACGGTGGTGCAACTAAATTTTGACCTCCATTATTTGTGTTTTGTCAATTTTCAGTGTTAGGTTTTTCCTTATCTTTATTAACCACTTCAGGTTCGACAACTATTTTATCAACTGAAATGTATTTACTTTTAATTTCATCGTTCAACACAGAATTTCTTTTTATTATTTCTTCACTAACTTCGTTTTCCTTAATTAATTCTTCCTTAGCCAAATCAAATTCTTTTGATACATAATTAACTAACAAGGTGTAATCTGCAAAAATATTATCATCAGTATTATTATCTGTCTTTGCAAATTTTAATTTTTGTTTAGATATATTAACTAATGACTTACCAAAAATTGCCGCTCATTTTTTATCTAAAAATAGTATGTTGCTATCGATTTCTAGAGATAGTAAATTATTAACTTGATTAATAAACATATCTCTCAATTTTTCATCTGAAAAAAGATTGGCACGAGTCTTTTCATTTTGAATAATATTATTTAATAAATTAACAATTTCTTGATATTGTTTTACCTTCATGTCCATCTTAAGTCCCCCATTCTAAATTAATAAAGTCTTTATAAAAAATAATTCCGGGATCACTTCGTCATCAAAATTACCCTCAAAAATGTTTGAAATTAAAACATACATTTCTTTTATTTTATCATTAATTTGTTTAAAATTTCTAAAATTAATTTCTAAAATTTTAGAAATTCTGTAAGGATTAACGCTTAATTTTTCAGCGATTTCACTATTGCTTAAAGAATTATTTTTTAGAAGCCTGATGTTTCTCATCAAAATAAGAGTATTGGTTACAAGTATGATGAAAGAAAAAACCTCTTTATTTTGACTACGATATTTCCTGTAATTTGTAAGAAAGTTGATTAAATCTCCGTTTAAAAAATGATTACTAATTTCAAAAATATCATAGAAAAAATATTCTGATAGAATGCTTGAAATTTGTGATTTTGTTACCCTTTTACCTAAATTAACCAATTTGTTTGTTTCATTTATTATCACTCTTGATTCTAGTGGTATTTTTGACAATAAAAATTCTAAGGTTCCTTCTTCATATTCAATTTTTTCATTATCTAGCTTATTGGAAATTAATTTCTTGGCTGTAATTTGACTAAGTTCTGGGACCATTATAACTTTAAATTTTTCTTCGAAATACTTGGAAATCTTCAGTTTCTTGCTTATTTTATCATTTTTTAGTATGAAGATAATCTTATTATCAGGGTTAGGATTATCTAGATAAGTTTTTAATTTGTCTCAACTAAAATTTTTATTTAATGATACTTTTTTCTCTGTTAGAAATCAAGCCTCCTCAATTATGATTATTTTTTGCTTTGCAAAAAGATTAAAAGAATAAAATTCATTAATAATTGCATTGAAATCATCATTAATTAGATCAAATTTAAATACTTCAAATTCACCCTTTGAATTTAGTTTGTGAACAGCTTTTTCTGCTTCTTTACGGACTAAGAAATCATCATTACCTAAAAATAAATACATAAAACACCTACTTTTATGATTTAAACATAATTTAATAAAAAATGTTAATTTTATTCAAAAAAAAATAGATTTTTGCTATAATTACTTAGTGTGTGAACTTTAAAAGGAGTTGAAAGAATGGCAAATATTAAATCACAAGAGAAACGTATTTTAACTAATGAAAAAAGCAGATTAGCTAATAAAAGCTTTAAATCATCTGTTAAAACATCGATTAAAAAAGCGCTGATTGCAAAAAAAGCAAATAGTGCCGATAAAGACAAATTAGTTAACGAAGCAGTAAGTTTAGTTGATAAAGGTGTTACCAAAGGTATTTTCAAAGCAAATAAAGCAGCTCGTGAGAAATCACGTCTAATGAGTGCTTAATTAAGATTATAAAAAGCGAGTTTAAACTCGCTTTTTTTATTTTACTAATACAATGTTATTTTTCGATAATAAGAAAGGTTTGTAAAAATAAGTATATTTTCCCAGGGTTGAATAAGTCTCACATTTATTATTACTTAAGGTACTAAGCGTTAATGGGTCTGGAAAGTGTAATCTGCCCTTATTTTCGCCTGAAATAAAACATATTTTAGGCTTTAATAACTCAATAAATTCATGTGAAGATGAAGTTTTACTACCATGATGTGGAACTTGTAAAAAATCAATTCCTTTAATATTAATAGATTTAGTAAATTCAACATCTCTTATTAACTGCAACTCAATCCTTTTAGGTAAGTCACCAGTGAACAAAAACTGCTTATTTTTTCAATTCAATAGCAGAACTTGTGAACTATCGTTTGGATCCTTTTCGTTATAATACTCAAAATTTTTTATATTTATATCCTTTATTTTCATATTTCTGAAATAAAAGTCATTTTTATATATTTTTTTTATTATAGTTGATTTAGAAACCGCATTTATATTGTTATTGTGGTCTTGGTCCGTGTGCGAAATAAATACCGCTTCAATATTATTTAAACCATAGTACTTTAAAAAATCCTGGTCCGTCGATTTTGACTTGCCGATACCCGAACCTATATCAAAGAATATATTCTTTCCTCCCCTTTCATGCAACAAAAAACTATTGCCATTACCAACGTTTATCATCGCAATAAAATCATACTGATTCTTAACATTATTGACGTTTAAACAGACAATGCTAAAAACCATCAACAGAAAGGTATAAACTCTATAGGGCCTTAAATTAACTTGATTAACGCATATAATGTAATAAATGAAATAATAGGTTGCATAGTAGATAAAATCAAGATGACCAATATTTCAACTAAGATTAAACATTTCTCCAATTCTAGATAGAATTAAGCAGAAATGAAAAAATAGATTATAAATAAGATCTATTTTTGGTATTCAATTTGTGAATAATGTAAAAATATAAAAGATACTTAAAATAGGTTGCCAAAATAACTGATTAAAATTTTGCAAAAATAACAAGTTGTAATTAAACATTGCTTGCAATGGTATTATTAGTAAACTTCAATTTAGCAGATTTTTGAAAAAGTTTTTTCTACTATTCATTTTCAAATATATCATACTGAAAAAAGTTATCACAAAACTATAGATAAAACCTGGAGAAATAAATCAATTTGGACTAACACAAAGAATTATTGATCAAATGAAAATATAATTGTTTCAACGATTAATCTTTATTTTTAATATTCAAGCTAAGTACCGAATACACAATATCATTACAACTCTTAGAAGCTCTGTTGAAAAATTAAGCAAAACCAAATTTAGAATCAGCGGCAAATACAAAATCACCTTTATTTTATGATACTTTTTCCATCTCATAAAAACTTTATCAATCAAGTAGTAACCAGTTAGAATTAAGAATCCGTTTGAGTTCAATAGAAAGGACATTCCTAGATTTTTAAACGAATCTGTTAATTCGTTGTCCTCTAAATTATTTATTGATTTTATTCAATCAGATTTAGTATTTCCTTTAAAAGATAATTTTGTCTTAAAGTTTTCAGAAACCAATTTTGTATTATGGCAATTTTTCAATTCATATAAAACATTTTTGGAAAGCATTAATTCTTGAAAACTGAACTGATATTTATTGTTTTCATTTTTTATCAATCTGACGTCACATTGCATCTCGTATTTTTGACAAAAGATTTTCTCATTTTCAAATTCCTTTAAAAGATATTTGCGGCCTTTACTTGATAAAATTGAATAATTTTTGTTACCTGAAAAAACATCAAATTTTGTAGATACCAAATCAAATTTAACTTCGCTATTGACAAAAACGCAGTGAAGCACCGCAAATAGCATTATAGCGATAATTGCCAAGTAACGATAATTGATTGAAATCAAGTAGATAGATAATACTATAGATAATAAAGCTGATAAAATTAGTAATCACATTATTTTGTTGACTAAACTCAACATTAAAATCATCAACAGTAAAAATAATAACAGATTAAAGTTAAATGTAAACTTCTTTAATAAATTTTTCAAAAAATTTCTTTTCTTCAGCCGTTTTATATATTTTTTTTACTCTGTTCAAAATTTCATTCATTTTCAAAGTTCTATCAGACATTATTTTCATAGTTTTACTAGCCAGTTCTTGGCTGATTCCGTTTCCTGTGAAATCTTCAATTTGACAATCTAGATGATTAATCTTTGTAATTAAAGCAGACTTAGGAATTAGTTCAATGGTTTGACTTTCATTAACCAACTTGTTTAGAGTCAAAGTATTAATACTTTTGAACAAATCCAAAGATATTTTCTGATCTGTTAATTCTTCAAGAATAGTTGTATTTGGATCATTAACCAATACCCTATCGGGCAAATATATTTTATTATTCAGTTTGTAATTGTAGAGTAATTTAAAATTTAAATATATTTTTATTTTATTGTCATTACTCACAACATTGTAGGATTCCCGGCTTTTATTTTGAAAATTATAAATCAAAGCACCTGTTCCAGAAATAAGTATTATTATAGAAATAGCTAAAGCAGTTTTTTTGTTCATGTATCCCATCAATATTTCGTTAAAAAAAATTGATAACTACAATTAATTGTAGTTATCAATTTCAGATTTTATATTATTTAGTTGTGATAAATAATTTTCATATTTGTTTTTTTCTTCAGCGATTTTTTCTGGGCTAGCCTTTGATAAAAATTTCTCATTATTCAAGATATTTTTTGATCTTTGAATTTCATTATTTATCTTTTCTAAATTTTTATTTAGTTCTTCTTTAATTTTTTCGACATCAAAAAGTTTTTCGCTCTCAATCTCGATAATAAAATCTGATTGTGGAATAATTGTTTTTTTCTCTGAATTTGAAGCATCAAAAACTATTTGAGTATTTATCATTTTGGTTAAAATAGAATTTATATTATCCTTATTGTCAAAAATATTTTTTTCAATAATTTTATTTTTGAACTTGTTAAGATTTATTTTCAAATCATCTGATTTTTTTAAATTATTTTTCAATCTAAATTCACGAATAGCAGTTATTATTTCAAATACATAGACTAGATATTTATCTTCATATTTAATTTCAAACTGCTCTCAGTTTTCTTCTAAAATTGATTTATTTAGATTTAATGACTCATAAATTTCTTCGGTAACAAATGGTACGTAAGGATGTAACATTATTAAAATCTTTTTCAAGACATAAGTCAATGTTACAATCGATTCTTGAGCTACTAAAGTATTTTCTAAGTTAGCTTTTGAAAGTTCAATAAATCAAGAGCAATAATTATCTCATACATAATTGTAAATTTCTTTTCCTGCCAAATTAAAATCGTAATTGCTAACATGTTTTTCAACTTCATTTTCAACTTTAAATAATTCTGACAATATCCATTTATTTAAATTGTTTTCAAAATTATTATTTTTGATCACGTCTTTTATTGAAATATTTATTTTATCAAATTTTGATTTACTTAGTTCGACAAATCTAGCAGCATTATAAATTTTGTTGATAAAATTCCAACTTGATTTTATTTTATCTACTGAAAATCTTAAATCAGATCCTGGTGATGAATTTGTTAGTAGGAAAAATCTTAAGCTATCAGCTCCAAATTCCTCTATAACACTCATCGGGTCAATACCATTTCCCAATGATTTTGACATCTTCTTACCATTTTCATCTCTTATCAATCCATGAATTAAGACATCATTAAATGGTTTTTCGTTTACGATATTTTTTGTTTGAAAAATCATTCTAGCAACTCAGAAAAAGATAATATCATATCCAGTAACCAAAGTTTGAACTGGGAAAAACTTTTTAAATAATTCTGATTTCTTATCCTCAGATCAATTCATGACAGCAAACGGTCAAAGTGCTGAAGAAAATCAAGTATCTAGCACATCTTCTTCTTGTGTTCAATTTTTAATATCCAATGGTGGCTCTAGTCCGACATAAATTTCTTTAGTTTCATTATGGTATCAAGCCGGGATTTGGTGACCTCACCAAATTTGTCTTGAGATTGTTCAATCTAAAGTATCTGTCATTCAAGTATTTAAAGTTTTGCTAAAGCGTTCTGGATAAAACTTTACAGCATCTGAGCTATTTTGTAATTGCAATACTGATTCTGCCAAAGGTTTCATATTAACAAATCATTGGCTTGATAGATAAGGTTCTACTATTACATCACTTCGTTCTGAATATCCTACTTGATGGTTTAATTCTTCAATTTTTATTAACAAGTTAAGTTTTTTCATTTTTTCAACTAATTTTTTTCTTACATCAAATCTATCAAGACCATTGAATTCCAAAGCCAACTCATTCATAGTTCCATTTTCATTCATGCATAAAGGCATTGCCAGGTTGTGACGTACCCCTATTTCAAAATCGTTAATATCATGTGCTGGAGTACATTTCATAACACCAGTTCCAAATTCTAACTCAACATATTCATCACCAATTACTGGAATTATTTGATCGTTAACAGGATTAACAACATTTTTACCAATATACTTTTTGTATCTTTTATCATTTGGGTTAACAACCACAGCTTGATCTGCAAACATTGTTTCAGGTCTTGTTGTTGCAACTTCAAGGTAATCCTTACTATTTTCTAGTTGGTATTTGAAGTGATACATCGCCCCAATTGTATCTTTATAAATAACTTCGATATTACTTAAAGCTGTTTTTAATTTTGGATCTCAATTAATGATTTTTTTACCTTTGTAAATTAATTTATCTTGATACATTTTGACAAAAACTGTGTTAACAATTTTATTTAATTCTGAAGAATAAGTAAATTTTTCATTTTCATAAGCTAGACCTAAACCAAGTTTACCTCATTGTTCTCTTATGTTACTTGCGTATTCTTCTTTTCAATTTCAGACTTGCTCAATAAATTTTTCTCGTCCTAAATCATATCTAGAAATTGATTGCTCTTGTAGTCTTGCTTCAACTTTTGCTTGTGTAGCAATTCCGGCGTGATCCATTCCCGGAATTCACAAAGTATTAAACCCATGAAGCTTTTTATATCGAATTAAGAAATCTTGAATACTGCCATCTCAGGCATGACCTAAATGTAATTTTCCCGTAACATTTGGTGGGGGCATTACAATTGAGAATGATTTTTTATTTGATTTCAAATCTAATTCGAAGTATTTATTCTTAATTCAAAAACTATTTTTATCTTTTTCAACATTCTTAAAATCATATTTATCGTTTAATTTTTTCATTTTATCTCTCCTTTAAATAAAAAATTCGCTCCTAAAAGGAACGAATTTCTCCGCGGTACCATCCAAATTGACTACTAGTAGTCCACTTAATTATTTGTTATTTAAAATATTAAGCAACCTTCTTTTAAAATAAATTATTAGTTCACACCGACCACTAACTCTCTGAAAATAATTTTAAAATACTCCTCTTAAACTAATCTAATTTTACATTATTAATTAATAAATTAAATATTTTTTTTATCTTTTTCTACTACTGAATTAACTTTTTTAACTGTTTTCTTTTTATCATTTTCAACAAACTCTATTGCGATACGTCGATTTCGTTCTCAACTTTTTGGTAATAAATGATATGAGAAGAAAACTATTGCGTCTGTTGTTAATATCAAAATACCAGGAATTATTGATATTCCAACTGCTGCGGGGATCAAGTACCAGTTGTGGGCATTTCAACTACTAATTGGGTTTAACAGTAAAACAACACTGTTCAATCCCGGGATAAATAAAACTATAATATTTAAGCAGCCAGCAAAAATACTTGCAAAAACTAGTGGTAAGTTAGGATTAAACTGAATTTTTTTACTAGATTTTCAGTTACTTAATTTAATAAAGTTAACATAGAAACAAGGACTTATAGTCATTACTAAGAACATTGATGTTCTTCCAAAAGTCATTACCTGAACTCTTTCTTGTAATGAAGCGTCTGTTGATTTTAGTAATTCATATCAGCTTGCATAACGATCAGAATATAATTCACTTGGAGTAAATGCCATTCCTAGATAGAATCCAGCGATTGCTGCTGAAGTTGAAAATAAGCAAATTTTAAACATTGGTTTTCAAACCCCGTCAAATAAACTGCTTTTACCCAACTTTGGTTTTATTTTCATAAGTGAATTATCATTAGGACCCATTCCAATTGTAATTGCCAATACTGATTCAATGATTAAATTGATTCACAAAATATTTGTTGCTTCCACTGGGGAAATATCATTTATTAAAGACAAGATAAATATAGCCAAAACGTTTGCAATATTAACACTAATTACAAAGGTAATTGCTCGACGAATTTTTTGATAAACATTTCGACCTTCACCAACACCCTTAATAATTGTTTTAAAGTTATCATCTGTTAGAATTACATCACTTGCTTGCTTAGCAACATCAGTTCCAGTAATACCCATGGCAACTCCAATATCAGCACGACTTAAACTTGGGGCATCATTAACACCATCCCCCGTCATTGAAACAATGTTCCCCTTCTCTTGTAGCGCTTTAACAATCCTTACTTTATGTTCGGGATTAACTCGGGCGAATACTTTTATTTGACTAATAACTCTTGAAAGTTCTAAATCTGACATTAATTCTAAACGATCAGATGACATAACCTCATATTCAGAGAAAGCTAAATTTAAATCCTTAGCAATTGCTAGAGCTGTTGTTGCGTGATCACCTGTTATCATTACCACGTTGATTCCAGCTTCATGAGCTTCACGCACTGCATCGATTGCTGATTGACGCACAGGATCTATCATAGCAACAGCTCCCAAGTAAATTAGATTAGTTTCTAACTGATTTTTGTTTTTAATTTGATCATAATTTTGATTATAAGCAAACCCCAAGATTCTTAATGCTTGTTGTGATAATTCATCAGCTTGTTTTAAAATAACCTCAATATCATTTTCGGTTATCTTTCTAATTTTATTATCAATGTATATTCGATCACAGACTTTTAAAATTTGATCTACCGCTCCCTTGGTAAAGGTTGTTGGTTTATCATTAATTTTATTTACCGTTGTCATTAATTTTCTTTCAGAGTCAAATGGAATCTCATCAATTCTTAAAAACTTTTCACGAGCTTCTTGTTCATCAATTCCAGCTAATTCAGCAAAATCAACTAAAGCCAGTTCAGTTGGATCACCAATACGTTCTTTACCTTCAGTCACACTATCATTTGGTAAAACCAATGATTGAATAAACAATTTATCTTGATCGGTTTTTTTTGCATTTAAATAATCATCACTTGATGATACTTTATTATCATGCATAATTTTTTTTATTGTCATACGGTTAACTGTCAAAGTTCCGGTTTTATCTGTACAAATAACATTAACGCTACCCAGTGTTTCAACACTCGCTAATTTCTTAACAATAACGTTTTCTCGCGCCATTCGTTTTGTTGAAAATGAAAGCGAAATTGATACAACCGCCGCTAAACATTCAGGAATAACCCCAATTGCTAGAGTGATCGAAACCATTAAATAACTTGGTCAAAACTCTGGTTTACCTTTTAGATACATTGTTAAGAATACCAGAATACCAATTGAAAAGGCCAATAATGCAATTCAATAACTAAATTTTATTAATTTCTTTTCTAAAGGAGTTTTTGACTCATCATTTTCATTAATTGATTGAGCAATTTTGCCTATTTCTGTTTGACTACCTGTTTTAACAACTAAGCCAATACCTCTACCAGCAGTGGTAAAAGTTGACATGAAAACAGCATTTTTCATATCCCCTAAAATACTAGTTTCTTTTTCCAAAGGTTTACTGGTTTTAAAAACCGGTACAGATTCTCCACTAAGAATAGATTCATCTACCATTAGCTCACTGGTTTCAACTAAAATTAAGTCCGCTGGGACGTACTTACCGGCCTCTAGGACAATTAAATCACCAACTACAATATCACTTGCGTCAATTTCTTGTTGGTGACCAGATCTGATTACAACCGCTTTTGGCTTAGTAAATGATTTTAGCGACTCCATTGACTTGCGGGCTTTTACTTCTTGGACAGTTTCTAAAACACCATCTATTATTACAATACAAATAATAACTATAAAGTCAATAAAGTTATCTGCTGAAACCTCTCAGCCACTGGCAACCAAAGAAGTGAATACCGAAATAATCGCCGCTGCAATTAAAATTAATTGCAAAGGTTCCATTAAAGTTTTTAAGAAAATTACTAATCAGTGAGTTACCTTACCTTTTGGAATCTCATTTAATCCATTTTTTAAAAGGCGTTCCTTGGCTTCTTGGACTTCTAATCCGGTTTCAATATTAGTTTCAAACATATTTGCTAATTCTTTTTTGGTCTTAGTACAGTTCTCTTTCATTAAATAATTACCTACTTTTAAAAAATTATATCACAAATAATAATTTTATCTATTTTTGATAAATTTATTATTTAGTCAAATTCAAAAATCTGACTCATTATATCTGTGATCTCATGAAGATTTTTGCGATCTTTATTTGAAAATTTAATAAAGTAATCTCCCTCCTTGAAATTTAAAAGTTTCTTAATATTTTTCTCATTTTTAGCAATGTCATTTTTTTTAACTTTATCAAGCTTTGTGGCAATAATAAAGACTTTAATATCAAATTCTTTGAAGAATTGATACATTTCAATATCATCCTTACTTGGATCATGACGTAAGTCTACCAACTGACAAACAAATTTCAAATTATCTCGTTGAGTTAAATATTCTTCCATCATCTCGGCAAATTGTATTTTCAAACTGATATTTACCTTAGCAAATCCATAACCCGGAGCATCAACGATGCGAAATTTATTATTATTAATTGCAAAAAAATTTAACAACCTAGTTTTACCTGGAGTTGAAGAAATTTTGGCTAATTTATTATTGTTTGTTAAAGCATTAATGAAGCTAGATTTCCCAACGTTACTTCTTCCCACAAAGCAAACTTCAGGAATTTCATCTATTAATCAACCCTCTTTTTTTGCTGCCGATTTTATGAATACAGCCTGTTTAATTTGCATAATATATACCTCTTTTAATAGTATAGATAAAAAAATCCTCAATAGCAATTGAAGATTTTAATTAATATTATTCTGATACTGTGGTTAAAATATGGGGCGAAGTATTAACAACCTTATACATAGCAGCAAAGATACTTAATGAATAAGCACCTCCAATTAGTATAACAGCCAAGAATGGAGCTCACCAAGTTAAGGCAAATGGTATGGCGACGCCTCCAACTTTTGAAATATACTCGATTAATGCTCATAATCCTAAATATGATAACCCTAATCCTATTACAAAACCGATAATACTAAATATAGTTACAGTTCCTATAATATATCGAACTAAACGCATTTTTGAATATCCAAGCGATTTCATTAAAACAATAAAACGACTATTTTTTGAGACTAGTAAGTCACAAATTAGAATTACAAATAGAGATGATGTAATTATAATTATTGAAACTATCAACACTCCAATAAGTGCAGCCATTCCAGAAATTTGGTTTACCAGAGCTTTAGTTTCACTTAGCAAGTTCTGGGTTTCATAGGATGTTGTAATTGGAAAATGATTTGATCCTCCAACAGCAAAATTACCAGTTCTTTCTTTATTATTAAATGAAACATAAGAGGTAATTCCAATAGTTTCATCAACATTACTTAATTTAGTATTTCACCAATAGTTAATTTTTGAATTGAAACCATTTCTAAACTGGTTTGATAAATCTCGATCAACCAAATTTTTTGGATCAACAGTTGAATAGGTTTTTATCCCTTTATAAGAACCTGACTGCTCACCTACTGGATTATAGTCATATGGTGAGAAATAAGTATTTGAAAATCCTGCTAAATTATTAACAACTTCTTGATCTGCGATAATAATGTTATCATTGTAAGAATTCAATTCTCCCACATTAATTATTTCAACTTTATTTAATTGATTATTTTTAATTGAATTAATTCCTCTCGAAACTCCCAAGAAGTAGCCATCACTACCGCTTAGTTGACTTTGCATAAAGTATTTAACTTTATTTAAAAGGTGATTCAACTCTCCTCCTTGAAGATTTTTAACAGGTTTTGTTCAATTACTATCATATGATAAATCATATGGTAAGACTTTGCTTCAAGTAGTTTGGCCATCAGTTTTCTTTCATGCTTTTTTAACTTCATTTGGAACTCTATCACTGCTAATAGCTGATTCTAATCATTGGGCATTTTTATTTACCCCAGCAACATTATTGGTTAATTCTGATGAATCAATTTCATCTTCAGGAAATCACAACTGTAAATTATTATAGTTATAGTAAGGTCTTAAGTGTGAACCAACAATTTGTCCTGCATCGTTGTAGTCTCAGTCAACAAACATAAATGCTCCATCAGCTAATTTTTTATCGTTAATTGATTGATTGTAGGTGAATTTATTGTTATCTAAGGCAAACGGATTTAAAAATCTTGCTGCTTCTTTTTCTTCTTTTGACTGTGATTTTACTAATTCGTTATAGTCCAAATCATCATAGATTCAAGCACCTTTTGGTAAATTTTTATAGCCGTTTTTGCTTAAGTATGTTATTTGAGATTTTTCAGGACTAATATCTGAAATGATTTTATCTTTACTAAAATCTAGATTTGATTCTGCTTGGCGATTGGCAATTACAGGAATTAGGATAGTTTTGTTTTCTTTATTATAGATTTTTATTCCATTTTCCTCAATATCGCCACCTTCATAATTTCCCTCTAAAATTTGAGCAATTTTTTCGTTTGTACTTTTCGAAATCCTAGTGTTACTAAACTCTTTTTTATTCAATAAGTAAGCTTCTTGATTTTGAGGTAATCCAGTTATTTTTATATTACGACTATCTGCAGTTTTAAAATCAATTTTAGTTGCTAGAGTTTCCTTATTTGGTATGAACTGGTCATAAGAATAACCAAAGGCAAATTGGTTTTTGCGACTTTCACTTTGGTTTACATAAGCTTTCACGTATGGAGGCACTGATCCAATAATTGAATTTAGGATTTGGGTTTTTCAATCATCATCTAAATTAGGTTTTTGACCATCATCAGTAATCGAACCCATTACTAAACTTAAAATTGGACCCAATCCCTTAGTCAAGGTGTCACTAAGTTTGCTTAGATTTTCTTCACGTTGTTTGTCGTTTTCTCACGGATTGTTTGTTCCTGGTTGGTTTGTTGTGTGAGTAATTCATGAAAGGAACTGTTCTAACTCACCAACAGAGAATGCTTGACCAATTACATTATAAAAGTTAGTACCAAAAATACTTGAAACGATTGGCACCATATCTTGTAGGTTTTTTACTATATATTCAACTGTTCAATCAACATTAATATCACCATTTGTACCTGAATTTATTAGGTTTGGAACAACCCCAACATTATGAGATGTGGCAGTATAATTATTTCTATCCGCATAATATCCATTCATTCCTCAATTTTTAAATAAATCAGTTTCTTTTCAATCTTTTTCTAAGGCATCATGACCTTCTCAAATATTCAAAGTACTTTTTGAAAACGGCGAGTTACCTACTGGTAAATAAGTTGAGTATTCATTGCTGTACTTAATACTTTTGTAATAAGATTCTTTAAAATTAATGGCAATCGATGGTAATGCTAGCGTTCCACCAATAAAGAATGAGGAAATAAAAATAGTCGAAGCCACCATTCACGTTTGACGCGAACCTGTTGAGGCAATATCAATACTAAATCGTTTTGAAAATGAAGCATTTTTAAATCAAGTATTTTTAATTTTATCAATAATTTTAGATCTCTTTACTTCATCTTTCATTTCTTGTAACTCAACAACACTGCCTTTAGTTAAAGAAGTTGTTTTTAAGTAAGATACTAGGCAAGCTACTCCCCCTAGAATAATGACACTAATCAATAATGGTAATCAATAAAAGTGAACCGAATTATACGGAGCAGAAAAGTAATTGGCGAAAATATTAAATAGCGGGATTTGTAGCAATGAACTCACAAATCAAGCAACTGGAATTGTTGCAATTACCAAGAATCCATAAACAAGGTATGAGAAACCAATTTCAGAAGAACGAACTCCCAAAGCTTTTAAATTTATTATTTGACCCATATTAGATTTGATAGTTTTACTAATACCAATAGCAATCGCAGCAAGTGAAATAGCCGCAATAATCATAGTTGAAGCGATGGTAAAAATATTAAACAATCTGATAACACTTGAATAAAGGGTTCAATTTAAGCTAAAATTTGAATCTTCAAATGAACGAATTGGGTATAGAGAACTGTATCTACCAATTCCTTTATCTGCGTTTTTGATTGGAGAATCTGCATAGCTTTTAATAAAATTATATGACTGCCCCATTCTCTTTGGTTCATTTGATAGTAAAGCACTGTATAAGTTGCTGCGATCCTTTTTAGTTGCTTCATTACCCTTGTTAGTTAAAAAGACTGTGTTGTAATTTGAAATATAGTTTTGAAATCCTTGTGTCCCAATCTGTCCAATTGTTCCTTTAAAACCATAAATTACCACACCATTTTTATTATCAGGAAGTGGAACATCCTTATCGCTCATTGGATAAAACGAATATTTATCAGTGGCAAAACCAGAAATAATAACAGTAGTTCCTCCAATTGAGATTAAATTTCCAATTCTCAAGTTATTTCTTTTGGCATACTGTTGTGATATTGCAACTTCGTTATTTGATCTAGGCATTTTACCTTTAATTATTGTTAAATTAGAGTCAGGCTCTTTTTCATTTATGACCACAGCTCTAAACTTACTCTGACTTTCATTGTCAAAATAGAACAATTCTGTTCTAATATTGGCATCAAAATCAACTATTTCGGCTGTATTTTTTTGGTGCAATAAAAACATAGAACTCTTAATCGGAGCTGAATCTTGAATATAATTTTCAAAATCCCATTGTCTAGGGTAACTATAAAAATTGTGATCAATGTCCATTGCTGCTGTGTTACTTACATCATCCTCGTTAAGACCTGTAATTGTCGAGTGGTCATTTAGTCACCTATGAGAAACAAGCATATTATCTTTAGTAGAAACTACCATTAAGTTCACTTGCCCACGTCTTCCGAATTTAAAAACATCAACTTGTGAAGATAAAAATTGTTTACCCGCTTCAACCTTATTGTCTTCATTAAATGAGGAAATCGATAATTCATTAACTCATAATCCATGTTCAGAAATTAAAAATTCTTTTTTAATTGGAATGCTTTTAGTCTTTTCAATCGTTGTTTGAAAACCTAAAATATATTCGAAGAAAAGTTCGGTTAGATTGACTGCTTGCTCTTTTGTAATAGGTTTTGCCGAAGAAGTTTGAACTAAATCAAAACCTGGATTTTCAATTTTTCAAAGATCATTTACTGCAGTAAAACTAGGAGTTTTACCGCTTAGTGCCAATTCATCTAAAATCTTATTCATGTAGAAATTAGCATAGTCTGAAAAATGAACAAAATTAGTTTTGATTAAGTTTTGAAAAGCATAATTCATATATACTTTCATTCCGTTATCACTTTCAATTTCTTCCAATCATGAACAACCAAATTTTTGCGTATACATTCCAGCTGCTGTATATTTTGTGTAATCCAATGGTTTTTGATTTGGATTACATCCCAAATCTTTAGCATATTCTTCTTTTAAACCAACTAAAGTAGCGTTTAGAAATTTATTATCAAATTTGTAAAAAATATTTTTATTGTTATATTCGGGGGTACCTTTATTTGGATTGAAGTCGTAGTTTAAAATGTCATCAGTAATACCATTGGCATTCGAATAGAAAAGATTATAAACTGCTTCTTGAAAATGTTCACTTTTATAAAATCGAATCAAAAAGTTTTCTTCTTCTGCTTTAACTTTTGGATCTGAACTAAGAAGGAAATTAAAGGCGTTTTCAGATTTTTTTTCTCCAAAACCGTCAACATCATTATTAAAAGTTGAAAAATCTGAATTTATGTAGTCGTTTAAAGGGATTGTTTCATTTGGCCCCTCAGCACTTCTTTTCTGTTGAAATTGATACTGATACTCGTAATCAAATTTGTTTCCTGTATTAACTATCTCATTGTGATTACTTCTAATAATTGAAGTAATACCCATTGAAACAGTCAAAATCATTGTAGACATGAAAGTTAAAACAATAACAATTATGAATTGAACTCTAAATTTGAAGATATTTTTAAAACTTTGCTTAAAAAATAATTTTTTATTTCCTCTACTCGTGTTTTTCATTGCCCATTGAACCCTCTTTTAATCTAAAATATTTTAATATAATAAGCAAAAAAATACAACTATTTAGTGTAATATATTAAAAACACTTAAAAGTGGAGGGTCAAGAAAATGAAAAAATTATTATCAATTTTGGGAGTCACATCAATCGCTTCTAGTTCAGTTATTGTTACAAGTTGTAGCGTACTTACTGGTGAAATTAATAAAAATACATCAAAATTTACTTTAGCACAAGTGACAAAATTTGTTAGCCAATCTTATGTATTAAGTGATGCGGAAAATATAAATATTAATGATAGCTTGGATTATTATGCTAATCAAAAAATCAATACATTAATGCCTAACCTGAATGCCAATAATAACTCATTAATGAAAACTCTTTTTAAAAATACCTTTAACAGCAACAATCCCAACCCGGAATTTTTCTCAAATTTAAACGCAAATGGGTTAAATTTGAGTGGTTCAAGATCATTTACAGATGATACTTTTAATCAAATTAGTTCAATTTTAAATGTTCTGGTGTTGGCAATTAAAAATGGTTTTGGAATCAAAGAAGCCACAGTTATTGAAGGGTTATTAAAAAGTGAAGCTATTAGAGGTGTTTTAACTCCAGAATTAATTGAGACAATTAGTAAATTTTTGAATGCTGAAACCTTGAGTAAATTAGAGTGAGCTTTTGATTTTGATGACTTAGTTGGGAAAACTAATCAACAAGCAATTGACTACTCAGTTAATTCACTAACAATCGGATTAGCGCAATTATTGGGTCAAGACACTTTAATAGAACCTGATTCAAATGAAAAATTAACTTTATTTACACCTTTCCCGGAAACTGGTTCAAAAAACACCGGAGATGCAACTTATGTTATGGAAAAAATAATTGGTGGCATAATTTCTGGGGAAACAAAAATTGAAGTTGATATGAACAATATTGTACCTGCAATTTCTTACATAATTAAAAGTTTAATTATTATGGTTAAATATATCGCTGCTTTTGAAGAATATGATAATACAGTTAATGTTGGAGCTCAATCTCACTTAAATCTTTTTGGAAATGAAATTAGCGATTTAACAATTGTTAATGATGTTCGTGGTAAAAACTTTGATACAAACAGTACAATAAATTTCAGATATCTTCTTGATATACTTCATGATGTTTTCGATGATAATTCAACTAACTTAAATGGATTTGGATTTCAAAAATTACTGACAATGTTGTTTAAAGTTGATAATTTAGATAGACATGAATATTCACTAATTGGGAATTCCATCGTTAATAAAGGTTATTCTCAACTAATTGTTGGTATTGGAAAGGGTTTAAAATACATTGAAGGAATACCAAGCATCATTAAAGGAGCAATTCATAATTTAATTTACAAAATAGTAATCGCCACAACAAATGGAGCAGAATTTGGTTTCAATCAAATTACTTTAAATTTGATCAAAGCCGCTGCACCAGATATTCATGAAACCCTAACAAATCCAGAAATCGTTAAAAAAATGAATAACATTTTTAACGAACTTTACTCAGGAACAATAATCAAAGATTTATTAAGCCTATTTGCCGACTCAATGGACAGCAATGTTCTAGATGGCATAAAAAATTTAAATCAAATATTTAAAACTCCTTTGAAGAAGCTTTTGAGTCTATTTGGCTTAGAACTACCTTTGGTATTAGAATCTCTAATAAATATTTCTTTGAGAGATGCTGTAATTGCTTTTAGAAAAAATTATGAAGGTTTAGATAAAGTTGAGATTAACCTAAATGATATCAAGAAAATTTTTACAGTTCTAGGTCAAGAGGATTATGCCTATAACGCCCTAGGAGAGGTGCAATTCAACAACCAAAAACAAAGTGGTATTACGCTAATTTTAAATCTATTAGTCAATCCCGGATGATATGTTCAAAAAGATGGCAAAAAGATGGACATTAGTTTATTTCTTGGGTTTGATAAGCAAAACCAGACACTTATTGATAATTCCCTTTTTGGTAGCTTGCATAATATTTTAGATGATAAATCAGGTAATGGCGACTATTCGGGACTATTTTTTAGAAAAACATTAACTGGAATAATTGAAATTCTAAATTTTGTAAGTTATGAAATGATGGATGTTTATAAAAAAGTCTTTACCCCCTATTTAGACTCGGGTAATTTTAAACAATTCAACCTAATTTCTTTGAATTCTGAAACAGATCAAGAGATTATTGAATATGATATTGAGTATACTTCACCTGTTACTAAAAAAGTCCACCTATATCACTTTGCCTTTAAGACACACGAAATTAAAGACGAAAAATATAATATTTCTAAATTTTGGGAAATGATTGGAATGAAAAATAAACACTAATATGTTATTTTTTTAATAGTTTATAAAAATTAAGTGCTATAATAATTTAATAAGGGGTAGAATTTTAATGAAGAAATTATTGTCAATTTTAGGAACGCTAGCAATTGTAACAAGTACTTCAACTTCAGTAATTGCATGTCAAGCTTTTTCAAAGGTTAGTAAGGTTAGTAAGGAAGTAAAATCATTAGCAGAAGTTTTTAGCTACTATGGTCGCGCATTAATATTAAATCAAGAAGAAGATATTAATCTTGACTACACAATGGGTAAATATAAATCTTCAAAGGCTGGAGATTTATTAAAAAACTACAATGGTAATAAAAGTACAAACTTCTCACAAGTCCTAAATTCAACATTCGGAAAAAATACAAACTTTAATAATTTTATAAATGAAACCAATGAAAATAATAATGTTCAAAATATAAAAGGTAAAACACCTCAAAGTGCTTTTGCTAATACAATTAGTGGCTTAATGAGTACTATTTTAGTTGTTTTTGGTGGTGGTTTTAATCAAAAAACCGCTAGCACACTTACCACGATTTTAACAAGCGATGCTATAGGCGGGATTTTAAATGAATCAATGTACCAGAATTTTAGTAAAATTATGACAGCAAATAACATAAATGCCATTGGTGAAATTTTTGATTTTAAAGCTTTAGAGGGTCAAAATCAACAATTTGCCATTAACTACTCTATTAATCAAATTACTCTAGCTCTAGCTAAAATGACTAATACAAGCATAATGTTAGATGGCGGTCAAGAACTCACTTCCACAACACCGATCAAAATAAAAGGTTCAAATGCAACAAATATTTTAACAAATATTTTTGACGGAATAATTAGAGGATCAAAAAAAGTTAGTATTTCAGATGGTGATTTAATTTATGTAATTTCAAAATTAGTAAATGCTATTCTGGTTATTTTAAAACACTTGGAATCATATTATCAATACTGCAATCTAAATGTAGAAAATATAACAGATTCAGACCACATTTTTAGTGCCAAAGATAAAAATTTGATAATTTTGAAAAAAGTTAGAAGTAGTGATTTTGACGCTAGCGGAATTTTGGATTTGGAAAAGATAACCAAAGTAATTAAGAGCTTCTTTCCCGATCCTGAAAAAGATGTCAATGGTTATGGGATTCAAAGATTATTCTCGATTTTATTTCAAGTCGAAAATAAGCAGGAATATAAATTAACCACTTTAAATGCCCTGTTTAAAAGGCAAGCTCGAGTGGACGGTTTTGTACCAATTACAAACGCCCTATCTAGTTCAGTCGCAAAATTTGCAGCATCTAAATCTACAGTAATAGTTGAAAATCCTGTTGACAGGATTGTTACTTATGTATTTGATGCACTTGGATCGCAATCACAGATTACAATAAATTCAGGAGTTGTAGCAATTATCAATAGCTCAGCACCGGGAATGGGAGATATTGCTGCCAAAAATCTTAAATTTGTTTTTGAAAATCTTTGATCAGGAAATTTATTGGAAATGGTTTTGCAATTACTAAAAATAGAGTTGCCCCCGGAAAGCAAAGCTAATTTTGCAAATCTTAGATCTTTATTAAATAACAAAATTTCACAAATTGCAACAGTTTTTAACTTTAATTTACCAAAAGAATTAATTAGCATCGAACAGATGAAAATAACTGACCTTTTTGCGAAAGTAGCAAATAACTATGACACTGAAGGAAAAAAATATTTTAATACTTTAAATGTTTTAAAAATCAAGGATTTAATCGAAACTTTAAAAGAAGAATACTTGATTTACAACGCCTTGGATGAAAGAATTGATGATAAAGGTCAAAAAAGTAATAGTTTTAAAATCCAAACCCTACCCGCTTTAATTAAATTAAACATGAATAAAGGTTGGTATCTAAAAAGTGTTTCAAATCCTGGTTCTAAGATATCGATCCCTGAACTATTAGGAATGCCAAATTTGGAGAATGAAAACTTTAAAAAGGGGTCGTTTTACGAAGGACTTGAAAACTTGTTGTCAGACGATAAATCTAAAAATGAATATAGCGGAACAACCTTAAAAAATACTGTTCAAGGTTTACAAAAAATGTTTATTTATTCAAATGAATATTCAGCAATTTTGGAAAGAGAGCACTATCTACCAATATTATTTTCTAAATCATTTAAAATAACTGAAATTAGTGAAATGAATTACATTGTTGGTCAGAAACCAGAAATTGAATTGGTTTTAAGATACTCTAAATCTGATGATAATTCTAAAGGATTGGCTCCAAAGCAATATGTTTATTATAAATTTGGATTTATTCAAAAAGATGCACTAACCGAATCAATTGAAAATTCTTCATTTTGAACAATTAAAAGTATTTATAAACAATAAAAGTACTCATAGAGTACTTTTTTTACTGTCTTAAATCAGCATGAAAACTATCTTTTAAATTTGCTATATAACTAACCTTAACTTCCCTATTCATAGTTTCGCTTACTTTTATCTTAAAGATTAAATTCTTATGTTGAAAATCAAATTCAACCTTAACAATATCTTTAATTTCAATTATCTCCGAAACTAAAATTAATCAATTTGCAGTCTTTACAATCTCAAGCGAATTGCCCTTTTTAGAAATCAAAATAATCTCTCAAATCATAATGATAACATAACCTAGGAAAATAAACTGAAATAAATAGCTGAAAATCATTGTTTTACTTCTCAAAAATAGTACTGAAAAAACTGTGATTAAAATTAATAGCAATACCATGATGACCGGCACTATTATTAGAACCATCCTTTTTAAATTAACATTGACGAAATATTCATTTTCATTTTTAAGTTTTCTCACTTGTAATAATCTCATATATAAATTAACTCAAAAAAACAAAAATACTAAAGAAATTAGTATTGAAAGTATTAAACCACTCAAGGCAAACAATTGATTTTGATCCAAGATTAATCCTCCTTAGATATTTTTTTCAAAAAGTAATAAAGTTGCATATTTTCAGTTACGATTTTATAATCTGTTTTCTCAGTCAATAAAAATATTCCAATTTGATAATTTGAATTTACATTAAAAACCATTGGTTTAACTTCTTTAATATCTTGAATTGGTAGTTGTAAAAAGCCATCCTCATTTTGTAGCAGCATTCTAAAGTTTGAAAGTATTAACTCTCCTTGAAAATCAAAATTCTTATACTTGTTATTCTTTAAAGAATAATTTTCTTTCATTGTTTGTTTTTCCAAAAAAAACTCAGCTTTAATATAAAAATCTTCATCTTCCCTTTTTTTAACACTTTTTTTAAAGCCACAAACATTCTCTGTTTGAAATAATAAATCCTCATTTTTTGGCAACGGGTATTTACAACTATAACTGTTTTTAGAGGTTAAAAATTCTTTTTCTGCATCTTTTAGGAGAATTATCATTTGCTCATTTACAGTCTTAAATTTTTTATGTTTTTTTTGGTATCTTAAAGCTAAAACTCCTGTGATAACCAAGGCAAAAACATATAAAACGATTAATACTGTTAAGGTTATTCATTTAAACGACATTTACAAGTCCCCTCTTAGAAAAAATTACTCCCCTTTTGAAAACCAGCGAAGAATTTCATTTTAATAAACTCCTGACCAGGCTTTGGATTCTCAAATCTAAATTTATTTAATGCACTATATAGTATTTTGTCCTCATGAGATAGCTTTGATCACATTTTTTGAGAAATTAGTATATTGTCAGTAAGAATTAGAGCATTGTTGGTAACTCAACTTTCTAAATTATTCAACTTATCTTCGTTAATTTCTTTTCATTCTTGAAAATAACTTTCAATTTTGCTTGATCTTTTTAAATACATAAATTGGACAATCGAGCTTTTCTTAACCTGAAATAAACTAATTAAGGCGATATCCTCATTTATTAAGGGGTTATTTACTGAATTAATAACTGTGTAACTTTTTGGAGTAACTTGGAAATAAATCAGGTCCCTGACTACAAAATTATCTTGTTTCTTTAGCTCAAAACTTTGGAAATTGAATTCTTTAAAATCATTATTTTTAATAGCTTCTTTTAATTTTTCAAACATATTTCTGATTGCCAAGATTGAATTAATGGTTCTTCTTAATTTGAATACCATCATCGCTTGATAACCCTCTTTTGAAACATTTAAATAGTTATCAATAAATTCCTCATAAATTGTCTGATAAAAATTTTCAAGACGACTTTTTTTGTATGCTAGATTTCTGTAATTAAACATCGCAATTGATAACTGGCTTGAATTAAGATCTAGTTTAAGACTTTCCAATGATGTTAAATTATCATGCTCTTCACAAAACCCAAAGAAACTAAACATCTCAGACTCAACTGGTTGAAAGAAATTTTCTCCCATAGTAAATCTTGTATCTAAAATATTTTTTTTAACCACTGAAAGATAGTTATTTTTTATATTGCTAAAATCGTATAAGAAATTTTCAATAGCTTTTTTATCACAATCTGGGAATGAACATTTAGATTCTTGAATATTTTTTTCAATAATTTTATTTAAATTTACACTAGCATCACTTAGATATTTTTTATAAGTCTCTTCAGAATCAAGACTCTCTACTAAAGAGACAAATTCAAATCCTTTTTGTCTCTTCATCTTTTTCTTACAGCAATCCTTAAATTTTTTATCACTAAGGCAAATACATTTTTCATTATCTAAATATTTTCAAAATCCATAACCATAATCTTCTAAAAAGTTAATGTTGTCGTTATCTAAAAAATAATTGCCCATGATTGCTTCAACAAAGCTACTTTTATCCGAATCTTTCATTTTATTATCATTGATTTCACTAAATAATTTTTCTCTATCAATGTCTTGTAGTAAATCATTTTCGTTTATATCTTTTTTATTACTCATATAGTTTTCAACTTTCTATTAATTAAGAAAGGCGAAATTAATCGCCTTTAAATTTGCTAAAATTTTAATCAAAGAATTTTGAGTCAAATACAAAATCCTTTTCCTCTTCAACAATTGGTGAAGAATTTTTATTTTTATTTTTATTTGCAAATAATAATTCGGTTTCATTCACCTTATAATTAATTCCAAGTTTTGTTGATAATTTATTTTGGGCAAATCAATCACCCTTAATTTCTTGATTAACAATAGCGTTATTTAAAACTTCACCCTTACCTCTTGGACTGAAAAGTGCTTGCTTTTCTAGCAACCTGTCTTGGCGATGACTTAAGAACTTGTAATTCATCAGTAATTGAATTGATTTTTCATCAAAATCAACATCAACGATTGCTTCTTCTAATAGTTTTTGCTCATATTTTTCAGCTCTCAATTTTCGTTCGCTTAAAGGGATTTCTCCATTAAATATTTTAGCATATTTAACAAAGTCTATAGCATGGGCTGCATTATTGTCTAATAAGATTTTCTGAATTTCATAACCATTATTAATAGTTCTAGTTGAGTAAAGTCATTGTAAATCAACCAAGAAGAATTCATAAACCATTTCAAAAAAATGCATTTTAAATTCAGGATAATCTATAAACAATTGGAAAGAATTTAATCAGCTGCTAATGTTTTTATGATTTAAGTAAAACTCAGGATTATCAGCATAGTTTAAAATATCACCATCATCGATATTGTAAACTAATCTGGCTAATTTGCCAATAAATTTATTATCATATGTGAACGTTGCTCTAATTAACTTTAAGAATTCTAAATGTTGATCTCTTAAAATTTTAGAAACTGGTTGTTCTTTTAATTTAAAGTATTTTTTTCTAAATTGAGCCACGGCATTGATACCGGCTCCAGCAAGGATTTCTTTTTTTGTTAAATTAGTCTTAATAAATTTTGAATAGTGACTTCCAAAAACTATTTGTTTTTCCTTTTTAAATGTTAGTGGTTCTAAGATTATAACCGGGAAAATGTAAGGTCAATAAACCTTGATCTTAAACATGAATTCTGTTGATTCAATTGGCTTCATACCATCAGATTTCAATTGAATATTAAATTGTTCCATTTCAGTGTCATCCAAAGTAATTAAACAATCAATTTCCAAATCCATATTCTTAGTTATCTTAGAAAATTTTGGGTAAAATCTTTCAAAAGAAATGGTGTAACTATATCAAGCACCGTTTACAATATCTAGTAGTTGTGAAACAACATCCTTTTTGTCTTTTTTAGCTGTTGCATTGGCCAACTGACCATTTTGATTAAATTTTAATTCTTTTATACCAGGAGTTATGAAATTCCTTGCAATTATTTTATTTATTAACATTTTGTCACCTCATAATATCTTTGATAATTATACCAAAATAACGATAAAAAGTCCATTTTCCAAACTTGCTATTTGACAAGAATAACACCTTAAACAAAATAAGTAAATAAAATTAAAACCAAATTATTCAATTTTGAGGCTTCTTTTCTATTTGATGATTATCTTAAGAAATTACAAAAATTTTTCACAAAAAGTGAAAGATTTTTTGAGTTAATAACTATCTCTTAATTTTTTTTAACTCCTGCAGTTTTTTCTTTTCATCTCTGAGAAGTTTTCTTTCATTTAGGAATTTAGTTTTTTCCTCTAAACGTTCTTCTTTGATTTTTAAGTATTTATCTGGGTTGATCTTACGATCTTTGACTTCATGAATAACTCCATCAACCACCAAATATATTAGAACAATAAAGGCTAATACCAAAACAATTCATTTTGCGGGGGCTCATTGCAAAAACGAACCAATTGTTGCAAATATTGTATGATCGGTTTCAGCAAATAATAGCGCATTTCCTTCTTGGAAATTGAAATTAAAACTTGATTGCATTGCTAAAAACATAACTGGAACAAAAGTTGTTATCAAACCATTAGTAAAGGATCCTAAAATAGCTCCAGTTATTCCCCCATTTACATTAGCAAACGTGGCTGCTGTCCCACCTGTAAAAAAGTGGTGCACGATTCCTGGAATAATTACCGCACTTATAACAGCGGGAGCGGCACTATTTAGTCCAACTGATATTCCAAATCCAACAATGCCCCCGACTAAACTGCTTAGAAAGCCGATCAAAACTGCTGTGGGGGCGTAATTAAACACTACTGGACAATCAACTGCCATACGAGCTCCTGGAATAAATCTTTTACTAATTCCTTCCAGAGCCGGCATTAACTCCCCTATCATTAATCGAATTCCAAACATTAATACTTCTAATCCAGCTGTAAATTTTAGGGATAAGATGAATACTAACGCTATTGGTGATTCTCCTTTTTGTAAAATTCCAATACTTTCCATGACTGCACGGCCCTGAGTGGCTCATAGAGAAAAGTAAATTATTGAGAACAAAATAAACATCGTTATGGTGACCGAAACAGCTGAATGTTTAAAAACAGAAAGCCATTTTGGAAAATTAATATTTTCTGTTGATTTAACATTTCCTTTTTTGATTTTTCCAACCCAATTACCAATTTGACCAGCAATTGCAAAACCAAGCGAGTTACTATGTCCAATAAAAATTTTATCTGACTTAGTTAAGAATTGCATTTGTTTGCTTGTCATCGCTGGGGTTAATAACATATAAAGGGAAATAATAACTGAACCAACAATTATGTAATATCACCAGTCTGTGGAAATACTAATATTAGCTACCTTAAATAAAAACGCTAAGGCAACACAAGAATACAAAGCATGATGACCTGTTAAAAAGATATATTTAAATTTTGTTACTCTAGCCAGGATAACATTTAAAATGATCGAAATCAATAACATAAATGATGCCATTGTCGCTACATCAGCTACTGTGGCTAAAATACTAATTGCTAGAGGATCAGAGTTTGGTAAAACCCCTTCTATCCCAAATAGCGCTTTAAAACCCGAAGAAAATTTTACCAGAACTTCGGATATAAAACCTCCACCTGCTTGTAGAATCAAAAATCCAAGAGCAGCTGTTAGAGTTGATACAATCGATTTTGTAAAAGATTTTCTTTGCAACAGATTTCCCAATAAGGCAAAAATACCTATTAAAATTGCAGGAAACCCAAAGAAGTCCTTTAGAAACGAAGTAAATTCACTCATATAACTCCTTTACGCCGAGACGAATAAAAGTTAGTTGTGTGATAACCAACTAACTTGAAAAATATTAATCTACATTCTCAACTATTTCTGGTTTACCACTAATTAGTGATGCTTTTGCAGCTTTAGCAATTTTTTGTGCCTTAATTCCATCTAAGAAATTAGGACAAGTTTCTTTATTGTTACTTACAGCTTCAAAAAATAATTTTGTTTCTAGGATATAAGCTTCTTTGTAACGTTCCAAGAAGAATCATTGAGGCTTGGCTGACATAACACTATCGCTATTGGCGATACAAATGTTATCTTGTAAATTATTTTTAACATTTACTTTACCTAAGTTACCAAAAGCTTCAAGTCTTTGGTCATAACCATATACTGCTTGACGACTATTATCAATTGAACCAATTGCTTTATTTTTAAGTTTCAGCGAAATTAGTGCTGTATCAATGTCATCCACTTTGGCAATGTCGGGATTAACCAGAGCAGCTCCATTTACATAAACCTCTTCAACATCAGAGCTTGAGATAAATCTTATCATATCAAAGTCATGAATTGACATGTCCATAAAAATTCCCCCAGATTTTTTAACATAATCTAAATTTGGGGGTTCAGGGTCACGTGAAGTAATGTTCAAAATATGTAGTTCCCCAATTTTGTTATCCAAAATTGCTTTTTTTGCATCCATAAAGTTTTTATCAAATCTTCTATTAAAACCAATTTGAAATTTTACATTAGCTTTTTCAACAGCTTCATAAGCTGACAATGTTTCCTCTTCTGAAAAACTAATCGGTTTTTCACAGAAAATATTTTTACCAGCGTTAGCAGCTTTAATGATGATCTCTGAATGGGTTGTGGTTGGTGTACATACAAAAACCACATTAACTTCTTTATCATTTAGAATTTCTTCATAGTCTTTAACAACTTTAACGTTAGGATAATCTTTTAGATAATCATTTAAATCAGTTGCAAAAGCATCAAAAACATATCTTATTTCGACTCCTTGATAATTAATTATATTATCAAAATGAAGTTTTCCAATTCGGCCTAAGCCAATGATTCCTACAATATTTTTGTTCATTTTAATTCCTCCTCTTGAAAATTAAATATCACAATTTTCTTTCATATATTTTCTAGCTATAAGCGCATACGTAAAGGGATTGGCAACGGCTGGATCTTGTTCTGCTTCTACCACTATTCAACCGCGATAATTAGCAGCCTTAACTTTTTCCACAAATGGTTTGTAATCAAAGATTCCATCTCCTGGAACAGTGAAAACACCAATCTTTACTGATTCTAAAAAGCTCAGTTTTTTCTCCACTGTCAGAGCTAATTTATCTGAACGAATGTCTTTAAAATGCATATGTTTGATTCGATGTGAGTACTTATCAAATATTTCAAAGGGATTTTCTCCCGAGTAAAGCAAGTGTCCTGTGTCCAATAGTAGTTTAACTTTATCCTCATTGGTTTCACGCATCAAGCGATCAATTTCACTTGTTGTTTGCACTCCTGTACCCATATGATGGTGATAAACTATTTCCATATTTTTTTCATGAGCTAAATCACCTAAAAGTTCAAGTCCTGTTGTCAATAATTTTCAATCATTTTCTGAAAAAATTGGCTTATCGTTAAAAATTGCTTTGGTGAAATCTCCTTGAATACTATGGCCTTGCTCAGACACAACAATAACTTTAGCACCCAATTGATGTAAGTGGTCTCGGTGGTTAATGAAGTCCATCTTCACCTCTTCAAACGTTTTGGTTGTTAAAAAGGCACTAAACCAGGCACTAGCAACCTTCAGGTTTCTTTGTTCTAAAAATCTTTTTAAAACTTCAGGATCTTTTGGGTATTTATTTCCTATTTCAGTTCCTTGAAAACCTGATAAAGCCATTTCACTGATGCATTGTTCAAAAGTATTTTCCGCTCCTAACTCAGGCATGTCATCATTGGTTCATGCGATTGGAGCAATAGCTAATTTAATTTCGTAGTTATTTAACATAAAATAACCTCTACTTTCCTTACTAATATTTACGGATTTTTTCTAGTTCTTCATTAATTTTTTTATTAGCTAAACTAACATCCTTATTGTTACTAGTCTCAGGGACTCCAACATGTCATCATCCCCCATAATTTTTGGTCATTGTTTTGGGAAGTACTTTAATTTCTATCAATGTTGATTTGCAACTATTCAAAGCTTGATTGATAACGGTTTCTAGATTATCAATTTTGTTAACTTTAAAAGTTTCAAGTCCGTATCCTTTTCCAATTGTTGAATAATCTATATTCATTATTTGATTTTCAAAATTGATAAATTCGGTACAAAAACTTTTACCACCAATATCCATTTGTAAATTATTTATACATCCAAAACCAGAGTTATCAAATAGCAAAATATTTATCTTGTAGTTATATTGTAAAGCTGTCACCAATTCAGTATGCAGCATCAAAAAACTACCATCACCAACAAAAGCGAAAATTTCTTTATCTGGATTAGCAATCTTAACCCCAAGGGCTGCAGCTATTTCATAGCCCATGCAAGAATAACCATACTCCATGTGATATCCGTTTTTCATTTTTGTTTCAAATAATCTTTGTAAATCTCCAGGTAAACTACCGGCCGCACCAACAACAATACTATTGTCAGGGAGTAACTTGTTCAATTTAACTATCACTTGTGCCTGAGATAACATAGTTGATAAACTATTTGAATAATCCTTCATTTTAACTTCGTCAAAATGATTTTCAATTTGAATCAGTTCTTGAAAATTTTCTTTTAAATTTTCAATTCTTTCTATTTCTTGAGCCCAATTAGCTCTTCATTTATAGATTTGATCATCATATTGACTTTTATAATTCGGAATTTTGTTTAGCAATTTTTCTAGGGTTATTTTAATATCGCCAACTACGCTAAAACCATCTATTTTCATGGATTGAAATCTGTTGATATTCACATTAACTACTTCAACATTCGTGTTGGAAAATGACTTTTTGGAGTTAGTTGTAAAGTCAGTTAGTCGCGTTCCTAAATTTATGACTAAGTCTGCTTTGTGAATTGCTTCATTGGCGATTTGGTTACCAGTCACCCCAACTCCCCCTAAGATATTTAAAAAATTATAGGGGACGGCGGATTTACCCGCTTGGGTTTCAACAATAGGGATATTAAATTTTTCACTAATTTGCATAACAATTTCACTGGCGTCAGAATACTTAACTCCCCCACCAACAGTAATTACAGGTCTTTGTGATTTCTGTACTATTTGTGCAAATTTATTTATTTCAAAATCATCAGGAATCACACGTTTCATATAGTGAACTCGTTTTTTGAAAAAACTTTCTTCAAATTCAAAATATTTGTTACTCACATCTTGGGGTAAGCAAATAGTTGCTGGTCCTTGAGATTTTGGATCTGTGAGAACTTCAAAAGCTCTAATTAAAGCCGACATTAATTGTTGAGGTTGATAGATTCTATCAAAATATCTTGACACCGGTTTTAAACAATCATTAACCGTGATCAAATTACTTTGTTCAACTTCAATTTGTTGTAGTACAGGATCTGGTTGTCTAGATGAAAATGTTTCACCAACAAATAATAAAACCGGAAGATTATTTACAAAAGCTGTTGCCGCAGCTGTTATTAGATTTGTTGATCCTGGTCCAATTGAAGTTGTCACAGCAAATATTTTTCGACGTAAATTTTCCTTGGCAAAAGCAATTGCAGCATTTGCCATTCCTTGTTCATTTTTTCCTTGAATTACTTTTAAAGAATGATTTGATTCTTCCATAGCAATTCCTAAACCTAAAACATTACCGTGACCAAAAATGTTAAAAACCCCTTCAACAAATTTGGTTTCTACCCCATCAAATAAAAGATATTGGTTATCGATGAATTTAATAATCGCTTGTCCTACTGTTAATTTAACTAACTTCATTAATTTCACCTTCATTCAAAATCATAAATTCCTTAATAGCTTTTAAATCTGGTAATGCATCTGATGAACTATGAGAGCCAACAACAATGGATGCTGCAGCACTACCCATTAATAAAGATTTTTTGATTGTTTCATTTTTGATATAACCATAAATAAAACCTGATGCAAAAGAATCTCCCGCTCCAAACGTCTTCAATATCTTGGTTTTAAAAACTCCAGCTTGAACAATTGTGCCATCTTTTAGAAAGGCTTTTGATCCTTGCTCTCCGTGTTTAATTACAACTAAATGAGAATTTTGATTTAAATAATTTTCAGCAATCTGTAAATCTGTTAATTTATTTTTTGAAAATATTTTGTCAAATTCATCTCTAGTGCCAATAATTATTTGCGATCTATTAGCAACTAAATTATAGTAAATTGAAGTTTCAATATCATTTTTTCAACTATATGGTCGATAATCTAATTCAAAAATAACCTGAATAAAATTTGTTTCACAAATTTCTAAGAGTTTTAAGGCAGTTTCTCTTGAGGGACTACTACTTAATGAGGTGCCAGAAATTAAAACTATCCCAGCGCTTTTGATAAAATCCTCATCCAATTCACTGGGTTTAATAAATAAATCAGCAACCTTTTGACGATACATCATTATACTACATTCTTGAGGACTTAAAATTTCTGTAAAAGTTAAACCACTCTTATGATTATCACGATCTCAAACAACACCGCTTGTGTTTACGTTTTTTTCCATTAAATAATTATTAATAAAGCGACCGTGTTGATCACTTGAGAGCTTTCCAATAAAACCAGTTCTCAATCCTAAATTAGCACATCCAATGGCAATATTTGCAGGTGATCCCCCCACATATTTAGCGAAAGTTTTTGTTTCTTCCATGGGTACATTAACTTCTATTGAATTTAAATCTATACAAGCTCTACCAAAAGTTATTATATCTAACTCACTCATATTTAACCTCTTAATTCTATTTTGAAATAATTCATTCATGGTCAGGGTCATTTGTAAAATTTCATTTTTTAATTGGTCCTGCCATAATATTTAGATAGTAAGAATTGTATCCTGGTGGGACAGAAACTGGGTGATAACCACTCTTTACAAGAACGACATCCCCATCTTTAACCACAAAAGTATTGTCATTTTTACCATTATCATAAATTCTTTGCAACACAAATCCGCTCTTAGAACTTATTTTATGAAAATAGGTTTCTTCTAAAATATTTTCTTGATTTTCGATAAAGGTATCGTGTTTATGGGGTGGGTAACTACTTCAATTTCCGTGATCTGTATAAACTTCAACAACTATTAGGCTACTTGAAACTTCACTTTGATCATCTAAAATATTAAAAACTGTTCTATAATTACCATGTTTCCCTCTTTTTTCAATTCTGACGCTACTAGATTTTATTAATACTGTTTCAAGACTTTTAATTGCCTTAGCAATTGCTATTAAAAATTCACAATCGCTTTTCGAATCAAAATTTAATTCATCATTATCTCCGGCATACAAACTATCACTTGGAATTTTTGTAAAAACCCCTTTTGCTCGTGATAAGGAAAATACTTTATTAGCTTTTGAACTTCTGATTTTCAATTGCCCTTCTAAAATAACTACGCAAACTTCATTACTGTAGTTTGAAAAAGATCATTTTTGTCCCTTTCTCATCTTGATGACTTTAAACTCAATATATTTTAAATTTGAATTTTCCATATCTATGTTATGTAATTCTAAAAAACTTGACTCAGATTGATTCGGTTTCCTGTGAATTAAATTTTTTTTCATTATTTGGCTTTACCAATATTCAAAAGTGCTGTGACAACTTTTCTTCTGGTATAGAAAGCTACCCCATCTTTACCATTTGTGTGCGAAGTTCCAAAGAATGAATCTTTTCATCCAGAAAACGGGAAACTAGCAATCGGTGCAGGAACTCCTAAATTGATTCCAAGCATACCAGCATCAATATTTTCACGAAAAGTTCTAATTGAAGCAGCATTATTTGTAAATAAGCAAGCACCATTACCGAAATCTGATTCATTTGTGATTGCAATGGCCTCTTGTAAATTATCAACTCTAACAATAGATAGTAACGGACCAAATATTTCTTCTTTTCAAATACTCATTTCACTTGTGACTTCATCAAAAATAGTTGCCCCAATGAAGTATCCACTATCATCCATAACTTCTCTACCATCCAAGATCAGTTTCGCTTTTTGAGCAATTCCTTCTTCGATATATTTCAAAATATTGTTCAAACTTTGCTCACTAATTATAGGACCCAAAGTTGTATCCTTTACCAAACCATCTCCGATTTTAAGCATCTTAGCTTTGGTAACTAATTTTTGACAAAATTCATCAGCAACTTGATTTTCAATAACTACAACCGAACAAGCCATACATCTTTGACCCGCAGAACCAAATGCTGATTTAAGAATTTGATCAACAGCATGGTCTATATTAGCATCTTTTAAAATAATAGAATGATTTTTAGCTCCTGTTAAAGCTTGCACTCTTTTAAAATTTTCAGATCCTTTTTGATAAATGTATTGTCCAACTCTTTTACTTCCAACAAAAGAAATACCTTTAATATTTTTATTTTCAATGATTGCATCCACAGCTTCTTTGCCACCATTTAGAATACTTAAAACTCCCTCAGGTAAACCAGCTTTAGTAAATAGTCGAGCCAACTCTAAACTAAGTTGTGGAGTTTTCTCAGAAGGTTTTAATACAAAACAATTACCTAAAGCTATTGCTAGTGGAAACATCCAGCAAGGGACCATCATTGGGAAATTGAAAGGACAAATACCCGCTACTATCCCTATTGGGTAATTATAGCTAGTAGCCTCAACTCCCGTCGCAATATTTCCTAACGAATCCCCCATTGCTAAATTCATTGTAGTAACTGCGTGTTGTATGCTTTCAATTCCTCTTTGAACTTCACCCAATGACTCAAAAATTGGTTTGCCATTTTCAATAGTTATTATTTCAGCTAGTTCTTGCTTACTTTTTCTAACTAGTTCTAAAAAATTTAAAACTACTTCAACTCTTTTCGGGGTTGAATAGTTACTTCAAACTTTAAAACCTTTTTTTGCAAAAGAAATAATTTCTTCTATATCATCTTTATCAGATAAGATAACTTTTCCAATAATTTTTTTATTGGCAGGATTAATCAAATCTAAATATTTATTATCCTTATTATTTTTTACTAAATTACCATTAATATAATTATCAACAATGGTAAAATCCTTCATAGAAAACCTCGATTCAATCAATAAATAACTTTACTAATCTTATTTCTTCTAATCTGAAATCTTTAGAAGAATCTTTTAAATAACAACATTAGGTTGATATTCATACCGGATTCATCCTTACAAATAGAATAACACCTTAAAATTTAAAGTCAATGAAATTAAAAATTATTTCTAAATTAAATTCTAAAGGCAGAAATATATTACCTTAATTTACCAAGTAAAAAAAATAATAACTCATTATAAACAAGTTATTATTTAAAGAAAATAACGTTTTTTATCATTCTAAGAAATTTATAAAAATACTATCAAATTGTCTCTCAATCAAATATTGTGTTTTGCTTTTGGAGTTAATATTTCTAGTTGAGTACAGAAGCTGATAATATTTCTTTCAGATGATATCATAGATTTCAATAATTTCTTTATTAAATTTTTCAAATTCTGATTTATTTTTTTTATCTTTAGTTATTAGGAAAATACCCTTTTTACTTTGCAGCGAAAGCTCTTTAAAATTAATAAATTCAAAATTTTCTGATTCTTCATAATTTTCAAATATTTTTTCAAAGCTAACGAATTGTTGCTTGACTAGGTTTGTATAATTGTTAACTACTGGTTTTTTGATTTCAGTCACCTTATTTAGAATTGCAGAAAAAGATGGAATTAGTAAAATGCTAGCCATTGTCGAAACACAAGCAGAAATAATTGGTTTATTTTCAAAAGCAGTATCTGCTTGATAATTTATTATTATAGTTGAAAAAATATTTATTAAAATTAAAATTGTTAAAAATCAAAATGGAGTCATGCAAATATTTTCATTCTTCTCGATTTTGACATCGTCAATCACAATTTCTTTATTATAGATGTGCAGTTTCACAAAATAAATATTATTGTAAAAGAAATTAGTAATCGTGAACTTGATTAAAATATAAAATGATAAAACTAAAACTACGTAAGCCACAGTTTTTTCCCCATTACTAGAATCTAAAATACTACTCACTTCTAAAATGAATCCTGTAAAAATAACAGAAAATATGATCAAGTCACAAATAAATAAGATTAAGTTGGTAAAACTAATTTTTTGGAATTGTTTAATAAATTTTTGATACTCTTTAAAATGTACTTTTTTATTCATAGTCGCTTTCCTTTTTTTATATACAAGTATATTATACACTATTAAAAAAAGATAAATTACAACTACTAACCTAAAAATATTTTTTAAGTATATTTTGAGAAATATTCTTTAATTTTAAAAAATATTTTTTTAAAAAATTAGAATAAAAAAGATAAAAATAATTTGATAACTAAATATAATTTAAAAAATATTTCAAAAAAAATTCAAAAAGTTTCATATAGTTATTCCCTTTTGAAATAAAGATGTTAATATATTTGAGTTAGCATAACTGTTAACCAGTAATGACAAGATGGAGAAAGTTTTACTACTGAATATTTTTTAAAAGAAGGAGGCTAATTTGAAAAAGTTATTAGCAATGTTTGGAGCTCTGTCTTTGACAGTAACTCCAGTATTAACTGTAACAGCTTGTCAAACAAAGGTTGAGGGTAGAGGTAAAACACAATTAAGTGATGCGGTTAAAACTTTAGATCTAGGAGATTTAGAAGTTAAACACACTTACGCTCCCCCGGAACTATATTCAATTTTCATTGGAATCAAAAAATTGAATCCGGATTTAGAACCTGAAAAAGAAGGTTACACTAAAAGATTTTTATCAATTCAAGATTTGAAATTTAAACCTAATGTTGATAGTACAACAAAAAGTGCAACCCTGATTGCTGAGCCGGGAGCTCACTCTTTTACCGGAGAAATCAAAGTAACCTATAATCTTGTACCATATAAAAGTGAAAAATTGGATATTCAAAAACTTATTGTTAATAAAGAACTAGGAAGATTTGGAGCTGGATTTGATAAGGCTCCTCGTATTCATGAACTGTGAGAAAAAATTCGCGAGAAAAATCCAACCACAATTGGAAACTTAGGCTTCCAATACTTCTTCGTGGATACTCGTGAAGGAGTTATAAATAATAATCAACAATCAACTATTATTGCCCTAGATGCTAATTTAGCTGTTGGTGAAGTTGTTGTTAAATATGAAACTTACCACACTCACAATAGCTATGGGGACTATGCCCATCACTAAACAATAATAATAACTAAAATATAAATAACTCTTCTAAATAAAAAAAGTGGTAAAAACCACTTTTTTTATTTGTCCAATAATTCTTTCATTTTTGTTGAAACTTGTTGAACATCGGGTCCTAAAACAATTTGCATTGATTTGTCCCCAAGTCTTTTAATACCAAAGGCCCCTGCTGCTTTAATTGCTGCATCATTGATTTTTGGATCATTAACATCTTTTAAAGTTAAACGTAAACGAGTTGTACAGTTATCAACAATTTCAATGTTATCTCTTCCTAAAGCTTCAATAATAGCATTTGCTTTTGCAGTAAAGTCTTTTTTACCTTTAGTTTTTTCAGCTTTTACATAAGCAACTGGTGCTGCTCCATCAACTTCGATTTCGCGTCCTGGTGTTTGAATATTCATTTTAACAATCACAGTGTAGAAAATAAAGTAGTATGTTGCTCCAGCTCCTGCTGTTAATACTAAAGTCATTAATGGGTTTGATAATACTCTGAATGCTCCAGTATTGTGTTGTGAGAATCCTCACGATTGAGCAAACGAGACAATGTAGTCGATTAATCCGGCACTAAATCCAAATCCAATTTGAATTCTCATAGCAGTTGATACTGCAAAGAATACCGCACTTAATCCAACGTGAATTCCAAATAGAACTGGTGCAATAAATACAAATGAGAACTCAATTGGTTCAGTAATTCCACTAATAAATGAAACTGCTGCTACCCCACCCAAGAAACCAGCCACTTGTTGACGTTTTTCTTTTGGTGCAGCCATAATCATGGCCACGGCTGCCATTGGCATTCCACCCATCATAATTGGGAATCAACCACCTTGGAATAATCCAGATCCTTCAATTCCTTTGGTGAAGGCATTAATATCCCCACTTACTCAAATTTCATTTGTTCCAGCATTACCAGTAATTGGGTCAATTACAACCCCTTTAATTGGTAATTGGAATCAGAAGAATGTGTTTAAAATTTGGTGTAGTCCAAATGGTAATAGGAAACGGTTTAGTGCTGCAAACATTGCAGTTCCAGGAACCGCTACTTCTGGTTTAGTTGGATCAGCAACTAAATTACCAAATTTCATTAATACGAATTGAATTCATGGTCATACAATAGCGAAAGCCAATGCAACCCCCATGGCAACAACCATAGCCACCATTGGTACGAAACGACGTCCTGAAAAGAACGATAATGCTTGAGGTAATTCGATTTCTTTTAGGCGGTTATATAGATATGCTGATAAACATCCAGCAACTATTCCTCCAAGAACTCCAACACTTAAAACATAAGCTCCCCCAACAATAGCGCCTTCTTTGTAGACTGGTACAAAGAATAGGCTAGAGAACTTAGTCCCATCTGCTGCTTCAAATGGTAATAAAGTTTTATAAATTGCCACAGGAAGACTTCTTTCTGCTCCTGTCATTGCCACAATAATTAGATAAAATACAGTACTAATTAAGGCGACCTCACCACGGTGATCTTTGGCTAAACCAAAAGCCACCCCGATTGCGAATAGCAACGGTAGGTTATCAAACACAACCCCCCCCGGTGCTTGGAAAAAGAACGAAATTCAGTAACCTGCTTGGTTTGTGATTTCACCAGCAGCATCTGTTGTAAATTGAATTCCTAAGGCTCCAAAACGATTTAAAATCGCTGCAAATGGTAGCACAGCAATTGGGAATTGTAGTGCTTTACCAAGTTCTTGAAGAAGACTTAAAAATTTATTTCAACTTGATTGGCCTGAATTTGCTTTTGCCAACTTTGATGATAATTTCTTTTCAGCAACTTTTTTGTCACTTACTAAGGTCTTATCATCTGTTAAAATTTCTGCTTTTGACATAAATAATATTTCCTTTCTTTTTTAATATACCATATAAGATATTTTTATCAACAAATTTATCCTAATTAGAAAAAATTATCAGCATTTATTTATATTAAATATATAAAATTAAATAAAATCACCCTTTAAGGGTGATTTTGGTATTAAACTGTGTAAGTTATTGGTAAGTGAATATCTTCTAATTCTAGACCAATAAGTTGGGCTGCTGTGTCATCATGACCCTTAAATAAGCTTGTACCAGCTAAAAATTGGATATAGTCGTTTTTTGGTTCACCCTCTTCTTTTGCTACAATTGTGTATTTAATAAAATCAGCTTCTGTAATTTGTTTCATATTTGATTTGTTTAATTCATAAACTCTTTTTAAAATAGTCTCTTTTTGATTGTTAGCAATTTTACCTAAATCAGTTTGAGTAACAGCTTCTTTGATTGTTAAACGATTATCATCATTGTAAATAAATTTCACACTAACAATACCCTTGATAAAACAAGTGGCATCATCTAGTTTGTCAAAATTAAAAGTGATTACATCTTCACCAATTTCTATCAAACCAGGAGTTCATAGCGAACTCATTGATAATTTAAACATTTGATCTGCTAATCCTTCTAAAATAGGATTTCGATCTCCAATAAACTCAGCTAATAGAGTTGCTAAGGTGATTGTGGTTTTATCGTCTCAAACTTCTTTTGAAATATAAATATTACCAATGTCTGTTTTTTTAATAATATTTTGAATATCTACATCAAAGTTTAAATACATATTAACTGTTCCGCTAAATTTTGAGTCAGATTTAGCAGTAATTATAGCCATTGTTTTGGCTTCGTTGTTGAATTCTATTTCAATATCATCAACTGTTAAAGCTGTATTATTTGCATAGTTAATTCCATCAACTATTCCTTGACTTGTTATTTTTGAGTTATCAGCTCCTTGGGCAATTAATTCTTGTTTGCTTACGTTTCTATCAACAACAACATTTCTAACACTAATTACTTTTTCATCACCTAAATCCCCTGATGATATTTTATCGGGCTCTTCTGTTTTGTTATTTCCACATGCAATTGTAGTTCCTACAGTTGCAGTTGTTAGCCCCAAAGTTGCTAATATTCCTAATAATTTTTTCATGTTTTTTCTCCTCTAACTTATAAGTTTCTGAACTAATAAGTGTTCTAACGTTTTTAAAAAAAACTATTATTTAGCCTATTAGCTAATAAATAGATTTTTTGATTAATATAATTGGTATCTAATTTCTATGAGAATGTTATTGGAAGTTGGTAATCCTCTTCCCTAAACTTATCTTCTGAAGCTAAATTTGTGTTTATAATTGTAAATGATGCTGGATCGTGACCTCTAAATTTATTATTTCCAGCTTTAAATTGAACATATGTTTTGTCCTTTTCACTAAATACCTCTAGTGCATCTAGAATTTCTGCTTCACCATATTTTTTAAGGGTCTTAACATTTGCTTTATAAACAGCTTTAATGATATCTTCATCACTTTTGGTTGATAATTTTCCTAGATCAGTTACTTTTATCAAATCGGCAATTTCTGGACGATTATCTACATTTTTTTTATATTTAAAAATGATTTGTCCTTCCATTAAACCATTTTCAACTAACTTAACAGAAGCGTTATCTTCTGATATTGTAACTCATTTTGTGGCCGGATTTCCAGGAATAATTCCCGCAAGACCAATGTTAAAACTTAGTTTAGCCACAACATCAACAACTAATTCAAGCGCACGATTTCTGTCCCCCACAAATTCCATTAATAATGTCAGTGCTGGTAAAACATTCAATCCCTTTTTTGGATTTGTTGGTGGAAATGGTAGAGACTCAGGTAAGTAAATGTCACCTAAATCAGCTGTTTTGATAAATTCTTCAAAATTAACTTGTTTATTGAAAAGAAAATTATTTGTTCCATAAAATTTTGAACCCTCTTTTGCAGTAACAATCGCCATATTCTTGTCTACATCCATTTTTACATCAACATCTTCTGGTGTAATTGCTGTGTTATTCATTCAGTTAATACCTTCAATTACATCTTCGGCTGTAACATTTTTACTATCCAAAATTTTTCCAGTCGATCCCGCAGCTACCATTTGTTCTTTAGTTCAGTGTCTATCTGCTACAACATTCAGATTTTTGATAATTGATTCATCATCACCTTCAGTTGGTCCGATGTTTCCTTCTATAATTCTATCATCTGGCTTTGGTTTTGAGCCAGTATCACAAGCAACAACATTCAATCCAGTAGTTGCTATGATTGAAGTTGATGCTAAAATACTTAATAATTTTTTCATAATTTGTTTCTTCTTTCCTTTGTTTCTTCTTTATTTTTTTAATTGTTATTTTTAATCACCAATTTTGTAGGTAACTTTTACACTACCTGTAAAATATAGTGATCCTGGAATTGATTTCATAACAGCTGATGTATCTGTTATGTCAACCACTTCCAAATCGTTAACTAACTCACTTAGTTTTCCTAATTTTGAGTTGAAATTGGCGATTATATAGGCCATCATAATTGAATACTTTCTTTTATCTTGAACAGATCCAATATCTGGGTATTTTGTTAATGTTTCAATATCATCTGGGGTTTGGGGTGGATTTTTAGGATATAGTTGAAAACTAATTTCTACATTTCCTGTAAACGTTCCCACACCATTAGTACCTGGTTGCCCAGATTCAATAATAGCCCCAATTGATTGTTGGGTTTTTTCATCTTTAATAATTTTAATATTTCCACTACCTCCAGTTTCAATGTACTGGTCAGCAATTTCGTTAATATAAGGGATTAAATTCATGTTTTGGAAAATCAATGCCATAAGGATTGTTTTTTCACGATCATCATCAATTTCACCAATATTGGTTGTTCTTAGATTATCTGCAATGTGCATTGAGTTCATTACATCAAAAGTATAAATTGCCAAACCGGGTTTGTCATCGATTAATGACTTCACAATAACTTGATAAGTGGCATTTCTTGTTCAATCAAAATCTTCTAATTCTGATGGTTTTAAATCAATCCCATTTTTAGTGTAACTCCATTGAGTAGTGCCCTCTTCTTCTCATGGAGTGTCCTTTAGAGCTGTGAGAATATCATTTTCCAAGACCAAATAATCTTGGTTAACAACTATTTTTATATCTCTTAGACCAGTGCCTTCAAATCCAGTAACTGAAACATCAAATAGTGGTGGATCGACTTTTATGTCATCTCAATTACGTGAACTAGAACAAGCAACTAAAGTTGTTGTTGAACTGGTCAATAAAGTTATTGAAGCTAAAGCTGTTAAAATTTTTTTCATAAAGTTTCTCCCCTAATCTATTTGAATGGCTTTTAGTGGATTGATACGATTCATTGAATATCAACTCATTAAGTATGAGATTGTGTATAGTGCAAAAACAATACTGATTACAAATGTTGGTCAATACCATTTCAACATAAATGGAACAATAGTACCACCAACTCCCAAGAATCCAACTCCTGCAATTAAAATACCCATAGAAGTGATAAATCCTAAGATCGATGTTATAACAACAACTGGAATATACATACTTAAAACTAAATTTGTAATACTACGGTTGCTATAACCCAGAACCTTCATTGTGGCTATAATTCTCATATTTTCAGCGATTATAACATTACTTGTTAGCATAATGATTACAAAGCTTAAAATGACTGAAATAATCGCAATAAAGATTAAGATTGAGTTTGCTAGTCCTAAAATGCTTTCTAAAGTAGCTATTACTTGTTCTTTGGGTAATAAGTTAGCAGCAGCTTCCCTTCCATAAGTTGGATAAAAGTCATTACCATATGTTCCCCCTTGCATTGCTGGAACTGAATAGTCACCAAATGTTTGGGTTTGAGTTAGACCGCTATCAATATCATCGATTTTTTTTGAACCCGAAAGTTTGTAGTTGAACATTGGATATTCATGATTAAACATTTTCAAGATTTCGTCACGATGATCGTAATCTGAGGTTTTGAAGTTTTCAAATTTATTTCCCACATCTTTGCCTGAACTTGTTACAAAGTCACTAGTAGAAAGTCCTTTAAGAGCTTTTAAGAGACTTTGATTCTTGATTTCTGTATTTTCTTTAACAAAAGGATTAGCTCACTCTTTAATAAATAATTGAAATAGTTGCGCTTCACTTTCGTCATATCGAGAAATTTCTTTGGCTTCAGTTTCCTTAATTCAGGCTTTACCGTCACCATATTGGTTAGTTATACCAGTAACAACATAACCCTCAATTTTTTGATATTCACTCTTCAAGGCGGTATTACCTTTTACAATGTTTTTATTCATTTCTGATGGATTAATTGGAGCTGTTCCTGGTGCTGGGGTTAGGTTAACTGTTGAGTTTAAAATGTATTTATCACCAATTTCAGAATTTTTTCATTTAATCAAATCATCAGTTCCTGATTGTGAACCACTATATAAATATTTACCATTAGTGTATTCTTGATTGTTAATTTTTACCTTAGCGTCAATATCACTTGAATCTCATGATTGGGTACTAATTACACCATTATCATTGTATAAAGCAGTTTGAAGCTGTTGTAAGTCAATAGTTTGACCAGTTCTAACATTTAATTGTTTGGCTAGTGTTGCATTTAAAACAATTCCTTTTTCGGTTTTATGTAATTCTTCAATTAAATTTTTTCCCGAAGAGCGATCGATTAATTTTTGGTTAATTGATTTTTCTTTGATTCCATAAACGTTAAATCCAACATCTGAGCTCATTGCCTTAAAGTAAGTTCCAAGATCATCTGTTTGAGGCGTAAATGGTACTACTCCAAACAAGATGTTATAGTCTTTATTTTGTTCTTCAAATGATGAGCGAATGTTTTTTCGCACTTCATATGGAGATTGAGAATAAATTCCTTGGATGAAAGCCTGGTTTATATTATCAATAAAGTATGACTTGGTTCAATTTCAAATTGAATAACTTAGAAATTGTACTCTTGAAAACAACGATGCAGTTTCTAATTGTTCATTGAAAGGAATATCATAACCAAACTCATCGCTTAATTGACCTTTTTGATTTAGTCTTGGATAGAATCTTCCAATCTCACCAAACTCATCATCTGAGATTAAGTCTGGATTTTCTTTATTAAACTGACCTTTTTCATCAAAGAATTCAGTACGACGAACATCAAGTCCAACTGTGTCGCGATATTTTAGATAAAATTTTCGCATTTTTTCTAAATTTTCAACATTTTCCTTAGCTGCTTGATAGTCTTTGGTCATATTTAAAATTGTTTTTTTATCTTTAAATTCTGATAAACCAAATTTTGCATAATCCGATCAAGTACTTTCGACAATAATTTTTGAAAGCACTCCATCATCAGCTGCTAATTTAATCTTATTACTTTTCAAAAATTCCTTACTGGTGTTTTTGTAAAGTAAGTTTGTTAAATCACGAGGATTGAATGTTGGTGAATAAGTTTCTGGATTTATTTTTCCAGTTAGATATTGATTAATTAATACATCAATATCATCAGTCATGTTTGTTCCGCCGTTTTCAAGTTTTAAATATTCATTAGAGTCATCACTTGAATCTCACGCCTTAACTGTGGGGTCATATGTTTTATAAAAACTTGTGGGAATATTGTAAACTGGTTGGTAATATTCCACTTCAGTTGTATAGTTTGTGTTATAGTAAGTGTACTTTATGTTGTCTTTCAAAATTAGTGGTGTAATTGTTGCAATACCAATTACTGTGGTACTTACAAACATCGTAGCTGCTACCCCAACCATTTTGTCAATTGAATTGGAAAGTAGTGCTCCACGAAAACGACTATTGAAATTTTTTCTAAAAGTAAACGTTTTCTTTAAAGCAAGTTTAAATTTATTTGTACTTGATTTTCCATCACTGTAAATCATTTCCAACGGTGTCTTATTCATCATCAAAGTACAAGTTATCAAAGTAACAAATGTCAGTAAAATGAATATCAAGAAGACACAAGTGAATAATGAAGTTAAAGTGATAATGAAGTTTTGGTAGGGAATATTAAAGTAAACTCTAAATAAATTTACCGCCACTTCTTGAAAACTCATTCCAATTACAAATCCTAAGATTCCCCCGGCTAAAGCGATCATTAGTGGATATGCTAGATAACTGGATATAATTGTATATCTGCGACAACCTAAAGCTCTTAAGATCCCGTTTTGACGAGTTGTGTTTTCAATTTGTTTTTTAATAATAGTTATTAGGACAAAGAATGATATTATTAAAATCACAATCATTAGTATCAATGAAACCAAGTTAAACACTTCTAATGTGGTGTTTAAAAAAGTTGTTCTCATTGAGTACTTGTAATCAATATCAAATTTGTGCGTTAATAGTTTATTTGAAGTATTACCGGTTCTTTGATTAAAACCAAAGATGCCAATTTCTTGAGCGCCCTTTTCAGTATTTACATAACTGTTTAGGGTAGCTGACTTGTTTTCAGCATCATCACTATTTTTAAATTTTCCAACAAAGTAAGTCTCAATATCGCGACTACTTTTTGGTTGTAAAATTTGTTCTTGATTTTGGCGATTAACCGAGTATGTTTTTTCCAAATCATTACTTATTTTAACACTTACTTCTTCTTGGACATTACCAAAAAGTTCTGGATTTACGTATACCAAACCCTCATCGCGAGAATTGGGAATCGGTTTTGTTTGATCTATAATTGGGGTTATAAAATCAGCTGATGAGCCAATCCCCACAACTCTAAATCAATTTTCGTTCGCATACTTAGAATTTTCAATTCATTCATTAATATCTCGATTTTGGTAAATCGATAAATCAACATCGTTGGCTACTTTAACCGAACTTCCATAAGAATCTGATTCTAATCTAATAATATCGTTAACACCAATTTTATTAGCTCTGGCAAAACCGGGACTAACATAAACTCATCTTTTTGAGTAATCATTTAGTGATCCATGGTAGCTAGATCAAAATTCTAAAGGCATTCCTGACTGAACAATAAATTTATCAATTGTTTGTTTAGCGTTTAATGAAACAGCTTTCAAGGTCTTTTTATTATTTAAGGCGAAAGTTCTAGTTTCCACTCGATTAAAATCAAAAGTTAATTCACTTTTATCTTCCTTAACCAAATCCTTTAAGTAATTTAGCATAAATTCTTGTCTTTGTTCAAGATTTGTTAATTGCTTAAAAAACGGATCTTCACTGGCATCAGAAGGTTTTCTAGAGTTGTATGTTGTTTCTGAGTAATCTATTATAAAGTCATGTTGATTACTCATTTTTTCAGAAATGAATTCACCATATACAGTTTGAATTCTTGTTTTTGTAATATCAGTAATTGTAAAAATAAGAGATGTTAGGAATACTAAAAATACTAAACCAATAAACTGAATTTTGTTTTTCAAAATATTTTTTAAATTATTTTTAAAAAGCAGCTTATTATTAGACATTGTTATTACCCTCTTTCTTTTATCTAGTTATAACAATTTCATCTGGTGGGGTTGTGCTCTTTTTTCTCTCCACTAATAGTAAATATCTTTTTATTTTAGTGTTGATTTCTAATTTTTCTACCAAGTTTTTATTAACAAGGTTTTTATGGTTGAATATTCTTCTAAACAATTTCAAGTTAATTAACTGCGAATTAAAGATAATAACTTCATACAAGAAGAAGTTAAATGAATCTGAGTTAGTTTCTTCAAAAACGGTTTTCCCTGTAATTAATCGATAAGCTATCGCTAAACCAATAATTGCACAATATAGCAATACTGATATTGTGAAAGTGGCAATATAAAAACTTTTCATAGTTAAGCTAACGTTGTCGGCAATAACAGCTATTTCTGTGTTTCCATACGGAATTATGTTTTTTGCAAAGAAGTAAATTTGAATAAAAATACTAAAAATTCAAAATGAAGTAGTTGTAAAAACTACTCGATCAACTGAGTTAAAAGATAACTTAAATTTCTTGAAATTTTTGAAATTTTTAATAATTTTTGATAAGTGGACAATCAAATAAACTCCAATTATCATAGTTAAGAAAGCGTAAACAATTCTGATTGACATTGTCAGGTTATCTCCAAAGTTGAAAAATGGAGTAAATTTTAGCATTTCTATACTGTTAATGAAGACATAAAAAAGTCCTACTGAAACGTAAAATGTTGTTAGTTTTTGAGAAAATAAACTTTTATTTTTCATACGGACTCCTTATTATTAGTAATAATAATATCACTATTTTGACAAAAATCAAAATTTTAGCAAGAAAAAATATGTCAAATAATTCTGAAAACTACTTGTCAAACCTTTTCTTTCTGATATTATCTAAGTCGCTTACCAATTCAGCAACATTATCAACGACCTTTATTTGCTTATCATCAACTTGGATTTCTTCAACTTGATAGTCGGGCATTTCTTCCAATTGGACTTCTAATTTTGAATCATCTCCAAAGTTCATTTTTTCTTTGAAATCTGGATTTGGTTCAAGTGTTAATTCATCCATTTCTTGATCATTAAATTCTTCTTCGGATTCGATTTCCTCTTCCTCTAGAGTTTCAACATTTTCCATTCAATAGTTAAAGAATGAAATAAGTGCTTGAATTCTGATTAAAATATAGTAACTAGTTGTTTCAATATTTTGCATTTCTCGAGATGTTTTTAATAGGAAAGAAAGTGGATGAGAGATTTCATAAAGTTCAATAAAGATTGTAACTCCCTCTTCTAAATCAGTTCATTCATCATCAATCGAAATAACGTTAAATAACTTTTGTTCGTCTTTTCCTAATAACTGGTATTCGGCTACTATTTTACCAAATTCATTTAAATCTTCTAGTGAATCCTTGTAAATTAAATCTCTGATCTCTTCATGATTTAGAGGTTTTTCATTATTCAGACTTTTTTGCGAAGATATTTCAAATCAATTGTTTGCAACATTAATAATATTATCAATCGTATAGAGATATGAATAAATTTCATATAAATTAGTATCAACTTCCTGGATGAAAAGCTTATTTATTATTTTGCTCATTGTAGCCTTAAATTTATTAAATTCTTTGGCAAAATCCTCAAATTCATCTAAAAATTCAAAACTATCAATTAGTTTAATAAGTTTAATAACGCCTTGATCTGAGATTTCTTTTCTATCAAAAGTTTCTTGCAAATAGTCCAAATTGACCGATATTGTACTAATCATTGGTTCGAATCACTTCAAGATACCCTTAGCTTCATTTTCTTTAAAATCGTGCATTTTTTTTCCTCTTCTTTATTTTATTATTATCTCTTAAAAAGCGATTTTTTCAAAATAATAGTTTAAAATTAATTTAATAAGGAGCTATTTTATGATTAATTTTGTCAAACCAGAGATTTTATCTCAAAATGAAAAGCAGAAATTGGTTCATTTAGCTCCATACTGAGAGAAAGATGTAACAAGAATTAGCAAAAAACTTAATAAATGACTGTTCAAATTTTCTGCTGAAGGTAAAGGTTATTTAAAGCCGATAAATCCTGAGGAAAATATTACAGACCAATTATTTTATAATGGAGTTAATTTCTCTAATTTTTATAACATTAAAATCAACAAAATTAAGAGTAACCCCAAAGTTTTAAGAAAGTTTTCTAAAATGATCGCTCAAACTACAGAATTATTAGCTCTTTGTCATGCAGTTAAGATTATTGCTGATTTTTACATAAAAATTGAAAAAAGCGAAGTTGCCAAAAAGCGTGATTTAGTTATTGAAATGCTAAATGATAAAAATTATAAGGTTTTTCAGGCTTGTAAAACAGAGATTATGGCCAATATTCAAGATGACGAATACATAGAAATAGTTTACAAAAAAGCAATAATTATTGAAGGCAAGATTTTTGATTCAAGCAAAATTACTATGGAAATTTTAAGTTATCTTAAGCTTCTTTTTAAAAAGAAAAAAATGAGCGAAAGCAATATGATTAATTGCAACTACTCATTATTTTTCAGTGAAAATTTTGCATGAAATTTAAAAAAACATTTAACTAATTTCATTTCCAATATATACTAATGTTCGAGACATTCTTTCAGCTCTTCTATTAATTCTTTTAAATGATCAATCAATGGCTCGTAACTTTTTTGACTTGTTATGTCAACACCATACTTTTTAAATAAATCAAGAGGTTCTAAATTCCCTCCCTCTTTTAAGAAGTTAGTTATCAATTCAAAGTTATTATTTTTAAATTCTTGAAATAGTTTAAAACTCATTACTAAACTTAAGGCATATTTATAAAGGTAAAAAGGCTGCTCAAATATGTGAGAACTTAACATTCAAGAAATATTTTTTAGTTTATCATCATACTTATCAAAAGGACTTTTACCAAAAATTTCTTTATCTGTTTTCTTGTTGATGTTAATAATACTCTCCAGTGTTAGGCTTTCATTTTTATCGATCGCCTTAAAGCATTCATACTCAAAATATGATTCTTGGATACCGTGAAAAAAATTATTAAAAATAAATTCTATTCTCTCCTTCAAAACATTGGCTTTTACTTGTTTTGAACTTGTATTTTTTAATCAATGGTTAATTACAATTTGTTCATTTAAAGTACTTGCTACTTCAGCAATAATATTATTAAAATAATTTAATGGTTTTGGTTGGTTTTCCTTGGCAAACTTGTTGTGAACAGCATGTCCTAATTCATGGGTTAAAGTTAACATACTAGAAAAGTTATCACTTCAATTCATTGATATTAGAGATCCATGTTCATAAGAAAATGTTGTAAATGCACCCGAAGATTTAGTAGGACTTTCAAAATAATCAATTTTATTATCCCCAAGTGCCTCATCTAAATTTCTCAAGTACTCTTCTCCCAATGGATTTAAGGATTCCTTTATTGTTAAAATACTTTTATTGAGATCAATTTTTTTTAAAAATTCGGGATAAAGTATCAAGCTTGAATCACTACTGTAGAATTTATCATTAAAACCTCAATGATTTTTAATTAGAGAGAAGTATTCATGATACATTTCATTGTTCTTTGATGCGAAATCTATTAAAGACTTGAAAGCGGCAACAGAAATGTTTTCTTCACCAAAAAAATTTTCTTCAAAATTTTTCATTCCGATCAATTTCAGAGTTTCAGTTTCTTCTTTAACAATTGATTCATATATTTTGGCAAAAGCGAATTTATTTTTTAAATCTTTTTCATGGTATTTTCTAACCATTAAAGCTCTTAATTCCTGATCTAAAAATGGGTCACTTTTTTCCAAATAATCAATATAATTTTTCTGAGTCAAAACGTATTCATTGCCCTTATGATTCAAAGTTAAAGTTTTGTTATCTTTATTTTTTAAAGAATCATACATTTCGTAAATTAAGCCACTACTTTTGCTAACTTTATCAAGCAACTCTCTATCGCTTGCAGGCAGCAGGTATTTTAGATTTTTAAAAAATTTTTCATATGTGCGTTTATATGGTTTTCAAATTTCTTTAGAATCTAGTCACTCAAAAATTTGTTCTTTTCCGATGTCTTTAATTTCATCTTCAATTCAAGAGAATTGACCCTCAAATCTTTCCATCTCTTTGTCATAAATGGCTTGAAATTCCAAAGCGTTTTTATGATGTGGTTCAACTTCTAAAATTTTAAAAAAATGTTCTATTTTACTACTTAATAAATTACCTTGTTCTGATAGTTCATCAAAGTCACAAAAGTCTTCATAATTTTTAAGACTTCCTTTAAATAGAGTTTGTGCTCTCATGTTAATCGATAGTAATTCAAGATCCTCTATAAAGTCCCTCTTTTTGGTATAAAGTTTATCAACATTTCATTTGTATTTAGCTTTAGCTTTTGTTCTATTCATTATAACTACTTACTTAACTTCAACTTTAAATCATCAAGTTGAGTTTGACTAACCATGTCTGGGGCATTTGTCATAGGATCGATTCCATTTGAATTTTTAGGGAAAGCTATAACATCTCTGATTGAAGTAGTTTGAGCTAAAATCATTAAAATTCTATCTATTCCTAAAGCACAACCAGAATGATATGGAGCTCCAAATTTATAAGCATTTATAAATCAACCAAAATTTTGTTCAACAGATTCTGGTGACATTTCAATTGCCTTGAACATACGTTTTTGAATATCCTCATTGGTGATTCTTTGACTTCCCCCACCAATTTCAAATCCATTCATAACAATATCATAAGCTGCTGCAAGTGCATCTTTTTTATTTATATCAAAATCTTTTAAAGACTCTTCTTTTGGTTGGGTAAATGGATGGTGTGCTGCTACAAAACGATTTTCTTCTTCTGAAAATTCAAATAACGGGAAGTCAATTACTCAAAGTAAGTTTATTGCGTCTTTATCAAACAACTCATAAATTTTGGCAACATGGTTTCTAATCGCTCCAAATGCTTGACTAACAAGTTCATATTCACCTCTAGCAATTAGCAAAGTACAATCACCTTTAATTTTAAAATCACTTATTAAAGATTTTTTCTCTTCATCGCTTAAATTTTTAGCTAAACTACCACTTCATTCTCCATTAGTGAATTTTAAAAATGGTAAATTATTAAGTTTATTTTGGTGAGCTGTTTGGGTTAGCTGCTCAAGTTCTTTTTTTCCAATTAAACAGTCAACTTTAACACCTCTTATAACTTCATTTTTAGTTAGATTTTGAAGTAAAGGAATTGATGTCTTAGAAAAAATATTGGTAAAGTTTTGAATTTCAAGACCAAATCTTAGGTCCGGTTTGTCAATTCCATATTTTTCAATAGCTTCTCTATAAGTGATTCTTGGTAGTGGTGTTTTTAGTTTTATTTTTTTAGTATCTCATAAAATTTTTGCTAGTAAGCCCTCGATATTTTCTTGAATATCTATTGGGTTAGCAAAGCTCATTTCCATATCCAATTGTGTAAATTCAGGCTGACGATCTATTCTTAAATCTTCGTCCCTAAAACATTTAGCAATTTGAAAATAACGGTCAAAGCCAGAAATCATCAATAGTTGTTTGTAAAGTTGAGGAGATTGAGGCAGTGCGTAAAACTTGTGATGATTAATTCTACTAGGCACTAAAAAGTCTCTAGCTCCTTCTGGGGTTGATTTTCCAAAAATAGGAGTTTCCACCTCTATAAAATTATTATCATGATAATAATTTCTTATTATTTTATTTATCTTGCTTCTAAGAATAAAGTTCTTTTGTAATTCTTCTCTTCTTAAATCTAGATAACGGTAGGTCATTCTTGTGTCTTCGCTTGACTCCAAATTATTTTTGATTTCAAATGGAGTTACCTCAGATGAATTTATTAATTCTAATTCTGTGACTTTGATTTCAATATCCCCAGTTAATAATTCTGGATTTACACTTTTTCTTGCGATAACTTCACCTGAAACTTGTATAACAGATTCGGTTTTCAGACTTGATGCCATATTAAATGCAGATTCCTCAATTATTAATTGAGTAATGCCGTAGCGATCTCTTAAATCTATAAAAATTAAGGCTCCAAGCTTACGATTTTTTTTAACTCAACCTTGAAGCACGACTTTTTGTCCAAGATTTTTCTTAGTTAATTCTCCACAATTATGCGTTCTTTTCATTCTAATTTTCCTCAATTAAAAAATCCAAAATTTTTTCAAATTTGACTTTTTCTTCTTTCAATGTAATTTGATTTTTGATTATTACATGGTTTTCTTTTAGTTCTTTGTCTCCGATAATAATTATATTTTTAGTTTTTAACGATTCTGCTTTTTTAAAGTTAGACTTCAGACTACGAGTAACAAAACTTGTGTCAGCTTTTAACCCCGCTTTTCTTAGCATAAATAATAGCGAATTTGTAAAAATTTCTGCGTTCTTAGAAAGTGGAATACAATAAGCATCCAATTGAGGTAACTCAGAAATTGAGATATTAGCATTTTGTAATGCAATCAAAATTCTTTCAATTCCTAAAGCATACCCAGCCCCAGATAGTTGTGGTCCCCCAAGTTCTTCAACAAGGAAGTCATAACGACCTCCTGCTAAAAGAGTTGATTGTGATCCCTGACGGTCATCTTTTGAAATTATCTCAAAAACTATACCAGTATAGTAATCTAATCCTCTAACTAATTTATTATCCATTTGAATTGTTAAATCCATTCTTTTCAAAATGCTTTGGTACTCATTAAAATAATCTCGTTCAGTTTCACTTAAATATTCGTCCATATTTGGTATTTTATTAAATTTTGCTTGATCTACTTTACAATCCAAAACTCTTAGAGTGTTTCTTTCAATTCTAATTTTACAATCATCACATAAGTCCATATTTATAAAAGTATCTTTTAAAACCTTGATGTACTTATCTTTATTTTCTCCTGAAATTAAATAATTAGCCTTAATTACATAATCTTTTAATCCTAAACTATTTAGAATTTCAACAGCTGAAATTATTAGTTCACAGTCAAGCGAGGTTGATTTAGCTCCGAAGAATTCGACTCCAAATTGATTAAATTGGCGTTGTCTTCCAGCCTGAGGTCTTTCATAACGAAACATTGGTCCAAAATAAAATTGTTTTAAGGGTAAATTTTCTTCTAGATATAGTTTGTTTTCAATAACACTTCTAGCCACTCCGGCAGTATTTTCAGGTCTTAAGGCAAGACTACGACCCTTACGATCTTGAAAGACAAACATTTCCTTGTTAACAATGTCGCTACCTTCTCCAGCTGATCGCGAAAATAAGTCATAACTCTCAAAAATCGGAGTTCTAACTTCATTAATGTTATATAGTTCCATGATGTTTCTAATTATCATTTCCAAAGCAAAAAAATCCTGCGCTTTTTGGCCAAATATATCTTCTGTTCCACGTGGTTTTTTAAGCATAATGCACCTCTACTCTAATTAATATAACAAATAAATTTATCAAATCAAAATTTTAATAAAAAAAACAAGTAATAAACCTGTCTTTTAGCGTTTTTTCTTGTCGCTAACTCCGCGAATCATCTTCATTGCAGCGTTTAAATCACGATATTTTTGTTCTTGAGCAATTCCTTCTTCTCAAATTGGGTTAATAATTTCTTGGTCTTTTGAAGACTCTTTTACCGATTTAAGAATTGTATCTGGATTCATTCCCTGTTCAATTTTTAAAGCTTGTTCAATAGTTAAGAACGGATCAAATGGACGCTGGTGCTTTTCAGTTAAACTTGAAATCTGCATACGAATTTGAGAACTTGATGTCTTTCCGTCTTTAAATTCAATTTGTCATTGAATAGGAAACAAAGACTCAAAACGATATGGTTCTTTTGTAATTAGATAAATAGTATTAGCTAATCTTTCAAAACCAGCTTCCCCTTTAAAGAAGTTAGTTATTTCAGTAACCTTTTGACTATCCTCATCAATTAAGTATTTTGAAATATGAACTTCATAAATTTTCTCGGCTCATTGTTCTTCTGGTATTAAATAGAAATTTGTAAATAGCGTTGAATTGAAAATATGTTTATCATTTTCAAAAATCGAGAAATTGAATCGGTCCACTGAAGTTGTGTCAATCACGATTGAAAAATCTTTTGTATCAACAACCTTGTTTACTCATCTCATCATTGATTGAATGTACTTTAGGACAAACTTTAATTTAATACTTGAAAAAATCAAAGTCTTTCAACGAGTAAAATTAAAATCATATTCTGAATCTTTACGATTTGATGCTATATTGGTGTTTAAGTCAGCTTTAATGAAATCGTCAACTTTTAAATTAATCATTTCTTTTTTCATGTTATTTACCTCTAAAATCTTTAATGATTATAACATATTTTTAGGGTTTTTAAAAGACATATTAGTCTGGTGCCGAAGTTATACGCTCCACAAAATTAATATTTGGCATTGATCGCAGGTTGGTAATAATTTGATTTAGGTGGTTGTGATCTTTTACTTTAATTAAGAATTTACCTTTAACTTGGAATTCACTTTGTGATACTTGGACATTAGCATCGTAAACCGAAGATTTCAAATGCGAAAACGTCTTGGTGATATCAAATAAAAGGTTCGGGCGATCATCACCTTTGATTTGTAGTTGAACAAAATATTCCTTACTTGAAACAACATCTTTATTTCAACTAACCTTGATTAAACGATTTCTCATTTTTTCGCCTTGAATATTTTGGCAATCACTATCATGAATTTTAATTCCCTCACTTTTAGAAACATATCCAATTACGTCCTCAAATGGAATTGGTAGACAACAATTTGAAATTGTTGTTTGAATATTTTCAATTCCGGCAACAATAATATCGTTTTTAAGACGTTTATCAATATACTTCTTACTTCTGAATTGATTTAAGAATTGGTCATTTTGGTTAATTTCAGCATCCACAAAAACAAGTTCAACAGCTTCTTTAATAGTGAAATCTTTATTAGCAACCGCTAGTAAGAAAACATCAATACTTGTGTAATCTAGGACTTTCAATTTATCATTAATTTGAGATTCATTATTAACTTTTCATTTTAAGTTATTTTGCTCAATATATTTATTAATTTCTACTCTTGTGTTAGAAATCAACTTCATACTATTTTGCTTCTTAGTTTTAGCTTCAGTTTCATTTTTCTGAGCTAAGTATTTTCTGATTTTATTTCTAGCTGCATTGGTTTTGGCATGTTTTAATCAATTGTCATTAGGAAATTGTTTTGAGCTGGTTTTTATTTCGATTACTTCTCCCGAATTCAAAATTGTATTAATTGGAGAAAAGACCCCATTAATCTTAGCACCAGTTGTATGTTCTCCCACTTCTGAATGGATTCTGTAGGCAAAATCTAAAACTGTTGAACCAAACGGTAAGGTAATAACTTGACCATTTGGGGTTAGAACATAAACTGATGATGCAAAAAAATCAGATTGAATACTTTTTTCAATAAACTTATCTTTCTCGTACTCGCCTTTTTGTTCTTCAAACTCAATTCCACTACTTGATAATTTTTCAAGATCAATAATTCGAGTAAAAATATCAATTTTTTCATCTAGTTCTTTTTGTTTTTGTTGAACATCAATTATTTCGTCTTCTTTGTATCTTCAATGAGCAGCTGCTCCTGATTCAGCAACAACATCCATTTCTTTTGTTCGAATTTGAATTTCAAAAATAACCCCATTTTTATCTGAAACAGTTGTATGTAAACTGCGGTATAGATTATTTTTCGGAGTTGCTATATAATCTTTAAATCTTCCTGAGAGCGGAGTAAATATTTGATGAACAATCCCTAAGATTTGATAACATTCGTCCACAGTGTTAGTTATAATTCTAACAGCCAGTAAGTCATTGATATCGTCAAAGTTTTTACCAAATAAGGTCATTTTACGATAAATTGAATAGATTGTTTTGGTACGACCAAAAATTTCTATATCAACTAAACCTTTTTCTTCTTCTAAAACAACTGCTAGATAATCCATTATGGCATCAATTGTTTCTGAACGTTCACTTAAATCTTTTTCCAGTAATTCTGAAATCCTTTGATACTCTTCGGGATTAATTATTTTAAAACTTAAATCCTCTAAAAGCGTTTTGGCAATTTTCATCCCAATACGGTGAGCAATTGAAGAATAAATCTCCAAAGTTTCACTAGCGATTATTTGCTGTTTTTCAGGAGGTAAATTGGTAATTGTTGACATATTATGCAAGCGATCTGCAATTTTTATAATAATAACTCGAACATCTTTAACCATTGACAAGTATAGTTTTTTTAAGTATTTGGCCTTAATTTGTTGACGTTTTTCCTTAGAAAAATAAGTTACCTTAGTAACAGCTTCTACTAAATCCGCTACTTCTGTACCAAATTTTTCTTCAATTTCTTCATAAGTAATTGGGGTATCTTCAATAATATCGTGTAATAACCCAGCAATAATAGTTTTTGGCCCCATTCTTCATTGAGCAAGAAAATATGCTGTGGAAATAGGATGAACAATGTAAGGGTCCCCATTTTTTCGCTTTTGGGTTTTATGGGCTTTTTCGGCAAATTCATAAGCAGTTCGTACTTCGGTAATTAGTTCTGGTTTGAAAATATATTTTTTCATTTCCAATTCAACAGTATCATAGTCACTGACCTCAACAAAATTGAAACTAGCACTCAATCGTTCTCTTCCCATAAAATCACCTCAATTTCTATTATTAATTATAACAAATTATCTAACCATCGCGGGGTTTAAATAAGTAAAAAAAAATCACCTTTTGGTGATTTTTTTTAATAGTTTCTAGTAGTCTAGCAGACTTGTTAAATTGTATTCAGCGAATAAATCATCCTTGTGTAAGAATTTTAAATCTGCTAAGAAAATAATTTTTTTAACATCCGCTTTTTGTGATTCGATTAATTTAATTATTCCTTGAGTTGTACCACCTGTTGCCAAAACATCATCAACAATCGCTACTTTATCACCAGGTTTTAAATCATCGATATGAATTTGTAATTCTCCCGAACCATACTCTAAAGAATAGTCCGTTTGATGAGTCGGTCTTGGTAATTTTCCAGGTTTTCTAATTAAAACTAATCTTTTTTTAGCAGCATATGCTAATGGTGCGGCAAATATGAAACCCCGAGCTTCAGGAGCCACAATTACATCAATTTCATTTTGTAAAATTACTTTAACCATTTCATCAATCGCAAATCTAAAAGCTTGAAAATCATTTAGCAGCGGGGTGATATCTTTAAAAGTTACCCCTGCCTTTGGAAAATCTTTAACATCAACTATAAATTTTTTTAAATCCATTTTTATACCTCTAATCGTTAATACCCTCTATGATTTGTTCTTCTTGATTTACTTTCAGACCATTTACATAACGCTTGAAGGCCAAACGATTTCTTAATCTTCATTGTTCCAAGAATACTCAAATAGGAATAATAATAAACATTGTTACAAACATTGAAATAATAATTCCGATAAACATTGATAGTCCAAAAGTATAAATATTTGGCATTGTTAGAATCATTGCGATTGCAATAGCAACATAGAAGATTCCCATTAGTAGTAATCTTTTAATCGCAAAATTCATAACATCAACAACCACTTCTTTTAAGTAGTTGTTATCTTTGGCGGCACGATTTAACTTGACTGAGTTTTCTTTTTTAATTTCTTTTAACTTAATAAATTCTTCATGTTTAGCTAGTTTAAAATCAGCTTTTAATTTTTTCTTATCTTCTTTAGTGATTTCTTTACTATGCAATTTTTGTTTTAATTCAAATTTTAAGTTTCTTACTTGAGCACGGTAGACAGCCGCATTTTCACGGTTATTAACTGCGATATCAATTTCTTTATTGAAGTAAGTTGTCAATGATTTTTCATTTTTACTTTGAATTAGAACCTTACCATGATTTAATATCATGATCGCATTGGTTAGAATAAAGCTGATTAAGATTGAAGCTGAGATAATAATACTAAATCCAAGCGGAATTTGTAGGACAATCATTGCTGAACCAAATGTTGCTAAACCTAATGTTAGTGCTAATGTAATAGCCACATAGTAAGTTCATTTAAATCTAATAATAATATAAATAATTAAAGCCGCAATAATTATTAGCAATGAAATTGCCAATTCTTGGATTAGTTTTACAGTTGAGAATGGTGATAAAATCAACCTTTGAACTCCACGTTCAGGATCGTTTGAACTACCAGCCGGTTTTTCAGTGAACTGAGTTAAAATATTATTTATGGCTTTTAAAACTTTTTTATTGCTAGTTTTAAAAGTTAACATTATTCAAGGTGCTTGATCTGATATATTTCCAGTTTGATCAAATTTAGTATAGTTAACTCCAAAATTACTTCTAATTGAAGGAGCCGACATTTTGGAACTAGTTAAAATTCTAAAGTATCTATCAGATGAAATTACAAATTCTAAGATATCTGCTGAAGCCTTGGTTTTCTCATACATCATCATTTCTTTTGGAGTCGAAGGACTTACCAACAATCCTTTAGCATGCTCTTGTAGTTCATCAGGAACTGGTTCATCATCAATTCATCAAGTACCTTTACTTAACTCTTCAACTTTTGAATATGATGATTCAACATAATCACCTCAAATATAAAATTCTGTTCCTTTACCAAAGCTTGAATCATAATTTGGACCAACAGCGAGACCTAAAATAGTCGCTAATGAAGCTAAAACTGCTATGAATATTAAAAATATTTTACTAAATTTAAAAATCCCTCTTTCACGTCTTTTAACACGAATTTTTTCAGCGGCAGTTTTGGGAACTTCAATTTCGTTTAATTCCAAAGTAGTTCCATCTTGGCTTGCATCTTTTACTAAATCATCATCAATACTAAAGTTGTTATCAATTAAATAATTTGTTTCATCGATTGCTGATTGAATTTTAAATACTTTAGTATTATTTTCTAAAGCTAAATATTTATTTTTTTGTGCTTCATATTTTTCAATTTTCTTTTTGAATTTTTTAACTAAAGCTTTTTCATATTTTTCTTCTTTAGCAATACGTTTTTCAATAGCTTTTTCACGTACAACTTTTAAATCAATCAGTTTTTTTTCTGACTTAGAAATAATTTTTTGATTTTTGATCAAGATTTTATCTTGTTTTTTAAGTAAATTATCAAGTTGTTTTTGATATTTAGCAACTAACTTGGGATTAGAATTTTCTTGATAAAAATTAATTTTTTGATTTAATTTATCAATTTTTCCTTGAATTACATTATTATTGTTTGCTGCTTTAATTTTAGCGTTTAATGAGTTGTATTTCATTTCAATCATAAAACTACTTTTTTTCGACATTGTTGTGTTAATTGCAAATAAATTTGGATTATTGTCAATTGCTTCTGTTTTTGATAATAAGTAGACAATTACCCTCATAACAAAAATCGATAAAATAATTGTTGCAAAACCACCCAGTGTTACTAAGGTCGCAAAACTTTTAACAACATTTGAAGAATTTCAAAATAGAATAATGTTTGGAATAATTAAGACAACAGCTGCATCAACAACTCCCCCGATTGTATCTCGGTGCGAAATGATAAATGAAGATTTAAAGCTTCGCTTTTTCAAAAACATACTTTTCTTCATGGCTTCAAATAGAGTTAAATTCATATCCAATATTAGACCCACTACGATAAATATGGCTCCAAGCGTTTCAACTCCAAACGTTAAGTTGAAAGCGTTACTTGAGAATAACATTATGGCTACAGTTGTTGAAATAATTATTATTAAAAATAATCCTAGAAGACGGTAGAAAATTAATAAGAATATTGCTATTAAAAGCGCTATTAATGCTAGTGCTGCCGAAGAGACCAGGAATAAAATTCAACTAATTGTTCCTTGATTTTCACTTACTGAAAAAACAAAAAATGAGAAACCTTTTGAAGCGGCTCTAAAAGTTGCTTCTGCTTGTTTTGCTTGTGAGAAAGTTGAAGTCTCTGCAAAGAAGGCTTTTCCTTTATCACCAATGAACCCTCCTGTTTTAGTTGAAGGTTCTGATTTTGAAACTTTTCCTGAGTAAAGGAAGTACTCGCTGAATTTTTCACTATCAACTGATAATGCAGCATTGAAGAAATTATCTGAAATAACTTTAAAAGTTTCCTGTATATACCCAATTTCTCCCCTTTGAGTTTCTGAAATTCAACCTTGAATTGGAGCGCTATATTTAGCACCAGTACCTTCAAAATCTTTTTCAGTTGAGTTGGGATCATAGATATATTTATTTGTATCTGACAAGTATCTTCATGAACCTTTAATCTTTTTGAAATCATCAACAGTTCTAAAAGCACTTCCTTGGGTGATTAAACTTTCACGACGAATCGAAGTTTCATTATTATCAACATAAGTATATTCTCCAAAAAATAAATCAAATAAAACTTTTTTCAATATTTCGTTTTCTGAATTACGATATGTCTCTCTTAGTGGTTTTAAAATTTTATTGAATCAAGTGTCTAGACTTTCATCACTTGAACCATCAAGTTCGTAATAAGATCTAAAGTCGTCTAAAAAACTGTCAACATCAGTCATGATAGTTAGCGGGGAAGCTTCTCCACTTTCTGGGTTTAAAGCATCAACGATTTCGCTAAATTTACCACCAGATTCACTTAAATCAAATCTAATAAATGGTGCGTTACGAGTTCCCTGCCCAATTGTTGTGGCTGATGCTTCCGAGAAGACATCACTCATTTTTGTTCGTTTTTTTTCATTATCAAAAAGTAAATCATTTCAATTTGAGTCGAATATGAAAATACCACCACTTCTTTGGATTGTGGTACGGAAACGATTTTCATTATTATCAAAAGAAGATTTCGGAGCTGAAACTCTTAAATAGTTTTTATCTGTTGCAATAACATTAACTTGTTGGTTACCCATTGGATCAATTTTATTATTTAAGATTTCTGCCGCTTCTTTAGCATTTCCGTTTGGCAAACCATTGATTGTATCACCTGAAGTTTCAGAATTATCAAAAACCCCAACCGTTGCAACAAAACTTCCCTTGATGTCTTTTCCAAACTTAATATTATCGTTTACTGATGACGCTGAAAAAATCACAGTTAAAACCATTGAGATAGTTATAAATAGAACTATTAAAACTCTGAAAAAATTCTTGTTAATTGAATTTGATTTAAACTTCTTGTTTTTCACGAAATCACTATCCCTCTAAAATACTTTTCAAGTCATTTTCCAATGAGTCTCCTTGACGTGTATATTCTTTTATGTTCAAATACTCCATTAAGTAGTTTATTTTGATATTAAAAATAAAGTAAGAAGCTTCGCTTATTGACTTTATTTTTTTACCTTTTAAAACAAAATTACTTAAATAGTCTAAAACATCCATAATAGAAATGTTGTAAATTTTGTGGCGTAATTCAATAGTCTTGATTTCTAACATTGCAAGGACATATTTTTCTAAAACGTTCTTGTTTGTTGGATTAATCAAAATTTACACCTCATAAATAACTCTTATTATTATATTGATTATTTAGTTAATTTTCTACTTTTTTAGAACTTTTTTTAATTTTTATTTTAGCCTTGCGTCGAGCCTCGCGCTCATTAATACGATTAGACTTAACAAATGCAACTTGACGGATTTTTTCGATTTCGTTTTCATCGGCAACCACTGATTGATGCACATATTCTCTTTCATCATTTTTACGAACTTCAAATTTGAATAAACCTTTTACCTCTTTGGTTTTTAGCACATTAACTTTGGCAAATGGATCAGTTGTAAAAATTAGTTTTTCAATGATATCCCAGTCCATTACTGACATGGAAACCATAATCACACTACGATGTAAATAATTACCATTAATTCGGTTTGTAGCATCTCAAGCCATAATATCGTTTTCATAACCATTTTCGGTTAAAACAGCACTTATTTGGTGCATTAATTTTGTTGTTATCATATAAGTTCTAATTTTGTATTTTGGATACATTGCGTTAGTTAGTATTCCCGAAGTTATAACCAGTACAATGGAAGCAAATAACGTTGGTCCAAAAATAAATTTAACTCTCAACCAAATTTCTAAATGTTTTGGTAGATTACTATATCCGTTAACAACAGAATTTATATTCAAATAATTTCAAGCAACTGCTTTTTGTGAATCAGTCATATTAATTTTGCTATAGTCAAATAGGAATAAACCATTTTTAAATTCAAACGCTCCTGTTTGAACTAAAGGATTAAAAGCGTAGTAAAATTCTGGATCAAATAATTTATTATTGTCTTTTCATAGTTTAGCAATTTCTCCACTTGTCTTTAATGATAAGTCTGGAATGCTGCCCCCATTATATTTAGACCAAATAATGTCATTAAACATGGCGCTAAATAAATCAACCTTTTGACCATCAACAATTACATAATTTTTGGGTAAAAAAGCTGAGTCAAAATTAAGAGTTTTGAGCGCTGAAATTAGTAAATCATTGGAAAAAAGCGATGGATTCAAAACGATGGCATTTAAAACAATAATAACTGCCAAAATTAATAAGTTAATGTTTCGGTTTAAACTTCCCAAAGGTTTAGATTTTTTTCGTGAAATTCAAACAGTAATAAAGTCTACTCCCCCAGTAGAAGAACCAATTTTATATATGAATGAATAAGCAGTTCCAATCATAGCTCCCCCAATTATAGCAAATAGGAATAATCAGATTGAATTATTTCAACTAGCTGGGTTTTGATCTAAAATATTAACATCAATTAATAAATGAAACTCCTGGGGATTAATTAGCGGGATTGCTCTAATAATTTGGTCAAAAGCAATTTGTAAAACAATATACAAAAAAGTTGTGAAAGTAAATTTTCAACCTAAACGCATTATCCCAAAAATCATTAAAGGTATGTTTAATAAGAAGTAATAAACAAAATACAAGGCTGCTTGTTGAGCAATTTCATTAGATGATAATAATCCAAAGAAACGAGCTAGAGAGCCTAAACCAGCAGGAAATAACCCTGTTGGACCTGTTGAGGTTATAAAGTAATCAAAGGCAATAGTTACAAAAAAAGCTGAAAAAGCAACCATTCCTAAATCCTTTCAAAACCTCATTTTGAAATAATTAGCAATTAGGATTGATTGTTCACGACGCGAAATTAGGTTTTTCTCAATTTTAGAGTAGTTAGCTGATTGATTGATTTTTTCAAAACCAGCTTCCTCACTTACTTGCCCGTCAGGATTTATAACAATTTCAGTTTTTTCTATAGTAAGAGTCGAGGGAATAACCTCCTCTTTTATAGATGCTTTGTTCTCTTTATCTTTTAGTTTATCTGACATTGCTCTTCCTTCTTTAATATAACTCAATAAATTAATAATAAACTAAAAAATTTAAATAATGTCATAAAAAAAATATTTTTTAGTTATTTTTTGCGGTAATTGGAAATGATGTTACCAAAGACATAATTCTTTGAAGTGCGGTTGGCTATTTTTTCTCTGAGTTGTGCTACGTCATTGGCTTGGGATTTTTTAGTAGTTTTTGGTGTTGTCTTAACTATAGAAATCTTTAAGAAAGAATCTGGAAGTTTAGCTTGAATCTTGGTATTATTTTGGGTATTTTTGCTTTTAGCCTTATTAATCAAATCAACTAGTTGAGGTGTTAATTGGTTGGTTAGCTTAACCGGCTTTGAAGTTTGCTTGCTTCTGATTTGGGTTTGTTTTTCTAACAACTGCTTTTGTTGATCTTTTTTTTCTTGTAAAAATTTTTGATATCCTGAATTTACTTTTTGACTCATAACTACCTCTAATTAATATGATTTTACTTTAAAAAAATAAAAAAAGAAACCGAAGTTTCTTTTTTGTTATTTAGCTAATTCAGTTTTTAATCTAATTGTTACTTTGAATGATCCAACTTTAATTGGGTCGTAGTCATTTCTTGAAATATCTACAACTGTGTATTTTTGTTGGTTTGATTCTGAGTAACCTAAGAATTTAATTGGTTGGTTAGCTTTTTTAGCAGTTTCAATGAATACTGGAATTTTTCTGTTTCCGATTGCTGGAATTTTAAATAAAATTGCGATTTTAGTAAATGGTGATTCAACATCTTTCAAATCATTATTTAAATATTTCATAAATTCGTTAACAACTAATTCACTACCAAATTTTCTTTCTTCAACAAATTCATGAGTTTGATTATTTGTAATGTAGAAAGAAACTAATGGGTCACAAGTTACCATAAGGTATTTGTTTTGTGCAGTAGTTCCATCGTATGCATATGATGATTTGTCTTGAGAACGGTCAGTAATAGTTTTTGCGATTGCTTTAGCAGTTTCTTCAATTGTGAAGATTTTTTCTGCTTTAACATCGTATTTTGCTGAACGGTTTCATAATAATTCATCTTCGTTTACATGCATGTTTTCTAAGAACATGATTTTTTTCAATCATTTTTTAGGAGCGTGTTTTCACTCGTCTTCCCCTAAAATAATTTTACTTGGTCCTTCTTCTTCAACTTTTTGTTTAAGAACTTCAACTAAGTCGATTGCTTCTGGTTTTAAACCTTTTGCATCAAGAGCCATTAATGATGGTCCTGCACCTGAAAGTAATTGAGTTGCAGCTGGGCTGAAACGTTTTACTCAAGCATCGTGTTCAATTTCGAATAAGTCATTAATAATGTCTAATTCATCTAGTGAGTTTTTGCTAAAGTCTAAAACAAGTTTTGATGATAACAAGTTAAGTAATCTAATTAACAAGAATTTCAAAGTGTTAGTTGTTTCATAGATTTTGAATTTATGTAGTGGATCGTTGTCTCAAGGACTTAGAGCGTTGTTGTACATAATTTTCATCGCTAAGAAGTTAACAGTTGATTTTTTAGCAACTTGAGCCAATGCTCCAGCTTCTGTATCAATTACATCGATTGTTTGACCGTATTTGTCAACCATTTCTTTGAATTGTTTTGAGTTGTAGATTAACATATCAGCAGTACCGATAATTCCATCTGAAACTCCTAATTTGAAGTTTTTAACAGTTTGTACTAATTCAGTGTCAAACTGGAAAGCTTCGGGTTCGTGAACGATTTGTCCATATTTAATATCTTTGAAAACAGTTAAATCTGCATCTCTGTAAATAAACTTAGTTGACATAACAGTATCTGTTGTATCAAATTTATCATTTGTTGATAAAGCTAAGTCTACGTTAAGAATAGTTTCTAATTGTTTGTATTCTTCCATTAGGTAAGTAATTGCCATTGCGGCGTTTGCTTTACCATAACCAATTGTAGCTATGATAAATGTTTTTCCTCTATACTTCAGGATTTGAATAACCATATTTCTTCATCAGTACTTTTTAATAGTTTTGATGTCTTTACGATCTTTCAATGTGAAGTATGCTGTTGAGATAATTCCTATCATTATCTTATTGCACCTCATTTTTTCTTATCGCTCCTTATGCACCACTTAAAAGTAATGCATAAAATGCTAATTAGATTATATTTTAATTAAAAATGTAATTCAACAAAAAAGTAATTTTTTTTAATAAACATTTAATAAAAACACATTTAAGTTGAGTAATTATAATAAATAAGTGTTATTCGGTTTTAAAAACGTCGATTGTTATTGAAAACATATCCCCAACAATTCCATTGATGAAATGACCGCCAAAGCTCTTGCTTTTTTTAGTAATCCCAAATAAATGAATATGCAAGTTTCGATCTGTTACCGAGCCGTTAAAACTAGAAATAATAGCAGCTTCTTTTTGATAATGTTTTTGGTAAAATATTGGTTCTTCATTCTCAAGTATCCCATATTCAATTTGTTTCAAGTAACCAAAACCGATAATTGAGGCCTCAATTATTCCATACTGTAAAATCACGTCGGTAATAATATCTTTAATATTTTCCTCTGGATTTAACACTATCAATATCCTATTTGATCTTTCTTTAATTTCCATTATCTTTACCCTTTCTACCTTTAACTACTTTTTTGGATTTAGCCTTTTCCCTAAGTTCGTTATTAACCTCATTAATTTTTTCCATTTCCATGATTTTTTCGTCACTTACTTTATCCAAACCTCTAAGAGTCTCATTTAAGGACTTAACAATCTGCTCACTAGCTTTTGGGTCGTCTGGATCATAATACATATTATTATCAAAAATATCTAGCAAGCTTTTATTTGGAGTATTTCCAATAAATATGGAATGAAAACGATTATACGAATCTTTTAGGTCCCTTACTTTTTGACGAATTTCATCTGGCATGTCTTTTAACATAAAGTCAGAAATAACTAGCAAGTCACCGCGTTTTCACTTCTCTTTGTGCATTTTTTTAATGGCCATCATAAAAGCGGGCACGGCGTTGGTTTCTCCATAAAAGGACTTTGCCAAGAATTTTAGAATCTTTTGAATCGGAAAGTTGTGCGGATCAATCTCAATTTCTTCAATTTCATGATCAGAGAAATTAATAATTAAAACATCGCGTTTTTCTTTTAGAGCAACCTTACAAATAGCCAAAACAAGGGCCTTAGCAATGAATTCCCCCGAACCCTCCATAGATAGACTTGTGTCCACACAAATGATAAAACGACCTTGTTTCAAAGGGATTGGGGATTCGTATTCAACATCAACATATTCTTCCTCTGTGATTTTTTCCTTACTATGGAATAAAAAGGTTTGGAGCTTGTTTTCTGAGAATTTCTTATAAAAAATGGTTTGTAGTAACGGATTAAATAAGTAGCCTAATTCTGCTGGTAGAACATGTTCTAAATCTTTGGACTCGGTTATCCCGACAATTTCTTCGGGATTATATGGGAGTTTAACCTCAGTTTCATAATAAGAAATTTTTTGAGTAATATTAATTTCAAATTTATCATCTTCTCCATTTAAACGACCAAGAATTTCAGCAATTTTTAAAATTGAGCGGTCTTTGTATAGATAGTCAGAAAATTTGTTAATAGTGTCTAAATTTCCCAGAACTTCACTTTCTCCAACTGGTGTTAAATCGTGAAATGTTTCTTTCAGCATTTTTTGAGCTTTACTAAAATTTGTATAGTTATTAATTAAATCATAAATATTAACCAAATAATTAAAACGCAATTCTTGCACAGATTTCAAACGATAATCCACAATTCTTTTAGTTAACATAAATGTTCACTTAGTAACAAATTCATTATAAGCGACTTCTGTAGAAATTTCACTTTTAATTAATTTATTATTAATAAGGTTGGCGCTATTTGTCATTATTGATTCTAAAGTTTGTAATTTTTTATTAATAATGCTTAATTTCTCTCCTATATTAAGCGAGGTAAGTTTTAAACCCATATAATGAAAGTAGGCAATCTCCTCTTTGATTTTTTCTGGTAATTTAATTACACTTGCGACATTTTTATTAATCTCGTCGTAAAATCCGCTAATTTTTTGATCGAACTGTTCGGCAACATGCTTATTTCTAGATTTAAATTCTCTAAAAAATTGATTATCAAGATCTTCAAGTTTTAATTTATTCAATTCACTTAAAAATAAATCATTATTAATTAAAACATCTTGTTTCATTTTGCACCTCACTTGTTAATTATTGTGTTACTTCTTCTTCAATTGCCTCAGTTGGCTCAATGTCAAATGCTAAAGCAATTTGTTTATTATAGCTTTCATCAAAAAATATGCAATCCATTTTTGTATATTTTTTGTAAGTTTTGTACATGTTAAGACTAATGCTTTTAACATTGTTTTCTAATTCTGACATTTTTTGATTCAATTTGATAGTCTCTTTATTGTACTCACCAGCATTGTCATTTTCTAAGAATAATTTTTTCTTTTCATCAATTAACATAATTTGATTTGCTTTATGATATTGAACTTTAGAAATTCTGCTGCCTTCATACTTGGTTTCGCTTGAACCAAAGAAAATTGGCAATTCCATCATTGTTCCCGGTATTGCTGCTAGTTTATTTCAATCACGAGCTGAAATAAATAAGTACTTAGCCATATCTTGAGCCTCTGGATTTAAAATACGATAGTACGTACCTTGCGTTTTACTTTTATATGGTGAGTCATATGTGGTTAATCTTAAGTATTGAGATTCAACTTGATTTATTTGCAATGCTAAGGCATCTACTTGATTTAAAAGTTGATTTTTTTGTCCTCTAAAATCTTGACCAAAATTTTCTAAAAAAGCTGCGTTAAAAATATTTCGGTATTCCTTTTCTTCATTTTCATTATCTCAAATACAATAAGGGATACAAAATAAATCTGGTAGATCAGTTTCTTCACGACCATTAAAAAAGGCGCTTGTTTTGATTAAACCTGAGATTTTTTTTCAACGTCGATCAGAAATATATGATTTACCTGAAGTTGCTTGAATAAGTTTATTTCTAAAGTAGTGAATAAAATCTAACGTTTCACGAGATAGCTTTACTTGACGAATTTGCTTTTTTCAATTGTTCAACTCATCACTTGTTAGTTGTAGTTCAGGATCAACCACAACATCAAGAGAAGATTCTCCGGCAAGCAATTGCTCAAAATTATCTTTTGATTTTAAACCCTCAGCTATGTATCTAATTATAAAACGATCGTATAAAGCCTCTAGCCCCTCTCCTGGAGTTGGTAGCTCATTGGAAGCTGATATTAATAGATTCAAAGGAACTTTAACATCGCGACCACCGTTTCTAAAAATTTTCTCGTTAATGATAGTTAAAAGTGTATTTTGAATACTTGGTCCAGCTTTTCAAATTTCGTCTAAAAATCCAACATTAGCTGTCGGTAGATAGTCGTCTATTACTCTTACATAACGACCTTCTTGTAATTCTTTAATGTTTATTGGTCCATAAATTTCTTCTGGAGTTGAAAATTTTGACATTAAATATTCAAAGTTTTTTCCATCTTTTAATGCAAATTTTACTCTTCGTGAAATTAAAGATTTGGCAATCCCAGGCTTACCTAAAAGGAAAATAGATTCCCCTCCAAGCATTGCCAAAATAGCCAATTTAAAAATTTCTTCTTTTTCGTAAACTTCAAAAGAAATCTGCTCTATTAATTTTTTAATTCGTTCACTGATATTCATCAAATTTACCTCATTTTTCTGTTATCTTAATTATCAAAAATATCTTCGCGGCGCTTTTGATATTTTTCTTTTTTAATTTTTGAAATGTTTTCCTTAATATGGTCACGGCGGATTTTTCTTTTAATCTCTAGTAATTCTGCTTTACGTTTTTTCTTGTAGTTTGGTTTAACTTTTTCGTTTTTGTATTTTGCAACTACTTTTTTAGAAGCAATCTCTCCAGCTGAATTTGGGTTATAGAATTTAGGTTTCTTATTTTTAGGATTAATTTCTTCAAGTGTGTTTTGTATAAACTTATAATTCTTAAACTCAATACCGGATTTTTGCAATTGCTCAATTGAATTTTGATTATCAGAATTGTGAAGCACAAAAGATTTTCCCGTAAGATTACTTCTTCCTGTTCTCCCGCTTCTGTGAATGTAGTATGATAAATCATTTGGTAAATCAATTGAAATAATATGACTTACACCATTTATATCTAAACCTCTTGCAGCCATATCGGTTGCAATAATATATTTGAATTCATTATTTTGAACTCTTTTTTGCATGCTGGCTCGTGTTCGCGGATCTAAACCTGCGTGCAATTCCCCAACATTTGTAATCCCCAATTTATTAAATCATTCATTTACCATACTAACTTGATCTTTACGATTCACAAATATAATAACGATGTAAGGGTTAATTGAGTTAATTAAATTATTGAATATGACTTGATTTTCACGATTTTTAGTTCATATTAATATATGCTCAACATTTTTGTTCGAGGGCTTATTTTTAGAATCATCAATTAGTAATGCATTGTTCAAGTATTTCATCAGGAATGGTTTTAAATCATTTGGCAATGTGGCTGAAAATAACGAAATATTTACACTCTCTTTCATTTTTGAAAGTAAAAAATCAATCTCATCAATGAAACCTAAATCAAAAATCATATCGAATTCATCAATTACAACAAATGTTGTTGTAGTTATTTTTAAAGCGCCTATTTCATATAATTCCTTTAACCTTGAAGGAGTTCCAATTACAATCATTGGTTGGTGTTTCGTTAATTGCTCTTTTTGCTTTTGAATATCTTGACCACCTATCAACATTGATTTTGAAATCTTCTTGTTAAAATTGGTTATTTCAACAGTATTTTGATAAATCTGGCGGGCCAACTCTCTTGTTGGGGTTAAAATTACTGCTTGAGTGATTTCTAAACTGGTATCTATGTTATTCAAAATAGGCAATAAAAAGGCATGAGTTTTACCCGTACCAGTATGTGCTTGCGCAACAATATTTGCATGTTTCTTAATTTTAGGAATTACTAAATTTTGAATTGAAGTTGGTTCTTTGAAATTTATTTCAACCAAAGCATCATTTATAAATTTTTTAAAACCAAACTTATCAAAACTCATTTTCACACCTCTTTAACTTGATAAATTATAGCACATTTGAGCGGGTTAAAGAAATATAGGTAATAGAAAAAATCACCCTAAAGTGATTCGTTAAAATCTGAGACATTATTTCAAAAGTCAAAAACTGAAATAGTGTAATCCAAGGACATAGGTGAAATTTCGTAGTAATTTTCATCTTCAAAAGAATAATCTTCTAATCTTAGAGCAATACTTGAAGTTATCATTCCCTGAAAAACCGGTCCATATCCTTCCTTGAAAAAAGTCTCACCTTTTTTAAGTAAAACTCCTTTTTCGTTGTAAACTAGAGCTTCTGAATTTGACTCTTCAACAATAACTTCATTATTATTATCATAAATAACTTTACCAAGAATATTGAAACGCAAATATTTTGGATAACTTTCAAGTTTAGACAAGTCAACATTGTAATAAACTAGATCTTCTGGTTCTTCAGGAACTTCTGGTTCTTCAAGCGGATCCAAAATATCGACCAATTGATGTTCGTTTTTAGAATTTGAAAATTTATCTAATTTATCCTCATCTTCGAGAACAAAAATTTCAGAAGTTAAAAGTCAAGGCTTTAATTCCTCGTTAAGAAATGTAACATTAACAACTCAATCCTTTTCATCAACAAACATTTTTCCAAAAGAACTATATAAGTTATCAACACTAAAGTTATTGAATCCAAAACGCTCACCTTGCTGACGAGTTTTTTGGAACATTCAGGAAAATTTTTTATTCTTTTTTCCTAATTGTACAAATGCTTCATTTGCAATAATTCCTGTGGAACCATTAGTTGACATAGCTAACTGAGTCTTTTCATCAATTTTATTATCGGAAAAAAATTCAGAGAAATTATCATCTATTTGTCTTTGTAATTCAGCTGAAAAATAAGTTGGAAAGTCAAAATCGGCTATCGACAAATCTTTTTGAGACATGTTTTTTATTGATGCTATTTTCTCAGCATCAGTCATTTTATCTGAGGGGTTAAAATAACAAGATATAGTAGCCGTGGTTGTAGCAAAAATAAATGTAGAACTCATAAAACTCAAGACTAACTTTCTCATCACACCCCCCCTTTTTGTATTTATTTAATGGCGGAAAGTCAGGGATTCGAACCCTGGGTTCTTTTACAAACAACGGTTTTCGAGACCGCCTCATTCGGCCACTCTGACAACTTTCCATTACATATATAGTTAAATGATATCATTTTTTTCGTTTTTTTTATTTTTTTCAATTTTTTTAGATTCTCTGTACTTACCAAGTTTCTCAAAGCAAACTGATAAAGAAAGGGAAAGACATCAAAATAAAAGTATAATCGAGGGAAGCAATGCACCAACATAAACCATCAACATCCCAATCCCCGCTCTATGTCTTTGAATGTCATAAATATCAAAAGTTCAAAGAATTACTTTGAAACTTACTGTTGGTTTTAATGATCCCCCATTAGAAATAGTGATTATAGTACCAATTATAAAAAATATTAGTATCAAAATAATTAAGTGAATCATCTTGCTTCATCTCGAAAAGTTCAATGCATGTGGAAAGTACTTTTTAATTTTAAAGTTTATTAAATAATTTGTTAGCTTGAAATAAAAGATCGGGAAAATTAATACCATAGGAAAAAATGCTAAAATTGCTCCAGATATAATAAATGCTCGACTTGCTCGACTTGCATCATTTACAAATAAAAAATAAATTCCTCCAGAAAGTAATTTAAAACCACTTTCCCCTTTTTCAAAACCACTTGAAGCTGTTCAGGTGATAATTAAAATTATAAGCATAACCATCAAAGTCAAAAAAAGTCAAAAAATTTGAGAAATTTTCTTATTTAATCTTATTTCTTCGACTATTTTTCTAAACATAACTACCTCTTATTCTATTTTAAAGTAAAATTATATGTTTTTCCTACTTTTTTAAAGTAAAATTATTTAATAAATAAGGACGTGACCTAATGAAAGTGATAAGAGTGACTCCCAGAGGTTTTTGTCTAGGAGTTGTTAAATCGATTAAAACAGCAAAAGAAACAATTAAAAAATATCCAGACAAAAAAATCTATATGATAGGGAAAATTGTTCATAACAGTATTGTTATAAAGGAATTTATTGATTTGGGAATTATTTTTCTAGATGATTCTATAATTAGCCGTTTGGAATTGATAAATCAGGTTGAAAATAACTCAGTTGTGATTTTTTCAGCTCATGGAACAGATAAAAAAGTGATCGATTTTGCAATCAATAAGAATTTAATTGTTGTTGATACAAAATGTGAGTGAGTATTAAAAACTGAGGAATTAATTATCGATCATTTAAATGATGGCTGAAATATAATTTTTGTTGGTAAGGAAAATCATCCTGAAACGATCGCTTTGACAAGCATTAGCAAAGATATTACTCTTGTTACTAAACCTGATGATATTGATAAAATAATGATAACTAATTCTAATAAGATATTGGTAACAAATCAAACTACTCTATCAAAAATTGATACAGAAATTATTTTTAATAAAATTAGAAATAAATTCCCTGAGGCTAAAATAAAAAACGACTTATGCGATGCTACGTTAGAAAGACAAGAGGCAATTCAAAAACTTAATCCAAAAGAAATTGACTTGCTTTTTGTAGTTGGGGATAAAAGCAGCAATAACTCCAAAAAGTTAGTAGAAATTGGTCAAAAAAAAGGCATAAGATCATTATTGATCCAATCAAAAAATGATATCAAGCCAGAAATTTTAAATAATGTATATAACGTTGCTGTAACAGCGGGAGCTAGTACACCAAGTATTATTCAATTAGATGTAATTAAATTTTTAGAGGCACTCTAAAATTTTTTTCATCCATTTTTTACATCAAACTCGACGATTTTAAAACTTTTGTTAAACTCTTTGTTTAATTTATCGGCAATATCTTTAACAAAATAATTTTCCATGTAGTGACCCAATAAAATTAAGTCATTACTATTGTCCTGGGCAAAAATTACTTCATTTCATTTTCCTTCACCAGTGACAAAAACTTGATTTTGCATTTTTTCAAAAAACATAGTTTGACTACCTGCTCCAGTACAAATGAAAAAGTTTGAAATTTTTCTATCAATGTCAGTGTCTCTAGTTATTCTTAAATCTTCAACATTAAAAATTATTTTTAATTTTTCAAGAAGATTTTTTATTGCTAGTTCTTTTTTGAAAATAAATTCAAACCCTTCACTCGATTCTCCAACTCTTTTTATTTCCAAAATATCAAACTCATTTTTTATTAATTTAGTAAGACTTTGATTTTCTGAAGCATCATAATTTGTATGAATAGTAAAAATTTGAATGTTATTCTCAATAATTTCTTTAATCATCTCACTCTTCGCTGGATTTTGTAGTTCTTGTTCGATTGAATTAAATATAAAAGGATGACGTGAAATAATAAATTTTATTCCTTCATGAATGGCAAATTTCAATGCCTCGTTTGTCACATCCAAACATATCATTAACTTTTCAATTTCTTCATTTTCTGGATTATTAAAAGTTTCCTGAATTTGAAAACCTGAGGCATCTCAATCTGCAGCCAAATCTGGGCTGAATTTTTCATTTAAGTAATTAATTATTTTGGTGGTTTTCATCTACTCGCTCATTTCCTTATTTATAAATTTGTTTATTAATTTTAGATTCTTTTTCAAAGGTTTTATTTTTTTATCCCTACTTGGTAAGTTTATTAAGATCTTATTTATTTTCTCTTTTTCTTTGACTCATTTTTCTACGAAAAGCTTGTCAATATTTTTTAATAGAATTGGTCCAAAATATATTTGACTATGTTTTTTTATTTTAATACCAGCAAATTTGTTTATTTTTATGATTTCATAAATTATATTATTATCTTCAACTAGAACTTCTTGTTCAATAAAGTATTTTTGTTCTTTTACCCATTGTCTAATAGGTCCAACCAAAGTGTTAGAAGAGATTATGTAAGAATTAATTTTATCATTATCAAGCTTTAAAATATCCAAAATTGTTGTACTTCCCATTCCCGAAATTACACAACAATCAATAATTAAATTATCCCTTTCTAAAGTTCAACTCAGACCTGGACTATTAATTACTTCAATTGAATCAGAAACCCCAAAGTTTTTTACATTCTCTTTCGCTACTTTGAATGGGTTTTTGTTAATATCACTTGCGTAAACAAATTTTACTTTATGTCCTTTAGCTAAATAAATTGGTAAATAAGCATGATCAGTTCCAATGTCTGCCACAATTTCATCATCATCTTTTATTAAACTTGCAATTTTAATAAGTCTTGGGGTTAAAAATTTCATTTTAGCCTTTAAAGAAGTCTCTCAAGACTTTAGACTTAGGATTTGCAGCAGTTGGTTTAAATTTTCTTATTGTTTTAGCTTCGATTTGTCGAATACGTTCGCGAGTAACTTTCAATTCTTTACCAACTTCTTCAAGAGTTTTTGGAGAATCATATTTTGATAGATGGACTTGAATACACTTGTTACGGTAAGTTTGAACTTTCTCAATTGGAGTATCATAGTGAATATCTAAACTAATTACAGCATTTTTCAATTCTTCAACACTATCATCATCACATTCTTCCGCGAGTCTAATTAAAGTTCTTAGCTTTGTTGGCAGTATTCCAAATCGCATTCTAACAACTTTTTCCTCGCGTGGTGCTAGTATTTCTAAAAAGACTTCATCAATAACTTCTCTCAATGATTCTTTTTCAGCATATTCATCTGGTGAAGAAATATCTTTATCTTCAACAAAATCACCAAAATGAGTATCGTCTTCATCACCAAAAGGTTTTTCTAAACTAACTGGTTCAATTGACAACTTTTTAATTTCAATTACTTTTGCTGCAGTTATGCCGTTCCCGTATTTTTCTGCTATTTCTTTTGAAGTTGGTTCCCTACCAAATTCTTGAGTTAGTTGACGTTCAATACGAGTTAGCTTGTTGATGGTTTCAACCATGTGAACTGGAATCCTAATTGTACGAGCTTGGTCAGCAATGGCTCTTGTAATTGCTTGGCGAATTCATCATGTCGCATAAGTAGAAAACTTGAAACCTTTTTTATAGTCAAACTTGTCCACAGCTTTCATTAATCCAATATTACCCTCTTCGATCAAGTCAGCAAAATCAAGACCTCTATTCAAATGTTTTCTCGCAACCGAAATAACAAGTTTTAAGTTCGAGGTAATTAATTTATCACGCCCAGCTTTCACTTCTTCTTCATCATCGCTTTCAAGCATTTTTGCATAAAAAACCTCTTCATCTTTTGTTAGAATTTTTGATGAACCGATTTGGTTAAAATAAGCTTTTATGATATCTTGAATCTTTGTTTCATTACTGATACCCCCAACTCTGTATTTTACAGTAGTTGACATACCGGCAGTCTTTTTTAATTCCTTTTGAGTTTTGCTTCTCTCCTTAAACTCTGATTCTAAATTTTTTGAGTCTTCGCTTTCCTCTTCTGCGCTATTTAAAGCCTCCTCTAACTCTTCTTCATCAATTTCTTCATCTGTGAATATTACGTTTCTATCTGTTAGTTCTTTCATTAATATTTCAATTTCTTCTTCTTCAATATCGATAAACTTTTTAGTGATAACCTCGATTATTTCTTCTTGAGAAATTTCATTATCGTTTTTTTCTAAGTATCTGAATAGGTAATTTTTAAACTCTTCAAATGTTTCGATTGTTTTTACGTTTAAGCCCATTTTATTTTTTCTCTCTTTTCTTTCTAAGTTTGATAACTTCTACATAGTTCTTTTCAATTATTTTATTGTAATTTTCTTTTAATGAATAATCATTTGTTGCATGCATTTTTTTTAGATAGCTTTTATTATTGTCTTCAATTTTTTTGGTTTCAAGCAGCGAAATAGAATCTTCTAAACTGTGATTTTTAAGAACATTTTTAAGAAATACATAATTAGTTTCATCTAAAATCTTATCAAAATGGTCCAAAAGCTTTGCGTTTCCTTGACCAAGTTTTTCTCTAATTTGGTTAGGTTGGCCAACTTCTAAATTATTTTTTCTATACATATCAATAATCATATTGATTAGTTTTTTATTATTAGATCCATTTACCAAATTTACATTATCTTCTAAATAATCCATTTTATCTTTACTATTTATTAAATAAATAATTAAACTTTCTTCAGCGTATTTATAACTTTTTAGCGTTTTCATTTCATCAGGAAAGGTTTTACGATCATAACAATCTCTTGATACTTGTTCTGTTATAAAATCCGGGTTTTTATTTTCGTAATTATTTTTAAAATTAAAATTCCTTGAAATAATATTCTCGTCAACATTCAAGATATTGCTTATCTTATTAATTGTCTTAGATTTAAAAATATCTCCTTTTAAATGAATGAACACACTTTTTATCTCAGAGATAAATTTTTCTAACTCTATTTGGTTATTTAAGTCTAATTTATTTGAAAAATAATTAATAACAAAATCAATTGGATGTTGTGCCTTTTCAATAAGTTGTTTAATTTTTTTTACACCGTATTTATTAATCATTTCGTCTGGATCCATTTGACTCTCATTAAAAATTATTTTAACTCCTAAATCTAAATCAAGAAGTTTGTTTGCTGCTTTGAGAGCAGCCCTCACTCCTGGTTCATCACCGTCTAAAAATAATACATAATTTTTTGTAACTTTTTTAAATAACTCTATTTGGTAATCGCTTAGAGAAGTTCCCATAATGGCGACACAATTTTTAATACCAGCTTCAGCTAAACTAATTACATCCATAAAGCCTTCAAGTATAATTATTTCATTACTTCTTTTAATTTCGAACTTTGCATTATTAAAGTTAAAAGCTAATTCCGATTTCTTAAAAATTTTCGTCTCAGAAGTATTTAGGTACTTTGGTGATTCGTTTTTATTAAAAATCCTCCCAGAGAAACCAATAATATAATTATCTTCATTTTTAATGGGAAATGTTATCCTATTTACAAAAACATCTTTAATATCATTTTCAATAAACCTGAGTAATCCTGAATCAATAATTTCTCCGATTTCAAAGCCACATTGAACCAAGTGATCTTTAAGACCACTATTTTTAAAAGCAAACCCTATTTCTCAATTGGAGATTTGTTTTTCTGTAATCTTACGACTATTTAAATATTTCTTTGGCTCAATACCAACTTTATTATTTAATACCGCTGTGAAAAATTTGCAAGCCTGAGAATTTATTTCAAAAAGTCTTAATTCTTGGGTATTATACTTTGGCTTTGAATTATAACTTTTTAGGAATTTTATGTCGACACCGGTTTTGGAAGCGACTTTCCTAAAAGCTTCAATAAAACTTATGTTCTCATAATTTTTTACAAAGTTAATTACATTACCTGATTCATTACAAGAAAAACACTTATAGAATCTTTTTGCCGGACTAATAACTAACGAGGGATTGTTATCTTTATGGAAGGGACAAATCGTCTGATAATTTTGTCCCTTTTTTTGAATTTTAATATAAGATGAGATTCATTCAACAATGTTAGCTTCTTCAATAACTTTATTAATTAATTCTTGGGAAATTTTACCTGACATTAAGAACCCCCTCCCCGCTTAAATTAAATCATTTTTAATATAATCTTTTAATTTAGAAATTAATATTCTTTCTTGCAACATAGTATCTCTATTTCTTACTGTAACACTTTCATCGTTTTCACTATCAAAATCATATGTGATGCATATGGGAGTGCCAATTGCATCTTGACGACGATATCTTTTACCAATATTTCCACTTTCATCATATGTGACGTCAAATTCCTTGATCAAATCATTAAACAATTCTTTTGCTGCGGCATTTTGTTGTTTTTGTAGTGGTAATACAGCTACTTGATATGGAGCAATTTTTTTTGGCAGTTTTAAGACAACTCTCGTTCCATTTTCAACTTCTTCTTCAACATAACTTTCTGTTAATATCGCCAAAATGAGTCTTTCCAAACCAACACTTGGTTCAATAACATGGGGAACTATTTTCTCATTTGTAATTGAATCTGTATAACTTAAATCTTCACCACTACCTTTTTGGTGGGCGCTTAAATCAAAGTTACCTCGATGAGCTACTCCTCATAATTCTCCTCGACCAAATAAAAAATTATATTCAAAGTCTGTTGTTGCATCAGAATAATGAGCTAACTCTTCTTTGGAGTGCGCTCTTTTAAAATAATTATTTTTAGAAATACCTAGAACTTCAGTTAAGAATTTCTCTACTTGATTTATCCAATATTCAAACCAATTAATGCCATCATTTGGATTAAAGAAGAACTCCAGCTCCATTTGTTCAAACTCTCTAGTTCTAAAAATGAAGTTTCCTGGGGTGATTTCATTTCTAAAAGACTTACCGATTTGACCTATTCCGAAAGGAAGTTTTTTTCTTGTAGTTCTTTGCACGTTTTTGAAGTTTATAAAAATCCCTTGTGCAGTCTCTGGTCTAAGATAAACAATGCTATTTTCATCATTAATAACTCCTTGACTAGTTTTAAACATCAGTTCAAAATTTCTAATTTTGGTGTAATCAAGACCTCCACATTTGGGGCATAAAATTTTATTCTTAACAATGTAATCTTCAATTTCTGGGTTACTCATGTTCCCTGCGTTTATTTCAGGAAACTTGTCTTCAATTAATTTATCTGCTCTAAATCTTGAATTACATTTTTTACAATCAATAAGCGGATCGTTGAAATTGCCTAAATGACCAGAATTCTTTCAAACTTGAGTATTCATTAAAATCGAGCTGTCTAGACCGACATTTAGATGATTATTTCTAATAAAATAACTTCACCAAAGATCTTTTAGCTTGTGTTTTAATTCTGAACCAAGAGGACCATAATCTCAACTATTTGCTAATCCACCATAAATTTCAGACCCTTGGAAGATAAAACCTTGAGTTTTTATATGGTTTATCAAAGTTTCCATATTTTTCATAAATATCTCCTTTTTGCTGATTTTTCTTAATTTATTAAATAAACATTAACTTATTTTCTAATTTTAAGATTAATTTGTCAACACTTTATAAGTTTATTATAAAAACAAAGCATTTTGAAAAACTTTTTGTTTTTTTATAATCTCAAGAGAAACTGAAAATAGCCCTAAGGAATTAAGTAAATATTCAATTAATATATTTATCAGTAAAATTATGTCCCTAATTAGAAAATCATTTTCTTCTTTTATCTTCATAAAATTATTAATATCCAGTTTAGCTAGTAAATTTATAAACGAATCTCCCACCTGATATTTTTCTGGATCATTACATTTAGGGCATAAAAATCCAAAATTTTCACAGTCAAAATTTATATATTTTATACTGCTATTATGGCAATTTATACATTTTTTAAGATTCCATTTCACTCCAAATCAATCAAGAGAATAGAATAAAAATAAGGCAAATAGTCATGTTGCTTTAACATTTTCACTAAATTTAAATATAACTTCTCTTAGCATTTCAAAGGCTTGGACGTTCTTTATGTAATTATCAAACGATAATTCAATAATTTCCGCACAAGCGCTTGCATATAGGTAATTCTGATAATTTTTAGATAAATTTATATTTAAGTCGACTAATTCTCCCGTCTTTAACTTACTCATTTTATCTGGATTATTTGTTTTGAATATTTGAAAGTTACTGTGCGAAAAAGTTTGAATGCTAAATCTATTTTTTGAGGTCATTTTATTTACCCCAAAAGCTTTCATCTGTAATCTACCAAATTCTTTTGTAAAAATGCTGACAACCTTATCAAAGTCATTAAATTCATAGCTTTTGAGAACTATTCCTTCAACACTAATAGCTGCCATTAATAAGTATCCTTGTCATAACCTAATTTCTTGATTAAACTTGGTGAGCTTCTTCATTTTTTCTCAACTTTAACAAAAAGTTCGAGATGAAAGTCTTTTCCAAAAAGCGATCTTAGTTTCAATCTGGCCGCAGTTCCAATAGACTTTATTTTAGCTCCACCCTTACCAATAATAATTCCTTTTTGACTATCTCTTTCTACAATGATAGTAGCCATTATTTTAATTATTCAACTTTTTTCATGAAATTTTTCAACTAAAATTGCAACACTATGAGGTATTTCCTCCTCGGTTTGTATTAAAATTTCTTCTCTGACAGTTTCTCTAACAATAAATCTTTCGGGTTGATCTGTGAACATGTCACTTGGGAAATATTCAATTCCAGTTTCTGGAAGATGATCTACTATTTTGTTTTTTAGTAAATCAAGATTCATATTTTCTGATGATGAAATAACAATGACATCCTCAAATTTAAAATCAAAGTTTTTTCATTCCTCTAATTTTTGAGCTAATTTTTCTTTGTTAACTAAGTCACTTTTAGTTATGACCAAAAACACAGGAGCTTCCCTTTGCGTTAAGGCTCTCAAAATGAAGTTGTCATTATCACCAATAAACTCATCTGCTGGGGCGAGAAATAAAATTACATCTGCTGACTTAGTTGCATACATTGCGGATTTGTTCATAAATTTTCCCAACTCATGTTTGTGGTCGTGAACACCAGGAGTGTCGACAAAAACAATCTGATATTCAGACTGTAAATTAAGAATCCCAGTTATGTTATTTCTGGTTGTTTGAGCTTTATTAGTTACAATTGAAATTTTCCTATTAAGTAAGGTGTTTAGTAGCGTAGATTTACCTACATTGGGTCTCCCAACTATAGAGACAAAACCAGATTTTATTTTTTTCATTTTAAAGTACCCTTCTAAATATAACTTTATTTGCCATGCGACTCTTTATATATTGTATCCACAGTTTCTTTGAATTGTTCAACCCCATCAAATTGATTAACAACTATAGCGTATACATTTATTTTATTCAAAATTGATATGAATATATTTATGTTCGAAGACAGAATTATAGATCAAACAATTATGCAGAAAAAATAAATATAAATAATTCATTGACCTGGTAAAAATGCAGTATTTTGTATCATAACTAATGCATAAATAGTTATCCCTGAGTAAATTAAAAACGCAGCTCCAAAGTAATACACCGAGAATTTATTATATGGAATTATAAAAGCAATTAAAATAATAATGCAACCAAAAAATAGTGAGAAATATTTCATAAAATCAAGGTCTATATTTTGAAAAACAAGTGAAGCGAAGTGAATTATTGAAGCAAATGACATTGATAATGCACCAGCGACAATCATAAGTTTTCTTGCTCTATTTTCATTTGGATGAACCCAAAATTTAAAAATAAATGAATTTTCACGATTACTATTTTTCCTAATCATTTTAATTCTAGTTCATTCTCTATTTATCAAGTTTATGAATACAAATAATTTAGTGTGGACCCCAAATGTTGTTAAACACAAAGAAACAACAACAATTCAAAGTCATCACTTTGTTATAAACTTTAGTCAAATGTCAATTGAACTTGTTTTAGAAAATAAACCAAAAATGTCTAAGACAAAAACGAAGTTACAGAAAAACAATAATTGCGCTATGAAAATTATATTAAAAATATAGGTTAGGTACCTTATGGAATTTCCCAAAGAAATATTTGTAAAAAAAATCAACATTGTCGTTAGGAAAATAATATTCAAACCAATCAAAAGAATTGAAAAATCAATTAATTTTTTCTGGTCTTTTAAGAGAAATATTTGCCTTTCGGTTAACTGTTCAACTTTGCTTAATTCAAGTGCTATTGATACCTTAAAATAACTCAGCAACATTATTAATAGCGAGGTTATAATAAGTGAATAAAAAATAGTAGTGCATATTTGGACTCTACTAACAAAGTCACCCTCTGATTGAATCTTAACATTTTTATTTTTTAAAAACTTTTTAGTAAATAACTGACCAACAGGACTAAATACTATTGAAAAATTTTTGTATTTTTTATTAGAAACTTTCATCCCGTCACCCCCTCATTAGTTAAAAAAAGAATTCAAAAATATAAAAAATAAAGCTGCTAAAAAGCAAAAAGCATCTCCAGCAAACACATATTTAAAGTTATTATTAATTTTTTCGCTTTTCAATAAATTTATTTTAGTTATTTTTTTATTAATTACTTTTTTGAATGAAAAATATTTTACTATTAAAATAACCAAATTAAATATAACGGAAAGAACAAATAGAAAAACAATTGAACTATATCCATTATTTGATGAATCTCTATTTAAACCGTTGAAAATAAAGCTTATAACATCTAACTGAGAAGATGCAAAGCAAGTTAGAAAAAAAACTAACCAAACAGAGAAAGACAGCCAAGATTTTTTAGATGTAGTTTTGCTAAGAACCTGAATAGCTTTTCTCTCGTTGAAATAATGAATTAAATCCCTCTTATTATATTCCATAGAGTTTTTAAATATTGTAAGTGCATAATCTAAATCCTTAAACAGTTTATTTTTATTCACATCTTTCATCTCATTTATTCTCAAATCATATTTTAATCTTTCAAAAATTTTCTTTCCGTCCTCTCTTAAAAAAAGATGACGACTGTAAAATTTTTTATAATTGATCGAATAAAATAACGGACCCAAAAGTAGCATTAGAAAACCTATCAAAGATAGTAGATCAGTTATGACTGTTTGACTTGTAAATCCCATTCAAGGCCTCCCTTTTCTATTTTAATTCTTCTGAAGAAAATTTGAATGGTAGGAAATCACCAATTACATAATCTCCTAAATGTTTATTAATATTAAAAATTTCAATTTTAACACTATCATCAACCATTTCTGAAATAAATTGTCGACAAATTCCACATGGAGAGCCAAAACCCTTTGAAGATGTCATTATTGAAATTGAAACAATATCCTCTTTTTTAAAACCCAAAGCAAACACTTGTGGTAAAGCAGATCTTTCAGCACAAATTCCTGCAGGAAACGATGCATTTTCTACATTAACACCGGCGATTTCTTCTCCATTTTTCATTGTTACAATACAACTAACTGGAAATTTTGAGTATGGCACGTATGAAAATTTTAATAAATTTTTTAATTTTGTAAAAGTAAGTTCTCTAGTCATTTTTTTCCTCTAAGATAAATATTTATTTATCTGTTCTATAAATGGAGGTAATAGTATTAAAAAACCGATTGCAAAAGAAATGATGGCATTGATAATACTTGCTGCTGCTCCAATATCTTTAATTTTTTTGGCCTTAATATTGTATTCAAAAGATAATAAATCAACCAAGTTCTCAATTGAGGTATTAACAAATTCAAAACCTAAAACTACACCAATAGTTAATACTAAAATCGACCATTCAACAGTATTAATTTTTAATCAAATCGATAAACCCACAACAATAATAATAGAAATAAGATAGAATATCAGGGTAGATTCTTCTTTTAAAACTACCTTTATTCCCCTTGCGGCATTTGCGAATTTATTTCGCATAACCGTTCCTGCATTAGCTTTTTTGCTATTTTTTTTATTTTTCATTAAATTACCCTCTTAAATAGTCCAATTCATCAAAAGTTATTTTGTATTCTAAGTCAACTTCCCTTAAAATCTCGTCTTGATAATCAAACATCCTTTTCTCTTCTTCGGCACTTTTTTCGTGGTCTAAACCAAACAAATGCAAGAAACCATGCACAAACAAAAAAGCCATTTCTTCTTTTAACAAGTGATTATACCTGACAGCTTTTCTTTCGGCTTCTTGTTGACAAATGAAAATATCTCCAAGTTCAACAGCTTCATCGACATTTCTATATTCAGGATTATAGGAAGTATCTACATTAAATGACAAGACATCTGGTACATAATCTCTTTTTCTGTAAAATATATTCATTCTCTTAGCTTCTTGTTCATCAATGAAATTTATGCTTAAAGACAAACTATCGCTTATTTTTAGCACTTTTACGGCGGCTTTAAAAATTGATTTATATAAGTCTTCGAAACCTTTAATTTCAAAATCTGTTAAATTATTAAATACCAATTCGTGCATTTTTATCACCTATATTATTATACATTTAAAAAATTGTTTTTAAAATATAGTTTAATAATGTTTCATCTCTTAGGTAAATGTAGCCTAAGTTTTTGGTAGGCAATTCATAATTATTCTCATTTTTGACCTTAATATTATTATCAGCTATTTCTACGAATTGCTTAAAAATAATTTTTTGACCTTTTGGATTAAAATAAAAAACACTTTTTGCATTTTCATTTAGACTTTCTGAAGTGGTAAAATTTAGTAATTTTTCATCATTTTGAGATGGAACTTCTAAAACTAAAGCCTTAAAAATAACCTTAATATTTATAAAGTTTAGAGTTAATATCAAAATTACCAATATTAGTCACATCGATATTACTATAACATAATTCTTCATTACTCAACAACCTTTACAAATTTAAATCTACTTTCAATTTTTGAGTCGTGATCACAAAAAATTATTAACTTGTTTTTATGAACTTCTAACATTATTTCGATCAGCCTAATTTTTATATCAAACGAAACATTCGAAAGTGACTCATCGATAAGGTAAACATCAAAATCGCTAAACAATATAGCGGCAAAGTTAATAATTTGCTTTTGACCAACACTCAGATTTGAAGCATTATTTTTTAAAACTTTATATAGGTTAATTCCTAAATCATTGATAATTTGAAATACTATTTCATAATATTTGGCATGATCGGGATTAACCTTTCAATTTTTTTTAAAATACTGTTCGATAGTTGTTTCCATTATGTAATCATCATTGCTTAAATATAAAATTTTATTATTACTATCTATTTTTCTATGAGAAAAACCATTGTATGTAATCTCTCCAAAAAAATCCATGATAACTCCAGCCATCGATAGCATTAAAGTGCTTTTACCAGAACCGTTTTTACCCTTTATAAAGTTATGTCCAGAGAAAATCTCTTCATAATCATTTAAAATTGGTTTACTGTTTCAAAATTTAGAATAATTTTGGACTTTTATTTCGGTTATTTCATTTTCTAAAAATTTGGTTTTTTTATTCGACTTTGAAGTAATATTCATAAAAGAAATATTTTCGTTTATGATTTTAAGCTTCAGGACATCATCAAGAAAAAAATTAATCGATGTGAAGAATTTTTTTATTTGCAAAGCTAGAACTGAAAAATATATCAACTCATTGGCTTTTAAGGTATTATCATTAATCATGAAGGTTGCAAAGTAAAAGACTAACAGATAGAAAAAATTATGAATTAAGTATTCCAAAGAATCGATATTTCCTGAAAGAAATGCCATTTTACTATTATTGTTTAAATTAATTTGGTAATTATTCATTAATTTATCGATGATTTCTTTTTTTTCATGCCTAGTCTTTGTAACCAAAAAGCCATCAACAATTTCTCTTAAATTATTTTGATAAGTATTTTCAGAATTTTTGATTTTATAATTTAAGTCTTTTTTGGATCCATAAAATATTCTACCTATAAATAAAATTATTAAATTTTCAATTACAACAAAAGAGAAAAAATAAATATTAATTTTTGCTAACAGAACCATGCAAATAGAGGCTATGATAAAATTATTAAAATACTTAAAAAATTTTATAACAACAATTTCGTTTTTTGCATGAATATCAACAAAAATTTGATATCATCTCGAAGGACTCATGTTTTTAAATTTTTCAAAATCAACAGCTAAAAAATTATTAGTAATTTCTAATTTTTGCTTTATGCAGACTTTCTTGTAAATTGCTTTAATTAAAATTGCTTGAAGGTAGGATAAAATTAGAAAAATTAGAAAAATTAGTCCAAACCCAAAAAAGAAAACCAAAATATCGCTTTTCAAGTTGGTTTCCACAATTGCTAAAAAGTTTTTCAAAAATGTATTTGATAGAATTATTAAGGTGTCACAAACTAATCCAAAAAATGTAATAGTTAGTACGAAAAATAAGTTGTCCTTTATAATTTTAAAGTTATCAAGTAAATTTATTTTAGATATTTTAAACTTTGATGATTTTTTTGTAGTTGAAAAAATGCCTAGATAAGATTTTGAAAACTGATTTAGCGAAATTCATTCTAGTTTTATGTTATTAGGATCTGCAACCAGCAATTTGTCTTTGCTTATTTTATATATTAAAATAAAGTGTCTTTCCTTTTCCTTGTTATCAACTAAAGCAATAATCGGACCAGAACTCAGAGATTGAATTAAGTCTTTTACTTCACTTTGAAAAGTTCTGATTTTGACTCCATAATTTTCTAAAATTTCGCGAATATCGTTTATGCTTTTTGGACCGGAATCTAAATTGTGTTTGAACTTTAAAAAGTCAAGCGTAATCTTATTAAATTGATAATGCTCAATGAGCATGGAAATAATTGCTAAGGAGCAATCGTTCTCCCCTTCTTGTTTAACGAATGAATAAATATTAAAACCCCGTAGTTAGTTCGCAATTATTTATTAAAATAGCAAAAGTTCTAAGTTTTTATACTTAGAACTTCTAGTAATTCATTACTAAAATATCGTGGATTCTCAACATGTTTTGAGTATCTGTGAAGTGATCAATTATTTGCAGAGCAAATTTCAAGGCTGCACCTGCAGAACTACCAGTAATAATTTTACCATCTTCAATCGAAGCCATGTGAGGTTTTAAAATAGCTTTATCTAAAAATTTAGTACATCCTGGATAATGGGTAATCTCTTTGTTATCAGCTAAACCAAGCATCCCCAATATTTGTGGTGCAGCACAAATTGCAGCAATTACTTTATTTTTAGATGCATGTTGGAGCAATAAGTCTCTCAAAGGACTAAATTCCATTAAATTATCAGTACCAGGTTGTCCTCCCGGAAGCACTAGACAATCATATTGAGAAAAATCAGCGCCTTCAAATAAGTTATCTGCCTTTACAATAATGTCATGGCTTCCTCTAACTTCTAAATCTTTACTTATTGAAATAACATTTACCTCAAAATCCGCTCTTCTCAAAACATCAATTGTGCTTACTGCTTCAATTTCTTCAAATCCTTGGGCTAAAAAAACCGCTACTTTCGTTTTCATAAATCTCCTCTTTTCTTATGTGGTAATTATATCGTTTTTTTTGTATAATTAGGTCAGTCGGGGTGAAAAAATGAAATTATTTAATCTATTAAAATTGCTTTCATCCAATAATTCAAAAAAACCATTAAAAATTGGAAATAAAGATAATATTGAAGACTCATTTATGCTAAAGTTCAATGACAAAGATATGAATTTAGAAGCTCGATTTATAAATGATATTTCAACACGTTTTAACTCATTGTATCGCCAGCAAAGAATAAATCCTGAAGAAAGCTTTGTCTTTAAGAACTCTAGGGGTTTTAATTCAATTGGATTAAGATTCTCAATTGATGTTGTTATTTGCGACAAATCAGGTGAGGTAATTTCAACCTATACAAATTTCCCTCCCCAAAAACTAAGTAGCCATCACGAAAAGGGTTATTTTGTGATATGTTTCTCTAAAGGAACAATCAAGTTCTGAAATATTAAAAAGAATGACATAATTAAGGTTCAAAAAACTAATACTTATTGATAAGTGTTAGTTTTTTTAAAATGCAAAAACAAAAGCCAGAATTAATACCAGCATTATTACGGGAATTATAAATAGAAAATATTTATTACCAGTTTTTTTTGTTTCCCTTTTTACCTTGGGTTTTTTTAGTTTAACTTCATTAATTTTTAAAAGAGCATCCTGATCTGAAATCTGGTTTACCTGAGCCATATTATCTTCGACAATTTCATTTGGTTCTTCAAAATTAATTTTCATTTCAACCCCAAGATTATCTTTTAATTCTTGGATTTTTGCACTACTTTTTAAATCTGAGGGTTCATCATTGATTTCCACAATTTCAATTTCTGAAATTCCTGCTAGGGTATTTAAAAAATGCTGAGCGACTTTTTTGTTGGGAGTATTAAATTCAATTCCATTTCCGTAGGTATCATTTTGTAAGTGAATCGAATTTAATCCGTCACTTTCCACTGATTTCTTAAACTCTACCTTGTCAACTTTTAGCATATCAATTGGAACATAGCGTATGTTATTTGTAGAATTATTATCCTCAATTTCCAAAGTAAATATTCGTTTGTCTGTTATGAAAATCATACCAACCATTTCAAGATCATATCTTTTAAAACTAGCTCACAGGGCAGAAAGAATTGTCTCGTCATTATCAAAGTAAGTTTCAATATTTGGTCAAATTTTAACCTCAATATTTTTATAATTGGGAAATCATATCCACCCTTTTGCTTCTAATTCTTCGCGAATTTTAAATATATCTTTCATCGGTCTTCTCCGTTAATCTTTTCTACTTGTGAATTTATAATAAGTTTCTAGGATTTTTCTTTCATATTTTGAATTGTTTTTAGATGTAAAATATTTTACATCCTTAATTTCTTTGGGTAAATATGGTTGTTCAACTCAGTTATTGGGATAATTGTGAGGATATTTATATCCAATTCCATGACCCAATTTACTTGAAGATTTGTAATGACTATCTCTTAGGAAATCAGGAACAGGTGGGCAAATCCCCTTTTGAACATCCTCCAAGGCACTTTCAGATGCAATAAATGCTGAATTTGATTTTTCTGATAGAGCCATTTCAACTATTGCCAATCCCAAAATTATTCTCCCCTCGGGCATTCCCACTTGGCGAAAACTTTGAATTGCCGTGAAAACTCTTGTAGGAATTGCTGGGTTAGCCATACCAATATCCTCATAAGCCATTATCAACATTCTTCTCATTAAAGTTTCATAATCCCCAATCACCATTAATCGCGATCAGTAATGCAACGCAGCATCAACATCGCTTCCTCTAATTGATTTTTGCAAGGCTGATTTCAAATCATGAAACTCATCGCCATATCCCGAACCTTTAGCCTTTGCCTCTGAAACAATTTGTGAGACAAGTTCAATACCAACTTCTTGATCATTGTATAAATTCATAAATATTTCAATTCAGTTAATAGCGGTTCTCAAATCCCCATTAGCTAACTCCGCTAGATATTTAAGGGCTTCATCATTAATTTTTAGATTAATTTCAAAATCCTTAATTACTTTTTTAAGTCCGTCAAACATTTCTAGTGGAGTAATTAGTTCTAATTTTATCAAATTGCATCTACTTCTGATTGCGGGATTAATAACAAAAAACGGATTTTCGGTTGTGGCTGCAAAAAGTATTACTTTCCCTGTTTCTAAAAATTCTAGTAAAAAATCTTGCTTATCTTTATTCATTCTATGAATTTCATCAACTATTACAATATGTTGCTCATCTGTATTTATTTTTTCAATTGCTTTCATAAGTTTTTCCTTTTTATCTATGGAAGCATTAAAAATTGTATATTTCATATTTAAATCGTTTGCAAGAGCAATTCCAATTGTGGTTTTACCAACTCCTGGGGGACCATAGAAGATCAAACTAGTGGGAAATTGTTTATCAACCATTCTTGAAATAATGCCATTTTTATCGTTTATTATATGTGACTGACCAATTATCATAGAAATTGTTTGAGGTCTTAAAAGCATCGCTAAAGGTTTTTGCATAATTTTTCTCCTAATATAAAATTATCTTATCAAAATCACTTCAAATATACTTGAATTGTGATTAATAATTTTGCTAATTTAATATAAAAAAACCCTTTTGGGGTTTTTAGAATTAATTACTTTTTGAATTAACCTTGTCTAAACTTTCTGGTTTAGAAGTTAGAGGTAAATTGTGTGTAATTTTTTTTGGTTTCTCTTGAAATACTTGTTCAAATACATCTTCATATTTTTCAGTACCAATAATTTCTAGCTCTGATTTAACTTCTTCTGGGATATCTTCTAAATCTTTTAAGTTTTTAATAGGTACTAGAATTTTTTTCAATCCACTTCTGTGAGCAGATATCGATTTTTCTCTCAATCCACCAATTGGGAAAACCAGACCACGAAGAGTTATTTCACCAGTCATTCCAATTTCTTTTGAAACTGGTCGATTTGTCAAAGCACTAATAATAGCTGTTGTCAAAGTAACTCCAGCACTTGGTCCGTCTTTTGGAACAGCTCCTTCAGGAACATGAATGTGGATGTCATTATTTTCAAAAACTTCTTTTGGTATTCCAAAACTATCATGATTTGATTTAATGTAATCCAACGCGATTGTAGCTGATTCTTTCATTACATCTCCAAGTTTTCCTGTTAAAACAAGACCACCTTTTCCGGGGAAATGGTTAACTTCAATTGGAAGAATGTCTCCTCCAAATTGAGTATATGCTAGTCCTGTAACCACTCCAATTTGTGATGTTTTTTCCTTACTTGTAAAGTCAAAGACTCTTTTACCAAGTAATTCATTAACAACTTTTGGGGTCACTTTCATAGTTTTTACTTCTTTATTTAATAACTTAACTACAAATTTTCTAGTAATAGATGCAATTAATCTTTCTAATTGTCTTACCCCAGCTTCTCTGGTGTAGTGTTTAATTAGTTCACTAATTGATTCTGGTGTAAATTCTAGTTCAGAACTGTTTACAGCATGATTTTCTAGAACTTTTGAAATTAAATAATTTTTAGCAATTTGCAATTTTTCTATTTCTGTATAACTTGAAAGCTCAATAATTTCCATACGATCATATAAAGCTTCGGGAATATTTTCAGGATAGTTAGCGGTTGCAATAAATACAACATCACTTAAATCATAACTTTCTTCAATGTAGTGATCTGAGAAAGCATCGTTTTGTTCTGGATCCAACACTTCAAGCATTGCACTTGATGGATCACCTTTATAGTCACTTGACATTTTATCAATTTCATCTAGTAGGAAAACCGGGTTTTTTGTTTTAGCCTTTTTCATTGCTTGAATAATTCTTCCAGGCATTGAACCAATATAAGTTTTTCGATGCCCACGAATTTCAGCCTCATCTTTTACTCCACCAAGTGAAACTTTAACAAAATTTCTTCCCATAGATTCTGCAATTGATTTAGCTAATGAAGTTTTTCCAACTCCTGGAGGACCTACTAATGTAATAATTTGTCCTTTAACAGAATTGGTTTTTTGTTTAACAGCTAAGTACTCAATAATACGATCCTTAACTTTTTTCAATCCATAGTGATACTTGTCTAAAACTTCTCTTGCAAATAAAAGATCTTGTTTTTCCTCAGATTTTTCTCATCAAGGAATTTGCATCATTCAATCGATATAAGTTCTAACAATATTAGCCTCACTTGAACTAGCAGGCATACCCTCATATCTATCAATCTCTTGTAAAACTCTTTCCTTAACAGATTGTGGAAATGGTTCATTTTCTAAACGGGTACGGTATTTTTTAATATCGTCTCCTTCTTCATCCATATCACCAAGCTCTTCTTTAATAGCTTTTAATTTCTCACGAAGGTAATATTCACGTTGTTGTTCATCAATTCTAGTTTTGATTTTTTTACTAATATTAGTTTCGATGTCTGCTGATTTTTTCTTCTCTTCTAAGAAATCGTTAATTATATTTAAACGATTAAAAGGATTTAGTTCCTCTAATAAATTTTGCTTTTTCTCAATTGGCATAAAAGGCAAATGATATGCAACTGTATCAACTATCAAGTTAGCATCTTTTTTACCAAAAACAGCATCACTAATTTCAGATGGCAAATCTTCTTGAGATTCGATCATTTTTTTTAAATATTTAGTAACTTTAGTTTTATTTTGATTATCTGCATCTTCTTCGGGTTTTACAACAGAATAGTCGGCTGTATAATAATCATTCAATGTAATGTTTTCTAGTTTAACTCTGTCAACAGATAAAATATTAACAGTTGAAGTTCCATCTTTTCATTCTTTTTTAATTGATATGTCAGCAATAATTCCAAAATTATAAATTTCATCAATTTTTGGATTATCGTCAACAGGTTTTTTTTGAGAAACTAACAGAATTTTGCCGCCATTCTCATTAATAGCAGCCTTAACAGCAAGAGTTGATTTATCTCTTCCTATTTCAAGTGCTTGTTCAAAGGTTGGAAAAATATAGCTTCCCCTTGTTACAAGTAATGGTAAATTTTTGTTTTTGCTCATAATTAGACCTTCTTTCTTGGCACAAGATAATAATATCATATTTTTTAGCACTTACAATAGTTAAGTGCTAAAAAATGAAAAAAACCCAAGTTAAAATTTGGGTTTTTATACACTAACCATTATTTGCGTAGATAAAATCAATGATCTTTTCATTAATTATTTCAGATTTTACTTGTCCTTCTTGAAGAACTGATTTTTTTAAGAAATCAACTTCGATTCCAAATTGACTTGCAAGATCTGCATATTTAGCATCAACCTCTTCTTGAGTGGCTTCGATTTTTTCTTTGTTTCTAACTTCATCAGTAATTAAATAACTTTCAAGACGTTTTTTAGCATCTCCAAATATTTCTTTATTAATGTCTTCATCAGTCATTCCAGTAACTTTCTTGTACTCTTTTAATGTCATTTTATTAGCGATAACTTTTTGTTCAAACTCTTTTCTCATAGTTTGAACTTCTTTATCAATGGCACTTTTTGGTAGTTCAATTGTTGACTCTTCTCTAATTAAATCAATAATTTGGTTAACAAAAATATTTCTCTCATTAAGTTGTTTTTGTTTTTCAATTTGATTTGAAACATATTTTTCTAATTCTTGATAAGTATTAACATTTTTAATATTCAAGTCTTTTACCAACTCGTCATCAGCTTTCGGGAATTCACGAGATTTAATTTCCTTAATATTCAATTTAAATTTAGCATCTTTTCCAGCCAAATTTTCAGCTTGATAATCTTTAGGAAATGTCACTGAAATTTCGCTTCCTGATCCAATTTTAAGCCCGATCATAGCTTCTTCGAATCCGGGAATAAAGTTTTTACTTCCTATTACCAATTGGTAATCTTCACCTTTTCCACCTTGGAAAGCTTCACCATCAATAAATCCTTCAAAATCGAATTTAACATTATCGCCATCTTCAATAGCAATATTGTCTCCCTCTTTGATTTTTTCCATAACAAATCTTTCTTGATATTTTTTGATTTCTGCTTGGATTTCATCTTTTTCGGCTTTAACAGGGTTCTTTTTAGGACCAGTTAAACCTTTATATTTTTCAATTTTAATTTCTGGTTTTAAGTCAAAAATAAATTCTAAAACTAATTCGTTTTCCGATATTTTGGTTGGTGTTGGTGTTGGTGTTCCTCATGGTTCAATTTTCGATTTTTGCTCTCTAGCAAAATCATAAGCTTTTGGCATAGCCATTCTGAATGCTTCATTCATAACTTTAACTTCGCTTAAATTTTTCAAAGCCATTTCTTTTGGAACTTTACCTTTTCTAAATCCAGGTATTTGAACTTCTTGTAGAGCTTTGTTTCTTCCTTTATCACAGAAAGTTTTTCACTCGTCCCCTTCGATTGATATAATTCACTTACCTTGACCTGATTCGGGTAATTTTTTTGCTTCAAATTTCATAAATATTCTCCATTCTTATCACTAAAATTTATTATAACAAAAACATTAAAAAACTCCAATTAAATATTGAATTTAATTCTTTGAGTAACTCCATTTCAATAAAAGCTCGGTTTAAAACAAATATCGTTTTAGTAGTCAAGGATACAACCCTGATTAAAGCTAAATAGTGCTGTATAAAGTAATATTTAAAGTGAAATATATAAAAATATAAAAGCCGACCAATATGGTCGGCTTAAAAAACTCTTATAAATAGCAAAGTTACACTTGCAAAAGTATACTTATTCAATTAAATAGAGTTTTCATTACGATATTTAATATATATTTGTCATGCTTTTTTGAAATCATCAGTACGATTTGTATTTCCTAAAACAATATCATCCACTTCAGCTCTTGTAAGGCGATCTTGATACTTTAAAAAAGCTCTTTCCATGGTCATTCTTGGAGAAATCTTTAAAAATTTGCAAGATTTTTGAAATTGAAACTTACTAAATTCCTTTTGAAAAACTTCTTTAACGTCTATTTCTGCTAAAAGAGTTTTTTTAACATTATCGTCTTCAAAGCTCTCGTTATTAAATTTGAAATACAGCTCTGTAATTTGGTGATTTATTTTTTCAAAATATTCCTCTGAATCCTTTTTCACATTAGAGAAGGCTACTTTAATTGTGTTTTTAGATCTTCGTATTTCATTGCTTAAATTAACTGGTTTTTCATAGTCCATAAGACTAAAAGAAATAACACTAGGAATTACCAAATTAGTCATATTTTTAATGATACTATATCTAACTGTTGTTAAAAACTTTAAATAGTAAGGGTAAAATAATAGTTCTGGTTGATTGGCAATTTCCATTAAATTTTCTTTGATCTTCTTAAATTTATTATAATACTTTTCAAATCAAATATTTGCCATACAGCAGCCAAAATATTCAATTCTAGCAATAGTCAAATCGACAAATTTCTGCTTCATATTATTTCTTAAAAAACGACTCAGATTAACATAATCAGAATTGGAAAAGCCAACATTAAAGACTTCTTGGATATTTACTTCATTAATTATGAACTTTTTCATTCTGGCATTAATTCACATTTTTTCAATTTTACCAGAAGTTGATATTTTTCATTTTTTATATTTGTTAAATTTAAATGCAAAATAAGATTCTTTAAATTGAATTTGTTTAATAAGGTTATCAGCAAAAATTTTGTTTTGTAAACTTCTTGATTTATTTTGCATAATTACTCCCCTTGTATTTGTAGATTAATTTATTTTGACTTTGGTTTTTTGTTTGCCTGATTTTTTAAAACTGCATTTTCATAACTCATTAGTATTTTCATTTGTTGTTTCATTGAAGCTATTGAATTAAAATAAGTTATAAGACTGTTAGCTTTAGATTTGACTTTGATTTTTTGTCAAAATGAAAACATTGGATTTTTAGGGTCTACCAATTCCTTGACACTGATTTTTTTATTTCCAACTGTAAAAAAATCATTTCCCGAGTAATTGGCTGAAATATTTGGCATTTTATTATGCTCTAAAGATTCTAAATTTTTCTTATCCGAGTAGTCTGCCACTTCTTTTTTAGATTTACCATAAATTTGATTTCATAGTCGTTCTTTTTCTTTTTGTTCTCTTTGATATTCCTCATCAGAAATGATTCGTGATTTTACCAGAGAAAAGTCCTTGAAATTTGACTTTGAAGAATCATCTTTTTGGGGAGAATTTTGCTTAAATTCAATATTTTTATTTCTTAATATTTTTTTCTCTTCTCTTAATTTAGCCAGAGCTTTTTTTTCTTCATCTGTTAAATTAATTTTAGACTTTTTTGTTCCATTTGAAGGAACTTTTTTATTTCTTTCTTCCTCTGTCAAAGAAAGTGAGATTTTTTTGTAATCGTTGTTTTGGTTCAAACCCTTTTCCCTTTTTAGGGCTTCTTTATATTTTTCATTGCTTGAAATTGGTTTAATTTTTTTAACAATTACTTTTTTCTCTTTAGTTTCATCGCTATTTTTATTTGCCAGATTGTTTGTCAAATTATATTTGCTTTTCCCACCCATCAAATATTTGTCTTTTCTCATATATGAGTTTGAGATAAGAGACTCACTGTTATTCAAGAGGCTTTGCAATTGTCTGATATTTTTTTGTTTTTCTTCAAAAGTAATTTGGCGATTTATAACTTCTCGACCTTTATTTTCCTTTTTAAGCTTTTCAACTTCGATTAAGAATTCATGAAGTTCCATATCCATTAAAAATTTTATATATAAATTCATTTGCCTTCTTGTTTCGAAATCCAATGATTCATATTCTTGAGCAAATAAAGTTACGGTCTGAATTGTTAATTTTTTTTCAATCAGGCTTTTTATTCTTAGTTTAGTTCCTAAGCTCAAAAGTTTAAAATCATTTTCTTTTTTATTGGTCATTGGTTCTTCACCTATACTTTCTAAATATTTGGTCTTTTTGACAGATCAGTCTCTACATCTTCGTCATCTTCTGCTAAGACTTCTTCGATTCATCTTTTACGACGACTCAAAATATCGTCTTCATCTGTTATTTCTGTGAAATTTATCTTATTTTTAATATTAAGCATTTTTTCATGTACCTTGGCGCGAAGGTTTTCTTCGCTCTCTGGTTCAATGATAACTTTATTTTCTGGTTCCATTGGCTTAGCAAGGCTTGATTGAACTCTTTTACTAAATTCGATCGCTCTTTGCTTCATAATTTCTTGATGATCTAAGTTTAGTCTTGAAGCTACTTGATTTAAATCAACACTAGCTCTATTTGGTGGATTTACCATAAATTCATTAGTATTACGATTATACATTTCGCGATGCCTAGCCAAAATTTTTTGTTCTGAGGAAATCACTCTTGAAGGAATCCCTATTGTACGAGTTTCTCCCAATTGATCTTTGGAAAACTTTTGAATTTGAGGCTTTCTTTTTAATATATCAATCCCTAAAAGGGTTTTGTTTTTATCAAAAATTGGCACAACAATCTTATATTCGCGGCCCCCATATCTAGAGTTATAAATTTTAGCATAAACTTCTGAATTATTAAACTGTTCAATAAAGCTTTTACCCTTATTGTTTTCAACCATTTGTCTTTTCGCCACGGCGCTATGAACTTCGGGAACTTTTAATTTCTTGGGATTTTGATATTCTTTTTCCCCGACTCTAATTCCCGAAATTCTAGCTATGGTTTTATTATCAATCTTTTTATCTTCAAGGTCATTAATTTTTTTAGATTTCAAAATAACACCTCTCAATAATTTAATATAAAGACTAAAAATAAATTTATTTTTATCAAGTTTAAATTTGCTCTTATTTATTTTTTATTTTTAACAAATTTTTTGCTTAATCTCTCAATTCTCTTTTGACGTTTTTCATCCTCAAATTTTTGTAGTGCTGCAATTTTTTCTTCATTGACAGAATATTTTGAGAATTCACGCGCAATTTTCATTGAGTCGTCAAATAGTTTAGCATCAGAGTTTTTAGTGAAATAAGTTTTCAATTTCAACTCTGCATTTTTTATTGATTCTTGTTCAAATCTAATTTGAGCATCAATTGCAGCAATTTCTTCACGATACTTATTGTTTTTAACAAGTCGACGTTCGCGTTCCATTTGTAATATAGATGAAACTCTCTTCTCTTCTGAACGTTTCATTTGACGTTCCTTCATTAATTGAATAAGTTTTTGACGCTCTTGAAGTCTTCGAAGTCTTTCTTGACGTTCTAAAGCTTTTAGATTGATCACTTCTTGTTCTTTTAATCGTCTAGCTTCGCGTTTTTCTCTCAAGCGATTTGATCGCGCAACTATAAAACTGTTATTTCTTTCAACATGCATTAAGTTGACACGATGTTTTCTTTCGTTTTGTAAATCTCTCAGGAACTCGATTTTATCATTCATCTCATCAACAATTTCATTATCTTTTTTGTATTCATTAATTAAATTTTGCATTGAAGGTTGTTTAGAGACATCATATATGATTCCGTAATTTCCCACGGGACGAATTTCGTGAAACGGTTTAGCCATTTCTGCGTTTTTAGAATTGTTACCCAATTCATAGCGGTCCAAAACCTCATTTTTATCAAAAAATGTAAAGTCTTTTTTATCAATAATATTTCTTTTATCTAAATTAATTTTTGAGTACTCTTCTTCTCTTCTCTCCATATCAATTTCTTTTTGTTTCTCTTGGATTTCTTTTAGCTTAGGATCTGAAATTTTATCAAAAATTGAAACTTTATCCTCTTTTAATTCGATTGTCTCATAGTTAATATCAATGGCATTTGATAAGTCCAATTCATTGGTTAAAGTTTTTGATACATCATAATCATTTTCCAAAGTTATGTCTTTGTTCATCTCCATAGTTTTTTGTCTAATCTCTAAGTCTTCATAATTATTTGATTCTCCATCAAAATTGAAAGAACTATTAGGGTTAGCGCTATTTTCATCCATATCAAATGTAAATCCTACAGCCGAAGAATAATCCCTTGTTTCAATGATGTCATTTTTTAAAATACTATCTGGCACTTTTACTTCGTTTGTTTGATCTATATCATCTAAAATGTTATCAATTTCACTAATTCCGGTTTCAATTGAATTTTTACCTTTAGCTACATAATCCATACGAAGTTCTTTGCGATTATCAGGTAATCCTGCTCTTATTAGAATATCTTCTCTTGTATCTCTACCAGCTAACAACTCACTTGAATTAAGCTTCTTCATCAATTGTTCTCGTAAGCTATCTGGAGAACTAGATCTTGTTTGTATATTTAAACGGTCTTTTCACCCATCAATGTTACTTTTATTTTGCTTAGAATTGTCATCTTTTTTAGTATTTTTTATAGCCTCTTTATTAGATATTTCCTTTTTATATAACTTATTAATCTCAGATTCTCACATTTCAATTAAATTATTTTTTCTAGGATCGCTTTCTTCTAAAAGAATTATCCTTTCATAAAGTTTTATTAACTTTTGAAAATTAGCATCATTCTCTAAATTTTCCTCATATATTCAATTAAGGGATTCTTGACTAAACTTTTTTTTCTCTTCAATATTTTGAAGTTCTCTTTCCACTTTTTGTCCTTTTGGCATGATTTTACCTCCATATTTTTTTATTCAAGTCTTAATTATTATACACTATTTGATACCCAAATGGTAGGCAATATATGATACTACATAAAAAAATAAAAAGCAATAATTTACTTTTTATTTTTTTTAAATATTCTACTTATGAATATAAGCGAAAGAGATGTTTTTTGGTTTAGTATTAAGAGTTTGTTCGATAGCCTCATTAATAGTAATCGATAATTCTCTTTCACTTATTTCAAATTCTTTACTACTATCAATATAAAATTCAATTAAAGCAAAAAAACCGTTTTCCTGATGAATTCAAGTTTTAACTTTGCAAGTAATATCTTTATCTATTTGAGTGACGATACCAAACAATATCAGATTATTAATTACTTCCTTATCGATCATTAAAATGCCTCGATTATTTCTCTCAATTGGAATATACACAAAAGAACCCCCCTTTATTTAAAATTAATACTTAATTTGAACGACCTGCATATTTACCGTCATTAGTATTTACTAAGACTTTTTCACCTTCTTTGATGAAAAGTGGCACAAGAATTTCGTGTCCAGTTGAAACAACTGCTTTTTTTTGAGCTCCCGAAGAAGTATCTCCTTTTACAGCTGGTTCTGCTTGAGTTATTTCTAATTCAACTTTATCCTCTAAAGACACTCCCAAAACCTCTCCATCATATTCAGTCAATTTAATCATACTTCCATCAGTTAAGAACTTAAGTTCCCATTCCAATTTTTTTGAATCAATCTCAACTTGATCATATGTTTCAGTATTCATAAAGACGCAATTGGTTCCATCATTGTAAAGAAATTGCATATCTTTTTTTTCAATCATCGCTTTTTCGACTTTATCTCCACCCGTGAAAGTTAATTCGGTGCGAGCTCCAGTTCTAAGGTTTTTAACTTTTACTTTAACGTGACCTTGTGCTCTTCCTGTTTTAGTGAAAGCTTGTTCAATTACGATGAAGATATTTCCCTCATATGCAAAAGTTGTTCCTGGTCTTAAATCATTTACTTGCATTTTATTCTCCTTTAATACTATTTTTATTATTATATCTAATTTTTATCAAAAATTGATGTTAAATCCATAATTTCTGAAATGTTATTTATTACTGGGATATCAATTGCTGCTAATGTTGGGGAACTTTTTAGCATTTTAGCGGAATTAAGACAATTCTCAAGCATTTCTTTATCGTTTGCCCCATCCCCGCAAGCGAAAATTAGGTTGGGGTTTAAGTGACTTTTTTTGACCAAATATTGAATTGCACTTCATTTTGAAACATCCTTGTTAACTATTTCTACAATATAGGGACTGGTTTGAAAGGCTCTTAGGTTAGCAAAATTTTGGTTTATTTCTTCAATATACTTCTGGTGGTCTTTTTCAGTATAAAGGTAAAATACTGTGACATTTTTTTGTTTATATATTTTTGGTTCAACCATTTCATAGTAATCTTCAAACTCAATTTTATTTTGAGTTCTTTTATTGTCCAAATTAGGATTGTAAGCATGGTGGAAGGCTGTCTTAAAACCATTTATTGCCACATCAATTGGAAGATTTTGATATCTTTTTAAAAATTCTACCAACTTTTTGCGATCTGATTTAATAATCTCTTTAAAATAAATTATTTCTCCTTTTTGAGAATATACTAATGAACCATTACCACAAATTGTATATTTTGGTGGAACATTTAACTCACTATTTTTTTGGGAAATAAACTCATACAATCTCCCCGTTGTAATTACGAAATTATTGGTATGGTTATCCATAATTTCGTTTATGAACTCAATACTTTTTTTGTCAAACTTCGAGTTTTCATTGAAAGAAATCGTTCCATCAAAATCAGAAAATAATCACCTACTATTTTGAAATTTATATTTCTCAAATGAAAGAATTTCCATAAATTTACTAGATTTACCTAATGAATAATAAAGAATACTTGCAATTGTTATTGAGGCCAAAATTTGAATAGAGTCCACTACTAACTCAGTTAAAGCTAAGGGTTTTGAATGAAACAATAATAAATTAAATGGCACATAAATTAAAGTTGCTATACTTGCTAGAAAAAATCCTAAATAACATGAGAAGATTTTACGAGATGTTTTTATTATTAAAAACATTAACAATCTAATTACAATTGATATTGGAATGAAAATTAGCAATCCAGAAAAAAGATCGACAAAAAGCGGATAGACTAAAGCTGGCATAATCATCAATGTCCCTGGAATAATAGCAACAAGGCTCATAAATATCCCATCACTGAATTGAATCACAATTGAATCGCCAATTTTAATTAAGCTCGTTACCATAGAAACACAGATTAGCAGCGCCGAAATTAAAGCAGAGACAGAAATCTTAATAATCAAATTTTGTTTCATCTTCGTTGAATATTGCTCCTATTTTAATATCTGCATTACTATTATTGAAATAACTTCCCGCACTTACTTTATTTTTTCCTTCTTTTTGAATTTCTAAAACTTTAAACATTGATCTTCATGAATAAACAACAAATCCTTCTTTGTCCATAAAAATTATTTCTCCGGTTCTTTTAAAATTTAGTGTCATTGGGAAAAACTCATCTTCTCTTAGTTTTCTTGCTTTAAAAATCTTATATCTACTTCCATTTATTATGGCATAGGCTCCTGGAAACGGACTTAGCGCTCTTATTAAATTTACTATTTTTATATTCGATTCATTAAAATTAATCTTTTCCATAGAACTTAAAATCTTTGGTGCAAAACTTACAAAATTGGGTTCTTGTTTTATTGGTTTAATTTTATCTAGGTAAATATCATTTAAATATTTAAAAATCATGTCCCTTCCCAATTTAGCAAGTTTTCGATATAGAGATCCAAAGTCATCATTGTTTGTTATTTGTATTTTATCTTGAACATAAAAATCTCCTGCATCCATCTCCTGAACCATTTGCATTAAACTAATACCTGTAAATTCGTCTCCATTAATTAATGAAAACTGAATTGGAGCACTACCGCGATATTTGGGTAATAAGCTCGCATGAACATTAATAGCTTTTCCATTTACCAAATCAATTACTGATTGAGGCAACAATTTTCCATAAGCACAGGTCAAAATTAAATCAGGATTTAATTGTTTCAAACCTTCTAAAATATCTTTAACCTTGTTTGGCTGAAAAATCTTTATCTCATTTTCTATTGCATAATTTTTAACTGCAGAAAAAGTTAAAACTTGCTTTCTTCCAACTTTTTTATCAGTTTGGGTAACAACTGCCAATAATTCAAATTCATGTTTATTAATACCTTTAATTATTTCAACAGCGATTTCTGGGGTTCCAAAAAATATTAACTTTTTTTTCATTTAACTTTGCTCCTTTATTTTTTCCACAATTTCTTTAATTCTTTGAAGAACAACGACCATCGCCAAGGTATCGCGATTACAATATTTTATCATATCTGGTCTGATTCGGGTTTCTCATATTTTCTTACTAATGTTTCCATCGCTAAATTCTCTAAAAGTTTGACTGGCTTTATCACCTTTATTAATAGACAAATCATTGTAGTTAAAATTATTATCTAATGCGGGTTGGGTTTTCTTAATAGAAAAGCTTCCGTGAAATGAAGGGTGATAAATTAAAAACCAAGGTATATTTTTCTTAGAATTCCCTTTGAAAAAGTCCATCAAATCAATTGTATTTTGCAAAATATACAAAAGTGATTTTCTATACTTAGGGAATAAGAGTGCTAATTGTTTAAGCACCATTTTTTCAAAAGAATCATTATAGGCAACATAAATTCCTTTACCCTGACTAAATATATCCTTTAAAAAATTAGCAATAAAATCTGTTCTTGGGTCATTAGAACTATTAGCCAAGAAATCATAATGCACCATTGTTTCTGGTTCATCATAGTTATACTTATTGTCTTTTAAAACATCTATTGAGTATTGAAATGGAATCTGTTGGTAAGATTTTGATTGATTGTATTTCGGAATAGCCCATTTTACTGTTTCAAAATCATACATATAAATCGGAAACTGCTCATATTTGCATAAAATATTTTTTAGCTCTTCTATTTTATCTAAAAATATTATATCCTTTTCCTCAAATGCTGCCGGATTAGCTATAAACTTTTTATAAACTTCAAAGTGACGAAAATTTTCTTCTCTAAAAAAAGTTGAATCATCTTTGGATTTTACCGGAATGCTTGGATCATTTAAACTTTCAAAATCAGTTAAATAAATTTTTTGACTTTCATAATAAATTTTAGCTTTGGCGACCTTTTTCAAATTGGTAAAGTTAAAAATATTTTCCTTATCTTTATCAAAATAATTCATAACATGATGACAGTAAATTTTATCTTTACCTTCCTCATTTTCACTCAGTTTAAAAAACTCATTTTTTGATGCATTTTTCTTAATCACTGAAATACAATTATTGGAAAGTAATAGTTCTAGAGTTTTTGGATTATCAAATACTAATAGTTTTGTTAAATCCTTTATTATCGCTCCTGTATCAAACTTTGATTCAAATGTTCTGATTAATTCAATTAAGGTTGGTCTTTTTTTAGCAACACCATAACTCAATTTATCAATGATAAAAAAACCGTTATAATCTAAATCAACAGGCTCTCCGTAATCTTCTGGTTTAATTTCTGCTTCTAACTCTGTGATGCATTCTTCAAAACTTATTAAAGGTGTTTCTTGTAAAAGATTATCGCATTTTTCACTTAAAGTGAAATCAATTTCATTAAATTCTAAACCTCTAATATAATTCCCTCTAATATGTCCAATCGCAACATCAATTACTTGATAACCATTTTTTTGCAAAATATGATATTGGTAAAGTAAGTCATAAAAATGTTCCTCTTTGACTTTACTTGTAGCTTTCACTTCAATAATTTCAAACCAGTTTTTATCGTTGTCAATTTTTAAAACGTCACATCGGGTTCTCAAATTAAAATTATCATATTGAAATGCAGGTTCAAATAAAAATTCATATTCCCCGGAATCAATTAACTCCTTAGTTTTCTGGACGGCATTTATAAATGGTAGTCCGCTTAGGTCAAATGTTCTCAACTTAATTTTTCTATTTAAGTTATTCGATATATTTAATGATTCAAAATATTGTTTTGCAGCCTCACCAACTAAATTTCCATCAATAATTGATTCTCCTTCAAATTTGGTCAAATCAAAACCATCAACTTGAAGAGTGTTATCATCATTCAAATCAAGCCACTGTTTTTTTCACAAATTCTTTAAATCCTCGTCATCTGATTTATTTTTATCAATTTCACTCTCAAATATTTTAAAGTAGGTTTCAAATAAGTCAATTGAAGATCCAGTTGAATCAAAATCACTATCGTTGGAAACTTCTGCCTTCAAATTGAACTGGACTTTTTTTGCATTTATTCATTCAATAGCTTGACTAAAGTTTTCTTGTGAATGCATGACTCACATTTCCTTATAACAAGTGGTTAAACCTCTTTTGAAATCTTCTTTGCTTAGTTTTGAATTATATATATTTTTCAATAGTAAACCTCCTTTTAAAACAAAAATTCATTTATCTAAAGACAAATGAATAGTTTTACTTGCTTCTTTTTGGTACAAATTTTACAGTAGTTTTTTTTATATTTTCATCAGCAATTGGTGCTGCGGTTTTTTTCTCTTCTTTTTGCTTCTGCTTAATTTCTTTATATTGCAAACGCTCTTGTTCACGTCTTTCCTTTAGAACTGAGGCTTCCTCAACTTTTAAAGCCTTTTTCTCTTCTTTTGATAATTTTATTTGTTTTTCAGCAATAGCAATTCTACGACGTGTTTCTTCAATGTCGATTTCACGATTAACCGTTCATTCAATTCTGGTATTTTTTTTGTCAATTCTAACTGGAAATCCTTCAATTTCGTAGGCTTTCACCTCTGTAACTTGATTAGTTTTAGGCTCCACAATATCAACAATAACATCAAAAACATCGCGATATTTGTATTCTGGACCTTTACGAGCAAAAACTTGCTCAAAGTTGATTCGAATATTTTTACGTTTTTCCTCTTGAAAAATGTAGTTTTTGATTTCATCTCTAACTACCTTTTTTCTTTGCTTAATTTCATTTTTTTTAGCTTTCTTTCCAGTTATTGACGTAACAATTAAAAATATTATTACTACTACTAAAAGGATAATCACTATTATTCCAAACATATTTTCAAATCCTTTTCTACTCTCTAATATAATAAACTATTTTTTGTCTAAAAGTAAACCCTCTTTAAATAAAACTTTATCGACAGTTCCCCCACCAAGACAAATATTGTTCTTGTAAAAAACAGCTTGCTGTCCCTCAGTCACTGCTTTAACAACTTTTAAAAATTTAACTTCTACAGTAGAATCACCTACTTTATTAACAATTACAGGAATGCTTTTTTGACGATATCTAAACTTAGCTTCACACTCAAAAGAATCAGAATTACTAAAAATCTTTTTAAGATCGCAGTTCCAATTCAAGTCATTAACAATACAAGATGTTGAATTTAAGTATGATTCATCACTTGACTTTGCCACATATATTATCTTATTTTCAATATCTTTCTTAGCTACATAATATGGTTCTTCAAAACCACCCAAATTTAAACCTTTTCTTTGTCCAATTGTGTAATACATCGCCCCAATATGATCTCCTAGAACTTCATTGCTGTTGATGTCTACAATTTTTCCTGGTTGGTTTGGAATATAATTTTGTAAAAATTGGGTAAAATTTCTTTCTCCAATAAAACAAATCCCAGTAGAGTCTTTTTTTGTGGCCGTAATTAAATTATTTTCTAAAGCAATCTGTCTAATTTCTGCTTTGGTATAATTTTGCAACGGAAATAAGCATTTTGAAATTTGATATTGGTTAAGTTGGCTTAAAAAATAAGTTTGATCCTTATCTTCATCCTTTGAAGTTACTAAATTAAATTGCTTTGTCGTTTCATTAAATTCAACTCCTGCATAATGCCCCATCGAAATAAAATCCGCTTTCAGGTTATCAATTGCGTAATTTAAGAACTTGTCAAATTTTATATATTTGTTGCATAGAATGTCTGGGTTTGGGGTCCTCCCTTTTTCATACTCGGTTAAAAAATATTGAAAAACATGATCTCAATATTCCTTTACAAAATCAACGCGATGCAATTTAATTCCAATTTTATCAGCAACAGATTTGGCATCTAAATAATCCTTCTCCTGTTCGCAAACATCACCAATGTTGTTATTACCTAAAAAATCATTATTAAGTTCGGAATCTCAATTTCGCATAAAAAGAGCTTCAACATCGTAGCCCTGTTTTTTTAAAATTATGGCTGCTACTGAGGAGTCAACACCCCCTGATAATCCCAAAATGACTTTGGTTTTTTCTTTCATTTGAAACTCTTCTTTCTAAATTTTATTTTTTAAATTTTTGTAATAATTTATGTTCTTTTTGAGCTATTTTCTTAATTTTTTTAGCACTTCTAGTTTTGCCAAATCAGTTTTCAAAATCATCAAAATCATCTGAGGTATATTCATCGTTGATTAAGATATTTTTTTGTATTCCAGTTCCCAATGATTTCAAAATTTCAGTAGTTGAATTTGACTCTGGATTAATAAAATTTAACTCGTCAGTTGGCAAACCTTTTCTTGAAATTACAGCGCTATTAAAATCATCATTTTGAAATAATGCTGTTTGCTCAAAGTTATTAATAATGGGTTGCTTTATTTTTAATTGCTGAGTTTTTTCATTATTTGTTATTTTATTAATTAAAATATTATTTAAAATTTTTTTAGCTGGTTCTCTATCAGAATTGTGAGCATTGTAACGGATTTGCATCTTTTGGTACTCTTCAGATTGAATGTTTTTTCGAGTTGGAATTATAACTTGATTACTTGATTCAATTTTAACAACTTTTTTTTGAGGTTTTACAAAAATACCATCAAGTTCAATGTCATAATTTTTTCTAGCAATTGTCCTTGGTAAAACATAAGGATTGTATTCACCTTCCTGGTTTTGTGTTAAATCTCCGTTAAAAAAATTATTGTTAACTACTTTATTAGCTCTACCGCTTTGCTCGAAAATGCTATCAATTTCTTTATTATTGAATAAAGTCTCAGCATCGTTTTTGAAAACAACTCTATGTTCTTTATCAACTCTTTCAAAATCATGGAAAATCGGTTCAATAATTTCTTCTTTAAAGTGCTTGTTTACGCTCTTTTGGGTTTTTGAATTATCCACAAAGATATTAGGGTAAAATTCCTGTTCTTGATTTCTTAATGGTTGTTTTTGAATTTTAATTTTTTCTTTAACAGAATGAGAAACATCAGTATGTTTGTCAGCTAAAACTTCTCTTGAAACGATGTTTGAGTTATCTTGTTGGTGAATTACAGTTTCTTCCACTACCGATTTCTTAATAACTGAGTCAGAGCTTGGATTATTATTTAAAACTATACTTTGCTGATTAATTAAGTTTTGGTTGTCCTTGAGATTTGAAGGATTTTGAAAGCTTGAACTATCTAAAATTGTTTTTTCAACTAGTTGCTCACTTTTTGTCGCCTGATTTTGGGCAGCATTAAATTCTGGTCCATTAAAATTAGTAGCAAATTCATCGCGGCCTAGAGGTTTTTGTTCAACTTCAAATTCTTCTATCACATTTGTGAAGGGTTTCTTAAATTCGACTTCTTGAATACTACTTATTTTGCTAAATTGATTTATATTTTCTTGAGTCAAATTTTGTTGATTGCGTTTTTGTCTCATTTCATTTAAAAAAGCCTTCTCGCGAAGTTCAATTATTGATTTGGGTAAATCAGTTTTAGCGTTTAAAACATCATCGGGTCCTAAAACATTCAAACTAGTATTGTGAACATGATCAAAATATTTATCAGATTCCAAAGAATTATTATTTTGATGTTTGATAGCTTCGGGGTCTTTTATTGTATCATCTTTGGTAAAAATGTTTTCGTTGATTTTTGTAATGTTATTATTAAAAAAATGAGCATTTGCGTTTTGAGGCTTTTTGAAAGTTTTATTTAAACTGATATTGGCGATAGTCTGATCTAAGTCAGCTATCCCCTCATTAAATTCTTCTGTAAATTCATCCTCGTATCAAACTGATTCGAGTGGATTAAAATATTTTTTATTGAAAGAATCACCATCGCTTGGACGATTGATTTTTAAAACTTTAACATCTTTTTTCATAAAACACCTACTTTATATTTAATTATACAATATTTTCAAGCTTTTTTGTAATAAGAATGGGTAGTGATAAAATATTTTTTATTCCAAAAAAAACAAAATCCTGATTAAATTAAATCAGGATTTTGTTTAATCGTTTATATCATTTTCGACTTTAAAGTCGGTTTTATCATATAATTGATCAAATAATTTTCTTTCACTATCACTTATTTTATCGGGTAGAACTATATTTAGAACACAAATTAGTTTTCCACGATGTGAAGAATTCTGAGAACGATAAAGTCCCTTATTTTCAATAATAATAGTTGTTCCATTTTGGGCTTTGACAGGAATTTTAATCTGCACGGGACCATCAAAAGTTTCAACTTGAATTTTATTTTGTAAAATAACATCTAAATAACTAACGTTCAAGTTCATTTTAATGTTGCCCTCTTCAGTTAATTCAAATATTTTCGATCTTATTAGGTGAACATTTATATATAAATGTCCTTTTTCCCCTCCTGATTTTGAATAGTTTCCAACGTTTCTCATCACCAGTTGTTGTCCTGGGAAAATTCCTTTAGGAATAGTAACCTCAATAGTTGTTTTCTTATGGTAACAACCCTCACCTTTACAAACTTTACATTTATTTTTAAATGTTTTACCAGTCCCAGCACACTTTGGACAAGTTTGTTGAGTCTGGAATTTGGCGATTCCTAAATCCTGGGTTACATTCACAAATCCAGCCCCAGAACAGAATTCACACTTTATAATGTCTTCTTTATTTTTGGCTCCAACGCCATCACATTCATCACATTTTGTTAATAAATTAGCTTCAATATTTTTGGTTGACCCAAAAATAAGTTCTTTAAATGTTAATTGTATTTCGGCAATTAAATCTTTACCTCTTTCTGGACCACTTTTTTGAAATCCTCCTGAACGGCTGCGACCCCCTCCAAAGAAACCAGAGAAAATATCTTCAAAGAAATCACCATTACCTCCAGAACCCATGTTGGAGAAGAAATCAGAAAATCCCCCAAAACCGGAGAATCCAGAACCAGAAGCTGCATCAAGACCATCATGACCAAATTGGTCGTAACGAGATCTTTTGTTTGGATCCATTAATATCTCAGCTGCTTCAGTTGCCTCTTTAAATTTTTCAACTGCATCAGGTTCTTTATTAACATCTGGATGGTATTTCTTAGCTAACTTGCGATATGCGGTTTTAATTTCCTTCTCGTCAGCGTTTTTGCCAACTCCAAGAACCTCATAATAATCGCGTTTATCCTTATTTGCCATAACTTCCTCTTTCTAACACAAAACAACTAACAAAAGTTAGTTGTAACATTAAGGCAATTATTTTTTACCTTTTTTATCATCTTTCTTGTCATCTTTTTCTTTGGTTTCATCTTTAATTTCTTCAGCTTGACCTTGATTTGCAGCTTGTTGTTGCATTTGTTGTGATGCTGCTTGCATCGCCATTTCTAGTTCACTCATTTTTTGTTCCAAACCAGCTACATCTTCTTTTGTAATTAACTCGCGAATTTCTTTTGCCAATTTTTCTGTCAATTCTTTTTGCTCCGCAGGAACTTTATCTCCAGCTTCAGCGCTTGCTTGTTCAATCATGTTCAAGTAACCTTCTGCTTGATTTTTTAATTCAATAAACTTGCGTTTCTTTTCATCATTTTCAGCATTTGCTTCTGCTTCTTCAATCATTTTTTTAATTTCATCATCACTTAAACTTCCAGAATTTGAAATTGTAATTGATTTTTCTTCGTTTGTTTCTTTGTCTTTGGCATGTACAGATACTATTCCGTTAACATCAATTTTGAAAGTAACTTCAATTTGTGGCACACCTCTTGGCGCTGATTTGATACCTGTTAATTGGAATTGACCTAATGTTTTATTATCAGATGCCATTGGTCTTTCACCTTGTAAAACATGAATATCAACTGCTGGTTGATTATCAACTGCTGTTGAGAAAACTTGTGATTTCTCAGTTGGAATTGTTGTATTTCTATCAATAAGTTTAGTAAATACTCCTCCCATAGTTTCAATTCCCAATGATAATGGTGTTACATCCAATAGCAGAACGTCAGTTACATCACCAGCCAATACTCCCCCTTGGATAGCCGCTCCCATTGCAACAACTTCATCTGGGTTAATTGTTCTGTTAACATCTTTTCCTAATTCTTTTCTAACTAATTCTTGAACAGCCGGAATTCTAGTTGAACCACCAACCAGAAGAATTTGATCAATTTCTGAAGGTTTTAATTTTGCTTCTGATAAAGCATCGCGAACCGGTTTAAGAGTTCTCTCTACTAAATCTTTTGTCATTTTTTCAAACTCAGCTCTTGAAAGTTTTGCTGAGAAAGAAACTGGTCCTGAACTATCCATAGCAATAAATGGTAAATTAATATCAGCTTCTAATTGACTTGATAAGTTGATTTTAGCTTTTTCTGCTTCATCTTTAAATCTTTGTAAAGCCATTTTATCTTTTGATAAATCTATTTTATGTTCAGCTTTAATTTTGTCACCAATTCAGTTCATGATTTTTTCATCAAAATCATCTCCTCCAAGTTTGTTATCCCCACTTGTTGAAAGAACTTCATATGTTCCATCAGCTAATTCAAGAATAGAAACGTCGAATGTTCCTCCTCCTAAATCGTAAACAAGAACTTTTTGTTCTTTATCTTGTTTGTCAAGACCATAAGCTAGCGCTGCTGCTGTTGGTTCGTTTATAATTCTTTCAACTTCTAAACCAGCAATTTTACCAGCATCTTTTGTTGCCTTTCTTTGAGCATCGTTGAAGTAAGCTGGTACAGTAACAACAGCTTTAGTAATTTTTTGTCCCAGTTTTGCTTCTGCATATTTTTTCATATATCTTAAAATTTCTGCTGAAATTTGTTCTGGAGTATAATCTTTTCCTTCTAAATTTACTTTATTACTTGTTCCAATTTGTCTTTTAATTGAAATTGCAATATTCGGGTTAGTGACCGCTTGTCTTTTTGCAGCTCCCCCAACAATAATTTCTGAATTTTTAAAAGCTACAACCGATGGAGTTGTTCTTTGACCTTCAGGGTTCTCAAGAACCATTGGTTGTCCTCCATCCATGATCGCCACAACAGAGTTTGTTGTACCTAAATCAATTCCTATAATTTTTTCCTTTGACATAATTTTTTTCCTCTCTTAAATCTACAATCTATTTTGCTACCTTAACAACCGCATATTTTATAACACGATCATGTAATTTATATCCGTTTTGAATAACTTGCGCGATCAATCCACTGGCAACCGCTTCTGTTTCGACTTGTTCATTTGCTTCGTGGATGTTATGATCAAATTTATCTCCAACTTTTGTTTCAATAATTTTGATACCCGCATTTGCTAGGGCCTCATCAATTTGTTTGATTATGAATTCAAAACCAATCAAATAATTTTTCACTTCTGGATTTTCGTTTGGTTGATTTAAAACTCCTCTGAACAAATCTATTGCGGGAATTATTTCTTCAGCTAAACGCTGACCCCCATATTTTTTAACATTTAATGTTTCTTGTTGATACCTTCTAACAGTATTTTGATTATCAGCAATTGCTAATAACTTTTCCTCTTTTAGTCGGTTATTCTCAAAAAGCAATTCCTCTAAATAATTTTCTAGTTGATCGATTGAATCGTTTGCCTTTTGGATTTCACCTTTACTTTTTTTGATATTTTTGGATTCTTTTTTACTTAAATTATCGTCAATAGTTTCGCTAGAATTATCAACAGAAAATTTATTTTTTAAATCCTCAATTAATTTTTTAATATCTTTAACACTGGTTTCTGGCACAAATATTCCTCCTTTAATTTTTGAAAAATTGTTCTTTTATTTTGACCCCAATTCAATCTAATAATTCCTTAGCCTTATCATATTGAATTCTTTTGGGACCAACTAATGTTATCGCACTGGTTTGACCGTCACCAGTTTCAAAATTTGTACCTATTAATGCCAAATCATTTGCATCACTTCCAATTTCAAAACCTATTTTGGCCTGAGCACTTCCCTCATCTAATGATTGACTTTTATATCATTCAAAGGGAGAAATGCTTTCAATCAATTTCAAAACACTCTTGATTTTATTTGGATCAGAAAATTCTGGATTTTCTAACATATATTGAACCCCTTGTGTTTTGGTCACTGTATTTGTGTTATGAATAATCACATTCAAAAAAGTCTGTAATACAAATTCATATTTTTTTACTTGTTGCTGTAAAATGGGTTTAATCGCCTCAATTTTAACATCAAGATCTTTTATTTTTGTCTCCAAAATTCTATCGTTGAATAGATTAATTGAAGTTTGTAGATCGCTTAAAGATACATTCTTTAAGTCAAAAACTTTATTTTCCACAACCCCATTTGAAAGAGCGAATATAACGACCGCACTATCTGGAGAAATTGGAATTAACTCAGCCTTTCTTAATACAGCCTCCCCATTATTTGGGGTGGAAGTTATGACAGTAGCCAGACTTGTCATTTCACTTAGTATCTTTGAACTTTCATCTAAGACTTCAGCAATGCTTGCATTTCTTTTTTCAAAAATTTTGTTAAGTCTTGCTTTAATATCATCGACGTTTTCTCTTGACATCAAGTTATCAACAAAATATCGATATCCGGTAGTTGAGGGAATCCTTCCTGAAGATGTATGTTCTTTTTCCAAAAAACCTTTTTCTTCTAGTACAACACCTTCACTTCTGATTGTGGCTGAAGATATTTCAATATCGATTAAATCATGAATTTTTTTAGAACCAACAGGTTGAGCCGAACGGATATATTCCTCAATTATTATTTTTAAAATCTTCTCTTGTCTTTTCGTCAGCATCTTGGCAACTCCTTAAAAATCTCTTTATGATTTTATATATAGCACTCTAACTTTTCAAGTGCTAATTTAGTTTTTTTGTAGAATCAATCACAAATTCGCCTTTTTGCACATCAATTACATAATTTCTTTTCTCTTCAATATCACCAGACACAATTGCCTTAGCAAGAATTGTTTCAATTTTATTGCTTATGTATCTTTTTATTGGTCTAGCACCATATTGCTTATCATAACCCTCTTCTAATATTTTATTTTTTGAAGCCTCAGAAAAGTTTATATAAATTTCTTTTTCATTCAATAATCGTTCTTTTAATTCATCAATTAAATTTTCAATTATTTCTGAGACAACCATTTTTGAAAGAGGTTTAAAGATGACAATATTATCAATTCTATTTAAAAATTCTGGTCTAAAGTAATTGGCAAGTTCTTTTTCTATAGTTGTTTGATCAATTAGTTCTGATTCGCTATTTAAAAGAGTTTCTGAACCAATATTTGAAGTCATGATGATAATTGTGTTCTTAAAGTTGATAAATTTACCTAAAGAATCAGTTAAATGACCATCATCCAAAATTTGAAGCAAAATGTTTAACACATCGGGGTGAGCTTTTTCAATTTCATCAAATAAAACAATGCTATAAGGATTTCTACGAACCGATTCAGTTAGTTTTCCACCTTCTTGATAGCCAACATATCCTGGAGGAGCACCAATTAGTTTTGAAACTGATTGTTTCTCCATAAATTCTGACATATCAATTCTTATCATTTTTTTATCTGAATTAAAAAGCACTTCTGACAAACTTCTTGCTACCTCGGTTTTACCAACTCCTGTGGGACCTAAGAATAAGAAACTACCAATTGGTCTGTTCGGGTCTTTTATACCAGCACGACTTCTCAAGATTGCGTCGGCAACATTTTGAATGGCTTCGTTTTGTCCCTTAACTCGACGTTTTAACATGGTTTCTAAACTCATTAATTTTGATTTTTCATTTTCAACCAATTTTTCAACAGGAATTCCGGTTCAACGGGCTACGATATCTGCTACTTCGATTTCTGTAACATCCTCATTAATTAAATGTTCGCTTATATCGCTATCAGTTATTTCTAATTTTTTTTCTAGGGTTGGTATTAAAGAATACTGAATTTCCCCAGCACGGTTTCAATTACCTTGAGACTGAACCAACTCCAGTTCAGATTTTAGTTGTTCTAGTTTTGATCTCATTTCTGTAATTCGATCAATAGACTTACGTTCTTTTTCTCAACGCTTATTCAATTCACCTTGATTAATTTTTAATTTTTGTAATTCTTTTTCTGCCTCTTTTAGACGTTCTTTTGACTTATCATCTGTTTCCTTTGAAAGAGCAGCTCTCTCAATTTCTAGTTGCATAACTTTTCGGTTTATTGTATCTAATTCAGATGGAACTGAAGTTAATTCAGTTTTTGTAGTTGCGCAGGCTTCATCAATTAAATCAATTGCTTTATCTGGTAAAAATCTATCGGCAATATATCGTGTTGATAAATTAGCAGCAGCCACAAGTGCATTATCATGAATTCTTACTCCATGAAATGTTTCAAAGCGTTCTTTTAAACCTCTTAGAATAGAAATTGTTTCATCCACACTTGGTTCACTAACTAAAACAGTTTGAAATCTTCTTTCCAAAGCTGGATCTTTTTCAATATACTCACGATATTCTTTTAAAGTGGTAGCCCCAATTGCTTTTAATTCTCCACGAGCAAGTGAAGGTTTTAAAAGATTGGAAACGTCCATACCCGAAGATTGACTAGTTTTACCCGCTCCTACAATCAAATGCATTTCATCAATAAAAAGAATTATCTCACCCTCAGATTTTTTAATAGCATTAATAATCCCTTTAACTCTAGACTCATAATCTCCCATATACATAGCTCCGGCCATCAAGCTTCCCATGTCCAATTCTAAAATCCTTTTATTTTTTAAAATTGCTGGCACATCATTTTTAATAATTCTTTGAGCCAAACCTTCGATAACAGCAGTTTTACCCGTTCCAGGTTCCCCTATTAAAGCTGGATTATTCTTTGTTTTTCGAGAAAGAATTCTAATCACACGCATTATTTCATCATCACGACCAATAATTGGATCAATTTTTCCATCCTTAGCGTTTTGAGTCAAATCCCTTGTATATTTTGATAAAATATCTGGATCATTTGCAGGATCTATCTTTTGGTTAAATTCCATATTATCCCTCCTTAAAAGTTAGCAATATAGCCTTTGGTTTGTTAACTATTGAGATAATAAAATAAAAATTTAGCAATGTCAATAGTAGAGTGCCAAATTTTTTATTTTTTAAATAATGTCTAGAAGGATGTTATCCATAATCTCATAACCCCTCGGGGTGCATTTAAAGCCTGTTTCAGTCTCTTCTAACAATTGATTATTAAAATGAATTTGAAGTTCTTCTCGAAAATAACTCAGGGCCTCTTTGCTGTGTTTTACCTGATTAAAATCTATGCCATCAATTAACCTCAGTCCCATCATAATGATCTGAAAATAATACTCTTTCTGCGAAATTTCTTGCAAAACGCATTCTCAATTTTCTACATTACCTTCGTTTTTAGTTAAAAATAATTTACCGTCTTTACCAATAAAACCAGCTGCTCCTAAACCAACACCAATAAAATGCTTATTTTCTCAATAAGCTAAATTGTGCTTTGAAACTAAGCCATTTAGGGAATAATTTGAAACCTCATATCTTTTATAACCCAAAACTTCTAGTTGCTTATTAATTATCTCGTCAAAATATTCATCATTATCAGGAATTTTTTTCTTTAATTTTCCTCAAATCGAATTTTCTTTCAAAATTAATGAGTACCAAGAAATGTGGTCGGGTTTAATTTCGCTGATTTTTTGAATATCAATTAAAATATCTTCTTTTGATTGATCAAACAAATTGTAAATCAAATCAATTGAAATATTATCAAAACCAATTTCTCGAGCCATTTTTATTACATTAATTGGTTGTAAATTATCATGAATTCTTCCAATTTTCTTCAAAAGCAAATTACTAAAACTTTGAACCCCAATACTCAATCTGTTAATTCCAAAATCCTTATAAATTTGCAGTTTTTCTTTAGTCACTTTTTCTGGGTTGATTTCGATTGTGTATTCCAAATTTTTATTTACAAAGGGTTTAAGAATTTCTAGCATTTTTATAGTACAAAGTTCATTTAAACAACTAGGCGTTCCCCCGCCAATATAAATTGTTTCTAAATTTTGTAAATAATCACTTTGACTATTAACTTCAATTTCTAACTTGTCCAAGTAATTTTCTACTTGTCTATCTGAGGTCTTTTTGACCTTAACAAAATCACAAAAAAAGCAAATATTATCACAAAAAGGAATGTGAACATATAAGCTTTTTACTTCTGTTTTAACTAATTTAACATTTGTCATGGTCAACGGAATGGAACCCCTTTTTTCTTTTTGATAATAATAATTGGTATTACAATAACAAATAAAATAGTAAATAATGTAACAAAAAATATAATCATGCAGCGTTTATTTGCCCCTCTTTTAATAGCTCTTATTTCATCTGGGGGTAAAATTTCATAACCATAATACGAAATTAAATTGTTTTTTCTAATTTTTGTGAAAACAATATTTGCAATATGAATTCCTAGAACTGTCAGCAAGCAAGTAATTGTGACAGTGATTTCTGAAGTAAAGTTCTTAAAGTTACCCACTTTTCAGAAAAACAAGTAAATATCAGTTTTTCCCGATTCGAATGCTGTCTGCATTCCATAAAGTATTCCTAGAACAATTGACATTAAAACATAACTTGTAAAAGCAATTCAGTTTAAGTAAACCGCTCTAGCAACAATTGCTCGATAATTTTTGGTAATAAAATAAGGTACATTTTCATATCCCAATCTTAAATCTTTTTCATATTTTTTAACGTTTGCATTTAAAAATAATAAGTCCGCAAGTCCGATTAAAAATAAAGATAAAGAAATGATCATTATGCTTATCATTCAAAATGGATAAGGAATATTAACCGTTGGAATGCCTCAAATTTTTTGATTTGGATCTGAAAGACTCAAGCCCATTCTTTTGGCTTCAAAATAAGCCGCAGTAAAGATTGATGTTGTTATTAAACCAACTAATCCAAAAATAATTAGCAAGGCAACGCGAGTTTTCTCTAGGAAAATTTCTTTCAAAATTTGCTTGGGAATAATTTGAGATTTAGAGTACTGCTTTGAGTATTCCAGTTTCTCTTTTTTATCAAATTGATTATTTCAACTATAATCAGGGGCAAAATTTGGCATATTCCCACCTGGATTGTAATTTTGATTGTTTCCAAGTGGAGCTGGATTTGGTTGAGATGAATTAGGCTTACTAAAAGATTCGCTTTGATTAAATTCACAACCAGGCACATCACAAGAACCATTATTTTGATGGTTTAAAGCTTCTTGTGAATAATTTGTTTGTCTTGGTACTTGAACTGGGGCTAGGGATTGATAATAACCTGATTGATTATAGTAATTTAAATTATTATTTATCGGTTCATACGGATTAAAGTCATAGTTTCCATAACTTATTGGCTTTTCAAAGTCCATTGTTTCTTGATAATAATTTTGTGGGTAATTGTAATTGCCTTGATTTCAATTATTTTGATAATTATTTTCGTTCTCTAAGCGGTATTGAGAATATCTTTGTAATTTTTTTTGATATTCTATTTGCGCAGATGACTGATTATTTTTAATAACAGATTTTTGGTATTCAGAGGTGTCGTCAATAAATGGCAAATCGTCGTTAAAACTATTTGCAGATCTTTGATCGTATCGACGGGGTTGAATGACATTGCGGTTTTGATTCCCATAATTTGGGTCAAAGTTATTATTCTGATTATTATAACCATTGTTCTTAAAATCATTGTTGTATCCCATAATGCCGCCCCATTTCTATTCTATTTGATTATTTTTTGTTCTTAGTTTTTTCCAATTTTTTGATTTTCAAAATTTCCTTCTCAAATTCTAATTGCAAGTCCTCAAATTTATAAAGATCTTTTTCACTAATTTTTTCTGACTGATTCTTATCTTTTAAATATTTACTTCTTGACTTGATAAAAATCGAAACGTAGAGAGATAAAAAAATCACAGCAAAAACTATGAAAATTAATAAAATTGCTCAAACCGGAACAGAAAAATCAAGAATTTCTAAACTAGCATAAAAAGTCCATATCTTCATCTTTTTTTCTCCAATTTGATAAATATCCGATAGCCCTACCTTCAATTTATTTCATTATATCATTTTTTTAGCAAAAAAGGTCGCTAATCTATGTTTTCAACGACAATATCAATCATTTCCCTTTTTCAACCATCTATATCTATCTTGTTAACAAAATAACTAATAAATTCGTCTTTTTGACTAATAATTAGTAATTGGGACAAGTCATCTTCTAAAATATGATTTTTGTTCAAGTAGTCAATCACGATGGTGGGGTAATTGGGATTAAATCATAATGAATTAATAGCTTTATTAGAAAAGTCCAAGACATTGGTAGGTTTCTCTAAATTATTGAAAACAAATTTGTAAATTTGCATGGCTGTAATTGGAAGACCTAATAGGTCATCCTTTACTAGTGTTAATTTTTCTGGTTTATCATCATGGATTTGTAAGAATTTCAAAGCTTTATCGATAAAAAATTCATAGGCCAAGATCAAATTAATAGCTGAAGTTATTTCATCGAAAATAAAATCCATATCTCTGTCTTCTAAGTTATTTAAAAACTCGCTTAGATGAGCGATTTTAGATTGTTCAATCACTTTTAGCCTCGCTTAAATGGTTTTGGTTGGTTGGCCCCACGTCTTTTATGTTCACTAATTTTATGCAAACTATCAACTCGGTTTTTTAATTCCGGGTTTGATTTTTTTCCGCATAAATAATCATCAATTTCATTGTATGAAAATCCAATCTCTTTTTCGTCGGTTTGTCCCTCTCAAAGGGAAGCTGTTGGTGGGCGTTTTATAATTGAAGTTGGCACTTCTAAAATTTTTCCCAAATCACTAACTTCTCCTTTTAGCAAATGAACCAGGGGTAGTAAATCACATCCCCCATCACCAAACTTAGTGAAATATCCAATATGTCATTCAACAGCGTTATCAGTTCCCAGAACCAAATAATTTTTAGATTGACCTAAACCATATAAACTACTCATTCGTAATCGAGCTTTTGTGTTTGCCAACGCCAAATCACTAACTGGTAAATTAGTTTTTTGCAATTCTGTTTTAATACTTTGAAAAACACTTAGCAAATCAACTTTAACATTATTCAAATGATGTTTTTGGATTAATTCATTTACACAGTCCAAATCTTCTTGAGATGATTGGATTGGCATTCAAACTGTAAGATAATCATCAGGAAAAGCTTCTTTGGCCAGAAGGCTCATAACAGCAGAATCAATTCCTCCACTAACCCCAACAATCACTCCTTTGGCGTTAGCTTTTTTGGTTTCTTCTCTAATAAAATTAACTAGTTCGTCTTTATATTTTTTTAAATCCATTTTTTACCTCTAATCCATTCATTCTAATTCAATATCATAAATTTTAACAAAATCACCCTTGGCAGCGCCTTTTTCTCTAAGAGTATCATAAATTCCTAATCTCCTCATTTTTTCATTAAAAAGCAAGAGATTATCATGAGTGGCAATTGGGGTTTTTTGATAAACTTTAAAGACCGATTCTCCCTTAACTTCTCAACGACCGTTACCCAAATTAAGAACTTGAATATCTTTGGTTGGTGATTCAAAAGTATAAACTTTAACCCCTTCTTTAATTTCATTTCCCTTAATTTCTCAAAGTGGAATATCTTTTGTATTTTCTAAAGCATCTGCGATCGCTGTTAAAAGTGTGGGAATATTAGTTTTTTTAGTTCCTGAAATCTCTATTATTTCATAATCTTTAAAGTGTTCTTTAAAATCGATTATGTTTATTTGAGCTTCATCTAAATCCATTTTATTAGCCACAATAATTTCTCGACGTTTATCTAGATTTAAATTGTAAGTGACTAGTTCGTTACGAATTAGTTCATAATTTTTGATCACATCTTCGGTTCCGTAATTTCCTGACATATCAATTACATGACATATAATACGACATCTTTCAATATGACGTAAAAATTCATGTCCTAAACCTTTACCTAGACTAGCTCCTTCGATCAATCCTGGTAAGTCTGCTACTGTAAATGTTCTACCATTGTTGTCACGACTTACTCCCAGCTGAGGATTAATCGTTGTAAAAGGGTAATCCGCAACTTCTGCTTTTGAATTTGAAATAGCTCTTAGTAGAGTGGATTTTCCTGCATTTGGTAATCCCACAAAACCAACATCAGCTAAAACTTTTAATTCGGCACGGATTGAAAATTTTTCTCCCAATTCTCCAGCTTCAAAAATTGTTGGAGCTTTGTTACGAGAGTTGGCAAATCTAGCATTTCCTTTTCCACCTTTACCACCTTGGGCTAAAATCACAACCTGACCTTCCTTGGTAAAATCAGCTAGAATATCTTGGTTTTCTTGATTAATTAAAACTGTTCCCACAGGAACTTTAACAATTATATCTTTACCATCTTTCCCGTGCATATTTTTTATGTCACCTTTTTCACCATCAAAGGCAAAATAGTTTTTTTGTAATTTTAAGTCTAAAAGTGAAGACTTACCTTCATCACCGATGAAGACAACATCACCACCATCACCGCCATCACCACCATTGGGTCCTCCATTGGCTACAAAGAGTTCGTGACGAAAACTAACAGCTCCATCACCACCCTTTCCGGCTTTAACTTCAAAAAGGGCTACATCAACAAATTTCATTTTAAACCCTACTTTCTTCTATAATTTAATTTCTCCGTTTAATAATTGTTCATAACAAATTTCACAAGCAAAAGTTGGTATTAGATTATCAGCATTTTCATCATCAAATTGCTGTCAAATTGAAATGGGTTCGTCTAACAACTCATCTAATTGCTTATCTAAAATTTTGGGATTATCCTCTAATATTTGATTTGCAATATTTCCGATACTTTCTGGAGCATTAACAGCTACATATTTAATATCATCATCTCCACAAAGCGAACACGAAATACTAAATAGTTCCTTCATCACATCTCTGGCGTCTTCAAAGATTTTAAAATCACTTGATAAAAATTGTTTTTCCATATTTTCGTCCTCTAAATTATATTGTAAGAATTGATTAAGTCAACTGCTTTAATAAATTTTTTTTCCTCTATTTTCATAATTTCTTTAATATTATTATACCCGATTTCCATCCCTTGTGCCACCGAAGCTTTATATCAAATTGCACCGACAATAACATCAATATCTTGCTCATCAAAATTGGGGAACGCCGCATAAAAGTAACTATTTAAAATAAATTCACAAACCCCAAAAAGACTGGGATTATCATTATATACGAGTTCTTCTAATCTGTGCTTAATTATTTCAAGTTTTTTAAGATATTCTCTTAAGTCCATTTTTGTCGGATTAAAATTGTGTCAACCGTTTTTTTTGAAAACCTTGAAATCTTCATCCACTTGTTGTTCGGCTAGTATAAATAAAATGCAAACTTTATTCTCATCACAAACAATATCACTACTTAGCATATTTTTCAACTCCAAAAGTAAATTTCTTACATTAAAACCTTTAAGAGCTTCAATGGCGTTTAATTGAATATTTGCATCAGCACTGGCCAGCATTATTTTAATTGAATCAAGATTTCAAGACTTCTGATTTTGCTCCCTACCATTTCGTAGAAGTTCCAAGCGTAGTTGCAATAATTGTTCTTCAAATTCGATTGGCAAATAAGGCATTCCTAACTCTTGATCTATAATTGATTGAGCCTCTTGATATTTTTTAGCATCTAATAACTCTTTAATTTCTAAGATGGTTTGAGGGTAAAAATCATTATTCATCATGTACCTCATTTCTGGTTAAATTATATAAAAAAAAGACACATCATTCAATGTGTCCTTAGCTTTTTTATTGGCGCCCACGAGAAGATTCGAACTTCTGACCCTACGCTTAGAAGGCGCATGCTCTATCCTACTGAGCTACGTGGGCAATTCCATATAAATAATAGCATATTTTTTATCAACAATATTAAAAAAAGTAAAATTTATTCAATTTTACTTTAAATTTATTAAATATATTGTCAGCTTTACTAAAAATTATTGAGGATTTTTTTTATATCCTGAATTGCTCTTTGAGAATATGATTGTTTTTTGTCCTCTTTTCGAGATTTAGCTAAATTTAATGGTAAACTCGCTACGACACTCCAATTTGCTTTCATTGGCTGGAAATTTTGTGAGCTTGTTGTAATTATATAGTTAATCAAACCTCCAATGACGGTGGTATTTGGCATTTTAACCATTGGTCTGTCAGTTAAAAAGTTAGTCATATTTCTGGCAGCAATAATTCCCGTAGCAGCTGATTCTACATAACCTTCTACTCCAGTTATTTGACCAGCAAAGAAAATGTTTTCACAAATTTTCATTTGCAAATGATGGTTTATAATTTTGGGAGCATTGATAAAGTTATTCAAATGCATAACTCCGTATCTGACAAATTCCGCTTTCTCAAGTCCTGGTATTAATTGAAAAACTCGTTTTTGTTCTGGTCACTTTAAATTAGTTTGAAATCCAACTAAGTTATATAAATCATCTTTGGCATTATCTTGACGCAGTTGGACCACCCCGAAATTATTTGTGCCATCAAAATTTCTTAGTCCTGCTGGTTTTAACGGACCAAAAAGCATGGTTTTATATCCTCTTTTAGCCATTGCTTCAATTGGCATACAGCCCTCGAAATATTTAAGTTTCTTGTCATTTTCTAGATGAGATTCTGCAACTTGGGCGTTAATTAATTCTTGATAAAACAAATTGTATTGTTCTTCATTCATTGGACAATTAATGTAGTCTTGGGTTTCACCCTTTTCATAGCGATTTTTTTTAAAAGCAATTTTCATATTAATCGATTCCTTTTTTACAATCGGGGCAACTGCATCATAAAAGTAAAAATAATCCTTACCAATAATTTTTTGAATTTCATCTTGTAAGCTCGAAGTCGTCAATGGTCCACTAGCAATAATTGTTGGCAGACTTGTATCAATTTTTGTTACTTCTTCATTAATGATTGTGATATTTGGATCCTCTTCAATTTGTTTGGTGATAAAATTTGAAAAATTGTCTCGATCAACCGCTAACGAACCTCCCGCTGGTAGTTTGTTGGCTTCTGCTGCTCTAATAATTAATGAGTCTAAGTTTCGCATTTCTTCCTTCAAAGTTCCCACAGCATTTTTTATATCATCACTGCGCAATGAATTTGAACAAACCAATTCTGCAAATGAATCCAAATTCTGCACTGAATTACGCCTCAATCTTTTTACCTCATAAAGATTCACTAAAATACCTTTTTTTGATAACTGGTACGCAGCTTCACATCCAGCTAAACCCGCGCCAATAATATTAACAATTCTTTTCATTAAATTAGTATATCACTTTTTTGCAATTTAATAACAAAACTTGTTAACAATGATTTTTTTCTGAAGAACCTAAAACAAAAAAACTCCATACAAAATTCGTACAGAGTATAATTTTTTATTTAAATTTCAATTGTGTAATTTAATAAAATAACTTGTTGACTTTTATTTTAGTTTCTAGCAATTGTGAAATTTAAAAGATTTTATTTTTGTAAAGTAGTAATTGTTATTAATGTTAATCCTATTGAATAACATATTGCAGTTAAAACTAGTGATGCCCCCGCAAAACCTGCAAAAACTCCACTTCCCATTCCTTTTCCTCAAAATAAGAAGAATGTGTCATTCGCTACTCCTGCACTTGTTAAAACTAATAGGAACAAGATTATTGAAGCAACTGAAACTGTTATTCAACCCAAGTATTTTTGAGATTTAAACATTCCAATTACTCCATTGACAACAACTGCTCCCAATAACGCTAGGTAGACAACCCCACCAAGCACGGCCACAGTACCACCATTTTTTGTTACAAAGAAGTTAGTAACTCCTAAAATAAAAGCAATTACAGACCATACTATAATTAATATACTACCAAATTTTTTCATATTTTCTCCTCTAATCCATTAATCCGGCTTTATACAGTTCCTGGAAATGACCAGGTTTGTTTTTTAGTTCATCAAAGGTTCCGCTTTGAGCAGCTCCAATTCCTTTTGCTAAAACAATTATTTTATCAGAATTTTTAATTGTGCTTAGTCTGTGGGCAATTGAAATAGTCGTACGGCCTTTCATTAGTTCTTCTAGATTAGCTTGAATTTCTTTTTCAACAATGTTGTCTAAAGCACTGGTTGCTTCATCAAGAATTAATAGTTCTGGATCTTTCAAGAACATTCTAGCGATTACTAGACGTTGTTTTTGACCTCCTGACAACATAAATCCGCGTTCTCCAAGTATTGTACTATAACCATCTGGCCAAGTGCTAACCAATTCGTGAAGTTCAGCTTTTTTAGCTGCTTCATAAACTTGTTCATCAGTAGCATCAAAACGACCATAACGAATATTGTCTAAAACATCACCAAATAAAATTTGAGGTTCTTGTTCAACATAACCAACTTTATCCAAGTAACTTGAGAGTTGAATATCTTTTAAATCATGTTTTGAGTTAATTAAAACTTGTCCTTCCGAAGGATCATAGAATCTTAATAGCAGTTTAGAAATTGTTGATTTACCAACTCCGGTTTCTCCAACAAAAGCATAACTTTTACCTTTTTCAAAAGTGATATTGAATTTTGGCAAGATTACTTGTTCTGGTTTTTCTGGATAAGCAAAGACGACATCTTTAAAGACAATGTCCCCATCAATATGTTCAATGTGAATCCCTTCGTTTGAATCATAGTGAGGATCTATAATTGATTTAGAGTTAATAATAGCATAAATTCTTTGTGAAGAAGTTGATGCTGAAGCTAGTCCAACAGCTACCCTTACCATTTGCATTAGTGGCCCAATCATTGTTCCGACACCAGAAATAAATGAAGTTAAAGCTACTGATAAGATTGCTACATTATCATGATATCTTAAAGCCGCTGCAATTATTATAACAATTTGAATCGAAGAAATCCCGGCAATCATAATTGTTATCATAATAGCTTGCATATTTACTAATTTTTTTGACTTATTATAGTAGTCTTTATGAACTTCTTTAAATCTTTCGGTTTCGTATTCTTCTGTTCCCGAAGCTTTAATTAAACGAACTGTATTAATTCTGTCAGTTACATCTCCATTAATTCTTGTAATCGAACTTCTTACGCGGAACATCATTTTTTTAACGATTGTAAATGAACCAAAAATAGTTACTAAAATAATTAGCATTGCTCCAACTACTACTAAGGTTAAGAATCCGTTGATAGTTGACATAACAATTAACGATCCGAAGAAAGTGAAAATAGCTGACAACATCGTTACTGGAACTTGTTGCGCTTGTTCACCGATTATTTGTGTATCAGAAACTATTTTGGTCAAAATTTCTCCAATTTTTTTATCTGAGTAATAACTCATATCTTGTTTTACTAATTTTTCAAGAGATTTATTTCTTAAATTAATTTCAATTCTTTTACCCATTAAACCCGCTAAGAAGTTTGAAATAAATGTAAATACCGCAATAAATCCAAATAAAACTAGTTGCACATAAATTCACCCAGTTCAAGTTAGTTCCATCCCAAATAAATTTGAGAAATAAACTAAGTCATCTCCCACAAATTTTGCAGAAATGAATGAATAAGTTTTGTGAATAAAGTCATTAAATTCGGTTAAGCCACCCGCTGATGAGATATCTCCAGTAAAGGCTTTTTCCAATTGACCCGCCATTAAAGTTCCCATTAATCTTTCTGTAATTTTAGGCCCTAAAACAGTGGCAATAGATGAGAGCAAAGTAACCAAAATAACTGAAATAGTTATTATTCAATACTGTTTAAAGTATCCTGACAAAAGACCAAAAAATGATTTTTTATCTTTTTTAGCAAAAGCTTCTTCTGCTTTTTCGTTAGCTTCATTTATGGCTGCTTGTTCTTTTGTTATAGTAGTTTGTTCCATGATAATTCCTTTCGTCCTATTTATTAAATTTTACTCTTATAATATAATACTACTTTTATAATTTTAATTAAAGAAAATTTGATATTTATAAAATATTTATACAGCAATAAAAATACCAAATTAATGGTATTTATAAAATATTTAAAATGTCAGCTCCACTTTGAACAATCAAAGCCCCTTCTTTAATCAGGCTGTTATTATTGGATTTCTTGTAAATCTCTTCAGGCAGGACAAATATCGATTTGCCCGAATCATTTAAAAGAGTGATTGTTTGCTTGAAATGATGTTCACTACTATCACAAATAACTAAGGCAGTTTTACTGATGCCTGTAAAAATTCGCTCATACATAGGCCCTAAATAGCTGGCCTCTGTTTTTTCATAAAATTCTGAAATAACAAGTAAATTATTGGAAAACTCATAATCTTTAATTAAATCAGCATTACTTTTTAAAAAACATAATAGCGGCTCTTTGACTACTAGAATTATTTTTTTACTAGGATTAAAAACCACCTTCAATGAATCGTTAATATGATTGTCTATTTTTATTACCATTATAGGGCTATTTTTGTGAAAAAATTTGACAAAGTCTTTGAGAGCTTTGCTTTGATATTTGCTTAATTTGGCCCCAATAACCATTCCAACGCAGCGATAATACTGATTTATTAAATCAATATTTCCATAGTGAAAAATGACAAATGGTGGATTATTGACTTCTCTTAAAACGTCAGGATATAGCGGATTATTGATCGATAATGATTTTGCTTTAATTTCTTTATCGATTAATTCCAAGTCCCCATTTAATATTTTTTCGTTGTTTTTGATAGCTTTATAAATCAATTTTCAATTACCATAATACTTTAAGGCGAAATATAAAATTACATCATTCACTAGTTTAGGTAAATGATTTTGCTAGCGACTATTTCGTTAGCAAAATTTGACAACTCACCGTTAGCAAAAGATCTTATATGTCCCTCAATACCCAAGTAAGCTTGGTCATGGAGACTGTATTCATCTAAAATAGTATTAGATCAAGCCTTGATATTTATAAAATCCTCAGTTATCTCACCGGCTTTATTTTTAAAAGGTTTGGGTGTTCTTAATACAAATTTATATAGTTTTTTAAGGCCATCACCTGAAGTATAAACCACTTGGGGTTCACCCTCCATTTGACCAATTACGATTACATTATTCATTTTATCTTCCTCCTAATCTATTTCGCAAAAAATAGCTCAAAAGCAGATAATTTTTAAATAAAAAAGACTATTTTAAAAATAGTCCTAAAGGTTGTTATTAATTCTTAAGATTCAAAAATTTATTTAGCTCACTGTTTAATTTTTTGAATTTAGCTTCCGCCTTACTCATATTTTTATCAACAACAACATAGTAAATTTTAATTTTTGGCTCTGTTCCACTAGGACGAACAGCCAATCACGAATTATCCTCAAAATAGAATTTTAAAAGGTCTTGTCCTGGCATATTGTAAAGACCATCGATATAATCTTCAATATTTTCAACTTTTAGTCCACCAAGCGATGAGAAAGGTTCGTTTCTTAATTTCTTCATAATTGGATCTACTTTTGATTTCATTTCCTCAGGTTTGAAATTTAAGTTAATTGTGTCTGTGTAGTAATAACCAAATTTTTTATAAATTTCTTCTAGAACATCTAATAGAGTTTTATTTTGTGTTTTATAATATCAAGTAGCTTCACTCAACATAATGGCTGCTTGAATTCCGTCTTTATCACGGGTTGATGCATCTAAAACATATCCAAAAGATTCCTCATAAGCAAAAACAAAATTTAATCCTCGTTCTGGCTCTTTTAAGATTTCCGATCCCATTCATTTAAATCCAGTTAAGGTTTTAATAATTTTCACACCATACTCTTCATTAGCAATACGGTCACCTAAATCACTGGTTACAAAACTTGAATATAAAGCCGGGTTTTCAGGAATTGATTGACTCAATTTCTGCTGGCTCAATTTTCAATTAATTAAAAGCGCTCCTGTTTCATTACCACTTAGGCGAATGTATTCTGAAGGTTTTTTTGGGTCTGGAATAGCAATTCCGATTCGATCAGCATCGGGATCATTTATAACGATTAGGTCCGCTTTGTTTTCAACAGCATACTTAATAGGAAATTCTCAAGCTGGTTCAAATTCTGGATTTGGATTACCAACATTTTTAAATGAAGGGTCTTCAAAAGCGTGTTCTTTGACTTGAATTACATCATAACCATATTTTTTCAAAATTGGAGGGGCAAATTCAATTCCAGTTCCATTAACATTTGAATAAACTATTTTAAAATTATCTCTTGGCGATCTTTTATAGAATTGCAAATTAGCAACCATTTCTACATAAGCTCCAATTGTTGATTCCCCGACAGTTTCTAAGAGATTATTATTTGGTTTGTATGTTCAACCAATAATGTTTTCAATAGCCTCCATTTCATTGGCAATGATATCTGTGTCCACAGGCATTAATTGACAACCAAATTCATCATAAATTTTATAACCATTATATTGAGCTGGATTATGACTTGCAGTAATTACAATTCCTCCAATACAATTTAAATGCTTGGTAGCAAAACTTACAACTGGAGTTGGTTTCATTGAATTGTTTTCAAACAAGTAAGCCTTAATTCCAAAACTTGTTAAAATTTCAGCTACTAAATTTGAAAACTCTGCTGATTGATAACGATTATCATGACCAATTACAACTCCACGATTTAAATCATTGGGATATTTTTTTATTAGTAACTTTGCATAACTTATAGTTACTTTCTTAACAGTGTACTGGTTGAAACGACCAGGTCCTGCTCCTAAAATTCCTCTAATTCCCGCAGTTCCAAATTCCAATTCTAATTCAAAAGCAGCCGAAAGTTCTTCATCACTTGCTGCCAATAAATCAACTTTTATTTTTGGGTCTAAGAAGTTATTCTCTACTCAAGATTTATAAATCTCGTTTTCTTTGTTAAATTTCATATAACTTACCTCTTTCAATATTTGTTTAATTGGTTTGTATGTTTTTCGATGGATTGGTAATACTCCATGTTTTTTAACCAACTCTTGGTGTCTAATTGTACAATACCCTTTATGCTTATCAAACTCAAATAAAGGATACTGTTGGTGGTAGTCCATCATAATTCTATCACGACTAACTTTGGCTAGGATGCTAGCTGCTGCAATTGATTGACTAAGAAAATCTCCTTTGATCAGGGGCAGGATTTCAAAATCATTAATTAAAATTTTTTCAGCATCCACTAGTGCTAGTTCAGGTTTAATTTTTAGATTTTTAATTGTTTCAATCATTCCTTGACGACTTGCTTGTTTAGGATTGAGAAGATCTACGCTTTGGTTATCTAGCACACAAATTTCATAGCAAACTGAATTTTGAATAATTTCAACAAAGAGTTTGTCTCTTTGCGCTTTAGACAAGAGCTTGGAATCTTTTATTTTCAAATTTTCATAATCATCTTTTAAGATTACAGAAGCAACAACCACAGGCCCCGCCATCGCCCCGCGTCCTGCTTCATCAGTTCCAGAAATAATTTTAACATTATTTTGGATTTTAATTTTTTGATCAAACTTTATTAAACTATCATTTAACTTCTTCATTTATTAAAAAACTTGGATTCTCAAAAGATATATTTTCTAGCTTATTTTTAAACAAATCGCTAATAAATAATTCCATTACTCTTTCAACGTCCCAAACCCCCTCCACAACTATTCACTGATTTTTCTTAGCATAATTTTCTAACATGGCCACACTGTCATCTAGTGAAAGTGGTTTATCGAAATTGAGATCTTCTTTAAAAAAATCTTCTAAATTTTTTTGATAGTTATTGTAAAGATTTTGTAGTAAAAGACAAACAAAACGTTCCTTGGGAATAACCTCTCTTTTAATGGCGTTAATAGCAGCTAAATTAATGGCCTCTTTTTCATTGCTAAACTTAGCTGGCAAAATTCCTGGTGTATCAATCAGAGTGATATTTTTATCAAGATTAATTCTTTGCATTCCTCTTGTAACTCCTGGTTTATTACCAATTTTAAGCTCTTTACCCTTAGCTAATCGAGAAATAACTGTTGATTTACCAACATTTGGCACCCCAATTACTAAAGCATTAATTTGAGGATTTACAATACCGCGATTTTTATCGCGATTTTGCTTATCTAAGGTTATTTTATTAATTTGCTTAATTATTTCACTAACTATTGGGACTGTTTTATTCTGAATCAAGTAAACAAAGTTACCCTTTGATTCAAAGTAATTTTTCCATTCTTTAACAACGTTCCCATCAGCCAAATCACATTTAGTAAAGACTAACAATTTGCTTTTATTGGCAAGAATTTTTTTAAAAATTGGGTTCTGAGAAGAATAAGGAGCCCGGGCATCCACAATTTCAATAATCAAATCCACAACTGGAATTTGTTTCTGAATTTCTTTTATAGCCTTATTCATATGACCTGGGAATCAATTAAAACTGGCCTTTTCTAAATCCATCAATTCACCTCTTTACAAGTATATTTTATATTATTTTTAATGTTTTAAGTTAAAATCCAAAAAATAATAATAGCAAATCGACCTCTTTATTATAATTATGATAAATTTTCATAAAAAAACCATTTTAGTTTTTACATCTAAAATGGCTCAATTATATTACTTATCTTTTTTTTCTACAGGTTTATTTTTAACTGGTTTAGCAGTCACGATTTCTTTAATACGGGCAGCTTTTCCTGATAATTTTCTGATGTAGTAAATTCTGGCACGACGAACTCGACCTCTTTTTAATACTTCAATTGAATCAATAATTGGTGAATGTAGTGGGAAAGTTCTTTCCACAGCAACTCCATTTGAAATTTTTCTTACAATAACTGAGAATGAAATTCCACTTCCTTGAGTTTTGATTACCAATCCTTCAAAGGCTTGAATACGGAATTTTTCCCCTTCTTTAATTTTAACGTTAACCTTAATTGTGTCCCCTGATGAAAATTTTGGTAAGTCATCACGTAATTGGACACTCATAAAGTCAGATGTTAATTTAGACAATGCGTTCATTATTTGTCTCCTTTCAATTTTTTTTCTTGATAAATTAATTTTTGATAATTTGATAAATTTTTTTCAATAATAATATCGGGTCTTTTATTTAAAGTTTTGAGCAAAGCTTGTTCTTCACGATAATTTTGAATATTTTTGTGATGTCCTGAGGTTAATACTTCGGGAACCAAGTGATTTTCAAAATTCAAGGGTTTTGTGTAAACCGGAAAATCCAGCAAGTCATTTTCAAAGCTTTCCAGTTCGTGACTGGCAGCCTCAATTACCCCCGGGGTTATTCGCACAAGAGAATCAACTAATACTAAAGCTGCTAATTCTCCCCCGGTAATAATAAAATCTCCAATAGAAATTTCAACATCAATGTAGTGCAAAATTCTTTCATCAAAACCTTCATAATGACCAGCTATTAAGATAATATGATCTTGTTTTTCAGAAATCTGACGAGCTTTTTTTTGATTTCAAGTTTCTCCTTGAGGTGTTAATAAAATCTTTAAACAATTTTTAGTTTCTACACTGCGAATCGCTTTAACCAGTGGTTCAATCATTAAAACCATGCCTTTGCCCCCACCATATTGATAGTCATCGACTTGTTTTTGTGGTGAGTTGGCAAAATCACGGATATCCACAATTTCAACTTCAACCTGATTTTTTTCTAGCGCACGCTTCATGATAGATTGTTTTAAGTAGTTATCAATAATATCGGGAAACAATGTTAATATCGAAAACTTCATTACATCAATTCCTTTAGGTTTTTCATAATAACTGATTCTAATTCTTCATTTATTTCCACTAAATATCTATCAACCAATGGTACTAACAAATCCTTTTGATCACTAAAATATTTAACTCTCAAAATTTTTTGAGCTCCATTATTCAACTCTTCAATAATTTCCCCAATTTGATTATTCTCAAATTCTACTTTGAATCCCAAATTGGTTTTAACTTTTGAAACAAGTGATTCGTCTCATTTAAATCAAACGTTCTTTCCTAAAAAATCCTGGATTTCATTAATAGAGTCAAAGCCTTTCAGTTTTATTATCAAATGTTGATTTTTATAAAAACTTTTTTCAATAACTCCTGGTAAGGTTTGAGAATTAGAAATTTCTATAAAAATTACTGCGTTATCTCATTGATTATTATCAATAAATTTATCAATAATTTTAAACTTCAATTCCCCTTTTATACCGTGACTTGTTGAAATTATGCCGACTTTAACTAGTTCATTTTTAATATCCATTATATACCTCAAACAAAATTTCTAGATTATTATCTTCGCAAATTAGTTTCGACTTAAAATTCATTATTTCACGAATTGAACTAAATATTTCACTAGCTCCTTTAAAAGAACTGTCAATAATATCTTGATCAACTACTATGAGATATTTCTGTTCAGCTTGTGATTTAGATAAATCTCTAACTTCGAAATTATTTTCATCCAGAAAAATGGCTTTTAAAAGTAGTTTTAAATCACTTAATAACACTTACTTATACCCGATTTCAAGACTTTACTTTTTAGATTTTTCAAGAGTTTTTTTATTTTCTAATTTAGTATTGTGAAATTCAGTCATAATACCTTGTTTAGAGAAAATATTTCTTACTGTATCTGTTGGTTGCGCTCCATCATTTAGTCATTTTAAAGCGATTTCTTTTCTAACTGTTACTTCACCATTGATTGGGTTATAAGTTCCAACTAATTCAATGTATTCACCATCACGTTTAACTCGTGCATCTGAAGCTACAATTCTGTAAAAAGCAGCTCTTTTTTTACCAGCTCTTTTTAATCTTAACTTAACCATTTTTACCTCCTTATTTAAATACTTGATAATATTATCTTATTCAAAAAGACTTGTCAAGTTATTTTACTTGACAAGTGTTATTTATGGTATTTTTCATTATTTATTATTTTAAAGCTACGATAAATTTGCTCTAAAAGCATTACTCTAAAAAGTTGGTGTGGAAAAGTTGCTTTGCCAAAACTGATCTTGTGAAATTGGGTTTTGAAATTATCAGAAAATCCTTCGCTGGGACCCACAATGAAAGCCAACTTACCTGACTTGAAATTCTTGTTATCATCGATGATTTTAGCGAAGTCCACAGAGTTGTAATTTACCCCATTAATGTCTAGCAAAAAAACCTCAAAAGTTGTGCTAATTTTTTCTAAAATAGTCAAAACCGCCTCTTCTTGGATTTTTTGTGCTTTTAACAACGACAACGAACTTTGTTCATTGAGTTCAATTACTTCAAAATCAGCAAACTTCTTAATTCGACTTAAATAGTCTTGATTAGCCTCTTTTAAGTAACTCTTATCCATCTTGCCAAAGGTTATTAATTTTAATTTCATAAGTTCCTCTTTTATCAAATTATATTATATCAATATGAAAGGACATATAAAATACATTCTTTAAAATGATATAATATTTTTGAAAGAGGTATTTATGAAATTTATTTGATTTAAAAAAGAACAAGACAGTAAAAATTGAGAGCAGGCCATGAAACTAAGAATTCAAGTTTTTTGCACCGAACAAGAAGTTGATGAAAGTCTAGAAATTGATGAAATTGATGATACAGCCTGACACTTACTGGGCTTTGAAAATGATGATTTAATTGGAGTGGGTCGCATTTTTCAAAGAGAAGGTAACACCTATGGTTTAGGACGCTTAGCTATTGATATTAAACATCGTGGTAAAAAATTGAGCGCTCCTTTAGTTCAAGAAATGATTAAAAAAATCAAAGAACTTGGTGGAGATGAAATCATAATTCACGCACAAGCATATATTCAAAAAATGTATGCTAATCATGGTTTTGCACTTACTACCGGAGAAGTTTTTGACGAAGATGGTATTGACCACATCGAAATGGTTTACAAATACTAAATATAAAAACCCAACAAAGTGATTTGGCAATTTTAATTGACCTACTCGTTGTTGGGTTTTTTTGATTCATATCAATGGTTTTATTTAATTACTAAGTTAACAATTTTATCAACTACAACAATCTCTTTAATAATTTGTTTACCATGCAAATAATTTTTGATATTGCCTTCATTTTTGGCTAACTCTAATAATTGATCTTTTTGAGTTCCAACGTTAACCAAAATAGTTGCTCTTAATTTTCCGTTAATTTGAACGGCAACAGTTGTATTGTTTTTTTGCATTTTATCAGCATCACTTTGAGGTCATTGTTGATAAGCAATCGATCCTTTGTTTCCTAAAACCTCCCAAAGTTCCTCACCAAGATGGGGCGCAAATACACAAAGCATTTTAATAAATCCCTCAGCATAAGGTTTATAAATCTCGTCTTCTTTATTGGCTGCATTCACAAAAACCATCATTTGTGAGATTGCTGTGTTATACTTTAAGTCCTCAATCATTTGAGTTACTTTTGCAACTGTTTCATTATAAATGAAATCTAAATTTTGGTTATTTTTAGTTGTGATTTTTTTATTAGTAATCAGACGATAAACTCGATCTAGTCATTTTCTTGAACCATCCAATCCTTTAAAGCTTCAAGGTAAAGCTGCATCAATTGGTCCCATGAACATTTCATAAATTCTTAAAGTATCAGCACCATGAGAATCAACAATTTCATCAGGATTAATTACGTTACCTTTTGACTTGGACATTTTCTCACCATTCTCACCAAGTATCATTCCTTGATTTAATAATTTTTGGAATGGTTCAGGAGTTGGCACTATTTTTAAATCAAATAAAACTTGATGTCAAAATCTAGCGTAAAGTAAATGAAGGACAGCGTGTTCTTGTCCACCAATATATAAGTCTACTGGTAATCATTTTTTAAATAGACTAAAGGCTTCTTCGCTTTTAATGTCTACAAAATTATTTGGACTAGTTGTTAAAATGTAAGCTAAGTAATATCAACAACTTCCAGCTCATTGAGGCATTGTGTTTGTTTCACGTCTAGCCTTTTGGCCTTGATAAGTTGTATTTACTCATTCTTTGGCATTTGCTAACGGAGACTCACCGGTTCCACTTGGTTTAATATAGTCGATTTTTGGCAATAAAACTGGTAGTTCGTTTTCTGGTATCAAAGCAATTGAACCATCTTCTAAAAATAAAAGTGGAAATGGTTCTCCATAAAATCTTTGACGAGAAAATAATCAATCTCTTAGTTTGTAATTAATTTTTTTATTTGCTATTTTTTTATCTTCCAAAAACTTAGTTATTTTTTTCAAAGCTTCTTTTGGGGTTAATTCATTTAAAAATTCAGAATTAATTATTTGAGTTTCACCAACAAAAGGTTTATCAGTTGTTTTTGACTTTTGAACAAACTTGATCGACAGTTTATATTTTTGAGCAAATTCTCAGTCACGAGGATCGTGAGCTGGAACTGCCATAACAGCTCCTGATCCATAATCTTTTAAAACATAGTCTGCAATATAAATTGGTAACTTTTCACCATTAACTGGATTTTTAGCATAAGACCCTGTAAAGACCCCTGTTTTTGGCTTAGAATCATCTTGACGATCAATATCAGTTTTTGACTTAGTTTCTAGAATGTATTTCTCTACTGATTTTTTTTGGTCATTTGTAGTTAAGTTTAGCACTTCTAAATGTTCAGGGGCTAAAACTAAATAAGTTACGCCAAAAATTGTATCAGCTCTTGTTGTGAAAACATTAATAACTTTTTTTGATTCCACAACTTCAAAGTTAATTTCTAGTCCTTGAGATTTACCGATTCAGTTTTTTTGCAATTCTTTGACAGAGTTTGGTCAGTCCAAATTTTCTAGTCCTGCTAAAAGTCTGTCAGCATATTTAGTGATTTTCAAAACTCATTGTTTCATCGGTTTTTTAATAACCTCAAAACCACCAACTTCTGAAACCATTTTTCCGTTTTGGTTTAGAACTTCTTCATTAGCTAAAACAGTTCCTAGCTCTTCACATCAATTTACATCAGCTTCTCTAGTTTCAGCTAAACCATTTTCATATAATTTTTGAAAAATTCATTGAGTAATTTTATAGTAATTTGGATCAGATGTGTTAATCTCCTTATTGTAGTCAAAACTAAAACCCAAAGTTTGGAGTTGTTTTTTAAACACTTGAATATTTTTGCTAGTAAACTCTCTTGGGTCATTTCCAGTTTTTAGAGCGTATTGTTCTGCTGGTAGTCCAAAAGCATCTCATCCAATTGGGTGGAGAACATCATATCCTTGCATGCGGCGAACTCGTGCAATTATATCAGTTGCAGTATAACCTCGTGGGTGACCAACGTGTAAACCTGCCCCTGATGGGTACGGGAACATATCCAAAATATAGGCTTTCTTGTCATTTTTGTTAGTGGTTTTGAATGTTTGATTTTCTTCTCAAAATTTTTGTCATTTTTTTTCTATTGCTTTATGTGAAAAATCCATAATTACTCTCATTTCTAATTTAATTTATTTTAACATAAAAAAAATCTTAAAATCACAACGGATAATAAGATTTTTAACTTAATTAAGTGGGATATTTTTTAGATTCGATTTCTTCAGCGACTTTTGATTGTTCTGCCAAATTAATTTTAGTAGTTTCGATTGTCAGGTTTTTTACTCAGCGTTTTTTTGAATAATTATAGTAGGCTCAAAACACTTTGATTATCTCTGTTGACATTAAAGCTAATTGAATTCAGATAATATCTAAAATGATTATTGATTTTGAATTCAAAGTTATTAATGTTGCTAAAAGAGGAATTTGAATTACTCAAGTGAATAAACCATCCATGATAAAGGCTGTTCATACAGCCCCACCCGTTCTCAGAGTCGAATAACAAGCATTGGAGATGGTTACTAGTGGATAAAATATTCCATAGAACAACAACATATAATGAGCAATTCTTTGTGCTTCGCGATTTGAAGAGGTAAAAATCAGACCCGGAATTCAAGGTGAAGTTATAGCTAAAATTCCACCAAAAGCCAAACCGATACCAACAGAAATTAGCATTAGATGCTTTGCATTATATTGGGCTTCATTCAAGCGGTTTGCACCCAATTCATTTCCAACGAAGGCAGAAATTCCTGCGTTCATTCCGTGATAAAGCGGTCAGAAGAACGACATAACAATAGTGCTATAAATGGCATTAGCTGTCAGGGCTTCAACTGAATAACTAGCACGAAGTTTTATTTGTAGTATCAAACTTGTTGCGGCAAATAATTCGTTCATAACAATCGGCATAGCTTTGCTTAATGAATTTTTCAAAATAGCACTTTGGACCACAAAACTTGTTCGATTGGGAATGAACTCAAACCTTTTAATTGAACAAAGCGAGACAACGAAAATTGTTTGAATAACTCTTGAAGAAAAAGTTGCTCAAGCACAACCCCCAACTCCTAGACCTTTAAAATCACCTAAGAAACTTGGGGCTGTTAAAAATACATTTAAAATACAGTTTGTTACCAAAGATATTATCGACATTCAAAATGAATAAAATGGTCTACGAGTTTCTCTAAGTGAAGTAATAACTGTTTGGTTTATTGATAAAAGCACGTAACTCATTGAAACTATGCGGTAATATTTCTCCCCTTGCTCGGTTGAAATTTTAGCAGCTTCAAATTGAAAATAATTGAATCAACTATGAATCTCTTCTGTTGAACTTGAAACTGATAAAAAACTATCGGGTTGTTCAGCTACAGGAACTCCGGTTGTAAATCATATTAAATGAGAAGTAATTCCTGGTATTCCTAGAAAGGCAAAAAACACAGTTACAATTAAAGCCACATAAAATTTTAAAGTTGTTATTTGACGCAACTTTTCATAGTTTCCCGATCCAAAATATTGCGCCGAGTAAATACCGGCTCCATAACAAAATCCTGATAAAATTGTGTACATCAGAATATAGATTTGATTACTAGCAGCAACCCCATTAACTGATAACTGACCGGCTGTATAACTCATTCCATCCCCAAAATAGTCATTTAAACGGGCGGCCTTTAGTTGTTCTCTTGTTAATAAATCTCAACCCGAACTATCAATTTTTTCATTCAACTGTGATAATCCCGGAAGATCTTTAATGAAGTTTACAAAAATATTATCAACAATATCAGTTGATGCCATAATAATTTCTTGAAATATGGCTCAAATTATAATCGCAAAGGCGGCTCCATATCAAGCCTTCGAGGCAAAAAATTTCTGCTTTTTAATAGATTTTAAATTTTCATGCATTTTTGCCCCTCCTTTTAAAATAAAAAATATCACCAAATTGGCGATACAAATTCTATAAATGGTCGGAATAAATGGACTTGAACCATCGACCTCACGCTTATCAGGCGTGCGCTCTAACCAGCTGAGCTATACTCCGAAAACCATTTACAATTATATGTTAAATAAAAAAATTTTTCAACAATTTTTAATTATTTTTTTACTTTTTAATCAAAATTGTACCTCTGAGAATCAGAACGCTCTTTTTTTGTGGGAGATTCATAGGTTCACTCAGCTATCAAATCTCCATGAGCAACAATTCGATTTGATTTTTTAAGAGTTAAATCCCATTTTGGATTGATTATAAATTCCAAATCAATTGAGGAGCTATTGTCATTAAATTTTTGCAAATCTATTTTGGCAATATGTTGAAAATTAGTAATAATATCATCGTATTTCTCTGTAATAAAAAACGATTCCTCAGATTGCTGTGTTAATAGGTTTATTTCAGCCAAACTTCTAAGAGCCGTAAAAGATATTTTATGATTTTTAGAGTGGTAGGTTAATTTAGCTTCCTGAATTGGAGGATAAATAGTTTCTGAATCGGGACGAATTCTAATAATTGCTGTCTTCCTTTCAAAATTCATAATTAGTTCAAATGATTTGTTTATAATAAATCCATCAATCGGGGATAAAATCTTTATCTTGTGTTTTATGGTGACACCTTCTCCTCTATTTAATTATTTTAATAAAGTTTGTAATCTAAAATCTAAAAATATTATATTTCTTAATTTAAAAAATACCACTCTTTTTTCAAAAAAGTGGTATTTATTTCAATCTAATTTTTTTTCTCAATATTAAATATATTTAGACCTTCATCGTTATCCAAAATAGAACCATCCCCATTGATTGTGGCGATAGAATTATTAATGTGAATATCAACTTCTCAAACTGATTTTTCAAAATAATCATCATTTTCAAAATGATCACTTATTTTAATAACTCTTTGGTTGGTGCTTCCGATTAAACGTCTTTTTTTATCCAGTTTTGAAGAAATAAATGGTCCATCAATAAGAATATCCACATTGGCCAAAATTTCAAAAAATTGTTTTTCTAAATTTTCATATAAAAATCCTGAAAATATGATAATATTTAATCCTAGTTGTTTTGTTTGTTCAACCAATTCTAAAAGCCCATCTGGTTGCAAAAAAGGTTCCCCCCCCAGAATAGTTAAACCCTGAATGTTAAATTTTTCTTTAGATTCCTTGATTTTTTCAACCAAAAGAGATACTGGAAGAAACATTTTCTTTTCAAAGCTTAGCATTTCTTGGTTACTACAATTTCTACATCCAATTGAACATCCCTGAAATCAGACCGCAAACCTTTTGCCCGGCCCTTCAATCACGGTTTGAGAGACAAAATTGTTAATATTTAAATTAGCCAATTTTCACCAAAAATTTTATTTCTTCGCGATCGACAACTGCTTCAATTTTTGTTCCCGGTTTAAGACTAACTTGATTTTCAAAAATAAACAGAGAAAGCGGATCGACAAACTGTTTTTCAAGAGCATTCAGGATGTCTCGACCTCCACGTTGTTCATTGGCTTCTTTTAAAATTATTTCAATCAATTTTTCAGTTATTTCGACATGAACTTGAATATGAAATTTTTCATATACAGCCAATTGAATTGGTTTTAGTTTTTGCTTAATAATTTTAGCTTTGGTATCATAATCAGTTATAAAATTGAACGGAATTATGTTATTTCCAAATCTACCTAAAAGTTCAGGACGACCAAGTTCTTGAGTAAAGAAGTCCTCCACAAATTTTAAGAATTTTTCTGAAGTAACTTCAGGCTTTGAAGAGGCGCTAACATGAGCTGACCCAATATTTGAGGTAAATATGATGATTGAATCAGTAAAACTTACGGTTTGTCCGGTATTGTCTGTTAAACGACCATCTTCTAAAATTTGTAAGAACTTATCAAAAATGCTTGAATCAGCTTTTTCAATTTCATCAAATAAAATAACTGAAAAAGGTTTTTGCTTTACAGCATTGGTTAGTTGTCCTCCACCTTCAAATCCTATATAACCTGGTGGGGCTCCAATCAATTTTTGATCACTATTAGATTGAGAATATTCAGACATATCAAATCTAATTAGATTAGCCTCATCATTAAACACAAATTTAGCAATTGCTTTGGCTAACTCAGTTTTCCCAACTCCTGTGGGACCAACAAAGAACAAAGTTCCCTTTGGTTTGGTTTTTTTTGAAGAATAAGCCACCCCAGATAGCCCGGTATACGCCTTGTAAATAACTGTTGCCACTTTATCAATCGCTGAATCTTGACCAATAACTCTCGATTTTAATTCTCTTTTTAAGTTTGATAACTTTTCATAATTCAAGTCTTCCCAAGGAGAGTCTTTATCCCCATATTTGTAGTTATTTAATGATTTTTCAAAAGTAGACATTTCATTGTTATTAGTGAATTTTGTGAACTGTGAAATTTCTTTTAAGGTTCATCCCTCAAAAGTATCGGTCAAATTTTCTACAAAATTTTTGTCATCTGCATCTGTAACTTGAATTTGATTTTTTAGCGAGGCAATGAAAGTCTTGCGCTCTTCACGATTTGGTTTTGGTAATGTCAGTGTTGTAACCTCAGGATTATTAAGGTATATTCTTGGAGGCAACTGAGAAAGTTGTTTTGTTATCAAAATTATTGATGAATCAGTTTTAGATACTTTAGATATTTTAAATTGATTTTCTTTCAAAGTTTTGCTTAAACTTATCAAATTATTTCTATCTTCTTCTAAAAGTTGTGTATCATTAAATATGAAATCAGAATAATCTAAAATGAAAACAACTTTTTTGTCATCATTGCGATTTAGATTTCTTCTTACTAGAGCAAAGAAGTTTTCTGGTTTTTTAAAATTAGGGTCTTTTTGGTCATTTTCAGGGTTACTTGAAAATAGTTCATCAATTTCATCGTATGACTCACCTTCAACTTTTTGGGTTTCTGGCATTAGAATTAAATCCTGAATCCCATGTCCCTTTAAGCCATCAATTTTGTCTCAAAATATTTGACTATTAACTTTTTTTGCATCCAATATTGATTTGATTTTTTTGTGAATGTTAACATATTCGTTATTATCCAAATAAATGTCATCCACATTACCTTCAACAATAATAACTTTTTTAATCCCTAATATATTTTGTAATTGTATAAATTGATTTCTTGTACTCATAAAACTCCTTATTTTGTTTTTTTCTTATTATTAACATTTTGTATCGCGCTCTCTTTTTTTGCGACGAAATTAGGTTTACGATAGACTGTTTGAAATTCCTCGCTAGTAGCAAGGCCAAAATCTCTTAATTTTTGAATAAAATCATCAGTATCATAATCGTGCTCTTTGCCTTCATATCCTTCAAAGTTATAAATGTAGCTACCATCTAGGTCGACTGCAAATTGCGCTGTTTCTCCAGTTGGTTTTTGAGCTAAAATCATAACTTTATTTCCCATTTTAGCTCTGACCACATCACTTTTGTTAACAACAAAACCAACATTTCTTATTGCCTGGATTATTTTAATTATAACCTCTTTTCGGATAACTTCAGAAGCTATTTGATGCTCTGTTTCATTTAAAAAGGCTTTTATTTTTTCTGAAGTACTATTCTCATTAATCGAAAGTTCAACCTCTTTGCTATTCGCCTTGATTATATCCATTAAATCGGGATCATCTTTAAACTGTTCAAGTTGAAAATTAACAACCCTGCTCAAGATGCTTTGAGGTTTGACAACAAAATCAGCCGCTTGTTGAAGTAAATGAGCTTGTATTGAATTAAGGCCTACATTAATCAAAGTATTTTGGTTTTCCTCAACATATTTTTTCAAAAAATTGTAACTTTCAGCATCGTTGATACTATCTAAAACTTTATCCACAGCCTCGCGAAATGAATTATAAGTATTGTTTTTTAAATTTATTTGAGTTTGTTCAATTTCTGATTTAATAACCTTAGCTTTAATTTCTAATGCCGCCTGCTTTATTAGTGCCACATCATCTACTTGGCGATTTAAATAGGAATTAATTTCTTTCAGAGTTTCTGTAGCTGTGTGAACATCTTTTGAAATTTTTTTATCAAGCGCATTTGTATTTAATTCGAATTGTTTTTCGTTCAATCTTTTCAATAACATGTTAAGCTCTTCATGGTAAATATCGGAGTTATCAATTTTTTCACAAGATGCTATAATCATTTTTATTGTATTAATCAAAAAATTTATATCATCAGAAATGTGTTTTACTTTTCTTTTATAGTCTAATAGTACTTCCTTGGCTGATTTGCTCATTTTAATCCTCTATTCTATCTCGCATAAATATCTAAAATCAATTGTTTAACATTGATCTTAGCGAAGAATCAATCATTTTTACTTGAGTTTTCTTCCTTGTTTACATATGCAATTTTAAATTCTAATGGGTAATTAAATAGAATTTTTGGCATATTTTTATTTAATTCTCCATTTAATTTTTGGTATTTTTTGATATTTTCAGATCTTATATTTCAAATTGGCGTTTTTATGTTAAGGGCAATTTTGCCTTCTAGATAGGTATTATATTCAGAATAATACGATGCCATTTTATCCCCAAGATATCTATAATAAGTTTCAAAATCATTTTTAATATTTTTTAAATTATTGAGCACATTAATTAGATTTTCAAAAAGACTAGCAAAAATTTGAGCTGCTTCGTCGTATTGTTTCTTATTAAAATACGACGTCATTATAATGTAGTTATTAAATAATTCAATATGATTTTTTAAAATTAATGAATTACTTGAATTGCTTAAATTTAAAGAGTCAAATTTGGGATTATTAACAAAACGTTCAGCTAACACCTTTAAACAATTAAAAATATTGAATTTCCAAATATCAATATCCATTTTTTTCAAAACTTCATCCATCTTTATTATCTGTTCAAGATTGAAATCTGATTTTACATCAAATAAAATCTTTTTAAAAACTTCCTTATTAAAGATGCTGTATTTACCCAAAATAGCAGGTAATGAAGAATGATTTTTTGAATTACCAATGTCGGATAATATTTTAATCATTATAGTTTCGTATTTTTTAAAAATAGCCTCAGTAGTTGATAATTTTAATAAAGACCCGAAATTTTCAAAAACTTCTCCTTCTGATATATCACTAATCAGTTTTTCTTCAATGACCTCAAAAGCGTTTTCAACATGATTTAAAGTTCTAATCATTTCAAAAAGATAAACCGCTTTGGAATACTCCTTAGTATTCATAGCTCTTTTAAATGTATTTGTTAATCCAAGACAAACACTTTCCAAAACTTTTCTTTGCTGATCGTTGGTATTATTTATTTTTTTGAAAATAGGTATTTCAAAATTCAAATTTGTTAGCGGTGTTTTTACTAAAGCAAAATTTGTAAAACCAGTATTGAAATTTAAGAATGAAACTGTTGAATTAATCAGTGTGTCATCGCTAACCTGATTTAGATAAAAAATCTGTTTGCCATCTTTAAATTCTTGCAATGATGTATTTGCTTTTGAGTTATAGATAATTATATATTTGGTATTTTTAGTTAGCTTTTTGAAATTCAAAACTTTATCTTCTGCAAAATAATCGTCATTATTCAATAAAAGAAGTTCACTTCTTTCATAATCAGGTAGATTATCATGACTAAAAATTTTCTCATCAAAAATAGTTTGGTCGATTACCCCACGTTTTGGTTCAAAAATTTCTAGTATCTTATGATTATACTGTTCAATGATGCTTTTGAATAAATCACTTCTAGCAGATTCGTTATCTTGAAAATATTTCAAAATCTTTTGATTTTCAGAGATAATGTTGACAGCTCCGTTATTTTTTATTTCAAGACTTATTTGCTTTTCACAAACAACCGAGTTTATTTTACTTGAGAATAGTAAATTATTAAGCTGTTTTGTATTATCATTGTTAAAGAAAACATCTTTTAAAATATCCTCTGATGAAAATCAATCATTATTTTCATGGAGATATTTATCTAATATATTTTCGAAATCTTTTTTATCAAGATTTTTGCTGAAATCATTTTTCATTTCATAATTGTAGGTACTAGTAAAATTTTTTTCAGAATTTGTATCCTTAATTTTGAATTCTTCGTTTATAAAATCATACTCAACAAAAACTCTTTTGTTTTTTGTTTCTTGAGAAATAACATAATTTTCAGTTTTAAAAACTTTTTTAATTTCTTCTTCAACGTCAAATTTTTCAATAGGCGAATTAAAATTTGAATCTCCTCGTGAAACTATATAATCAATTGAATTTAAAACTTTCTCCTTAATTAATTTATTTTTTTTAAGTTCAATAAAAGTTTTCTGAAAAATAGTAATTTCAGAAATATTAAAATCTTTTTTCAAAATCTCTTGCATAGTATCACTTCTATCGGGATGATCAATAATTATTTGCAGTATTAAAAATTCAAAAAGATTCGGCTTACGAGTTTGAAAATATTCAATCTGTAGCGGATTTGAAATTTTATAGTACTTCAATTTAATATTTTCAAAAATCATAACTTTATCTCCTATTCATAAATATCTTTAGCCGTTTTATAACCTTTGTGGAAGTTAATGTAAGACAATATATCATCATACACATTTAATGACTTAATTTTTAATGGATTTTCCATATCAGGTATCTTTACTGATACACCATTCGTTGTTCTTGATGAACCAATTATAATTAATAACTTTCTTGCTCTAGAAAAAGCTACATTGATTCTCTCGTATCGCTTAATAAATTTTTGTCCTATACTTGAAATTTTAGCAGGATTTCTGACTAAATTAACAATAACAAAATCACATTCCTTACCTTGAAAATCATCTACAGTGCTTATTATTACCTTCAAATTATTAATTGAAGAACTAATTTTTTTATAAGATCTTTTCATTTTATTAACATGGAGTCCGTACATGCAGATTATTCCAAGCGAAGGTTTTTCAGAAAAATTTGACTTTCTCTCCCCCACACTCTTATCGATTTTTTTTATCATTTCAATTGTTAAATCAATTTCTAAATCATTATAAAAACTTGTAGAAAAATCTTCGGTTTGTTCTAAAGATAATTCTCCATCAGCCCTGCGGCTTGAATCAACTCAGTAAGTTGAAATTTCTGGGGAAATAATACTATTACCAATTGATGAGGTTACTTTTAGGTTATGGAATTTTTTCAAATCGGTTTCATCTTCAATTTTTAAATAACCATCGTAAAAATTGTTAACAACTTCCATAATTTGTCGGCTACTTCTATATTGAACTTGCAAAGTCTCTTTAATTGTTGGGTTGGCTCTTGTGATTAATTTTTTAAAAATAGAATCATCAAGTAATTTATAAATTTTTTCAAAGTCATAATTCTTGTTAGTTTCTGCATTTATAAAATCAACTTCTGCTTGGGTTATTTTTATTAAAGGGGGTAACTGACGATAATCACCAACCAAAATTAAACTATGACCAAAAACCAAGGGCATTATTATTTCTAACATTGTAGCCTTACTTGCTTCATCGATAATTACTGTATCAATATTCAAATTATTTAAGTCAATTTTTTCTAAATCAACACTTTTAGCAATTTTATTTTTTTCAAAGTAAAATTGACTTGGTGAATTCAGAGTCATAGCATAAATATTTGTTAAATTTTTTATTAATATTGGTAGAAATTTTTTCGTTTCATTTAGCGTCTGGAAATTAAATTTTATTGAATCATTATTTTTATTCGAATCATAGTACAATTCATAATGATTCCCAAGGAATCTCAATGTTTTTTCGTAAATAGGTTTCAATTTTTGTTTATTATTTTCAAAAATATCTACTTTTTTATCAAGTTCTTGCAGTTTATCAGTTATTATTTTTTTATAATCATCTCTTAGGACATTTAAATTTTTACCGTAAAGACTATTAAAAATCTCAACTTTTGATTGAACTGCTCCCATTACCTCAGAAATACTTTTTTTAATTTTAGAGTGACTGACTAATAAATTATTTAATTCATGATTTAAAGAGTTAATTTTTGTTTGATCTGAATTAGAATTATTTTTTTTAGAAAAACTTTTAATTTTTTTATTAAGTTCACGATTAAAATTATTTAAAATAACATTTAAATTGCTGATATATTTATCTTTTTCAATTTCCAATTCTAAATCGTTAATTTCGTTTTTTAATTTGATTACATTTTCATATTCACTTGTAGCACTTAAACTAGACAATTTATTTTTTAAATCCAGTAAGTCGATATATGATTTGTTGTTTAAAACAAAACGATTTCAGATATAACCAATATTTTTATAAACATTCTCTGAAGGTTCTTTTGATATTTTTTGAAATAACAGATCCATATTTTTCTTTAAAACTTTTTCATAAACCTCAATAATAATTCTATTATTTGGAACTACTCCATCAAAGTTTTTTGTTTCTATATTTTTTGAAAGATTTTCTATTTGAAAAATATCCTCTTCTAAATCTTCGTATTCAATATTTTCAGAATTGAATTTTTCCTGGATTAAAGATATTTCACTCTTTATAGATTCTATCTTGGCTGAAATTTTTGAAAGCTCATCATTCTTTATTTTTACTGAATCGAAATCAGCCAGCATTTTTTCAATTTGCAACAACTCTTCTTTTGCTGATTTTAGATCTTCTCCGTTTTGAAAAACTTTATCATAGACAATCTTTCCAACTGAATTATAATAGTTCAACAATAATCTTTCGGGGGCAAAATTGTTAACATTTTTATTTTCTAAAAAAGAAACGTTGCTTAATCTCATTTTATAAAGATCGGGTTCTAAAGGCAGACGATCGATAACATTATTAATAGCCTCATGATTTTGAGAAGAAATCAATACCTTATTATTTCTGTTAGCTAATTGATAAACAATTTCAGAAATAACCTGAGTTTTTCCAGTCCCCGGAGGTCCTTGTAATAAAAAAATATCCTTTGAGTTTAGAGCTTTAACAACTGCAACTTTTTGTTTATGATTTAGTTCATTATAAAAGTTAACATTTTCTAAATTATATTCTTGCTCAGAGTTATTTACCTCAATTGATTCGGTATTGAATAAATAATTAGCTAGATAAGGGTTTTTAACTCATCCATTTCTAATTTTTTTTATGATGCCTCTACTTCTCTTGATAATTGTTTCGTCACCAATACCCAGATATGATAGGTATCCATTTTTTAAACTATGAAGTAAGTCATTTTTATTTAAATCTTCAATATCAAAATTCGTTATTTCATAGCTAACTGACAAAATTTTGTTATTTTCTATTGTTTCTAAACCATTAATTTCCTTTAATTGGTCAGGAAAATGACCTAAAATAGTTGTGCCGTTAGTTTTTCAATAATTAAATAAGCTACCAACTTCACGATTACCAACTAAAATATCTAATCGAATTTTTGAATCCACTCTTATTGCATTCTCCCCTAAACTTTTAAAATTCAAAATTGAATCAATGTTATTTTTTAATTGAGAAAAGTTTTGAATATTTTTATTAGAAGATATCGGTAATAAAAAGAGGTCATCCATTTTCTTTATTCGGTTAAACTTTTTGGATTCTAGGTCACTTATTATTTCAAATGTTACTATATTGACAATTTCATAGTTAATATTTTTCATATTAAAAGTAGATTCATATTTTTTATCAAAATATTTGTAATTAGAAGATACGAAGTGATCAATTGCCTCTTCGCTCAAAGAGCTTGCCATTTTTTTATCTATTTTTATAAACTCACTAATTTCACTATTTAAAAAGGGGATTGCTAAACGACGTTTAATTTCAAGAGAATCGTTCAAATAATCTAAGTAATTTTCTCACTCCAAAGCTTCATTTTCAAAGTTAGTTAAAAGTTTATTGATTTTTGAAACTGTTTCAGAGTTTAGTACATTTCTTTCCAAAAGCTCCTCATTACTAATTTCAGTATTTGAATAAATTACACGCGAACGACAATCCTTGATGACTGACTCAAAATATTGAGGTTTGCTAGTAAGTTTAGTAATAAAGATATTTTTGACATTTACAACAGCTCTCTTTGGGTCAATATCCGCACCAAAAGCCACACAGCATCCTAGAGGAAGTCTTGATTGATAAATATCAGAAAATTCAAATCTAAAAAGAAAATTAAATACTTCCTTCTGACCATTTTTAGAATTTTTCAAACCTACCGTGTTGGTTTTATTATCAACCAAACATAGAAATACTTGTTTTAACATTGTACCCTTAAAGAAACCTTCCAGGTCTGATAATTTATTTATGTTATCTATCTTAAAACTTGAGATAAATTCATCAAGTTCTTCAAGGTTATCCTTATACTTATTTTTAAAGAGAAAAAAGTCGAAAAATAATTCTTTGTTATCATGTGTAATTTCTTGCGACATATTTATTCCCTTTCTTTTTATCTAATTATAACATTTAAAGTTAAATTAACCTAAAACTAGAACGTTAATGTTAATCAAAAGATTGCTAAATAAATAATCCCTTTTAAAAATTTTAAAAGGGATTATTGGTGTATTTATGGTTTAGTAACGTTACCTATTTTCTATTTATATAATTAATATAAAATTTTTCACCCATCAGACTTGTTGTTCCGTCTGCTACTTTTGCATTTAATGTGTATTCCTTATTTTCATATTTTATAATTAAATTAAAGTCGGTGAGTTTTTTATTAGAATCATAAATTGGCTTTGATTCTAATAACGTTCATTTATCTTTTTTTAGCTTATTGATAAGCTCATTATTAAAATTATTTGAAAATCTTTCTAAACTATCTTTAACAATTCCTACTAATTTACTTAAGAATTTCAATAAATCTTTGTTACTCAAAATTTTGTCAAGATGAGAAAGAGGTGAATCAATTTTGAAGGTTTTGGTATTTTTATCAAATCCAAGAATACTTAAAAGCTTTTCGGGGTTCTTTAAAGCTTTTTCTAACACTGTCTTGTTATTATTTCCAGGTGCGTCACTTTTACCTAAAGAATTAATCAAATTAAGGACATCTTCAATTAGGATCCCCTGAGGCAGCTCAGGACTATTTCCACCAATAGCAGATTCTAAAAATTCTTTTAATGAAAGTACTTCACCTATTTTTAAATTATTTAATAAATCACTTAAACTGCCTTCACCAACAACACTTTCTAGAGCTGGAATTAATTTAGAAATAAACTTCATTCCATTACCACTATAAATTGAAAGCAATGGGTTTTTAGTAAACTCCTCGTTCTTTTGGATTTCTTCAATTGCTATTTTCAGATCACCACTAACGAATGGCAAAAGAACTTCTAGAGTTGGCTTTATGCTTTTTTGTTCTAAAATTCCTTTAATAAGCGGTATTATAGCAACATCGATAATAAAATCACTCTTAATCAATGTATCTAATAAAAACTGTCTAATAATTTTTAACAAACCATTATTATTAAGCAGCAAGATATTCAGTATTTTTTGAAATTGGAAAATATCTTTTTCGTTTCCTTTGGGAATAAGATATCTATTTATTGTTTTCAAAAATCTGCTAGGATTAAACTCTATACCTTTAGCAGAAAATTTTGAGTCCAACACTTTTTTTATTATATTTAGATTGTTTTCCTTAGCTGATCAAAGTTTAGTTGCTGTCGGGTTCTCGTATTTATCATAAGTTTCAAATTGTTCTATATAGTTATTAGTTATAATTAGAAATTTGATTATATTTGAAAGGAAAAGAGCGTTTGAAAAATCAATTGTCTCACCTTTAGTCAACTTCTGAATGGCTTTTGATACCAGCTTTAATCCAGTTTCTAAATTTTTATCATTTGTTCCTTCATCACTAGTTGGAATAGCAACAACCAAACCCTCACGCATTTCCAGTCCAGAAGACAAGGCATTTGCTAGGATGTTTATTGAATAACCAATTACATCTTTATAACTAAGTCCATCAAAAGCACTTAAATCAAATGTGTCAGCAAAATTTGTTAGGTTATCTTTACTTAACAATTTCAAAATTTGCTCAGTCAATTCTGGAGTTATAATAGAAGGTATCTGTTCACCAAAAACATCAAAAACTGCTGCTAAATTATTTTGTTCAACGGAGTCTATAAAAATAGACGCTACTCCTAATTGGAATTGAGTATCTTCTGAAACATTTTCTTTGCTATTTTTAAAAATACTTAGATTTGTTGACTTCGCTGTATCAGCAAAACTTCCATTTACGTAGATATTTTTATCTCAGAAATCGCTAACGGTTTTTATACCACTCAAGTCATTATCTTTTGAATCAAATGAATATTGGCTGTCTGTCAATTTAGTTTTACCAATAATTGTATTCGCTAAATAATTAATATTGTACCCGTCAGCATCTGCTAAGATGAATGGTTGAGCTGCTGCTAGTAAACCCTGTTCTAAATTTTTCTCATTTATTTTTTTAGGGGCTGGTTTAGAATTAGTTTCTTTCTTATGACATGCTATAGTTGTTGCAGCAGATGAAGTTATTAAACTCGCTGCTGCTAGTAAACTTAAAATTTTTTTCATTACATTTCCTTTCTTGTTTACAATAAGGTAGTAGTAATAATTTTCTCGCCTGATATTTATAAATCTATTATAATTGATTTTCTCAAAATTGATACTCTTTTAGGCATTTTTGCGAAAAAAAAACACTCAAAAGTGTTTCATGAATCTTAACGTTTTGAGTATTGTGGGGCACGGCGAGCACCATAAAGCCCGTATTGTTTACGTAATTTAACTCTCGCATCACGGGTTAGTAATCCTAAACCACGTAATTGAGGTTTGTAATCAACACTGGCTTCTAATAGCGCACGTGCGATACCTAATCTAGCAGCTCCAGCTTGACCTGTAAATCCTCCACCATTAACTTTAATTTTAATGTCGAAGTCTTTTTTGGTTCCTGTAGCTTCTAAAGGTTGCTCCATATCTTGAACTAAAGTTGCATAAGGGAAAAAGTCCAATGCTTTCTTACCATTTACAATAATTTCGCCATTACCTGGAGTTAAAATAACTTGAGCAACTGAAGATTTTCTTCTTCCGGTTCCTCGATACATTGCTGCATCAGATTTTTTTGCTGCCATTATTTCTTATCTCCATTTCTATTTGAATCAATTACAAGTACTTCTGGTTGTTGTGCTTGGTGTGGATGTTCACTTCCAGCATATACATGTAATGCACGGTATTGGTTTGAACCCTGAACATTTTTTGGTAACATTAAACGAATTGCGTGTTCTAAAATCTTAATTGGTTGTAGTTCACGTTGAGTCGCAACGTTACGTCTGCGTAATCCTCCAGGGTGCATTGTATGGTGGTAGTAATTTTTATCAGTTTCTTTTTTCCCTGTAAATCTAACTTTATCAGCGTTAATTATAATAACGTGATCACCGTTGTTAATATGTGGGGTAAAAGTGGGTTTGTGTTTCCCTCTCAATACCATCGCAACTTGAGTAGCTAATCTACCTACAATTGCGTCTTGAGCGTCCACAATATATCATTTTTTAGCAATTTCTGCTGTCTTGATTAGTGTTGTTTGTCTCATGCTTAAATCTCCTTAGACTTGTCCGGGGCTAATGAGTAAGCAATAATATTATATAGTAAATAGAGTAAATTTAAAAGTAAAAAATACTAATTTTAAACTATTATTTGAAGTCTACTAATAGTTTATTTTCACAAGAGTCAGACCTTTGGGTTTAGCGCGATAAGGGATTTTTTTATCTATATCACCTTTTAGTGCCGAAATAACTTTCTGAGCACTTATCTTACCTTCACAAATAGCCAAAATTGTTTGGACAATTGTTCTGATCTGGTATCTGATAAAACCCTTAGCGACAAAATAAATAATAAAACTGTGGTTTGAAACTTCTTCAACCTTAATTTCATCAATTGACCTTATTGTATTAATTTGCAACCTTTCTTCAAGGGATAGTCCTGAAAAAGCAAAAAAATCATGTTTTCCAATAAAAATTTGAGCATTTTTTCTAAGTTCTTCTAAATTTAACTTTTTGTAATCATAGTACAAAAATCAATTTTCATTTAATACATCATACTCACCATTATTAATTTGATATTTGTAAGTTTTTTGAACGGTATTGCGGACATAAAATTTTTCATCCACGGGCTTGATGTCTAAAACCCTAATATCTGCGGGTAAGGCTTTATTTATTCCGGCTGCAAAACCTGTAAGGTTAGGTTCGAAATTAAGTTGCAATCAAACTTTTTGATCTAGAGCGTGTACTTTTGCATCAGTTTTGCTAGCACCAATCGTTCTAAAATCACTACTTTTAATCACACTTTTGATAGCTTTATTTAAGCAACCCTGAATTGTTATCTGCTTGTTTTGAATTACTCAACCTGAATAGTTAGTACCATTGTAGGCTAAACTCAATAAATAACAGTTCTTTTTTACCATCGACTAAAATCTTTGTACAAAATCCCATCGATTCTTGGTATATAGAATTGATTTAATACACTTGAAAAAGCATAAGCGATAACAAACGAAACCACTGTTAATGAAATCAAAAAGATAAAAATATCAACTATTTGAAATTTTACTTGGCGATAACGAGTTCTTTTTGCGTGAGGGTCATATCCTCTTGAATCCATCGCAAAAGCCAAGTCCTCGGCTTTTTGAAACGATGAAACCAATAAAGGTATGATAAGCGATGTCATCCCTTTTACTTTATCTTTGAAATGACCATTTTTAATGTCAATTCCTCGAGATGCTTGGGCTTTCATAATTCTTCCCGCTTCATCAATTAATGTTGGTATCATTCTCAAAGCAATTGAGATAATGGTTGAAAAAATGTAAACCGGAATCCCAATTATTCGCAATGGAAATAATAAATCTTCAATCGCCAAAGTCAACTCTAAAGGTTGGGTTGTTCCAGTTAAAATAGTTGTACAAGTTATCATTAAAAATATTCTTAAAGATAACATTATTGAAGAATAAACTACATATTCACTCAAGTAAATATTTCAAATTCTCAAAGTATAACCATAATCCTTAAAAAGTCCATAACTAAATCCTGCACTTAATTGAGTTCAGTTTGTTAAGATATTGTCTGGATGCATTGATGGTTTTGCTATAAAAATGTTAAATAGGAAAACTACCAAAAACATGAAAATTATGGGTCTTAATAACTTTAATAACATTGAATATTTTAGTTTTGACATTGTGAAAATAGTCATTATCAAAACAATTAAAAAGGTAAAACCTGTGAAACCAACCGGGAAAAATAACGCTGTTATCATTGATAAAATCATAAACAACTTTAAACGGGGATCCATTCGATGAATTACTGAATTATAGGGCATGTATCTACCGAAGACCATTCTCATATATTATTTCTCCAATCTATTTCTTATTTTTTACAAGTTTTAGTTCCTTTGTAAAATCTGCAATTGTACGAATTGGTTTATCTGATAAATCAATCCCAGCATCTGCCAGTTTATGAACTAGTTGATAAATTTTTGGAGGATCAATTTCTATTAACTCTAAAAGTTTTTGATCCCTAAAGATTTCAAATGGTGTTCCCACTTTTATAACTTTTCCTAAATGCATAACAACCACCTCATCAGCTATTTGCAGAACGTGATCCATATTATGCGTAACTAGGACAATTCTTTTTCCTTGTTCTTTGTTTAATTTGTCAAATAATTTAATAAAATCCTCTTCCCCTTGGGGGTCCAAACCACCTGTAGGTTCATCTAAAACTAAAGTGTTTCCATTCATCGCAATAATCCCTGCAATGGCAACTCTTCTTTTCTGACCTCCAGATAAATCAAAAGGACTTCTTTCTAAGTAATCTGCTGGTAAACTTACTAATTCTAGTAGTCTGGGCACGTCACTTATAGCTTCTTTAGTTTGTGATTTACCAACTAAATTTATTGGTCCAAAAGAGATGTCTTTTTCAATAGTTGACTGAAAAAGTTGATACTCAGGAAACTGAAATACTAATCCAATTTCTCTTCGTAACTTTTTAACTTCTTTAATCTTTTTACTATTTGCTAATATTGGATACTCTCCAACCAATACTCTACCAGTTTCAGAAACTAATAGCCCATTTGTTAACTGTATTAGTGTTGATTTACCACTACCGGTTGTACCAATTACAGCGGTAATAATATCCTTTTTAATTGTAATACTAGTTCCGTCAAGAGCTCTGAATTCAAAGGGAGTTTTTTTACCGTAAGTGTATGAGACATTTTCAAAAACAATGTCTTCTTTGAAGTTAAAGTTCCCTTTTTTTGTCTTATTTAATTGTTGAAATTCTTTTTTATATTTAATCTGAATTTCTTTTTCAGATTTTTTATTCATTTTATTTATTTTACTTTCTACTTTACTGCTTTTAACTTGTTTTATTTCTTGCATATTTTTTTCACCAATTCATCTAGATTTTCTGAATCATTTATTTTAAATCCAATTCCATTCAGAGCTTCTTCTACTTGAGCAATAAAGGGGATGTCCAAGTGAATCGATCTTAAAAAATCACGATCCTTTAATATTTCTTTTGGAGTTCCGAATCTGACTAAGCTTCCCGCATTCATAACCATAACTTTATCAGCATTTAAAATTTCGTCCATATCATGAGTAATTGAGAATATAGTTTTTTCTCGAGTATTTTTAAGCTCAACCATTATTTCTTTTACTTCTCTTTTACCCTTTGGATCTAGCATACTAGTTGCTTCATCAAAAATTATTATATCTGGGGAAAGCGCTAAGGCCGAGGCAATGGCAACCCTTTGCTTTTGACCTCCCGAAAGCATTAATGGTTCATGATCTAAGAACTTCTCCATCCTTACCTTTTTAGCTGCATTTTCAATTTTTTCTTGCATTAATTTTGGATCTATACGACGGTTTTCCAAACCAAAGGCAATATCATCTTTAACTGTTGAACCAATAAATTGGTTATCAGGATTTTGGAAAACAATCCCTAAAAACCTACGGATGATATTTAAATTATTGCGAGTAACATGGTTATCAAAAATATACATACTACCGCTAATTGGGGTTAAAACACCAATAATTAATTTACTTAAAGTTGATTTCCCTGAACCATTATGACCAATAATTGCTACGTACTCTCCGTGCTTAATTTTAACACTTACATCCCTAACAACTAATTGAGCTGATTTTGGGTATCGATAGTTTAGATTTTTCAATTCCAAAGCGATTTCGCTTTTTTTTGATAACTCTCCTGATACCCCCCTTTCTCTAATGGCAACTTTTGAAGCTTTAAAAAGTTCTTTTGCTTCAATGAAGTTGTCCTTGGCTTCTTGGTATTCCTGGCTATCACTTGAAAGATTTTTAAATTTTTCTTTGGCTCTTAAATAGTTGTCCCTAAAAATTGGTGTCGTTGCGATTTGTCTGTATGCGATTTGGGCTTGCTTATGAGCTTCAATGTAATGAAGTTTTTCTGCTTTATCAGCTTCTCCATTAACAACTTTAAATTTAATTTCAACATATTCTTGACCAGCTTGAGCTAATTTATCGTTAAATTCATTCAACTTAAGTTTAAAATCATTTAAATCATTTTTATTCAAATAAACTTCTTTCATATTTTCACCTTTCTGGATTTAAACAAAATTTTAGTACCTTATACTAATTATAAATCATATAAGTTGTAATTGCTTAGATATTATTTTAACCTTTAAAATTAATATAATCAAGCATATTATTAATAAACCAGAAAATAATTATAATTTTATTTAAGTTCAGCCTTAAATTTCTGCAAATCTTCTCTTGCATCTTTAATGCTTTGACGTGAGCGTTTTTCAATCTCAATAACAATGCTATCTCAAGGATCGATTTCTGCTGGTTTTTTATTAAAAATCAGATATAACAAAGAAATAATGATTAGGATTGATGAGATTAAAATTAAAGTTGACTCAATGAATAAATGACTTGAATTAGCGTATTCAGTTACTTTTCAGTTGTCAAATTGAGAAACACCATATGCTAGCATACTTATCAAGGGAATTTGGGTTGCTATGATTAAAATCGAGAAAATTAGTGACTGATTATAGTTTCTCTTTTCGACTTGAAAATTTCAAAGAAATAATGGTCCTACGACCGAATAAGGTATAAGTGTTAAAAATAGATAACCGTAAAGAAAGACATAAAATGAACCTTGATCATCGTTTTTGATTAAAACTGGGGCAAAGACTAAAACTAAAAGTAAGTAAATTGACAGTGATGTCGCTGTAACAATTTTTGACGTAAGTTTTAAAGTATTTTTATTCATAGTATCGCTCATTTCTAAAAATTATTATATCAAAAAAAATAACCCTTAATTGGGTTATTTTAAAAATATTTTTAAACTAATTCTATTATTACCATTGGTGCGTTATCGCCTCTTCTGTTATCTAATTTTAAGATACGAGTATATCCACCATTTCTTGTTTTAAAACGTTTTGCTAAGTCATTAAATAATTTTTGCAAAGCAGTTTCTTTTTCGCTTGCATCAATGTCTCTCAATCATGCCGCTGCTTGACGACGGGCATGAAGATCTTGACGTTTACCTAAGGTAACCATCTTATCAAAATGAGTACGTAATTCTTTTGCTCTTGTTTCTGTTATTTCTAATCTTTCTGAAATAATAAGTTCAGTGGTTAGATTTCTCATCAAAGCGACTCTTCAAGCTGTATTTTTACCACGTTTTTGAATATATGACATATAATCTTTCCTCCTAATCCTGTTTAAAGTTTAAAGTTAACTGAGCAACTTTATCCTTAATTTCTTTAAATGATTTGCGTCCTAAATTGCGAATCTCTTGGATTTCATCTTCTGTTCTTGAAACCAAGTCTCTTAGAGTGTTGATTTGAGCTCTTTTTAAACAATTTAAACTTCTTTGAGTAAAGTCTAAATCTTCAATCATTTTATCTAATTCTTTTTCATCGTCGTCATCTGCTTGTCCGATTACTTCTAAAGTTGAAATTTCACTATTTAAATTAACAAATAATTCTAAATGTTCAACCATAACTTTTGAAGCCACAGCAATTGCATCAGCTGCTGAAATTGAACCATTTGTTTCAACTTCAATCTCTAATTTTTCAAGATCGATTGAACGTCCGATTTTAGTTACATCAACTGAGTAGTTTACGTTAACGATTGGAGAATAGTTCGAGTCAATTGTGATTGCATCTGCAACTAATTTCTCTTTTTTATTTTCTTTAAATGAACGATATCCTCGAGAATTTTTTGCAAATAAAATCATTTCCAAACTACCACCATCAGCGATTGTTGCAATATGTAAATCTTTATTTAAAATTTCCACTCCGGCTGGACAAATTATATCCTTTGCAAGAACTTCTCCTACAGTATTTGCTGAAATTTTTAATTCCGCAACTTCTTCGTCTTCAAAAATATTTTCATTTATTGTTAGTACTAAATTTTTAATATTTAAAATAATTCTACTTACATTTTCAACTATCCCATTAATTGAAGTAAATTCATGTGCAGCTCCAACTATTTTTATCGCATAAACACTAGCTCCTGGAGTCGCAGCCAAAAGGGTACGACGCAAAGCGTTACCTAGTGTAATACCAAAACCTCTTTCAAGTGGTTCTACCATAAATTTACCATAAGCTTTACCTTTTTCTTCTTTTAAAAGGTTAAATTCTGGTTTTGTAAATTGTTTCATATTAACCTCTTGGACGTTTTGGTGGACGTACTCCATTATGTGGGATTGGTGTTGTATCTTTAATTGATGTAATTGTTAGCCCAATTGCTTGTAAACTTCTAACTGCAGCATCTCTACCTGGACCAGGACCTTTAACTTCTACTTGAACAGAGTTAACTCCATTGTCCATAGCTCCTTTACCAGCAGCTTCAGCAATCATTTGAGCAGCATAAGGGGTTGATTTTTTACCACCTTTAAATCCTAGTGCACCAGCACTAGATCAAGAAAGTACATTTCCTTTTTCATCTGAAATTGTAACAATTGTATTGTTAAAAGTAGAGTGAATGTGAGCTATCCCTTTTGCAATGTCTTTTTTGACTTTTTTGCGGGTTGTTTTTGATTGTGGTTTTGCCATAATTACGTTCTCCTTCTACCTATTTTTTCTTGTTAGCTACAGTTTTTTTGGGACCTTTTCTGGTACGTGCGTTTTGTTTTGTTGATTGACCTCTAACAGGTAAACCTTTACGGTGACGCATTCCTCTGTAACTTCCGATTTCCATTAATCTTTTGATATTTAAAGCTGTTTCTCTACGTAAATCTCCTTCAGTTTTAATTTCTGAAAGCTGACTTGAAATTTTCTTAATTTGTTCTTCTGTTAAATCCTTAACACGAACGTCTTCGCTAATTTCAGTAGCAGATAAGACTTTTTGTGATGTTGATAAACCTATTCCATAAATATAAGTCAGAGCAATAACTACTCTTTTTTCATTTGGAATTTCTACTCCACTAATACGAGCCATTTTTTATTTCCTTTCTTTCTTATATTAACCTTGTCGTTGTTTATGTTTGGGTTGGCCACAAATAATCATTACACGGCCTTTTCGTCTAATTACACGACATTTATCGCATATTTTCTTGACTGATGATCTTACTTTCATCTTATAACCTCCATAATTTTTGTTTAAATATTACTAACCTTTGTTTCGGTAAGTAATTCTACCACGTGTCATATCATATGGTGAAATTGCAACTGTTACCTTGTCTCCGGGTAAAATGCGGATGTAATTCATTCGGATTTTACCCGACACGTGGGCGTCGATAACAATTTCGTTTTCTAGTTTCACCTTAAATGTTGCGTTTGGCAACACTTCTTGCACAATACCTTCTACTTCTAAAAGATCTTCTTTTGCCATAATTATCTCTCCTAATCTTTAAATAAAGTAAGGATTTCACATCCCTCTTCGGTTACCAAGATAGTATGTTCAAAGTGTGCAGCCATACTATTGTCCGCAGAAATAACTGTTCATTTATCTTTTGCGGTAATTGTTTTGCTAGTGGAAATTTGCACCATTGGTTCGATACAAATAGTCATTCCTGCTTTTAAACGCATTCCTGTATCCATTTTTCCTGTGTTAGGAATTAACGGATCTTCATGCATTGCAGTACCGATTCCATGTCCAGCAAAATCTGTTGGCAATTGAAAACCATTTTGCTCAATAAATTTTTGAACAGTAGCAGAAATGGTTCCGATGCGTACATCGTCTCTCACCTGTTCAATTGCCAATTCTAGTGACTTTCTTGTGTCGTTCACTAATTTTAATTCTAAGTTATTTCTAGGTTCTCCGCAAATTTTTGTCAAAGCCGCATCAGCATGATACCCCTCAAAGACACAACCTGTATCAATTGAAACAATATCACCATCTTTTAAAATGCGGTTTTGTGGAATACCGTGTATTAGTTGTTCATTAACAGATACACAAATATGAGCTGGATAGTCATAATAACCTAGAAAATTGCTTGTACATCCTTTTGAAGTAATAAATTCAATAAAGGCTTTATCTAAATCTAGACAGTTAACTCCTGGTTGTATCATTTCCTCTAACAATTTCAATGCTTGACCTAAAACTTGGCCAGCAATTCTCATTTTTGAAATTTCAAATTCGGATTTAATAGTAACCATTATAGCTCCAACGCCTTTAAAATACTTTCGTTCACTTGTTGAGAGGTTAAATTGTCTGCCTTGATTTTAATTAAATTACCTTTACCTTCATAAAACTCCACTAAGGGTTTAGTTTCTTTTTCATAAGCTTGTAATCTTATTGAAATTTTCTCAGGGCTATCATCTGGACGAGTTATTAAAACTGATTTATCATAATCACAAATTCCCGGCGTTTTTGGAGGTCGATTTTTTACATGAAAACTTCTCTTACATTGAGGACAAATTAATCGTCCCACAAGTCTTTCTAAGAGTTTTTCTTCGTCGACTTCTAATAAAATGACTTTATCAATTTTTGATTGAGATGATTTTAACAAATCATTTAAAACCTCAGCTTGATTAATTGTTCTAGGGTAGCCATCAAAAATTAAACCATCACTGCGATTATTTTTCAAATGATTATCAACCATTTTATTTGTAATATCATCGGGAACTAGTTTTCCTGCATTGATCAATTTACTAGCCTCCACTCCCATTTCGGTTTTATCATTGATATTTTTTCTAAATAAGTCCCCTGTTGAAAGTTGTTCAAAATTATGATCTTGAACCAACTTTTCAGCTTGAGTTCCTTTACCGCTCCCTGGAGCTCCTAATAAAATAATATTCATTTTTTTCTCCTACCAAATGTGATTAATACTTGCGTCTTCGCCTTGTTCTGAAAATTTCTCTTTTTTCTTATCAATAAACGCTTGTTGAATAATTCTTCCCTTAATTTGTTGAATCGTTTGAAGGGATACAGAAATTAAAATAATTAGACCGGTTCCCCCAATCGCCAAGTTACTTGGAAGATTTGTAACTTTTGTAATTAAATAAGGTAACACTGCTACTAGGGCCAAGAAGAATGATCCCAAAATACTTAGCCTATTGATTGTTGCAGAAAGGTATTTTGTTGTATCTTTTCCTGGTTTAATTCCTGGTATAAATGTCCCAGATTTTTGAAAGTTCTCTGAAATTTTTTCAGGATTAATTTGCACTTGAGCATATAGAAATGTGAATAAAATTGTCAGTACTGAATAAATCCCTATTCCTCATCATGTTGAAAACGACAAGAAATTATTTGTAAAATAAACAAAACCACTGTTGGGATTCGAAACTTCGATAATTTGAGAAACAGTCATCGGAGTTGAAATAATTGCTGAAGCAAATATCACGGGGATAACCCCTGCATTATTTACTTTTAGCGGTAAATAAGGGGTATGCTGTTCAGAATCAATTAGTCCAGCTCCAGTTTGTTGAATTGGTACTTTTCTTTCTGCTTCATTCATTAAAACTACAAAGAATATTACCAACAAAAAGGCCAGTATATAAATTAAGTAATATAAAATTCCCTCAAAAAGAATGGTTGCCTCTTCTTTACCATTTACTCAGAATTTGAATGTGTTAATAAAGTTTGCAGGTAAACTAGCTGTTATACCTGTAAATATTATTATTGAAACCCCGTTACCTATACCTCTAGTGGTAATCTGATCAGCAATTCATAACATTAAGAACGTTCCGGCAAGCATTACAGCTGGAACCAGAATGAAGTAAAATCATGCTGGTGCTGTTCCAAGTTCGCTACTAGATCATTTCGGAGAAATCAATCCCTGCTGAACAAGAGTGAAAATTGTAGCAATTCCTTGCATTAAAGCAAACGGAATAGTAAGTAATTTTGTTAAACGATCAAGTTTTTTTCTTCCTCGTTCACCAGATTTATTTCAGCGAGATAAAACCGGAATTACATCAGTTGACAGTAATTGCACAATAATAGAGGCTGTAATGTATGGGGAAACTCCTAAAGCAAGAATTGAGAATCTCCCAATACTTCCTCCTCCAAGAGTTGAAAGTAATTGAAAAAATTCTTGATTATCAATACTTTCTTTAAAATTTGGAGATAATGTTACTCCTGGTACAGTTAATAAGGTTCCAAGTCTAACTAATACAAGTACTATTAAAGTAAAAACAATTCGTTTTACAAGGTCTTTGTTTCTTATAAAGAAATTACCTTTTACGAATTCGTCTTTTACTGTAGTATTTTTTCTTTTAGATTTCTTAATAGACTTAAGAGCCACCTAAATCACCTCTACTGTTCCCCCGCTAGCTTTAATAGCTTCTTCGGCTGATTTTGATATTTTGTTAACTTTTACATTGATTGATTTTGTTATTTTACCATTTCCTAGAACTTTTACCAATGTTTTTTCATTTTTAATCACTTTTTTTTCAATCAATGTTTTGTGATCAACAGATGTTAAACCTAGTTTTTCAATAAGTTCTAAATTTACAATAGCAAACTCTTTACGATTCATGCTTGTAAATCCAATTTTTGGTAATCTTCTGAATAAAGGTGTTTGTCCCCCTTCAAAACCGGGGCGAACTCCTCCTCCAGAACGTGAGTTTTGACCTTTGTGTCCTCTAGTTGAAGTTTTACCTTTCCCAGAAGCCATTCCACGTCCTACTCTAGTAGCATCTTTGTGACTACCTGGAGTGTATTTTAATTCATGTAATTTCATAAATTTAACTTCCTTTCATTAAGCAGTTGCAATTTTTTCAGCAACTGGGTTAGCTTCAACTATTGGAGCTTGTCTTTGTTCAACTTTTGAATTTGAACGCAATCTTGCGATTGATTCAGGGGTTTGCATTGATTTTAAACCTTCAATTGTTGCTCTAATCATATTTATTGGTGTGTTTGATCCAAGTGATTTTGCATAAACATCATGAACTCCGGCTAATTCAATCACAGCTCTTGCAGGTCCCCCGGCAATTACTCCGGTACCTTTTTTAGCAGGCTTGATTAAAACTCTACCAGCTCCATAATGTCCTATAACTTCATGGGGAACTGTTGTTCCTGATAATGAAACTTTAATTAATGATTTTTTAGCTTCTTTTACAGCTTTTTTGATTGCATCTGGAACTTCATTAGCTTTTCCAGTTCCTAAACCAACTCTACCTTTTTTGTCACCAATAACTACTACTGCGGCAAATCTAAAACGACGTCCACCCTTAGTAACTTTTGTAACACGGTTAATTTTAACAACTTTTTCTTCATAAGGGTCTTTTTCTTTTTCAAAACGACGATTATTTTTATCAAAAGGTCTTTTACCATCTTTGTTAAAAGGTTTTTTCTCTCCGTTACCAAATTTGTTACCTGGACGGTTACCTGGTCTTGGAGTAAAAGTTTTTTCAGTTGGTTTTGCAATTTCTGAAGAATTAACTTCGATTACTTTTTTGTCTTCTGTACTCATTTTTCATTTCCTCCATTAATTAAAATTTCATTCCATTTTCTTTTGCTGATTCGGCAAAAGCTTTAACTTTACCATGGAATAAATATCCTCCACGGTCAAACACAACTTCTGATATTTTTTTAGCCTTAGCTTTTTCAGCTAAGTCTTTTCCCACTGCCTTAGCAGCTTCGATGTTATTTTTGTTTTTTAAGTCCATCTTTAATGATGAAGACGATACTAAAGTTACTCCTGCTACGTCATCAATTATTTGAGCATAAAAATTGGTATTTGATTTGAATACATTAAGTCTTGGTTTAGAACTAGTTCCTGAAACCTTTTTACGAACTCTAAAGTGTCGTCTTTTTCTTGCTTCTGTTTTTGTAAATTTCATTCTTTTAATCTACAGCCTACTTACCAGCTGCTTTACCTTCTTTTCTAATAATGTATTCGTCTTTGTATTTAACACCTTTACCTTTGTAAGGTTCTGGTCTTCTATATGCTCTAATATTTGCAGCTACTTCTCCAACCAACTGTTTGTCAATTCCTGAAATTTTAATTTCAGTTGGTTTTGCAATTTCAACTAAAATTCCTTTTGGAATTTCATATTCGATCGGGTGTGAGTAACCAAGTGATAAGTTGATTTTATTACCTGCAAGAGCTGCACGATAACCAACCCCTACAATTTGTAATTCTTTAACAAAACCATTGCTAACTCCTTCAATCATTCCTTGAAGTAATGAATTAGTAGTACCATGCAATTGTTTTGTATGTTTAATTTCATTAGCTCTAATTGTGCTAATTGTGTTGTTTTCTACTTTTATTTCTATTACTGGTGCAAAATTAGCTTTTAATTCTCCTTTTGGACCTTTAACTGTAACATTGTTTCCTGCTTCAACTTTTATTTCAACTCCAGCAGGGATTGATAAAACTCTGTTTCCTATACGTGACATATTTTATTACCCCCTACTATCAAACAAATGCCAAGACTTCTCCACCAATTTTTTGTTGGCGAGCCTCTTTATCTGTCATTATTCCTTTTGAAGTTGAAATTATTGCAATACCTAATCCGTTTAGTACTTGTGGAATTTCTAAAGCTTGTGCGTAAACTCTAAGTCCTGGTTTTGATATTCTTTTTAGTCCTTGGATAACTCTTGATTTACCTTTGTATTTTAAATTGATTGTGATGTTTTTCTTGAAGTCTTCCTCTACTGTGAAACCATCAATGAAACCCTCACGCTTTAAAATGTCAGCTATTTCTAATTTCATTTTGCTACCTGGAATAATCACATCTTTGTGATATCTTTGGTTAGCATTACGAATTCTTGTAAGCATATCTGCTATAACGTCTGTTGTCATTTTTCTTTTTTTCCTTTCAAATACTCTCTATCAAGATGCTTTCTTAATTCCAGGAATTTGACCTTTGTAAGCCAAATCTCTAAAACATAAACGACATAAATTGAATTTTTTTAGAACTGAGTGTGGTCTACCACAATTTCCACATCTAGTGTAAGCACGAACGGCAAATTTTTGCGGACGAGCTTGTTTTACTTTTAATGATTTTTTAGCCATTTCTCCATCCCCCTACTTAACGAAAGGCATTCCCATTTTTTCTAATAATGAGTATGCGTCGGTATTGTTTTTTGCAGTTGTTACCATAGTAATATCCATTCCTCTTACTTTTTTAACTTTATCGTAGTCAATTTCAGGGAAAATGATTTGTTCTTTAATACCTAAAGTGTAGTTTCCAAAACCATCAAAGCTAGTTTTAGATACTCCACGAAAGTCTCTTACACGAGGAAGCGCAACATTGATTAATTTATCTAAGAAATCATACATTTTTCTTCCTCTTAAAGTAACCTTAGTACCAATTGGCATTCCCTCACGTAATTTAAATACAGCAAGAGATTTTTTTGCCTTTGTTACTAATGGTTTTGATCCTGTTATTTGAGTTAATTCGTTTACTGCATCATCAAGTTTTTTAACGTCATGAACAGCATCACCAATTCCCATATTTATTACAATTTTTTCTAATTTTGGTACTTCCATTACTGATTTATATTGTTTTTCCTTAAATAACTCAGGAACAATTTTGTCTTTATATTGTTTTTCTAAACGATTCACATATTTTTCTGCCATAAAAATTCCCTCTATTTAAGCGGCGCTTTTGATTTACGCGCAATTCTAATTTTTTTATCATCAGTAATTTGGTATCCAATTTTTGAAAATGAATTTTTGTTTTTTGGATCAATGATTGCTACATTTGATATATCAACAGCTGCAGGAATTTCTCTAATTCCTCCCTCTGAATCTGTTTGAGTTGGTTTAAAGTGTTTTATTGCAGAAACACCTTCAACATAAACTCTTTTCTTATCTTTTGATAATTTTAATACTGGCCCTTGTTTACCTTTGTGACTTCCGGCGATGACTTTAACAACATCACCTTTAATGATTTTTTGCTTATTCACTACTAAGTCCTCCTATAAAACTTCTGGTGCTAAAGATGCTATTTTAGCAAAACCAGCTTCTTTAACTTCTCGCGCAATTGGGCCAAAAATACGCGTTCCACGAGGGGTTTTATCCTCTTTAATAATTACAGCGGCATTTTCAGAAAATTTGATATAAGTACCATCTTCTCTTCTTAATCCTCTAACTGTTCTTACAATTACAGCTTTAACTACTTGTCCTTTTTTAATTGCTCCACCTGGAGCAGCAGATTTAACAGTAACAACAACTATGTCGCCAATATTTGTAAATTTTCTAACACTTCCACCTAGATTACGAATTACTAAAACTTCTTTTGCGCCTGAATTATCGGCTATTTTTAATCTTGATTCATTTTGGATCATTTTATTTCACTAACCTTTCGAATGTTGTAACTTATTAAGCTACAGCTTTCTCTATAACTCTAACTAATCTGAAGTTTTTAGTAGCAGACAATGGTCTAGTTTCCATTATTTCTACTTTATCACCAATTTTTGCAACTTGGTTTTCATCATGAGCTTTGTATTTTTTAGAATATTTTACACGTTTTTTATATACTGGGTGGTTTTTATAAGTTTCGACAAGAACAGTTATAGTCTTATTCATTTTGTCTGAAACAACTTTACCTTGGTATGTTTTTCTACTATTTCTGTCCATTATCTTTTAACTCCTTTTTTAGCTGCTTCTTGACGTTTTTGAAGACGTTTTTCAGCTGCACGTTTGTTGGCTTCTTCGATTTGTTTTTTTGCTTCTGCTGCATTTGATCCAAATACATAAGTATTTGAATTTTTAGGTTTTGCTTGTAATTTTAATTGAATTCCTTCAACGTTTGAATTTTCCGCCTTACCAATTTCAACTTTTTTAATTGAAACAGGTTCAACTTTTTTAGGTTTTGTAATTGTAGCTGTAGGTTTTTTAATAGATCAAGTATCATCTTGACTTGTTTTTTTAACTTCTGTAGCTTTTGGTTTAGCTTGTGTAGCTTTTGGTTTAGCTTTGGCTTTTTCAGCGTCAGCTTTTGCTTTTGCAGCAGCTTTTTCAGCGTCTGCTTTTGCTTTGGCTTTTTCAGCATCAGCTTTTGCTTTTGCAGCAGCTTTTTCAGCGTCTGCTTTTGCTTTTGCAGCAGCTTTTTCAGCGTCTGCTTTTGCTTTTGCAGCAGCTTTTTCAGCGTCTGCTTTTGCTTTGGCTTTTTCAGCATCGGCTTTAGCTTTTGCAGCAGCTTTTTCAGCTTTTGCTTTTGCTTGTTCTTCTGCTAACTTTTTAGTATCTTCAGCTAATCTCTTAGCTTCAGCATCGGCTAATTCCTTAGCCTTGGCTGCTTCTGCTTTTGCTTTGGCTTTTTCTTCAGCTAATCTCTTAGCTTCTGCTTCTGCTTTGGCTTCAGCGTCGGCTTTTGCTTTAGCGGCAGCTTGTTCTTCAGCTAATCTCTTAGCTTCAGCATCGGCTTTTGCTTTGGCTTCAGCGGCAGCAGCAGCTTTTTCAGCATCGGCTTTTGCTTTAGCGTCAGCTTGTTCTTCTGCTAATCTCTTAGCTTCAGCATCGGCTTTTGCTTTGGCTTCAGCGGCAGCTTTTTCGGCGGCAGCTTGTTCTTCAGCTAATCTCTTAGCCTCAGCATCGGCTTTTGCTTTGGCGGCAGCTTCAGCGGCAGCTTTTTCAGCATCGGCTTTGGCTTTTGCTTCAGCGGCAGCTTTTTCAGCTTCAGATAGTTCTTTTGCTTCAGCGGCAGCTTTTTCAGCGGCAGCTTGTTCTTCAGCTAATCTTCTAGCTTCAGCGGCAGCTTGTTCAGCAGCAGCTTGTTCTTCAGCTAATCTTCTAGCTTCAGCTTCTGCTTTTGCTTCAGCGGCAGCTTGTTCAGCAGCAGCTTGTTCTTCTGCTAATCTTCTAGCTTCTGCTTTTGCTTTTTCTTCAGCGGCAGCTTGTTTTTCAGCTAATCTTCTAGCTTCAGCTTCTGCAGCTAATCTTTCTTCTTCAGAATCATCTTCTTCAACAACTGGTTCTTCTTCAATTACTTCTTCAATAATTTCCTCAACAACTGGTTCTTCTTCAATTACTTCTTCAATAATTTCTTCAACAACTGGTTCTTCTTCAATAATTTCTTCAATAATTTCTTCGACAACTGGTTCTTCTTCAATTACTTCTTCAACAACTGGTAATTCTTCGACAACTGGTGCTTCTTCAACAACCAAGTTTTCTTCCATTAATTTTGCAATTGCATCCTCATTAGAGTCGTTTTCCATTCCAAATTGTTCGGCTTGTAATTTTTCGATCATTTCTTTTTGTTTTTTACGAACTTCTTTTCCTGATTTTTCAGCAGCTTCAACAGCTTTTGAGTAATCAATTTTAACGTTCTTGTTAATTTTAGTACCACTATTTTTTTTCTCAGTTAAGAGCATTTCAATTCTAGCGATTTCTTTTTTAATATAAGAAATTCTGTGAGTTTGTTCTAAACTACCAACAGCTGCTTGAAATTTAAGAGCGAATAATTCTGCACGACGTTCTTCACCTAATTTAATTAGTTCTTCAACAGACTTGCTTCTCAATTCAGTCATTAATTCTACTGATTTAGACATTATTCTTCACCTCTCTTAATTATTTTGCAACGTACAGGTAATTTATGCATTGCTAAACGCAAAGCTTCTCTAGCTGTTTCTTCAGGAACACCAGCGATTTCGAACATAAAAGTACCTTGTTTAACTACTGCTACTCAATCTTCGGGTGCACCTTTTCCGCTTCCCATTCGAACTTCTAAAGGTTTTTTAGTTTTAGCCATATGTGGGAAAATTCTAATTCAAACTTTTCCAAAACGTTTCATATAACGAGTCATAGCAATACGAGCTGCTTCGATTTGACGTGTTGTAATTCAAGCACCATCTAATGACATCAATCCATATTCACCAAATGCAATAAAACTTGCACCTTTAGCTTTTCCTTCGTAACTTACTCTGTGGGGACGACGATATTTCGTTCTTTTTGGCATTAACATAAATTACTTCGCCTCCCTTTTAAAATTGTTATCTGAAATAACTTTATCTTTATTTTTAATTTCTTTAACTAATATTTCACCATGGTTAATTCAAACTTTTACTCCGATTTGACCATAAGTTGTTTTTGCTTCATATAGTGCGTAGTCGATGTCACTTCTAAGAGTACTTAAAGGTACTGATCCTTCAAGGTAACCCTCAGTTCTAGCCATCTCTACTCCACCAAGTCTACCTGATACAGAAGTTTTAATTCCCTTTGCACCAGCTCTTAGAGCTTTTCTGATAGCTAATTTTTGAACTGTTCTAAAAGAAGCACGATTTGAAATCTGTTCACCAATTCATTGAGCAACAAGAGTTGCGTCAACATCTGGGTTTTTAATTTCAACTACTTCAATTTTTACATTAGCAGTTCTGTCTTTAATTGTTTTTTTAACTTCTAAGACAATACTTTCGATGTTTTTACCTTCTTGACCTAAAACAATAGCAGGACGAGCAGTTTTAACAATTAATTTAATTTCTTTTTTAGTACGTTCAATTTCAATTTTTGAAACTGCCGCATTTCTTAATTTTTTCAAGACATTTTTACGAATTTTAATATCTTGGTGTAGTCACTTAACATACTCTTGTTTTTCGGCAAATCAACGATTATCTCAAGTTCTAATAATACCTATTCTCAAGGCATTTGGTGATACTTTTTGTCCCATTTTTCTACTCCTCCTATCTAATGTCGCTCACAATAATTGTTACGTGGCTTGTTCTTTTTAAAATCTCATAAGCTCTACCGTGAGCTCTAGGTCTAAATCTTTTTAGAGTTGCACCTTCATTTACAAAAACGGTTTTAACAAATAACTTATCTGCTTCCATTCCGTTGTTGTTTACAGCATTTGCAACTGCTGAGTTTAATAATTTTAATACAGGTTCTGCTGCTCTTTTATCTAAGTTCATTAAAATTGCTACAGCATCAGCAATTTTCTTATTTCTGATCGTATCGACAACAAGTCTCATTTTTCTAGGTGCGATACGAATCATTTGTAATTTAGCTACTGCTTCCATTATGATGTTCTCCCTCTACCTATTTTTTCTTTTTCTTGTCGTCTCCATGACCACCGAATTTTCTTGTTGGAGAAAATTCACCTAGTTTGTGTCCAACCATATCTTCGGTAACGTATACTGGAATAAATTCTTTTCCATTGTATACTCCGAAAGTATGTCCAATAAAGTTAGGAAAAATTGTTGAACGACGTGATCATGTTTTGATAATTTCTTTTTTTTCGCCTAATGCTTCTACTTTTTTTAATAAGTAGTCATCAACAAAAGGACCTTTTTTTAGCGATCTTGACATATACTATTCCCTCCTAACCTATTTGGTTCTTCTTCTTACAATTAATTTAGTTGAAGCTTTTTTCTTGTCACGAGTTTTAACTCCAAGAGCTTTTTTACCTCAAGGAGTTAAAGGAGCTTTACGTCCAATTGGCGCACGCCCTTCTCCTCCCCCATGAGGGTGATCGTTAGGGTTCATTACAGAACCACGAACAGTTGGTCTAATACCTCTTCAACGGTTTCTACCTGCTTTACCTCAATTTACCAAGTTGTACTCTTCGTTACCAACTTCTCCAATTGTGGCATAACATTCAGCTAATACTTTACGTACTTCACCAGATGCTAATCTTAAAGTAACATACTTACCATCATCATCTTTTCCTAAAATTTGAACTTTTGATCCAGCACTTCTGGCCATTTGTCCACCTTTTCCGGGACGCAATTCAACATTGTGAACTAAAGTACCCTCTGGAATATTTTTTAATGGTGCTGCGTTTCCTAATTTAATATCAGCATTCTCTGAAGCGATTATTTCAGTTCCCACTTTTAAATCTTTTACATTTAGAATGTATCTTTTTTCACCATCTGCATAATTAATCAATGAAATGAATGCATTTCTATTTGGGTCATATTCGATGGTTGCAACTTTACCAGGTATATCTAATTTATTTCTTTTAAAATCAATAATACGGTACTTACGTTTATGTCCCCCACCTTTATGACGAGTGGTTATTTGACCATGATTATTTCTACCTGCATGCTCATTTATTTTCCCTAATAATGAGGGCTCAGGTTTAGAAGTTGTCAAAACACTATAATCTATTGTTGTCATATTACGACGACCGTTAGTTATAGGTCTATACTTTTTAATTGGCATAATTTTCCCCCTTATCGCCAAACTATACGCTTATAATAATTTTCGCCTAAGCTTTTTTCTATAAGTCGTTTAATAAGTCTAATTTTTCACCAGCTTTTAAAGTGATGATTGCTTTTTTCTTGTTATTTGTTGTTCCAACAAATTTACCCATTCGTTTTTCTTTTCCATCGTAATTCATTGTTCTTACTGATTCAACTTTTACTTGAAAGATTTGTTCGAACGTTTTTTTAATCTGAGTTTTATTAGATCTACGATCAACTTCAAAAGTGTAAACACCATTTGCGTGACCAATATATGATTTTTCTGTTAAAACCGGTTTTTTAATTACATTAGTTAAATGCATTATGAATACACCTCCTCAACACGAAGAACTGCTTCTTCGGTGATTACTAATTTACTTGCGTTTAATAAATCAAATAAATTAAGTTTTTGTGAGTCTAAGGTTTTTACTCCTGGTAAATTTCCTGCAGACTTAATTACTAATTCTTCTGATTCTCTTGTTACAATTAAAGTTTTTTGATTATCAACTTTAAGATTTGTCATTACTTCAACCATCTCTTTTGTAGATGGTTTTTCGAAGTTGAATTTGTCGATAATTACTAAATTTTGCTCTTGCGCTTTTAGACTTAATACACTTCTAAAAGCAAGTTGTCTAACTTTTTTATTTACAGATTTTTTGTAGTTAATATCTGGAGTTGGTCCAAAGGCAATACCCCCACCTCTTCATTGAGGAGCTCTTATTGATCCTTGACGTGCTCTACCAGTACCTTTTTGTTTTCAAGGTTTTCTACCTCCACCACGAACTTCTGCTCTGGTTTTAGTTTTTTTAGTACCTTGTCTTAATGCTGCTTGTTGAGAAATAACTGTGTCATATATAGCTTGTTGATGTGGTTCTATTGCTCAAATTTTATCATTTAAAACAATTTCTTTAACATTTTCGCCTTTAATATCATATACTTGTGCTTTCATGTAATCCCCCTCTATTCAACTTCACTATCAGTTGTTTCTTCAACAACTGGTGCTTCTTCAACAACTGGTGCTTCTTCAACAACTGGTGCTTCTTCAACAACTGGTGCTTCTTCAACAACTGGTGCTTCAATTAACACCTCTTTGATTTCGCTCTCAGAAGTAGTTTTTGGCTTATTAGCACCATCTTCAGACAATTCGCTTCTCATCAATAATTTAACGGGATCTTTTGATTTTATTCCCTTTACATTTTCTTGAATTCTAACAAATTGTTTTTTAGGTCCAGGTACCGATCCTTTAACTAACAATAAATTTCTTGAGCTATCAATAAAGATAACTTCTAGATTTTGAATTGTTACTTGTTCATGTCCCATATGACCTGCCATTTTTTTACTTTTAAAAATTCTGTTTATAATAGCTCCCATTGAACCAATTCCACGGTGGTATCCCGAACCGTGACCCATTGGTCCTCTTGAGTAGTTATGACGTTTAATTGCTCCGGCAAAACCTTTTCCTTTTGATATTCCTGTTACGTCGACAAATTGACCAGCCGCGAATAAGTCAGAAATGTTAATTTCATTTCCAATTTCATATCCACTCATATCTCTGATTTCTTTTACGAAGCGCTTAGGATTTGAATTTGCTTTTTTAAAGTTTCCCATTGCTGGTTTATTTACAAGGTTTTGTCTTTTATCTTGTACACCAAGCTTAATTGCTTGATAACCGTCAGTTTCGACTGTTTTAACTTGTAAAACCTTATTTGGTTGCACTTCAATTACAGTAACAGGTAATAATTTACCATTCTCTGTAAAGACTTGAGTCATTTCTAACTTGCGTCCTAAGATTCCTTTCATACGATATTTCCTCCTATTTGATGATAATCATGCATATTTTGTTAAAAATAACTATAATTTGATTTCGATATCCACACCACTTGGCAATTGAACTCTTGTAAGAATGTCCATTGTTTTTGGGGTAGGGTTAAAGATTTCTAGTATTCTTTTGTGTGTTCTCATCTCGAATTGTTCACGACTGTCTTTATATTTGTGAACAGCTCTAAGAATAGTGATGATTTGTTTATCTGTTGGTAGTGGTATTGGTCCACGAACTTTAGCTCCAGTAGATTCAGCAGCTTCAATAATTTTTGAAATTGATTGATCCACAATAGCGTGGTCGTAACCTTTTAATTTGATTCTAATTTTTTGTTGTTGAGCCATTTCAATCCTCCTTATCAATGACAACCTTTATCAGTGTGTTGTCTCTTTGCACACAAAATATACATGCAATTCAAATTATACACTCTTAAATATGATAATCAATACTTTTTCAGAAAAAAAATAAATTTTTTTGCGGGTCTAATTCGTGTAAAAATAGGACTTTTAGCAAAAAAAACAGCCATATTTAATGGCTGTTTAATTTCAAGGACTATTAACCGCCTTGATGATACTTACTACATAAAGAAAGTCTTTAATAAAAGAGGCAAAAGTTTGTCAATCAAGTCAAACATGAAGTAATTTTTAATGAGTTTAACTATAAGCATACTTCAAACCTAAGATGAAATTTTGGATTTAACTTGTCATAACATGCCTTTGCTCCCGATTTTGTATATTGATAAGTATTAAGCCTGCATAACAGGGCTAAATATAGTTATAGCAGGCTTAAGACAACCGTAAAGACCCTTGGCAATCACCTTTGCTTACAACTGCCTAGGGTTCCTTAATGTTACTATATATTCACATAAAAGCAATACCTTTTTTGAAAATAATTTTAATTTATTTAAAAAAACGACAATCCTGTGATCGCCGTTTTTGTTTAATTAAGATGTTTCGTTTCTAGTGATTTCGCGCTCCAATTCCCTAATTAAACGATTTCTCTCTTCTAAGGAAATGGTTTCATCACCAATAATTTGACTTCTAGTTGGGGGGATTGGTTTTTTGTTTAATCCTGATTTAACACTAATACCCGAGTCTCTTTCATATATTTCACAAACTATCGAGAAACAATTTTTTTTAACCCTTTGTTCTTCTCAGTCGCGATTATTTCTAGCTAATCCATAATTATTCTTGATTGAAGAGACTTCTTTTCTTACTTTTTTAAAAAGCTCTTTTTCTAAATCTGGATTAATAAACTCGTAGTCAGGAACCCCTATTTCAATAAAAGTATTGACAATTTGTTCAACAGCAAGTTTTTGATAATTTTTGAATTTAGCAATAAAAGTATAGCCAATAAAAGCTATAAATATTAATATTAGAAATACGGTTAAAACGATTCAAATTACCATAAAATACCTCTTAAATTTATATTAACATTATTTAATTGCAAAAACAACAATATTTTAACTACCTGCACTATGAAGTTTTTTAAAGTGGCCTGGTTTACTAATTAGTTCATCATAAGTACCGCTTTGAACAATCCCTTGACCACTACCCAAAACAAAGATTTGGTCAGCATTTTTAATTGTGCTTAATCGGTGTGCGATAGAAATTGTTGTTTTCCCGATCATTATTTTCTCTAATTCTTTTTGAATTTCTTTTTCTACAATGTTATCTAAAGCGCTGGTTGCTTCATCAAGAATTAGAATTTCAGGATCTTTTAAAATAATTCTAGCGATTACAAGACGTTGTTTTTGTCCCCCAGACATTATAAACCCACGTTCTCCAAGAATTGTTTGATACCCATTAGTTCAGGTTTCTACTAAATGGTGTAAGTTAGCTTTTTTACAAGCTTCTATAACTTCCTCATCAGTGGCCATAAAGTTACCATATCTAACGTTATACATGACATCTCCATAAAGGATTTTGGGTTCTTGTTCAACATATCCAACGTGACTTAAATAACTTGATAGATTCATTTTCTTTAAATCAGTATCGTTAATCAAAACTTCTCCACTTGTTGGATCATAAAATCTTAATAGCAATTTTGAAATAGTTGATTTACCACTACCAGTTTCTCCAACAAAAGCATAACTTTTACCTTTTTGGAAAGTAATATTAGTTTTTGGTAAGATGGTAACCCCTGGTTTTTCTGGATATTCAAAAACAACATCTTTTAAATGAATATCACCAGTAATACTTTCAACAACTGGAGCAAACTCGTTGGGATCTAAAGTTGAATCAACTTTAATTAATTCAATTACCCTTCTTGTGGAAGCGGTGGCACGAGCCATTCCAGGAATCAATCCTGTTAGAGTATAAATTGGTCAAGCCAAAGTATTAATACCCGTAATTAATGAAGGTAGGATTCGAATAATTATATCTCCCCCACCAGGTTGATCTTTATAGATTAGAATAGCTGAGGCTATAGCAATCAAAGTTAGTGACAAGGCACTCATAATAATAATAGTAATTGTGCTAGCTTGAACTGAGTTTAATTTTTTATTAGAGCGGTAGTAGTCCTCATTAATCATTTTTAAACGTTTTTGTTCATATCTTTCAGTTCCCGAAGCCTTGATTAAGGCAATAGCACCAATTCTATCTGTTGAATCACCATTTACTTCAGTAACTTTTTTTCTAACTTTTTCTGTTTCAATTGATTGTGCATTAAAAGTAAAAATTACCATTAGCATAAAAAATATAGTACAAAATAAGGCGATTACCGCAGTTGGTCAATCCACAATAATTAGCGAAAATGCTGATCCAATAAAAATAATTGGAATACTAATTAAGTTGGCCGGAGTTAGTTGGGCTTCATCACCTAAAATTTGAGTATCATTTATTAATTTGGTCATGATTTCTCCGATTTTTTTATCTGAATAATAACCAATATTCATATTAATTAGGTTTGATAAGACCGCGTTTCTAACGTCCATTTCGATTTTACGACCAAGCATGCCTCCGATTTTTTCTCTAACCCAAGTGGCCACAGCAGCTATAATCAAAGTAATAAACGCGATCGTTAGTCATCAATATCAAAGCAATCCGGTTTCAACCAAGTTTGCCCCACTTGATGAATTGCTTCCAAATTCAAACATTACCTGTGCAACTAGTTTGGAAATAATGAATGTCATTGAAACAATTGCTATTGAAGAAATTATTAAAGCTAAGATTATTGTTAAAGATTCTCAAAAATAACGTCCATAGTAAATTGTTACAAGTTTAAAAAAACCAATTCTTCTATTCTTAATACTTTTCATTAAGGCTAGGGAAGACATTTTCTGTTCTTCTGAGGTTTCAATATATTTACTAACATCTGTTAAAGATTTTTTTTCTTTTTGCATTAATATCAACCTTTCTGATTTTAAAATTTTAAAATTGGGGTCATCATTCAGACTCCGATTCAATATAAGCTCATAATTCATAAATTAATACTAAAATAGAACTGAGAATTTTTAAGTGATAAATTTAAGATATTTATTATTGAAATAACAAAGAATACAATACTTGGAACTATAATCCCTTCTCAAAGAATTATTTTGTTGAAATAAACATCCCTGAATAATTCAATTAGAGTAGTAAAAACATACGCCATAAGAGCTGTGGAAAGAACGCAATATAATATCTCAAATAAGAAATTAAATAACTCTTGTTGCCCGTTTTCAGTTGTTTGAACTGTTAATGTGTTTTGAATATTTACAAAACATCATATTAAATTTATGGCCATTATGATTAATACTAGGTAAAACAACATAGCTCTCTTAATTAATACTCTGCTATTTGGATCTTTAAATAAGTAAATAGAGTGTCAAATAACTGCTAAACATGTACTAAAAGATACAAAAGTCGCGGCGATTATTATGAAAGTATTTCCTTTGATAACAAATACGGCCAGCGGCGTTATCAATATACATGCTAATAATGATATTAACACAGAATATATAATAATAGGATAAATTCTCAGCATCTGTAAAGATAATAAGTTTCATTCATTTCTTCTATTTTTAGATAAAATATCTTGTTTCTTTTGGTAATAATCAATGTAAAACTTTGATCCCTGAGAGTTATACTCGTAAGACTTTCTGACATCAAAAAATGCTTCTCTTTTATTTGTGATTAAGTGGTTTTGCTCACTAACCTTTATGCCTTCAATCTGTTCGATACAGTTTTCAATTAGAGCATCAAAATCTGATAAATCCTTCTCACAAATAATAGCATTAATTAAGTCCTCAATTAAGACTTTCATAAAAATTGGTTTATATGTTAATTTGTTAACAAGAGACAATTGACTTTTCAGCTCTTGAGTATTTTTAGACTTTAATAAAATTTGAGTTTTTTTCAATCCAGCAATAGTTTCATCAAAGTAAATCAGTAAAAAACTATTTCGGTTTTTTTGATAGGCATTGATTTTTTTAATTCATCCCAAAAAGATTGAATTGAAAGTAGAGACGATAATGCTGAAAATAAAGGCTAATATTATCAACTTAAAGGGATCAAAAAGTGAAAACAATACTGAATTTTTTTCTTGAAACTCCTTTAAAAACGCTGAGTAAATAAAATAAAGTACCAGCAAGAACATGGTTGTTACAATTTTCTTAGTAATACTTCTCATAGATCCTCCGTTTTAAATTGATATTCTAATACTTACCTTGGGCAAAAAATTTATTTCCCCCACCCTTAGGACTAAGATTTTTATAGTTTTTGAAAATATCAATAGCAGGGAATTTAGTATTCAAAGAATCACTAACTCCAACCGCTAAAACGTTTTCTCCATTAATTTGACTTGTAACTATAACAATAACATCTTTGTGTTTATTAATTAGATTGTCAATTAAAGCTTTTATGGCCTTAACTTCCAAGTTCTTAGCTTTTATTTCGATTTGGTTAACTTTATCGTTATTTAAAACTGGCTTAACATCGCTAAATTTTGAGATTTGCTCTGAAATAACTAAGTCTTGAACTTTTTTATCATAATTCTTAAAGATGTTTTTCAGTTCCTCTAAACATTGTTTTAAGATACCAATATTAAATTTACTATTTTCCACTTTCAATAATTTATCATAACACTTAATTAGCTCAGAATCCTTTAAAGTTTTCGAACTATTCTCATACTTACTCATGATAATTTTAGCTTCCTGAATTACGTTGTTAAAAATTTCACTAACATAATCATTAACAGTTTGGTGGCTCGTTAGTGCGTGGATACGATAAATCCCTGAACTTTTAGATTCAATTGAAGTAATAACTAAGTCTTCGATTACTTTAGTGTTTTCAACGTGTGTTCCACCACACAATTCCGATGAAAAATCACCAAATTTTACTACTCTAACAATTCCTTCGTATTTTTCTGTAAAAAAGGCCAAAGCTTTATGCTTGCTAACAGCTTCATCCATTGTTGTGAAATAAACCTCACGAGGTACTTGTAGACCAATTTCGCGATCAACCACTTTTTGAATTTTGTGGTTTTCTTCTAATGTTATTAATCTATTAAAGTTGAAATCCATTCTTAAGCCATTTTCATCATTATAACTACCTGACTGCATTACATCATTTCCTAAAACTTCTCTTAGAGCAGCATGAAGAATATGAGTTCCTGAGTGGTTTTTCATTGTGAAGTATCTCTTTTCAGAATCAACTTTAGTTTCTACAATATCTCCAATTTTAATTTTTTTATTATTTAAAATAACACGATGAATATTTTGGTGACCTGGACCTTCTTGAACATCAATAACCAAAAAATCTTGACCATTAATTGTTAAAGTTCCTCTGTCAGCTGCTTGTCCACCCTTTTCAGCATAAAAAGGAGTTTCATCAAGGATTACAAAAGCTTCGTCTCCGGTTACTTCATTTAGGGGTTTGTCTTTTTGAAATAAGTAAACCACCTTAGCTATATTTGACTCAGTGTCTCAACCAACAAATTTTGATTCAACTTTTAGTTTTGTAAATATTTCGTTTTGCTTGTCTCAAGCTTTTAAATCCTTACGCGAATTTCTAGCAATTTCTTTAGCTGAATCCAAAAGAATTTCAAATTCTTTTTGATCAACTTTAATGTTTTGCTCGCCTGCAAGCTCAATTGTTAATTCAATTGGAAAACCAAAAGATTCAAACAATAAAAGTGCATCTTTTCCTGAAATTATTTTGTGTTTTGCCATCACATTTTCAAGCATTTCACTACCTTTAGTTAAGGTTTTTAAGAATTTTTCTTCTTCAGTTTTAATGCTCTCCACAACAAGGTTGCGTTTCTCAATTAAATATGGGTAAAATTCTTTCATTGTACCCACAACAATATCAACAAGTCGGTATAAAAACGGTTTGTCAATTCCCAATTTTCTTCCATAAACACTACTTCTTCTAATTAATCGACGAATTATGTACCCACGATCTTTATTACCTGGAAATACTCCATCTGAAATAGCAAATGTTACCGCTCTAATATGGTCAGCAATTACCTTAAATGCAGTGTTATCGCGGTTAATTACTCCCTTATTTTCACTTGCCGCTTTGAAATTATAAGTTTTTTTACGATCAGCTATATTTTCAATTGCCTCAATAGTTGGCATAAATAAATCTGTCTCAAAATTAGTTGGAGCATCTTGAAAAATGGATACTAAACGTTCTAATCCCGCTCCCGTATCAATATTTTTTCTAGGTAAGTCTGTATAGTTGTTATTTCCGTCATTGTTAAATTGTGAAAATACAATGTTTCATATTTCAATATATCTATCATTTTCAATATCATCTTTTAGTAATTTTGGACCAATATTTTCTGGATCTCAGCTTGGACCGCGATCAAAAAATATTTCACTATTGGGTCCACATGGACCTTGACCAACATCTCAGAAGTTAGTTTCTCTAGTTCCTTTGAAAATATGATCTGGGCTAACTTTGATATTTTTAGTTCAAATATCAAAAGCTTCTTGGTCATCTTCAAAAACAGTAATATAAAGTTTTTCTACCGGAATGTCAAATCATTTTTTTGAAGTTAATAGTTCTCAGGCAAATTCGATTGCTTCTTTTTTGAAGTAGTCCCCAATTGAAAAATTTCCTAACATTTCAAACATTGTATGGTGTCTTGCAGTTACCCCAACATTTTCGATATCATTAGTTCTAATAGATTTTTGCGAATTGGTCAATCTTTGAGATGGTGGTGTTAGACGTCCATCAAAGTAAGGTTTCAATGTAGCTACCCCAGAGTTTATTCATAACAAACTTGGGTCTTGTACTGGCACAAGAGATACTGGTGGTAAAAAGAGATGTTCTTTACTTTTGAAAAAGTCAATTCATATTTGTCTTACGGCGTTGGTACTTAGTTTCTTCATAATTTTTGCTCCTAGAAATAATTATTTTTATTTTATCACACAAGATGTTTAAAATGGTATTAGACTAAAAAAACTACGATTAAATGACTAGAAATGGAATCTAAATTTTTTATAAGCAATAAATCAAAATATAATTGCTAAACAGATTAAAAACAGCAAATATATTCACATTATTAAGTTCATAATTTTCATTTCGATGTCTAAATTTAAAACTACCATACTAAAAACAAATAAATTAATTAACACAAATGGGATAGTCATAATTTTAGCAATTGTTACCGAATGTGTTAACGAGAAAATTACAAACAAAAACCCAATAAATGCAATGGTACAGAATAAATATATTAATAAATCTCTTAAAATATTTCAAGATGAATAAATTTTAGCAAGTCCATTGTCAATAAAAATAGCAGCTCCAACTGTAAAAGAAATTATTGAAATCAAGTATGCAGTAAAGGCGTATAAGAAAATAACCAAAGAACTTAAAATCAAGAAGCTCTTTTTACTTATTCCAGTTAAAGCCACTCTTTTGAATACTACTGTATTGCGATTTTCAAAAAATATTTTTTGAAAAAAGGTACCAATTAACGAAATTGAAGCTACAATATTTAACATCAAGAAAACCAGTCGGTAAACCTCAACTAGACGTTTTTCATCTTCAATAAAATACTTAAATAATGGTAAATACAAAAATGGAAACAAACTTCCAAAAAGCAAACCGATTATGAAAGCTGAAATCAAAAAATATTTCTGACGTTTAGCAATTCTTATAAGAAATTTAGAGTAAGCTGGTCCAGGTTTGTGGTGAATCTTTTTATCTAAACTATTTTCCTCTTTTACGATCTTTAACTCATTCTGCATTTTGGTCGACCCCTTTCTGTGCGCTTATATCATAGCTATCTACTTTATATTCTTTAAACTTAGTTCTAACAAATTCCCTAACATTTCCATATTCCTTGATAACATTTTTAGTGTCGTGAATTGAAATAATTTCTCCCTCATTTATAAAGATGATTCTTTTAGAAAAATTCTGAATTTCTTCCATATTATGAGATACCAAAATTAAAGTTTTAAGAGGATCTTTTAAAAATTGATTTAAATTGTTGTAAATTGTGTCAACAATTTCAATATCTAAACCGTTACCTAGTTCATCCAAAATCAAAAGATCTGGGTCGTTAATTATTGAGAGCAGAATATTAACTTTTTGTTTTTGTCCCCCAGAAAGGTTTGAAATATCTTTATCCATGATTTCACTAACTGCAAACTTTTTGAAAATTTGATCTAGTTCAACATCATTCAATTTGATTTGAAAACTATCAATATAATAGCGGATAAAATCCCAAACTCTAATTTTTTTAGGAGCTTCGGTACCTTGCAATTGCATTCCAATGACCAAATTCTTATTTTTTTCAATCGTTCCAGAATTTGATTGAATGATTCCTGAAATCAACTCACAGAATGTAGTTTTCCCCGACCCGTTAGGACCCACAATGGCAATTCTATCACCTTGCATAATATCAATTGTGATATTTTTTATTACATTCTTTTTACCATAACTTTTTTTTAAATCCTTTACACTTAAAATTTTTTGACTCATTTTTTGACCTTCTTTAATGTTATTATGAACATTTTAACATTAAAGTCAATGAAAAAATAGTAAATAATTCTTTGTGTTTTAGAGAAATGTGGGTTAAAATCTTTCAAAGGAGTAGAACGATGAAATTACAACATTTAGATAAGAAGAGGCTAATTTTAGTAGATCTAGACGGAACAGCTTTAGTTAAAGGTGGCATGAGTATGCACCCAAAAACAATTGAGGTTCTAAAGAAGGCCGAAAAAGATGGACATCGAGTTTGCATCGTAACCGGTAGACCACATCGTGCGAGTATAAGATTTTACAGAGAATTAGGTTTGTCTTCCCTTTTGACTAATTTTGATGGAGCACATATTCACGACCCGTTGAAACGCATGTTTAAGCGTATGGTGCTTCCTATTAGTTATGAAACAGTTATTGGCGTAATCAATGACCCCGTCATTAAAGACGCTGTTGACAATATCCTAATAGAAAACTATAACAGAGCGGTTGTTATGAAAAAAGATTCTTTTTTGGAAAACTTTTTTCATTTAGATGACGTCGAAGATGATGAATATTTTATCGCCAACCCATATGAGGTCTGAGCGGGTCCTAGCACCAATGTCGTATTGACTTTAAAAAATCCAGAACTAAAAGATGATGTTTTAAGAAGACTAGAAGCATTCAAAAATACCATTAAGGTTCAAACTGGAACAGTATATGGTCACTTAGATGACGAAAATCGAAGTATGATTACTTTAACTAATAAATTAGTAAACAAGGGTTATGTTTCAAATATACTGGCTCAATATTATAATAAGGACATTAGAGATGTCATCGCGTTTGGAGATCAAATGAATGATTATGACATGATTCAGTTGGTTGGCTATGGTGTTGCTATGAAAAATGGTAACGATGACTTAAAAGCTGTTGCAAGTGGCATCACTCATGAAACAAACGACCAAGGTGGAGTAGGTTTCTTTTTGGAAAAACTACTTGCAGGTGAAGAAGTGTAAAATAGCACACTTAATAAAAAATGCACTTTTGTCACGATAAAAGGAGAAAAGATGAGTTGAAAGTTACGAGAGTATTCAATTTATCATCAAAACGGAGTAAAAATTTCTTTTAATAAACTGATAGAATCACATCCGTTGATTTTTTGATTTTTTCCCGAAGAGGACGAATGTCTAGAGGAAATAATCAATTTTAACAATATGTTACAAGAAAAGGATTTTTGTAACTATCAAATTATTGGAATATGTCGGACATTACCTGGAAATGAAAACCAGGAGTTAGTTAATAGTGAAAGCAATGTCATTTTGATTAATGACTTTGACGGAACTTTAACTAATGTATTCAATGCTGTATACTTTGAAAATACACCTGAGTATACAAGACCGATAATTCAAAAATCAATTTTTTTATTAAGTTCAGAATTAAACGTAAAATTAGAATTCCGTAGCATTTATCAACAATGAAATCTAGAACAGATTCAAAAGGAGATATATTATGGACTGAAAAACTACAATGTATAAACTTAACAATGGCTCAAAAGAGACACTAAAAAATTTGGCTAAAGAAAAAGGAATTGTATTATTTTTTTATCCTCACGCAAACACAACTTTTTGTACGCTTGAAGCTAAAGAATTTGAAAAAAATCTCGAGTTAATTGAAAGTAAAGGTTATGCCGTAGTTGGAGCTTCAAGAGACTTGATAAGTGATCAACAAGATTTTGTAGATAATTGCAAATTAACATTTCCGCTCATTTCTGACACAGAAGAAATTTTGCATAAAGGACTAATGGTTCTGGACCAAGATAATGACGACGCAGCAATTCGTTCGAGTTTTATTCTTGACAAAGAATTGAACGTTAAAAAAGAAATGCGCAACGTGGAAGCCGTGGAACATATTAAGGAATTAATAGCTAGTCTTTAAAAACCGCTTCAAAATTATATACCATAACTTTTAAAACAAAGAAAAATTTGACAAATGTCAAATTTTTTTATTTCTATCTATTTGCGAATTTTACGAGCTTCGCAGATATATTGATAGGCTGAGTTAATTTCAGCCATCTTGGTTTCTTCTGTTTCTGATGATTCAACACTATCTGGGTGATATTTTTTGGCTAATTGTAGATAAACTTTTTTTAATTCTTTATCACTGATTTCGCTAGTTACTCCCAAAACCCCGTAGCTCTCCTCTAATTTAGAGGGATTCATTTGAGCGAATTGGTTATCTTGAGAGCTTTCTTCATAATCATCGGTGTTACTATTGAAGTTGTTGTAACGATTTTTATTTTTACGATCTGGATTAAAAATCCAATCTAATATTCATCAAAGGAAAATATAATAAAGTATTCTAAAAATTAATCTTATAAAATCATCCAAATTAATTTCTCCCTACTTTAGCAACTTGCTTAACTCTTCAACCATATTTTCAATGGCGTTTATTAAAGGTTGGTAGGTGATTTCTTTGGTGAAATCAATATCAAAGTCTTTTAAAATTTCTAATGGGTCTTTGTGACCACCAGCCTTTAAAAAGTCTATTGCTTGGCTAATTTTTCCATCTTTGATATCTTGGTACAATTTGTAACTAGCTGTTACATCGATTGCATACTTATAAACATAAAATGGCGAGTGGAAGAAATGTGAAATTCTAGGTCATCCATAAGGCAACTTATCGCTGTTATCAAAAACATCATATCCAAAACTTTGTTCTGAATCTTTAAACAATTTAGCTAGAACTTCTGCTGTGATTGGAATTCCATTCTCGATTAATTTATGGCTTTCTAGTTCAAATTTAGCAAATTGAATTTGTCTAAAAAACGTTCCTGTTAAATCACCAATTCTTTGTTGAAGTAAGTAGATTTTTTCGTGCTTATTCTTAGCGTTGTTGTAAAGGTGCTCAAACAAAAGATGTTCGTTTAAAGTACTTGCAACTTCAGCTAATATAATAGGATATTCACTCAAGGGATATTTCTGAGCCTCATCGGCAAACAATGTATGAACACTGTGACCGATTTCATGAGCCAAAGTAGCCACAGATGAAAGTTTATCATCTCAATTCATTAATATAATAGGTTCAACTCCAGCTCCTCCCGAAGAATAAGCTCCATCTCTTTTATTGGTGTCTTCAAAATAATCAATTCTATCTGCAGATCAAGCTATTTCAAGCTTTTCTAGGTATTCTGGCCCCAAAATTTTTAAAGCTTTTTTAATTAACGATTTTGCATCATCCACTGTAAAGTTAGCATTAAATTCCTTTTCTAACTTGATCATTCGATCGGTTGGATAAAACTTCTTAAATTTAAAATGTTTTTTAATTAACAAATTGTAATCTTTGAAAGGTTTAATGAATTTTTCCCCAATATTGACAAGAGATTCATAAACTTCTGTCGGGATGCTATCCCCTGAAAGGCTAGCTTGTAAAGACGAACCATAGTTTCTAATCTTAACATTTTCATAACCTGACTGTAGAATTCCTTCATATATCTTTGCAAATGAATGTTTTTTCTCTGCAAAATTTTTACCAAAAATTTTGCTAGCTTCCATTCTGGTGTTTTGATCCTTTAGTGGATCAGAATCTTCCATAATTTTTGTCAGTAAAGTTTGAGTTAAAGGTTGTTCCTTACCTTCTCACACAAATTTTTCCTCAATACGATCTGCGTAAGCCAAGACATCATAAAGCGAACCAACAGCTCCACGTGAACGTGATACCTTACTCAATAGCTCTTCGTCTTTTTCTGGTAAAACATGTTTTGCTTGTTTGAAAAACTTTTGAAATGAGTATACGAACTGATTATGCTTATCACTATTTTCCAATCATTTTAAAACCTTAGTTTCCCCTAAAGCTTTTAATTCTGGAGCAATAAAACTTGTAGCTATTCTTAGATTTTGATAATAGTTCATCATATGACCTTCTAATTCTTGGAATTCAGTATTTGTTTGGTCAATATCTTGTAAATGTAAATATTGACCCAATTTCATCATTGCTAAGTCATTTTTGGTGTCAAAATCAACATAATCTAAAAAAGTTTTTTCATCACCTAACTTCCCTTTAAATTTTGAATAAGTTGCCACATCTTTTTCAAGTTCTTTTAAATGTTTTTTCCATTCAGAAATATCTTTATATAAATGAGAAAAATCTCATTTATATTCTTTATTTGCTTCTGTTCTTTTCATAAAATCTCCTTTAAAAGATTATAGCACTTTTAATTATTATTTCAGATTTGCTTTTTTATCATAAATTAAAGATATGGCCTCTAGTAAATCTTGTGAGACATTATTCAATTTTGCGAAAGTCTCTTTATCAAAAAAACTATTTTTTATTTCACAAGTACAGAATCGTTCATCAAACTTATCGCTTTGGGAATTTAAATCAAAAATCACTTTGGCATTGGTTTTAGTTATTTGTCTTTCTATAGTTCTAAAATATCAAATTGGTGATTCGTTTTTTTTCATTATATAAAGATAGTCGTACCTGTTGTGATTTAATAAAATCAGCTTATTTCTCACGCTTTCGTTCTCCTTTAAATTAAGTAATCAAATAATCTAAATGCATAACATCGCTCTGAAACAAAATTTTAACATAGATAAAATTTAAAAGTTGAAATAAATAAAAAAATAATAATATAATAATCTTGGAGGTAATTATGATTACATTAAATGACAAAAACCAAGGTTTAATAGTTAAACCTATTCTATTAAAAGATATTAAAAACAAATTAATCGCTCCAATTAAGGGTCAGGCTTCAATTATTTCTCAAGAAGAAGCGATTTATTTGGTAGTGGACAAAACTATGAGCCATGATTTATACGAGGAAATTAGCTCAGCTATTAAAAAAATATACAATGATTTTAAATTTAGCTTTGATATTGATTTGGATGCTTTCATTGAAATATTCAAGGAGGAAGACACTGTTTTTGATGCTTGTTGTGAAGCATTAATGTTCTTAGATCACGAACAGTTTTCCTTGAAAACAAAAGCAAGCAAATCTTCAAGAATCTTTAATTTGATTTCAAAAATTGATTTTAAAGATCGTTTTAAAAATCAAGAGATTAAAATGGAGTTTGTTAATTTTGCAAGAGATTTACAAGATACTCCCCCAAATATCTGTACACCACAATATTTTGCTCAAAAAATCCAGGAAAAAGCCAAAGATATTGAAAAAATTAAGGTAACGGTTTTAGATAAAAAAGATATTGAAAAATTGGGAATGGGAATGCTATTAGCGGTTAATGCTGCTAGCTACGAAGAACCTAAAGTTGTTATTGTTGAATACTGCAGTGATGCTAAATTAGAAAAAACTGCTTTAATTGGTAAAGGGATTACTTTTGATTCCGGGGGTTATTCTTTAAAACTATCAGCTAGTATGAAGGGTATGAAGTTTGATATGACCGGAGCTGCTGTCACTTGTGCTACAGTTCTGGGATTAGGAAAGGCCAAGGCCAAAGCAAACGTTGCTGCTGTGGCTGTTTTAACTGAGAATCGTATTGGAGGAAAAGGGACTCTGGTTGAAACCGTTGTTAAGAGCTACAATGGTTTAACAGTAGAAATCTTGAATACTGATGCTGAGGGTCGCCTTGTTTTAGGAGATGCAATTACTTATGCTATCAGAGATCTAAAAGCTCAAAAAATGATTGATGTGGCAACCCTAACTGGGGCAATTCGATTCTGTTTGGGAACTTATATGACCGGGGCTTTTGCCACTGATGATAAGTTTTATGAAGAATTTTATCAAGCATCATTAAAGGGTCATGAAGAAATTTGAAGAATGCCAATTCACAGCCAAAATTATAAATATATGAGAAGCAGCGCCATTGCTGATTTGACCAACATGGCCCCTGTTCCTGATGGTGGTAGTAGTAATGCTGCAGCTTTCTTAGCTGAATTTAGCGAGGGAGTTCCTTTAATTCACTTAGATGTTGCTGCAACTGGTCATACCCCAACTAGAGGAAATGGGATTATGCTTAAAAATATGTTTGAACTACTAAACAAATAGTCTTGATTAATATATAGCAAAAGTTCGCCAATGGCGAACTTTTTTTAAATATTTTTAAACGACTTCTACACTAGAAACTATTTTAAATAATTCTTCAGCGCTAGTTGCACTATTTAGTTGTTGTCTGAAATCATCATCAATTAATTTTCTAGCAATACTGCTTAGAATTTTTAGGTGTTGTTGCTCAGAATTTGAGAATGGAATCGCTAGAGCAATAGCAATCTTGACCTTTGAATCATCAATCGATTTTCACTCCACCCCTTCTTTGAATTTTATGACAAAAACTTTTGGGGTGGTTATCTCTTTGATTTTGGCATGTGGAATTGCGATCCCTTCATTAAATCCTGTGCTGCCCTCTTTTTCTCTTGCTAGCAACCCTTTAAAACAAGCTTTATAATCACTTGAAGCGTTATTATCAACGAAAGCTTGAGCAATAAATTTAAAAGCCTCTTTTTTTGATGTAGCCTCTATTTGAGTGTAAATTTGATTTTTGTTGAAAATATTACTATCCATTTTAGTCTCTCTTTCTAAGTTTAAACATCTTTTGATTTGGAGATTTTTTGAGCTCTACGAGCTTCGCGCTCTTCAATTTCAATCTGACGTTCTTTTTCTTTTTCTTCTTTTCGTTTAATTTTGTTATCTTCTAATTTTTGTTTGTGTTCCATTTTCAAAGTTTTTATGTGGTCTTTTTGCTCTTGTGTTTTTGGTGTGAAAGCTTTTTTAACTCTGGTAAAGAAGTTAGCAAAAGCATGACCTCAGTCTACAAAATAGTCTCTGATTCCCGCACCAATTCAAGATCAATATTCTTTTGAATTTTTACTAAAATTTGATCACCATTGTTTTTGATGTTTTCCAAATTTTTGAAATGCGTATTTTGGTTCTGTGAATAAAAGTTTGAAGTTTTTCTTACGAGTTTTTCTTTTTTCTTTAACTAATTTTCTTTCTTCTAGGTAAAGATCATATTCTTCTCCAGTTATTCTTTTTTTCATAACTCCAGTTAAAAGTGCTGTGACACAAATTCCTAGTATAATCGGTAGAATTCAAGCCATTGGATAAAATGGAGCGTTATCCATTCTTATGTATCCCAGGAAAGCTCCCAATGGAGAACCTAGTCCTGCGGCAAATTTAACATTAAATAAGGTAACTCCAACTCCAGCAACCGCTGCTCCACAGACGTTGGCAAATATTACTCTAAATGGATCTGCTGCAGCAAACGGAATGGCACCTTCAGTAATTCCCATTACACCACTTCCTAAAGCTGCTGTTCCCATGATTCGCTCATTTTTAGTGAAACGATCTTTAAATAGTAGTGTTGATAATCACATTCCTAGTGGTGGTACAGAAATGGCTGCCTGTGTTGCAGTTCCTGGAACAAAGTTAGCATCTCAGAATGTTCCACCTTTAGCTAATGCCTCAGCTAAAGTTTGATAGAAAATTACTGTCCCAAAAACTAAGGCAGTTTTATTGAAGGGACCACCTAGGTCAAAGGCAATCATTACCGATAGTATCAATGCTATTATAATACCGGTTCCCGCAAATTGATTATTAAGGTTTTCTAATCCCTCAAACATCGCTAGAACCATACTTGCAATTGGCACACCAATGGCGAATTTTACAAGTGAAGCGATGGCAATGGTTGAAATAATCGGGATAATCATGATTGGAACAATTGGTTGGATAAATTTAGGGAATCTTATCAGTTTAAGTAACTGAACAAAATAACCTGTCAACAATCCTACAACAATAGCACCAATGAATCCTGCTCCGGGTTCAATTGCTGAATTTTCCGAAACTTGAACACTAACACCCAACATTTTGTTGTCATTAATAATTCAACCCCCGATTAGGGCAGGAGCTAAACCAGGTCGATCAGCTATTGAATAGGCTACGAATCCCGCAAATATAGGCATCATTAATTTGAAACCTAAACTACCTACATCCATTAAAAATTGAGGAAATACTCTAGTACCTAAAACTCAATTTTCAGTATATCAACCTTGTGAGTCGACATATTCAGTTTGAAATGCTGATAAATTAGCAATCGCCATCAAAAGACCTGAAGCGATTGTTAAAGGCAACATTCAAGAAATTCCAGTCATCAGGTGGGCTAGAACCCCTTTTCTTTTAGTTTTACCAAAAGTAACAAAGCCTGCTTTGGTACCTTTTTTTCCATACTCAACCCCGTTAGATCAAGCATCATCAATCAACTTTCCGGGATTTTTAATTGGTGGATTTACTCCAGTTTGATACACTTTTTTACCATTAAATCTTGAAAGATCTATTTTGACATCTGCTGCAATTATTACTAGATCAGCATTAGCGATATCTAAATCTGATAAAACATTTTCTGCCCCAATTGTACCTTGGGTTTCAACTTTTATTTCTAAACCTCTAGATTTAGCCTCTTTGGTCAAAGCATCTGCAGCCATATATGTGTGGGCAATTCCAGCCGCACAGGCCGTTACAGCAACAATTCTTTTAAGAGTCAAAGTCTGTTCGAGGACCTCTAATTTTGTTTCCATTATTTAACCTCCTTTATGCATTGAATTTAACGTCCAAGTAAAAACAAACTTTCTTATCAATCAGTTTTTCATCTTTTCTATTGATACCAAAGGAAACATTAGTTCTCACTACGTAATAATCAGCACGCATAGATTTTGAAAGATTGAAAACATCATTATCATCAAAAATTAAGAAATTTTTATCTCAATCACCCGCTTTTTCTTGAACCTGATTATTGATTAACAAATCATTTTTATTTTTATTTTTGGGTTGATTACCTTCCTTAGGATTTATTCCCTCATCAATTGTTTTTTGAAATCCCGTTACTGGATTTTGATACTTATCAGATAATCAAAAGCTTTCTCTTTTCTCATCCATTAAGGCATTTTCTGCATAAACATCTGAAACTCTTGTGGTTATGTGATAAGTTTTCATCATGCTAGCAAGTTGCATTAACTCGTCGTCTTGAAATCCTTCATCCTTTTCTCCGGTGGTAATATTTTTACCCTCATGAACATATGAGATGATCGTATCATTGATCGGATTTAAAATACCATCGCTTCATTTTTTTCTCAAATCAATATTTGTAGAATTATTTTCTGTTTTCTGGACATAATTCATATCAAATAGGGATTCTCCAAACTCACCGTCAGCCTTCAGATTGGCAACGCCGGTTTCTTCGTTAGGATTTTCAGCGACTTGTCTTTCAATCTCTTTCATGACTCGTGAAATTTCATCAAATTTTATCGGTGGTGTTTTTCAAGAACACGCAATCACCGAAGTTGCAGCTGTTGAAATTAAAACACCACTCGCTAATAATGCTAATAATTTTTTCATAATTATACCTCCCTAAATAGAAAATATACCATTAAAAGGCAAAAAAATAGCATTTGCTATTTTTATGGAATTTAATTCCTTTATTCGGTATCAGTTTTCTCATCTATTCAACTTAGCTGTTCGTTTACAAATTTTTCTTTAGAATTTGCTAAATTTTTAATAATTTTATAAAGCATATTTTTGACTATCATATTAAAAAACAGAAAGGACTGTAGCGGAGAGTAAAAAATATCAGTTGTATAAATATCAGATCTTTTCATAATATTATCAATTAAGATAATTTTACTAGTGAATTGAACTGCCAAGCATTCTGGTTTTGAAGTTACCAGGTAAATGCACAAATCAGGAGTCTTTTTTTTCAAATATTTTAAATAACTTACTAGTCTTTTGTTTTTTCCGCGCATTGAAAAAATAATCAAAATATCTTAATTCCTGATTATCTCAATTGTTTTGGAATTTTCATAGTTCTCATCGTTAACAAGTATGAACGAATTATCAATTTTATGAAATGGCCCTATAAAATCTAATGCTGCCAGTTTTGAGTACCCAAAACCCAAACAAAACCTTCTTTTAGTTTTAATTATATCTGTAATTAAAGCTTCAATATCTTTATTATTCTCGTTGCAAAGTTCTAAATTCCTCAAATTTGATAAGTTAATTGTATCAAAAATTTCCTTAAATAATTTTTGGTTTTCACTACCATCTTTAAAATCGTTTAAACTCGCTTGGCCTTTATCATAACTGATATTTCAGATGAATTCTTTAATTCCTTTGACACCAATCGATTCAAAAAAATTATAAACGAAACTTATCCCACATCCGTATTCTTTGGAAATATCTTTTATCGACATAGTTTTGTATTTTTCAAAATTATTGTTGTAGAAATCGAAAAAATCTCTTTGTTTATCATTTAATTTCTCTATTTTTAATTTCAATTAAAACACCCCTTTTCAAATTTATAAAAGATAATTTTGGAATGCTTTTTCAATAGGTTTAAAATTTTTACTGTTTTTTATTTTCTTTTCGATAGTAATCATTATTGTTATCTTTTCATGAATTTAGCTCAGTCATAAGTGACTTAGACACAAGAAATTTATTTTTATTTTTATGAAGTAAGAATGTTTTTAAGTAGTCGTTAAAAACTATAAAAGAACTTAAAGGGCTAGAAAGTATCATGTCATTCTTTAATTCAATATCCATTAGATTGTTATGAATAAATATAGTTCTATTTTTATCTTCAGGAATTTTGCAGTTTAAGTTTGAAGTTATTAACCATGTTTTTAATTCAGGATTAGTTTCTTTCAAGATATTCCAAAATTCAATAGTAAATTCTGATACTCCTTTAAAAGAATAAATAATTAGTAAATCTTGGCTTTCGATTTCGCTAACTATATTTTTAAAATTGCTTTTATTTTTAATCAGTTGGGCGCACTTAAGTTCCATTTTTGAAAACATTCCAAATAAATCATTCACTGCCAACAAACCGTGACCTTGTCCAAATCCTAAAATTTTATTTGCTTTTAAAATATCCTCACATAAATTTTCGATTTTGCTAATTTGATCGTCCAAAATTAATTTATTTTTAAAATTACTAACTTTATTATTATCAAAAATTAAATTAGATATTTTATTACCTTCACCATCTTTAGATTCTGAATTCCCACTAATTTTAATAGCGTTATTAATACCTCTAATTATTCCTAGTCTAAAAATGAAGGTTTTTCATCCATTTATCTCAATATTATTCAAAAAGGTATAAATGAAGCTAATGCCACATCCATACTTTTCTGATATTTCTCTGATACTTAATTCTAAAATATCATCTAGATTATTAATCACAAAGTTGTAAAAATCAACTTGTTTTTCGTTTAAATTTGTTAAATTAAATTTGTTGAACTCTTTTTGCATTTTTAACCTTAATTTTTTCGTTTTTTTGAAACATTATACAATTAATTATACCTCCAAAAATAGGAGAAGTTAAGGTTAAAATTAAAAAACCAATATTGAATGATGGTAAATCAAAACCACAAAGCTGTAAGAAATTATCTGTTGAAAACCCAAAGAAGACACCCAAAATATTGTTGTATCCCCCAAAAGTTTTAATATGAAATACACCGATTATAGCTCCACAATAAATTGCTAAAAGATAATTGGCAACGTAAGCTTTTCATTTGTATTTCTCAATTGTTCACAAAGCACCTTCTGAAATTCCATTAAATCCTTGTTTTCCTGCTTTACTTGAAAGTTTAATCTCTTCTTCGCTTAATTTGTTTTTCATTAGTAACCCTCTGACTCAAACAGCAATACCTGGTGTAGAAATAGCTATAACCTGAGCAGTTAATGGGGTCATTCATGGGTTTTGTGGTGAAACCGAGAATGAATCTATAAAGAATAAAGCTGAGAAAGTGATCGTTCACTTATTAATTGGCCCTCCCATATCGGTTACCATTAAACCAAAAAATAAAGTTGCAAAAATCATTCTAAATCATCAGTGATTGCTATCAAGAATAATAATATTTTCAAAAAGGAAATTATTAGCAAATGAAATTGGATTGAATAAGTAAAAACTAGCAAATCCTGTTACAAAAACTAATAGAATCTGTAAAAATCATTTGAAGCCCCCATTTAATTTCTTATTCTTTGAGAAAATTTTTGAATTAAATTTATAAACATAGTTGTTATACATTATGGCAATTAAACTAACTATAATGGCCCCCATAACTCCAATAGAAATAAACTTACTCTCTTCAAAATATTTTAAGTTTTTATAAATGGTTACGATAAACAATGAACCTCCAACAACACTAGCGCTTCCCTCTGATTTTGTGAAACTAAATGTTAACAAAGCTGCAAGAATTGGGATGGCTGGGATTGACATGAATTTTAGCACTTCCAAGCACTGATTTATAAAAATACTGTCAGTTTTTATTTGGCTGGCAAAAAAGAATACAGCAGTAATTAAGGCGAATAGTCGAATTATATTGTATGTCTTTCCAACTGAATAAGAAGCGCTTTGATGTAGTTTAATTTTAAAGAAATCATCTAAAACCTGTTTAGATTTTTTAACTTTAATATTTCCCTTTAAAATATCAAAACATTTTTCTGTATTTTTAATTGCATCAATTGTTCTAACCTTATAAATATTGTTATGCTTAATATGACTTAAATCTAAATTCTTATCAACAGCTATCAACACTCCTTTAGCTTTTTGAAGATCTTCTTCTGTTATAATATTTTGATCTCCTCGGGCTCCGTGAGTTTCTATTTTAATATTAAAATTATTTTCTTGAGCATACTTTAGTAATTTTTGCTCAGCTAAATAAGTGTGAGCTAAACCAAATGTACAAGCCGAAACTGCAACATAAAAATCTTTGTCTTCATCAAGGGGCGCTTGTGAATTTTTTGTATTGTTGTCACCTTCAAAAATTGTATTTATTTCTTGAAAAAGTTTTGAATCACTTTTTTCATTTGAAATCTTGTCTATAAAATCTTGATCAAGTAGCTTGTTGGCTAATATCCCAAGAATTCTTAAATGTTCATCACCAACGTTTTCATCTTCTGGAACCAAAATACAAAAGAATTTATCAGATGGATTACCATCCATCGCCTGTCATTCGATACCTTTTTTTAATCTTATAAATAAAACTGCGCTTTTTTTTATCTCTTTAAATCTGGTGTGAGGAATTGCTACTCCATTTTCAAAACCAGTTGATGATAATTGTTCTCTTTGAATTAACTTTTCAACAACCTTGCTCTTGTCGTCACAAATTTCGTTGTCATAACATAATTGAGCTATTTTATCCAATAATTCTTCAGCATTATTTGCTTCCACATTAATATTTAAGTATTTTTTTTGAAAGACTTTTGACTGAGACATTATTTTTCTCCTTTTTTAATAATAGTTTTGAATTTATTGATACCTAATATTTTATCAAATTTTTCTTCATTTCTTTCCAATGAATTAGCTTGAATTATTTTTTGATTTGAATCTAAGACATCAATATTTACGGGATTATGAGATGGATTGTACAATCTAAAGACCATATCTTCTTGATTATAACCTTGCTTTACACAAGCAACAAAGAAATTTTTATTTCATTTAAAAATATTTGATGGCTCTGGACTTTTAGTGATATTATCGACTTTTGACATTCAAAAAGTTTGTCCCTTGAATAAGTAAACTGAAATATTTTGTTTTTGAAATGAAGAACTTGGTAAGAAATGCATCTTCGAGCTAACTCCAATGTTTTCATCGTGAGAAATTTTAAAGTTTAAATTAAATTCCATTTCTTCTAATAAATTACTTTCTGGTGTTTCATAAGGATAATCATTAATTCCACTTGCTCTTCCAGGTCGGTACATTAATCCGCGTCTACCAATTAGTGAAACCCCTCTAAATAGAGTCAAAGCAATAGTTGAAAAATCTTTACCAATTATCTCAAATTCATTATTACCAATAGTGAATATTGAAAATTTAAATTCATTTTGTGGATTTAAAAATACAACTGATTCACAAGTTTCAATGCATACAGGATCATCTTTTCACTTATCTTTTTCTCAACGATTTGAATTAATTTTGTCAACTACAGGTCTTTTTATAAGTGATCCAGACTGATCAGCAAATGAGAATTCATTTTTTGTTTTAGTGTCTCATAAAATTCTTCATCTGATATCTTTGGCCACGTTTTTTAAATTGATCTTTACATCAAAGTTATCTTTATTTAATCAAATATTTATTTTGATAGGTTGTTTAATTTTTTCCTTAGAATCAAGACTACTAAACACTTCTCAATCTTGATTGATAATCATTTGCTGATTTTCATCAACAACAATACTTTGAAAACTGATTATTTTATTAATCTTCAATCCGTTATTTTTTGAAGGTGAGAAGTCATAAGTATCTCCGGCATCAAACATTGCTTCAAGTGAAAGGATTGTCTCTTTTTGATTTTGAACAACTTTAATGCTTCCATCTTTTAATAATTCAATTTCTACATTTTCATTTTTAATGCTGTTTTTAACCTCCGATTTCATTAGTATTTTTTTAAATAAGTCTTCTTCGTTATCAATAACTTTATATATATCAAAATGTAATCCATCAATTGAATTAGTTAAGAACTCAATATTTGTAACATAAAATCCTTTTTCATCAATTGAAGTTTTATTTATATGCGAATCTTTTTCAATAATAAATTGGTCACGATTGTAAAATTTTTGGTCTATAATTTTATATTTTATATTTTCTTCGTTTTTGCTAACGTAAAATTTTTTGTTTCGAGTAACGATTGGCATTAAAACTTTGACCTCTTGTTTGAAAGGCATTGTATTGAAAATTATTAAATCATTTTTTTGCAAATTTAAATATTCCGTAATTCTTCTCTTAATTAGTACCGTTTGTGATTCTAACATTGATTGGGCTTGTTTTAGTCGTATCATTATTTCGCGATTGGTTTCATCAGTACAACTACCCCCAAGACTATCATGAGCGTGACATTCTAGCAAAAGTTTATTTGCTTTTTCAAAAATTCTTTCAGGATATTGACCGGTGAATTTTTTATAAATCAGCCCCATGGGTTCTGCTTCATTATAAAGTTGGTATTCTACTTTTTTAGAAAGTAATTTTATATCATATCTAGAAGAGGCTATTGTTCTATGAGTTCTTGAATATTGACCATATTTTAATTCTCCAGTAATTTGATTTTTAGCAATATCTTTGGTCGAGTTTTTGATATCAATACAAAAACTGTCATAGTCACTCAAAATTCATTCATGCTCTTTATCAATTTTGTTCAATTCTTTGATAAAAATAGGTAATCATTCAATCACAGGAGCTTGATCTGAACCGAATGGGAAACATAAGACGTTTCCAGTATTTTTATTTACTTTTTTTCAATTGTTTAAGTCTTCATGCGTTGAACTAAATTTATCCAAGTACTCTTTTGCCAATTCGGCCATGTTGTTTTTATTTCATTTTTTATAGACAGAATCAAAAGCTCAGAAAGTTAGACCGTATCCATATTTAAAAATATTGTAAAAATCAACTTGAGATCCATCAATTCCCTCCCATTGACTATAAACCGAATTTTTAATATGGTCTTCATTAACACCTCTTCACTGAATTAGAGTATCACATTCAGTTGATTTAAGAATTTGAGGCATATTAGAGTTAAATCCAAAAGAATCTGGAGTATAAGCATTTTTTATACTGTGACCTCTTTTTTCTGCCCCCAATTTACCAATAACTAAATTTCTAACAATTGATTCCCCGTTTGTGTTGAACATATCTGGTTGTGTAAACCAAGGACCTACTAAAAGTTTCTTGTCCTTAATTAATTTGTTTATGATTTTTTCGTCCTCGGGGAAATAATTTAAGTAGTCATCAACGATTGATAATTGGCTGTCAAAGACTATGTTTTTAAAACTATCAGGATTATCGCAAATTGCTTTTAATTTTTTGATATTGTCTATTAAAAATACTGTTGATACTTCTTTGGTAAAATACCATTCTTTATCTCAGTGCGTATGAGGCACAAAGTGTATTTTTCATTTCTTATTCATAATTTTATCCTCTATCTATAATAAATGTTTTAATTTCGTATGGTTTGAAATTTAATTCTGCTACTTTATTTTTTCTTTCAAGAAGATTAACTTCTTCTATAATTTTGAACTTTCCAGTTGCTTTTATTTTTTCGTTGGCATCAGAAGAATTGAAAATTCTCAAAATATAACAGTCTTTAGACTCATGCTTTTTAATTGCTTTGATTACTAAATTATCATTTTCCACAGTAAATAAATTTTCTAGTTCTAACTTTAAGCCATATTCTAAATCAGCTATAAGAAATCTTTCAAACCTGTTGAAGTATAAATTTAGGTTTTGTTTTTGATAATAAATGGGTTTTGAAATAGTATTTTGCGCAATATTTCAAGCTGATTTTTCACTATCAACAATGAACAAATCAAATTCTACGTTGATTTCTTTTAAAAGTTTTGATTCTTCTGTAGTAATCAGGTAGTCACTAGTTCCACTAGCCCTTCCCGGTCTTCAAAGCAAGTTATTTCTCCCAAGTAACGAAACACTTCTAAATAATGTTAAGGAAATATTTTCAAAATTATTTCCAGTAATTTGATATTCATTTGTTCCAAGTGTGATTAATCCAAATTTGTATTTATCGTTTTTCAAATAAACAAAATTTTCGTTAGTTTCGATTTCGACTGGCTTTTCATTTCATCCTTCTTTTTCTCAAAAATCATTCTCCTTTAGTTGTACAGGTCTTTGTTCAGTTCCAAATGCTTGACTAGCGTATGAATATTTTGAATTTAGAATTGAAGAATTAAAATTTGCCCTCCATTTTATATTTGGATTTTTATTATCAATTGATACTTTAAAATTTATTTGCGATTTATCGCTGACCAAAATTTTGGTAACTATTTTTTGTTTTTTTCCTTTTGTAATAGAATAAATATTTTCGATCACGATTTCACAATGGCTATCAAAATTTTTAATAGCTGTCTTAGAGGATTCTATTTTGCTGATTATTATGTTGTCTATTGTTTCTGGTGAAAAATCATAAGAGTCCCCCATATCTCTTTGAGCTTCAAAGATTAATTGATTTGTGAAATCAATATTTCTTTCCTTATCTAAAATATTTAAAACCCCATCGCTGTTAACATTAATTTTCCATTTTGAATTCTCTCATTGATTTACTTTTTTTGCAACTATTTTTTTGATATTTTTACTATTCTCTTTTAAAATTAATTTCTTTACCTGCATTCCAGAAAAATTCAAACCCTTTAAGATAATTTCTGTTTTTCAATAACCACCAAGGGCATCTTGAGATTCTCCGTTTGTACCCAAATTTATTTCCAGGTTAGGATTAATAAAATTAGAATCAGTAATTATTTTCTCAATCATTTCCTTTTCATCATAGATTTCAAATGAAGGTGATTTTGTAAACACTGTCATTTTTAAATCAGATACCCTAGCTTTTGGATAAGGGTTAAAAACCAGAATTTCATTGTTTTCACTGCCACTCATAATTGCTTTAAATATTTTAGTGATCTGAGACATCGAAAATTGTTTAGCTCATTGTAATCTAGATATAACATCCCGATTAGTTTCATCCGTGTTACATCCCCCAAGACTATCGTGAGCATGAGAAGTTAGAGTATGTTTAATAGTTTTGTTAATAAGATCGCTTGGATAACTTCCACCAATAGAGTTAAAATAAACACTTAGCGGTTCAAGTTGATCGTAAATTAGATTATCAACTTCTTTTGCCAAAATTTTAATATCCATTCTTTGTGAACCAATTGTTTTATGAATACGAGAATTTTGCGGACTTTTTAGTTCTCCCTTGTATGTGGGGATATCAACTATGTCTTTGATAGTTTTAAAATATTCATCATACTCAGATCAATATCATTCATTAACGGGATCTATCTTATTTAATTCTTCTAAAAAAACATCGATATATTCATTAACCGGGGCTTGATCACCACCTAAAGGAAGAAGTAAATGTTCGGGTGAATTTGGATTAAATTTCTTCAATTCATTCAAAGTAGCTTCAAAGTTTTTTAGAAAAGTTTTAGCATAACTCGCAGCATTTTTTGCATTAAGTTCCAAATAAGGAAAGAAACTTCCCATTATTCAATAACCTTTTAGTAAATTATAGGCTTTAATTTTTGTTCCATCCAAACCTTCTCAATAATGCAAAACTGAGTTAGACATTTTTTCTTTGGTAATACCTCTTCAATAAATCATATTATCTAATTCTGCTAACTTATAAATTTGAGGCATTTGACTGCTTTGACCAAAAGAATCAGGAACATATGCATTTTTCATTGAATGTCCCAAAGTCTCTGCCATATTAGTTCCAATAAGCAAATTTCTAACAATCGCTTCAGATGTGGTATTAAATAAATCTGGTTGTGAATATCACGGACCAATGATTATTTTTTGACTTCTTATATTTTTATTAAGTTCTTCACAATCTCCACCTAGAATTTGAAAATCATCGATAATAGAACTTTGGCCATCATAAGCGAAACTTTTGAAGTTCGAATTTGTTTTAGCCAAATTATTTAGTTTTTCAAGATTGCCTTTTAAAAGCAAATCTGAGTCCTGCTTTGTGAAATACCATTCTTTATCTCAATGAGCATGTGGTACTATGTGTATTTTATTTTTTTTCATATTGTCTCCTTAATTTATTAAATTACTTCTTGCTGATTTAATTCAAACTTTTTTATTTCATAGTATCCAGTAGATCGAACCTCTAACTATTTCTTCAATCGCTTGAATCAAACAAATCGTTAACATCAAAGTTATGGCTCTATTATTTATCAAATCTTGATTAGAATAGTCAAGACTATTTGGAAAGATTAAGCTGTTTGCTAAAATAACAAAGCCTATATTGAATATTGAAAGAGTTATAGCGGCGCAAATTACAGGAACAACAGTATATTTGGCTGCTCTAAGACAGGATAAACCAACTTGATTCATGGTTCTACCAAAATCTTGAAATCCTATAATTAATAACATAAATATTCCCACCGAAAATATAACATCAACGGGAATATTGTAAATCATTAGTAAGGGATATGCCAAAATTAATGTTATCAGTGAAAAAGGTAAGGCAATCATTAGTGTTAGATATCAGAAACGATTTGCTACCTTTATTTCCCAGCCCCGAATATTAGAACCTATTAGCCGAGCTACAAAAATTGAAGAAACTTGTCCCAAAGATGATGAAAGCAGTAATCCAAAATTGGTGATTTGTTGAGCTGCAATAAGAGTATTAAACAAGGCATCATCACGCCCAAATTCACTTGAAGCGAAAGTAACATATTTGGTGGTAAAAGCCCCAGCAAAATTAAAAATCATAGCTTCAATCGCAGTAGGAACTCCAATTATTAAAATAAGTTTGATAATTGACTTGTTCCAGCAACTTTTATTCTGTGTAAAAATAGCCTTAATATTAAAATGCTTAAAATTTAATACTAATAAAAATATAGTTAAAAATATGGCTGACCCGAAACTACCAAACGCAGTTCCAATGGCTGCATACGGAGTTGTCAATGCAACTGTTCAAACTATAATTGTGTTGACTATGTTTGAAAGTACTAATACTAAAAAAATTGTTTTCATTTTTCCAATGGCAATTTCTGCTCTTTGAGAAACTACATTAATACTTGTTAAGAAAAGAATAACTAAATTGATGTAGTAAATAATGTCTGCGGTTTTTCAATATTCTTCTTCTAGGTTAACTCACCTATATGTAAAATTTTTCATTCCCAGCAACCCAAAAATAACAATAAAAGTTATTAGTAGATTAAACATTCAACCAGTAAAAATTGCCTTGTGTAAATCTGTTTCACGGCCTTGACCTAACATATTTCCCATTATTACAAAAACCCCAGCTGAGGCAAAACTTGGCAGAAAAATAACTCAGTTATAAGCAAAATTAGCTTTGTTCACAACCGCGGTTCAAACACCTCCGTCAATTCATCTAAGAAGCAAGCTGTTTAACATAGCTATTAAAACAGTGGAAATCATTTGAAGATAAATTGGCAATGTTAGCGATCATAGATTTTTATAGAAGTTCCTATAAATCATGAAATTCAGATTAGGATTTTGAGAAATTTCCGCTTCATCTGATTTGCTTAATTTTCAGGCATAACGACTTTCTTTTGAATTTTCTTTCATTTGGTCTCTCTCGTGTATACTATTGATACATAAATATTTTACTATCAATATTTTTTTGATTTTTTTTTTTGATTTTTTTGGAATATTATTCTACGTCACAATGTTAAAATATCTATAGGAGAGATTCACATGAAAAAACTACTTACAATTTTGGGAGCATTTAGCTTAGCTGTTGCCCCGGGTTTAACTACAATTAGCTGTTTTGCAATTGGAGAAGATGCTTTAGCTTATTTATCAACTAAAATATCAGGAGACTGAGAAAAGAGTAACAAAGCTCAAATATACCATTTTAAAGATAATTCACAATCTAATAACTATGATTACAGCCCCATAATTTGTGATTTTTTAAAGTTAATGGGTAGTGATAAGTACGATACCAATAAATATCGCCCTTTGCAACTGCAATTCTTAAATGAGATGGAGTTTTATAACTACAAAACCGAAAATAATGGCCCAGTTCCGGAACTAGAATACACAATTTCAAATCCAAAAAGCCTTCAAAGGCACGAAATTATATATAAAAATAAGGCAGATGTTGAGGAAAAAGTAGTTCTTAATAGGATTATTAGGGTGGAAAACTACACCAAAGCTCCTGAACAGGTTAATTTTGATGTAAAATTCAAGGATATAATTGTAAAAGAATACATTTTTCAAGGTGATAATCAAGGTCTAGGTACATATGTTGCAACTAAAAATACTAAAAAAGTCGATATATTTGTTAGAAACATAACAATTGAGGAATTAAATTCAAATGCAATTATTATTAGTCAGTAACATAGTCTTTAATAAAAATAATAATAAAATGGAAGTGTAAACATTTCGTTTAAAATACTTAAGAATGAGAAATGATTTTAAGATTCAAAAGTTTGCTTTTGGCTTTCAGTCAAAATAGATAGTTCCACTATTTTAAAGGAGTGCTGAAAAATATTGTTTGCTGTAATTTGAAAATGCTTTCTGATCTTTTTCAAGAAAAGAAATTAGAAGATAAAATCAGTTGTTATGAAATAACAACTGATTTTTTTACTTAATTCTTTTTTGAGTTTCTCCATCAAATAGGAAATACTTTTCAAATGAAACATTTATTTTTTGGTCTGCCTCTACTGAGGTGGTGTTTGAAACGGTAACTGAGATATTTGAGTTATCATCAACAAATCCCTTTATTTCCTTTTCTTTACCTAAAGACTCCACGTGAATCACTAAAACTTCTGTATCAGTTTTTGATTTAGTTATTTTAATTGATTCACTTCTAACACAAAAGTAAATTCATTTACTTTTCAAATTATTAATAGCTTCAATTTCTTCTTTTGTTAATTTCACTTTGATATTCTTAGATTCATTTACAAAACAGCCATCTTTGTCTAAAGTTCCTTTGTACTGATTAATTGTTGGATTACCAATAAAGTTGGCGACAAATAAATTCTCTGGATTTTCATAAAGATCCGTTGGTGTTCCAACTTGCTGAATTTTTTGATCATTCATTAAAACTATTTTAGTTGCCATGGTCATCGCTTCCACTTGATCATGGGTTACATAAATAGTTGTAGACTCTAGTGCCTTATGAATTTTAACAATTTCAGTACGCATAGTTTCTCTCAGTTTAGCATCCAAGTTCGAAAGTGGTTCATCCATTAAAAATAGCTTAGGTTTACGAACGATGGCACGACCAAGAGCAACCCTCTGTCTTTGTCCTCCCGAAATTTCACTTGGTTTTTTATAAAGCAAGTGGGTTATGTTAAGAATTTCAGCGACATCCTTTACTCTTTGATCAATCAAATCTTTCTTAGCTTTTTTCATTTTCAACCCAAAGCCCATATTTTTATAAACGTTCATATGAGGATATAGAGCATAACTTTGGAAAACCATGGCGATGTCTCTGTCTTTTGGTGGTAAGTCGTTAGCTCTTTTTTCATCGAAAACTAAATCTCCCTTGGTGATTGAATTTAAACCAGCAATCATTCTTAATAAAGTAGTTTTACCACAACCACTGGGTCCAAGCATTACACAAAAATCTTTATCTTCAATATTTAAATTAATATTTTCTAAAGTGTAGAGCGGATTCCCCTCATATTTTTTTGATAAATTTCTTAATTCTACTTTCATATTTCTTATCCTTTCACTCCACCCGAAGTCATTCCTGAAACCACAAATTTTTGAAGTACCAAGAACAATACCCCAATTGGGACAGCAACTAATGTTGATCCTGCAAAATAAGCACCATAATTCATTAATCGTTCACTATTGATAAACATGTTTAACCCAACCGCGACGGTATAGTCTTCTTGATTTCTTAAAATTAGTGATGGTAATATTACATCTCCAAATGGTCCAATAAATGACATTAGTGCAATTAGAACTAACATTGGTTTACAAAGTGGGAAAATAATATTTAAGAATATTCAAAAATGACTACATCCATCAATTCTGGCCGCATCATCTATATCTTGAGAAATAGAATCCATGTAACCTTTTAAAATTATTGTGTTACTTGCAACACCTCCCCCAACATATATTAGTAATAATGTGGCAATCCTTGGCATATTAAAGGCGTTGTTTAATAGTTCTGTGAATATATAAAACACAAGAAGTGATGTAAAAACTGGAACCATTTGTGATACTAGTAAAGCTATTAGAAAACTTCTTTTACCTTTATATTTAAAGCGACTAAAAGAATACGCCGTTAATGATATTATAAAAATCGTAATAATCATTGTAAAGAATCCGATAATTATTGAATTAAATAATCATTTTAAAAATAAAGTTTGCTCGAATAATCGACGATAATTGTTGAAACCAAAATCAAAATTTTGGATATCCAAAATAACTTTTTGGTTGTTAAGGTTGAACCCTTGTTGAATTAATACAACGATCGGATAAATTATTATCGCGGCTCAAATTATTAAAATAGCATATCTTATTAATAGGCCTATTCATTCTATGGCTGACATCGGTGGTAAATCTGATAAATAAACTTTCACGTTCATTTCTGTGATGTTAGAAAACATTGTTTCAACCAAGTGTTCATTCATAAAATACAAAGTTTTTTTAAGATCATCTAAAATTAATACCATAGTGCTAGAAAAATTGTTGTAATTTTCCGTATTGATTAGACCCTCATTTTTTTTATTTTTCAAAAAAGTCTCTGCTTCAATTTTTAATAAAGTATATTCAGCAGCTAAAACTCCTATTTTTGAATAGTTAATAAAATTATTTTTAATCTCACTAATAGTTGCGATTTGTTCAGTAAAGAGAGCAAATACATTTTTTGTAATATCTCAAAAGCTTCTAACTGAATTTTTAGTTATTTCATATTGCTCAGAAATTAAAATATTTTCTTGTTTTTCCCCTTTTAACTCGTAGGCATTTTTTAAACTAGTATAAAATTCCTTGTTATATTCATAGGCGTATTTTAGACTAAGGCCTTTTAGCAATTCAAATGATTTGCTTGTTGTTTTACTTGGCTTATCTTTTTCGTAAGTAAATGAAAGAGCTGCAAATTTTAACGATATATGATAATTAAGATCATTTTCTCAGTCATAATTTTTAACTTGATCTTTTAGGATTAACATAGCAATTGTATTGTAGTTTCAATTTAAGTCTTCTTTTTTAAAGCAATTAATTGCATTTGCAATATCTACTCGATCAAAATTTATTTTTTCATTGGGAGTGATATTTAAATAGTTTAATCCTTTTATTTCCTTGAACGCTTGATTCATTTTAAAAATCATGTTATCGGGAATAGTTTTTTCAGACTTTTTTTTCTTGCTGTGTACAGTAACATTTTTTTGATTTAAAGTTTGCATTATACTGTTCCTCCTTTAACTGATTTAGATTTGACCAAAACCCCAACAGAAATTGCTACAATTACTCCAGAAACCACAATGTTAAGTACTGAAGCTTTGGCAACTTCTCCACCTTGAATTAGTTTGAATATTAATGAAGCTACCGTATCTGTTGTTCCAGCTCCACCAAATAAGGTAGAGTTAACATCATATGGTCCTCCATCTAAATATAGATAAATAATACTAAAGTTATTGAAAGCTCCAATGAATTGCCCAATTAAGATTGGTGTCATTTGGAAAATTATTAGAGGGATTGTTACTTTTCAAGTTTTTTTAAGTGAACTTGCTCCATCAATTTCTGCAGCTTCATAAAGATCTTTTGGAATTGACTGTAAAATTCCTGTTATTAAAACAAAGTTAACACAATATCCCATTCAAGTTTGAATCATTAGCAACGAAACTTTAGCATAGAAAGGATCGGTTTGGAAACCATCATTACCAAATATATTACTTAAAATACTTCCTGGCATGAACATTACTTTGAATAAAAGAATAGAAATAAATCCTGGAATTGCTCATGGAAGAATGTAAATTAATCGGAATAAAACTTTTCCTTTAATTCTTTGATTATTAACTAGACTTGCTAAAATAAAAGCTAGAAAGAAGGCAGCCGTTGCATTAAAAACTGTTCAAATCGCTGTTCAACCTAGAACTGAAACCATTGTAGCGGTTCAATCTCCGTTGAAAACTATTTGAAATTGTTCTCACCCAACTCATTCAAAGTTGGAAATGTTGTTTGGTCCATAATTTGTAAAGGCCAATAATATGGTTGTAATAATTGGTACGAAAATTATAAACATCACAAGTAGAAATGCAGGAATCGATGTTGCAATTGGATAACCTTCATCTTTAAAGTAGTTTTTAGTTTCCAATCAAGTTTTAACTCGAGCACCATTTTGTTTGGCTCTTGATACTAAATAACTTTCGCGAGCTGAAATAAAAATATAAGTTATAGCGAAACTTAGGAAAAGAACTCCTAGCGCCCCTTCAATAACGAAGTATCGAGCATCTCCATTGGCTCAGAAATATTCAGCATTTCCTAAAGTTATTAGACCGATAATCCCATTACCTTCGATATTACCTAAACCAAAAGCATAGGCTACTAGTAATCCCATAATGGCAGTTATAATAAACATTAAACATCCTTTAATGTACTGACCATTATAAATTTGTCCACTACCTGGTAAAATAAAACCAAGGAAACCAGCCAAATATTTATTTCATTTTGATGACTGTACGGGGGTTTTACTTGTAGAATCAGCATTTTTTGATATTAGTATCAATTTGTCATGATCAATCTCTTGTTTAAAATCATTTTTAATTTTTTTAATTTCTCACTTAGCTAATAAAACTTTATTTGAAAATATGATACTTTTTTTATCAGAAACATATTGATTTTTCAAATCATTTTTTTTAGTTACATAAGCTTTGTAATTAATTTTTTTTGCCAACATACCTTTGAAATTATCTCTAGTATCTTCGCAATATTTTTTTCTCAAAAGGTAAAGTTTTTCTTTTTGCAAATTTTTACTTTCTAATGCAATTGTAGATTTCAATTCCTCATAATGTTGTTGACTTTTTTGCAAATCATTTTTGTATTTTTCTAATTTGATTTCATAATTTTTCAAAAAATCTATTTTATTTTCTGAAAATGCTTGATTTAAATATCCATCATAGCTGAATTTTTTTTGAATTTCACTTAGCTCAATTTTTTGCTCATTCAATTTTATTTTTTTATCAATTTTTGAAAGAGATTTAAATTGTTCGCTATTTAAATCGTTTTTAAATTCAGTTTTTTTCAATTTATATTCTTGTTTAAAAACTTTAATTTGTTCAATTGGAATATTTGAGTATTCGTTTTCATATCAGTTACCATTTGATGCTATTAGTAATTGATTTTCAACTCTCTTTTTATTAGCTTCACGATATTTATTTTTAATTTTAGCTACATTTAACTTATATTCTTCATTTTTTAATTTAATTTTTTGCTTTGTAGGTTTTGACCCAAATTTGGTTTTTAATTCCACTCTTTGAGTACGGTAATAATCCATTTTGCTTTTATTTTTTTCATAATTTTCTTTATGAAACATATTATCAAAAAAATAATAGAATTTTCTTTGCAGATTTCTAGATCAACTAAACTCTGATAGTTGAAATTTCTTTTCATCTTTTAGATTTCTTAAAAAACCATTATAATCATCTTTAATCACTTTTATGTTAGCTTTTATACTAGCATCTTTAGATAGCGATTGCAAGTCTGACTTTTGAAATTTTTTTATTTGTTCTATTTTGGCAGAAGTCATTGAGCACCTCTTTCTATAATGAGTTTTTATCTTTTTCTCTTTGATAGATTAACATTCTTTTATTTACATTAAGTAGGTAAAACATATAGATGATTAGACCCACAACTGTTAAACCAACCAATAGATTGATAATTCTTATTGCTAATATTCCTTCAAAAACAAACAGAACACCAACAGTGAATAATATTCATAATGAAAGTCATGTAAAGCAGAAGATAACTCCAATTGGACTTTTTTTAGTTGCTCGGTAAATATAGAAAATAAATATTACATCGATTAAACAGTTCAATAAATATGAAACTATCGAGAAGGCATAGACCTCACGAGCTTTGGCGATCTCTTCAACCGTTGAATTATCGTTTTTGATAATACCATCCAGCATGAATATATTTGAGAATAAAATTACACTAAGCAAAATTATGTTGACAAATATAGACACCAAGGCAACTATCAAAAGTCATTTGGGTAATAAGATTTTGCTATTTTTTTTGAAGCTTTCAAAATTGCTAATCGACCTTCGTTTTATTTCTTTTAACTGTCTTTTATCGGCTTGAGCTATCATTAAAATCACCCTATCTAATTTATTTTTTACCTAATTCATAATTTAACTGACTTAAAATTCTCATTAAATTTTTGGCAAAGGCTTCTTTTTTTTCAATATACTCAGTAGTTTTTTTGTAATCAGTGCTATCACTTGATAAAGAACCGTAGTATTTTTCAAAGTCATTCATTGAGAAAGCCTCATTTAAACTAGGAAGCATTGCATTGTTTCCATGTCAGTCATTATTTGTGGCAAAATCATATGAAGAAACATTTGGCGCCATTGATAATGTGGTATCCTCAGAAGCATAAAGCACACTAGCAAGTCGTATTTGATATTTTTCAAGTCTAATTATTGCTTCTTTTTCAGTGGCTTCATTATTTTTTCCTTCAAAGTTTGCCACTTCATCTACTGCACGAGCAAATTTATTGTCTGCAATTTCTTTTAATTTATTTTCAAAAATTTCGTTTTCAGTTTGTCTCGGATCAATAATAGCAAGTTTTGACGGAACTTCAAGACTTTTTGTAAAAGATTTTTCAAAATTTCATTGTCCCCCATCAGAGGCATGAACCATTTCAACTTCACCTTGTTCATTTTCAACTTCGTGAGCACCAAACATTATTTCAACAAATCTTTGTGCAGCTTTAAGTCGATTTGTATTTGCTCCCAATCTTGAATTGAAAACAGTCATCCCACTTCCAGCAGGAGCCAATCATTTACCAATATTTTGTTCATCATATTTTTGAAATTGTTCAGCTTCATTATTTTTATCAAATAGTTTTACAAATTCTAAAGGCATGTAATCTATTTTAGTAAACGATTTAAAACCTCCAAGCATATCAAAGTAACTGCTAGGTTCGTAGTTTATTCCAAAGGCAGAAACCTCACCATCTTTGGTAATTCCATCTCCCCCAGATAACATACTTCTTTGAACTCCGGCATTTAAGCTTGGGTGGTTCATATTTAGATATGAAGTGTTGGCTGTTTTTCCTGTTAAAGTATTTTTAGCCACCTTAATTTGTTGTGAATAATAATCAAATCATTTACCTAGAACTTCTTTAGCACTAGTTGTGAAGTACTTATTAGAAAAAACACTTGAGTATTTCCCTTCACTACTGTCATAGTATGGTAAAGATTCGTTGTTGATTCAGTTTACTCCAATATCTGCTGCTTTATAAACTTTTCCATTAATTGGATCACTCATGATATTTGAATAAACTGGATACATTCATCACATTCCTCTATCAAATAAAGATGTTATCATTTTATTTCCAGTTTGCGCAGAAACTTCTGCTAATTTATCAACTGATACATTTGCGTTATCAACTCAATTAATTTCACCTTCATCATTAAATTCAGAACCTGAATTAACTAAGCCTAATTTTTTAAAGTTACTCATAGAGTCATCGCTATTAGAAACTAAAGCACTTCCTCCACCAACACCCAAGTAAGTTGTTATTCCATATTGAGCTGGGTTTTTTTCTTTAGCTTTAGGGTTATTACTTTTTATTTTTGAAGATTGAATTGCGAAAGGCATAAAGTTCGATCACAAATCAGTTTGTGTGGCACTTTGATCATTTCATTTACCAATGGCTTTGTCTGCTTTTTCTCTTGTATAGTTTAAATTAGTTAAAATTTCTCCTGCTTCAGGAATTGCATCTGCCCCATCTAAAGGTAATATATATCCTAAAGTTGCTAACTTAGTGGCATTATCAACAGAAGCAATAAATATATCGGGCATATTTCGACCAGAGTTACCTATGGTTTGCATTTCAGTTGATAGTTGGTTGTTATCATCATATCTGATACCTTTAAATTTATAATCATCGCCATAAATTCTGGCATATTCTTCAGCTGCATCTGTGTATAATTTCAAAGTATTTTTATCAGTCCTGTTATCAACATATGAATAGTAAATGGTTGTACTGTTATTTACTCCACCACAAGCAACTACAGCCATTGCTGATGAGGTTGTTAATGATGCTGAAGCTATTATACTTAATAGTTTTTTCAAAGTAATTATCCCCTTTCTTATTTCAGGATATAGCTTTTTATTTCATTTGGTTTAATTTCAGAATTGAAATTTTTTATTTTGTTATCAAGTAGATCAACCTCACCTTTAAAAATGGAAGTATCAATTGAAATACTTTGTCTAGTAGGATTGTAAAGTCTGACAATATCAAATTTTTGATTTCAAGATTTTTTAACTGTTGTGACAACTAAATTATTAATATCTTTTATGTCAACTAATGACAATTCTCTTTCCCCGATTGCTGGGATTTTTCTTTGAGTCATAACAAAAGTATCCCCTTTTCAATGGAAGACATTCGAAGTTTGAGTTTGATAGTAAGTATCTGGTCAACATCACTCTTTTGATTTTTTATTTTGCGTGTCTAAATTTTTTGAGATATTTATAGCAAATTCAAATTCTAATGGAATATTTAAATTACTTTCTGGAGTTGCATGTGGGTAATCGTCTACCCCTGAAGCTCGACCTTTTCGATAAATTAAATGTCTTCTTCCAATATAAGATACCGCCCTGAATAGAGTTAAAGCAATCTGATTTTTATCATCACCGATTATTTGGTATTCGTTAGTTCCCTTGGTGAAAATAGCGTGAGAGAAATCATTGTTTTTCAAAGCTACCATTGATTCCATCGCTTCAATTTCCACAGCTACATCTACTCAATTTTCTTCAATTGATTTTTTGTGTACTGGATTATCTATTAATCTTTTTACCATCGCAAAACTTTGATCTGCAAACGAGTGCTGAGTGTCTAAAACAGCAGTATTGCTTATAAATCTTCAACGAATATCTGCGGCTTGATTTATCATATTTATTTTGAAATTGATTAAATCATTTTCTAAAATGATTTGTATTTTAATTGTTTGATCAATTAAATCAGATGAATCCAAAACTTTGGGCACTTGATAGTTAGCTTCAATTGTCATAATTTTAATTTGACCATTATCTTCTGTATAAGTTTTAAAATCTGTCAATTTCTGAATTTGTTTTTGATTAAAATGTGAAGGAGAAAAATCATAAGTATCTCCAGCATCAAAGCTAGCTTCTAGTTTAAACGCTTTATTTATATTTTGATTATTAACTTTATCAATTAATTTAAAATTCATGTCCCCATCGACACTAATATTGAATAAATCATTTTCAATTGTATTTCCCTGCTTAGTAAATTTAAGTTTGAAAGTATTGGTTTTTGACTCTAAAACATTTAATATTTTATACCCTAATCCTGAAACTTGTTGATTAAATTTAATAATTGTAGTGTATTTACCCTTAATATTTTCTTCTAACAAAATATTTGTCGCATTAATCGGTCCGTCATCAACTTGACCTTGATTTTCTTGAAACCCATTACCATAAATATGACTATCTTCGCGAATTGAGAATTCATCATTGTTAAAGAACTTCTGACTCACAACACTAAATTCCACTGGACGTCCATTTTCTTCAAAGATTTCAAAAAATTGTTCTTTTGTGTGAATTTCAAAAGTATTCTCAATTTTTCTAGAATAAGGAGCGGTGTTAAAAATAATCAAATTACCATTTCCTAATCCCAAAGCATCACAAATTCTTTTTTTGATTAGTGTGGTTTGAGATTCTACAATAGCACTAGCCGCTTCTAAACGATTTAAAATACTGCGATTAGTTTCATCAGTATTACATCCTCCAAGACTATCGTGAGCATGAGAGGAAACTAATTTTTTACTAGCCTCAAGTAGTATTTCAAATGGATATTCACCATTAAGTCGACTAAAAATTACTGACATCGGTTCTAATTCATTATAAATTTGGTATTCAACTTTTTTTGATAAGCGTTTTATATCATATCGTGATGATGTAATAGTTTTATGAGCTCGAGCAAATCTTCCATTTCTGAACTCACCCTTAATTACGTTAGCATCATTCATTACTACAGGATCGCTGATTAAGTCATCCATGAAGTTTTCAAAGTCCCCAAGAATTCATTCGTGAATAGGATCTAGTTTATTCATTTCCTCCACAATTTGGGTTCAACCCGAAACCATTGGCATTTGATCCGATCCAACGGGCATTAATATTCTATTATTTGAAGACCTGGCTTTTGTCTTTAAAAAATCCAATTCTGAATCAGCAAATTTTATATAGTAAGCAGCATGTTCTTTAGCTCTAGTTACTGGATCTCACTCTTTTCAGTTTTCAGCTTTAGACCATTTTTTGTTGTATTGTTGCAACAAACCACCAACTCCTGTGAAATAACCGTGTTTATAAAATGAGTAAACTGGTAGACGAGTTCCATCATCTGCTTCTCAAATATTGAAAAGGTTATTTTGCAACAATTCATCATCAGCCCCTCTTCAATTAATAATTCCTTTATTTGCAGTTTTGGCAATTATTTGAGGTAAATTTGAATTAAATCCAAAAGTATCAGGTAGATAACCAACCTTCATTGAGTTACCAAGTTTCTGACTTAACTTTGTTCCAATTAGTAGATTTCTAACAATTGACTCCCCGGTGGCATTAAACATATCAGTTTGGGTGTATCAAGGACCCACAACCAACTTTTTATCTTTAATAATTTTTTTAACTTTTCCTATTTTATGAGGAAACAAGTTTAAAAAATCATCAACTACTGAATATTGAGCATCAAAGACAAACGGGGCTTCATTTTCGTTTTTATCATTGGCTTCAATAATTTGCTTCATATTATCAACCAAATAAGCATCACTAACTTCTTTGGTGAAATACCATTCCTTATCCCAGTGCGTGTGTGGCACTAAATATATTTTTCATTTTTTCAAAATAATTATCTCCTATCTTTTTTATTTTAGTTTATTTGCAAATTATTGTAATTTTATTTAATATATTTAGAATAATATTCCAATTATTAATTAATAACTTAGAAAAATATCTTATTATAATATAGTTTATAAGAAGTCAATTATTACTCCAAAATAAAAACTACTTAATTTTGTTTTTTAAATTAAGTAGTTTTTATTTATTTTTAAAGTTTTTAGCTAGCTTGATAGAATCAAATATCTTTTATTTCGTATCTAATTCAAGGACGACTATACGCCGCTTGGCTACCAGATCACAAATCTCAACCTATGCTGAAATTCATATCAAATAGTTCAAACATTGCTCTTGCACCAATTTGTTGTCACGCCAGACCGTTTCTTTCAGTAATATCTAAAGTTGGTGTAGGTCTAAAGTTGTTCAATAAGTCAATAGTTGAAAATCTTTGGTCATTTGCGGGATGCACAAATCGGTCTTGTCCTAATACATTTCCAAAAGCCGCTTGGTCTATGTAACTAAATGTAGGAAATCTTTGAATAAACTCAGTAATATTATTTGCTCATTGACTAAGATTGGCAACAAATCTACTTCCACGATTAGTATTTAAGTCATTTCATCCCGAAGAGATAGTCTCATTAACATCTATTTCCACTGGCAAAACCAAAGAACCGTTAAAATTTTTTAACTCTAAATTGTTATTTGTACTGTAGTTTCTTGGAGTTTGAACTTCAGGTTTTACAGAATTAATAGCTGTTGGAGCACTTAAGCCTAAGACTCCGATAATTGGTAGTAATTTTTTCATATAAATTATCCTATAATTATTCAATTTTTAAGTAATGAACATTAATTCTCTCAGAAGTAAATTCTAGAAACCTCGTAAGTAACTCATGCGCTACTTGTTGTGGCTCTGCTACCTGCTCATAAGTCCCAAGAAACATTCAAGTCCATAGTTTGGGGATTCATACTATATCTCACAAAAGAACCAATTTGTTGTCATGCAAGACCACTGCGATCTTCTACCTCTAATATTGGGCGAAATTCACTACTGAACAGCAAACTAGTTGAAAATCTGAAATTAATATCAGTTTGTCCTTCTCTTGGTATGCTCAAAACATTACCAAAAGATCTTTCTCTTGCAAAAGAAAAAGTAGGAAACATGTTAACTAGTTCTGATTGGTTTCTGGCTCAATTTGATAAATTGGCAACATTTCTATTACCTCGATTGTTAATATCGTTATTTCATCCAGAAGTAACTGATTCATGGATTTGCAGGCTAAAAGGCAGGGCCAAGGCACGAGCCCGAGAAGATACATCTTCTTCTTGATAAGTTGATACGGCACTTTGCTGTGGTGACTTTGTTTTTACAACATTCACAACAGCTGGTGATGTCATCGCCATTATGGCAATTAATGGAATTACTTTTTTCATAAATATTCTTCAAAATATTCTATGCTTGTAAACTTATAATTTTACACCTTCATTATATTCCTTTAAACTGAAATTTCTTCTTTTAAGTTAAAAAATTTTAAAGATAAATATTTTGCAATAAATATATCTCATTAAAAAATAGTAGCACATATTTAATCAATAGATTCAGAAAATGTTAAAAAGATTAAAATAAATTTTAAAGTTAGAAAAGTCCTTATTACTATCATGATTTTATTAAAACTTATTTTGGAATTGCTAAATTATAGAGTTCCTGATTAAAAAATGCTAGCTTTATTTTAAAAATATTTATGAAAAGACTTATACGTATCTTATTTTAATAAATAAATTTTATATATTAAATATAAATATACAAAAAATGGGAGTATAATTATTTTAGCCACACGGCAGAGGAGAAAAATATGAAAATATTTAATATTATTGGAGTAATGGCGATTTGCTCAGGCCCAGCATTTTCTTTATCGAACAACTTATTGGCAGTTGAAAATGTCAGGGAGATAAAAGAAGAGCTTTATGAACCAAATAATAAAAGCGATTTGTTTGAATTACAAAAATATGTATTAAAAAATCCAGAAACGATTATAAATTTACAAGAAGGTTATGAAACTGGAAAATTCTCAAATAATTTTAAGGATTTAATACTAACAAGGATTGAAGAAATTTTAATTAACGAGAACCAGTATCAGTGATCTGGTGTTTTTATAAAGAATAAAGATTTTTTCGAATTTGAATTAATTCGCGAGGAAAACTATAAAAATAAATATTCTAAAAATATGAAGATAAGATTAATTGCTAAAACAGGTAATAGTCATTTTTTTGAAGGAACTACTATGGACTTTTGATTTATTAGTAATTTTTTATTTGTAGATGAATTGCATCCGAATTCATCTGTAGATGTTAAACAAAAAACTTACGCAAATTGATCTCAAAAAAATCATTTTGATGTTTCTAGTTCTATTAACTATGCAATCTATTATGAAGACTACGCTTTCGACAAAAAGGATTTTTTTAGAAAATATAAAACAATACAAATAAGATATAGCGCGAAAGCAGTAAATAAAAAAGGACAAAATGTTCTTAAAAATAAAAACGAAACTATAAGAAATTATAGAATTCGAGAAATTGAAGGACTTAATTGATGAGATCCTGTTTTTGAAATTGCTAACCAAAAAGTAGCTGGTAGCTGGCAAATTATATCTTTAATTAGACCAATTGTAAACAACGAGGGTATTTTCATAGAGTGCAGAACAAAGGGATTTGTATATGCTGCGGGAGCACCCAAAAAAAGCGTGGAGTCAAGCATCACCATTTATGGTGTTAAATTATTGAGTTAGGAGATTTATGTTAAAGTTAGAAAACGTAACAAAAAAATTCAAAGGTGGTAAGGGAATAAATAAAGTATCATTTGAAATTCCTCAAGGATCAATTTGTGGATTTGTTGGTGATAACGGAATGGGTAAAACAACAACTATCAAGTGTATTTTTCAAGAGTACAAAATAGATGAAGGAAAAATTTTGTATAAAGACGAAGAAATAAGTGGCTCTAATAATTTGTTGAATTTCAGTCTTTTTCCTGATTCAAATGCTATTCCGTTGAATTATCGCTTAAGAGATTATGCATATTACCAAACTATGCTATACAAAATACCAAGAAATATAGTAACCACTCGTTTTAAAGAGTTTGTAAAAATTTTCGAACTAGAAGGATATGAGAAAAAGAAGTTAAAGCAATTATCTGCTGGAATGTTAAAGCGTGCAATGCTTATTTGTGCAATGATTACCGATAGTGAATATTTAATTTTAGATGAACCTACCGCAAACCTAGATGTGGATAGCCGTAAGGAGTTTTTAAATATTTTAAAATGGTTAAATGAACAAGGAAAAACCATTATTATAACAAGTCATATAATCGAAGAGTTGCAAGAAATAGTTGATTTTTTGATTTTCATTGATGATGGAGAAATTAAATATGCAAAAAAAATAAATAATAAGAAAGAGAAAATTAGTGATATCTACAATAAGTATCGCACAAGTTCTCATACAAATAGAGTTGAGGAGTTAAAAAAATATGTTGCAAGCAAAGATTACAAATAAAAATGATAAAATTGCTTCATTTCCAATCATGAAATTTAATTTTTTAAATTTGCTGAAAAGTATTACTCTTTGAGTTATAAGCATTTCCTTTGGAGTTGCAATTATTTCTCTAAGAGTTGTGAGTTTTGTCTTAATGAATTTTTCAAAAAGTTTCAAAGATTTTAATATTTCAGACACTCCTGCAACAACTTTTGTTGAATCAATGTACCTTGGAGTTTTCATTATATATTTATCTGTATGAATTATTGTGGCGGGTTATGATTTATTTTATCGTCAAAGACAAGCTCAACTATTTGAATTGGAAAAAAGAACTGGTAATAAACTCTACAATTCATATTTATCAAGAGTTATACCCTTTTTTGTAATTGGGATTATGAACATAACAATCTTTTTTATAATAAATGTTTTTTTAACATTTGGTTTTCTGCAGTTTTCAACACCCCCATTTAATAATCAAAATATAACTGCCTTTGGTTTCATTTACTTAATATTTTTTTTACTATTGGGTTTTTATCTAATATTAAATTTAATATTCAATCCCGTTGTTACAGCTATTTTAGCTTTGATTTTAAGCTTTTGACTTAGCATGATTCCGGTTTTTGAATTAACAGTTTTAAATACTAACGACAAAGTTAGTGAAAAAATGTCAAAAGATTTGAAGATTCAAAAGTTGACTTATAACTTTCAAATCAGCAAAGATTATAACGCATTTTTTAAGGAACATGAAAAAATAAATTATTTAATTAGTGATTTAAGTCTGATTAATAAGGAAAATTATGAAAGATTATTTCTAAATGGTATTCTGATGCCCGAAGATGACTACCAAAATTATAGCGAAAATAGTTATGAGGAAAGTAAATCTTTTAAAATATTGGAAAGGTGAAATTCATTTTTTCCAAAGCACAATATGTCGGAAATGAGTTTGAGTGATATCATTTTGGAAATTAAAAAACAAGAAACCGATCAGGACTTAATAGCACTACTCGATCAAATTGAAAAAACAGCCTATGAAGCGATGGTAATCGATAATCTAGCTGGTGGATTTGATATTATTGGCAATAGATTTATCCAAAAAGATTTTCAGGGTTTATTTGGTGGTAGAAGTGCCTTATGAAGCTTCTTAAATATTTTAAGAACAAGCGTGCAATTTAATGAAGAAATTTTAATGGATTTAAATGAGTATAATTCAATTAATAAATATTCTCAAAACAAAAACATGTTTGACCCCTTCTCATCTTTTAATTGAATGTATCGTGGTAAAAAATATAGCAACCCAACATATAAACAATTTATCAATAAAATTCAAAACTATTCAAGTCTAAATAGTGTTCATTATGAATGAACTATTTTGGATCAAGAAGCATTTAATGAAATTAAAGCTGATAGAGAATATTACGATTTTCGATTAGTCCCAAAACAAAGTGACTATGAATCTGTAATTGCAATTGGAAAATTGGTAAACAATCCATTTTATGAACTATTTTACATACTATGGTTGATTATTGGTTCGGCAATGATTTATCTTAGCTATCTTATTTTCAAAAAAGTTAATACTAATTAAAAAGCAGTTGTTATTTTATAACAACTGCTTTTTAATTTTTAAGATTACGTTTTTATTTTAAAAAACAATATTTCTATTAGCTTTACTTTATTTGTTCTTAAAAAAACCTACCAAAAACTTAGAATGAAAAAATGACTCTAGAGTCATTTTTAAATAATATGTTTTAAACTAATTTTTTGTATTTATCAACAAATGGTTGAAGCATTTCTACTTGATAGTTGTGAACCTCTTTTTTAAATTCATCTTTTAGCTCATCTTTGTGATTTGAGTAATTTTCTTTAAAATTTTGAACTTCTAATTTATTTGCATCTTGTGTTTGAACTTGATACTGATCTTTTAAATTATCCATTTTTGAATCACGATTTACTTTAGAATCTTTTAAATATTGTTTAAACTCTGCTGTTTTATCTTTTAAAAATAAACTTTCATCTTTTTTAACCACTTTGAAAGCTTCTTTAGCTTTCTCTTTTTGGGTTTGATTTATTTTTTTAGTTTCAATAATTTGTTCTTTTAAACCTTGAATTTTTGTAGCATATTGTTTTTTTATCTCTTCATTTGGTTGATTTGATAGTTTAGCTACTCTAGCTTCTTGTCTACCTTCATTTTTTATTTTACTAATTTGATTTTTTAAATCCATAACTTTGTTTTTACAGTTTAAGTTTAATTCTTCGATTCAAGCTACATGAGCTTCTTTAACAGATCCTGGTTTTCCAGCATCATGCAATAATCATGATGAATATACCAATGTGGTAGTAGCTACCCCAACAGCGATTGCTAAAAAGAAATATAGAGTTTGAATTCCATAAGGAACTGCTCCCAAAATCGCTACAATCGGACCACCATGAGCGGCTGCGTTTGTAACCATTAAAGAACCTGCTATTGCACCAGCCACAGCTGATCCCAAAACATTTGATACTACAGCTCTTTTTGGATCACGAATTGCAAACGGAATCGCTCCTTCTGAAATTCCAATTGTTCCCATAATGATAGCAGCAATTCCTAAGTTTCTAGTATCTTTATCAAAAAATCTCGGCACAACGATTGTGGTAATTCCCATTCCTAATGGGGCCACTGGAATAGCTGCTGCAACTGCTCCCATTGGTTCATAAATACCAGCAGTTATTAGAGCTGAACCTGTGATAAAGGCAATCTTGTTCACAGGTCCCCCCATATCAAAACCAGCCATAGCTCCAAGCGCCATACCAAGTCCTAAACCAGCAAATACTCCTAGTTTAGATTGATAGGCATTTGAAAATCCTTTTGAAATTTGATCCATTAATCATCCAATTGGTCCCCCAATTACATAAATAAATAGTAATCCAATTCCTAAACCAACAACAATTGGTATAAAGAATATTGGCATAGCTGCTTGTAGAGTACGTGGTACTCTTCATGTGTTAATTCACTTAACAGCATATCCAGCCATTAATCCAGCAGCTATCGCTCCAAGAAATCCAGCTGGGGTTGCTACTGCATCAATACCTGGTAGTGGCATAAAGTTATCAGCATTATTACCTAAAAACGCCCCTACCATTGCTGGGGCTATAGCAGCTCTTCCAGCAATTGAATTTCCTATAAATCCTGCAAGGATTGGAATCATCATGGCGAAGGCTGCCCCCCCCACGATGCTCATTGTATTTAAAATACCTCATTTATATTCACCATTAGGTCCATCAGTTCCTGCACTTGGTCCTCAAATGGCTTTAGCAATTCCAATTGAGAACGCTAAACAAATTCCCCCTAAAACAATAACGGGAATCATGTAAGAAATCCCTGCCATGATATGAGACATGACACCTTCACGTTCTTTGGCTGTTTTTTTATCAAAACTAGTTTTTCCTTGTAAAACCGCTCCTAGTTCTAGGGCCGCTTGAACAGTTCCTAGTGGGTCTTTCATCGCTTTAGCAACTTTTGTTTGATAGCATTTTTTACCAAAAAAACGACTTTTATCAACATTTGTATCAGTTGCAAAAATAACTATATCAGCTTCTTGAATTTCGCTTTGAGTTAAAGGAGTTCCCACTCCCTTTGATCCTTGAGTTTCTACTCGAATTTGATAACCATTTTTTGGTAACTGTTCTAACAATTTTTCTTCTGCCATATAGGTGTGGGCAATACCAGTTATACAAGCAGTGATGGCCACAACTTTAACTCCGGTTGAATCCTGTTTTGTTTTTAAAGTCTTCGAACTATTCTTTGAATTTAATAAGGTTAAAACTGCACTTTCTGTTTTAGCTAAATTCATTTTATTTTTGAAATCATCATTCATCAATTTTGTAGCAATTTCGCTTAAAATACTTAAGTGCTCATCTCCGCTTGGTCCTTCTGGAACCAATAAGGCAATAATAACATTTGTTGGTTTACCATCCATTGAGTTTCAGTCAACCGATTTTTTAGTTCTAATGACAAAAACAGCGGCTTGGTTCACTTGTTTTATTCGCGCATGCGGGATGGCAAAACCATCTTCAAACCCAGTCGAACCCTCAGACTCTCGTTTAAGAAAACCCTTAATCAAAGCTTTTTCATCACTTACAATTTTGTTTTTTACAGCTTGTGAAGCAATAAAATCAAAAACTTGTTGTTGAGATTCAAAATCTTGATTTAAAAAAATGTATTCTTTTTTAAAAACATTATTTTCCATTTCTTTTCTATCCTTCTTTCCAAAATTATTATACTCTTTTATATTCCAAATTGGAATATAATTTCCATATTATTTGCTATTACACGGTAAAAATTGGAAATAAATTTGAAAGCACTAAAGGGGTTTTTCATATTAATTTTGCAATAAATTTTCAAAAATTATTTTTTATTAGGACTTTTAGAAATGATCGTTTTGCGCAAAAAATGTTTTTTACTAATTAATAAAAAAACGAAGCAAAGTTTAAACTTTGCTTCGTTATTATGGTTAATATTTATTTTTTTGAATTATTCAATTCTTTTTGATTAGTTTTAACGTATAAATCTCATCGCACTTCAAAAGTTTTTTTGTTAAATGAATATACCAAATGATTTTCTAACACTTGAAATCAATCTCTGTTTTCATTACCTTTTCAGTCAAAAGGGTCATAGGTTTTGTCCATCTCAATTGTTAAATATTTTTCAAAATGTGATTTAATTTCTTGCCTTTGTTTTTCGTTATTTGTCATAAGATCAAGGCTTCTTGTGATAACTTCTTCTCAAAGCATTTCTTGTAACTCTTCTATTGGTTTGGGTTCTTGATATATATACCTTTTCTCTTCTTTTGAAAAATATGATTCTGCGTGGGATAGAGTATTTTGTATGTATCAATCGACCGAGACCTCACCAAAGGCGAAATAGAAGTTTTTTTTGAACAAGGGATTTTCTGTTTGTGGTACTCCTTCTGCATCTATAAGTTCTGCCTCCACTAACCCTAATGTTCGTTTGGAAAAAGTTTCCTCATATTTATCATCATATAAGTCATCTGAGTCTGGTAGTTCTGATTCGACTACCGAAAATGCGGCGAAGTAATCTACTGCATCCGAATCGCTGTAATTGTTAATGTCAACATTATCAATTCTAATAGATTTATTTGACAGTTCATATCGTTTTCCAGACCTCTTCTGCTCTTTGATTGTAAAATTTAATCCAACTTTTTCAGAAGTTAATTTGTAACTTTGATTTTCTGATTCACCATTTTCGATTATCTCATATTTCAAATCACTTAATTCTTCTGCATATCTCTGTGAATCTCATAAATCTAATTCCACTTTTTTATTTGGATCTCCTCAGGTGCACGAGACAACATTAACAACAGGAGTTGTTAGCAATGAAACTGATGCAATTGATGCTAATAATTTTTTCATTTTAAAATACCTCTTCTAATTTAATTTTCTTAGCTGGTTAATTTCTACAGCTATTTCTTTGATTTCTGATTTATTTTTTCAGAAATATTCATATTCTTTGTTATTCATTTTAAAGCTATAACGATATACTAGCTCGTCTTTTTGAGAAATGTTACTTGTTATTGAATACTGTTTTTCATAGTAGCTAAATGCATTTGAAAAAGAAGAGAAATATAAGCAGATGTTATCTTTTGTTTTAAACCGATAAACGTTATATATTCCATCAGAAATAAGTTCATTTCACTGAGTATCTAAATTTCTAATATTAGCGGGTTATCTAACTTAATTTAGTGGATTTGTTTTACTTAAAATGTTCTCTAGTAGTGTCTCCTTAACATCAAAAACGTTTGCTTTATTAATCCCCGGGAAGAAACCGAGATTACAGAGCAAGACCCAAGTGATAAATATGTGGTTACTGATAAAATAGTTTTTTTAACTCTTATAAATATATTCCATTCTAAGACAATGATATTTTAATACTATAAAAAATAAATAGCAAGAAAAAAAAGAAATTAATTAAAAAATTGAGTGGATTAGAAAATTTAATTATTTTTTGGCCTTTACTAAAATAATATTAAATTTTATTGAAGCATAGATAACATATTGTCCAATAAAAAAGCCTTCAAAAATGAGTATCTAAAATAAAGTAGTTTTTTTTACTGTCTACTTTATTTTAGATGATCACTTGTTCACTTGTTTTATTCGTGCATGCGGGATGGCAAAAACATATTAAAATCCAGTCGAACACTCAGACTCTCGTTTAAAAACCATTAATCAAAGCTTTTTCATCACTTACAATTTTGTTTTTTACAGCTTGTGAAGTAATAAAATCAAAAACTTGTTGTTGAGAATAAAATCATGATTAAAAAATGTATTCTTTTTTAAAAACATTATTTTCTATCTCTTTACTATCTTTCTTTCCAAAATTATTATACTTTTTTATATTCAGAGTTAGAATATAATTTCCATATTATTTGCTATTAAATGCTAAAAATTATAAATAAATTTTAAAGCATTAAGGGGTTTTTAGAGTAATTATGCAATGAATTTTCAAAAATTAGTGTTTATCAGGACTTTTAGAGGCGGTGCTTTTGTGCAAAAAATGTTTTTTACTAATTAATAAAAAAACGAAACAAAGTTTAAACTTTGTTTCGTCATTTTGGTTAATATTTAGTTTTTTTTGAATTTAGTTTTTTGAATTATTCAATACTTTTTGATTAGTTTTAACGTCTAAATCTCATCGAACCTCGAAAGTTTTTTTGTTAAATGAGTATACCAACTTATTTGCTAATGCTTGATATCAATCATTGTTTTCATTACCTTTTCAGTCTAAAGGATCATATGTTTCATCCATCTCAATTGTTAAATATTTTTCAAAATGTGATTCAATTTCTTGCCTTTGTTTTTCGTTATTTGTCATAAGATCAAGGCTTCTTGCGATAACTTCTTCTCAAAGCATTTCTTGTAACTCTCCTACTGGTTTGGGTTCATCATATATATACTTATGTTCTTCTCTATAAAAATATAATTCTGCGTTGGTAAAAATAATTTTCATGTATGAACCAACCGATATCTCGTCAAAGGAAAAATAGAAATTTTTTTTGAACAAAGGATCACCTATTTGTGGTGTTCCATTTGCATCTATAAGTTCTGCCTCAACAATCCCAAGTGTAGTTTTGAAATAACCCTCCTCATATTTATCTTGAGAGAGGTCCTTTTTACTTGGTAGTTCTGATTCAACTACTGAGAATGCGGCGAAGTAATCTACTGCATCCGAATCGCTGTAATTGTTAATGTCAACATTATCAATTCTAATAGATTTATTTGACAGTGCATATCTTTTTTCAGACATCTCATGCTCTTTGATTGTGATATTTAATCCAACTTTTTCAGAAGTTAATTTATAACTTTGACCATTATCGATTATCTCATATTTCAAATCACTTAATTCTTCTGCATATCTCTGTGAATCTCATAAATCTAATTCCACTTTTTTATTTGGATCTCCTCAGGCGCAAGAGACAACATTAACAACAGGAGTTGTTAACAATGAAACTGATGCAATTGATGCTAATAATTTTTTCATTTTAAAATACCTCTTCTAATTTAATTTTCTTAGCTGGTTAATTTCTACAGCTATTTCTTTGATTTCTGATTTATTTTTTCAGAAATATTCATATTCTTTGTTATTCATTTTAAAGCTATAACGATATACCAGCTCGTCTCTTTGAGAAATGTTACTTGTTATTGAATACTGTTTTTCATAGTAGCTAAATGCATTTGAAAAAGAAGAGAAATATAAGTAGATGTTATCTTTTGTTTTAAATCGATAAACGTTATATATTCCATCAGAAATAAGTTCATTTCACTGAGTTTCTAAATTTCTAATATTAGCAGCTTCTCTATCTGAAATGAATTTAGACTCTAAATTTATTTTTTTTCTTAGTTCGAAATATGCATTTTCCTCATCATCATCTGAGGTTACCAACTCCCCATCGATATTATATATAAACAGTCTTGTTCTTATATGCTTTTCTTCGCGATTAGACTGTTTTTTTCTAGCCTCTTGCATTGTGTTTCCCAAATTATCACCCTTTAAGTCTGAGAAATTGTTTAAATCATTATCATTATCATTTGAAAGATAATACATTTTTTCTAAATTTAAATCAGGGTTATTAATTTCGTTTTTTAAATAAAAGAAGTTGTCTCTTCAATTTTTTCAAGACGTTTTGAAGTTACCTGCTGATGTTAAATACTCTATTTCATCGTCTTGGTTTTCCATAGGCAATATTTGTTTGTATAAAATATTGTTTTTATAATAATTTTGACTTTCGACTACTGAAAATTGTTTTTTACTACCATAAACTCAGTCGTCTTCAATTAAGTCATTATAACCCACTCCATAAATTTTTTGAGCGCACTTTTCATAGTACATTTCAAATAACTGCTCTTGTACTTCTCTATCTCAGTTTGATGGATTCTTTTTATTTAAAATGTTTTCTAGTAATCTTTCCTTATCTACTCTTGTTTTGGCATATATTTCACTCAACATAACATCTACATTTATATTTTTCATGCTTTCTAGATATGGATTATTACTATTTAAATTTTTCAAAAATATATTATTAGTTTCAAAATTTGTCTTCAAAATTTTATCATATTCATAATCCACCTGAATTTTGCTTAGATTAACTTTGTTATAACCACCCTTACATCAAGCATCATCTTCAGTTTTGATTGTATATCTAATAAGATCTCCCGAAAGAGTTTTATATTCAAAGTCGTAGTTATTATGCTTATTATCATCGGCAAAAAACGCACAAACTCCACGATTAACAGTTAATTATGGTTTACCATAACTGTTTATGTCTTGCATTTTATAAATCAAAGAATTTAAATCAAATCCGGTTTCTCTTAAATCGTCTTTAATATCAATGGTCATCTCACTTTTATCATATTCGTTTGTTGCCACTTTGAAATTACCTAAAAACTCTATTCTATTAAAGGTTTGTTGCAAATTTCCATCTTTACCGGCATTAAGTTTAATTTTAATATTGGGTTTATAACCTCCAAACATTTCATCAATATTTTCGTAAAAAGCTGTTCTAATTTCTTCCTTAAATTGTTTTTTGAATTCTTCAGTTTCTCCAAACAACGGATTTTTAATTTCGTTTTGGGCATTTGACGGAAGATTTTCTCCATCGGCATATAATCCTTTATTAGGTAAAATATTTTTTAATTTTTCAAAGTCATTTTGATTAAAGGCGTTAAAATATTTTCCATTGTACTCATAAAATAAACCTTCTTTTACATAAAAAGATTTATTCAAATAATCTCTTTCAGCTTCTTCTAAAGTGTCAAACCAATTTACATCATCACCCATTAAGTAACTATATTTCTTTTTTGTAAGTCCTGGATTGACATAACTATCCATGGCCCTATCTTCAGCTGATTTAGAACTAATTACACACCCATCTGATGACTGTCCTTTTCCACAAGTTGGTAATACAACTTTTCCCACGGCATTTTTATAAACCTTTACATAATTTGCCATGTTCGTGTCATATATTTTATCCGCATTTAAAAGTCCATACTCATAATTACTGATTATTTTATTTGGATTACTAGTGGTCTTAACTTGTTCAATTGGATTTTCTTCAAGTAATTTATCGTAAATAGAATTTACACTTCTATAGTCTTGGTTTTGATAATTGTATATTCTATCATTGCTGTAGAACTGAGAGTAGTTTTCAATTCTGCTCTCCGTTTCCTTAATAAAGGTCTCATCATCCAAATTGAGATAATCTATCGATCTGGCTTGACTTAAAACAATTGAATTTGACATAAGAGTTAAACTCAGAAGTGATACCAGTGTTTTCTTAAGAATCATTTCTAAATTCTCCTTTCACTTTCGTTGGGCTGATCAGTATATACAACCTCGATTTTTTCTAATAAGTAATTCAATAACTCTTCTTGACTTTCAAATAATTTTTCATCGTAAATAAAAGTCGTTTGTAAGTCATAATAAAACCTATTTTGGTAGTTATTCTCTATCATAATAAAGGCGTACAAGTCATCTAAGTTGGCGAAATAGTGCTTTATGCCTTTAACCTCTACAAAATAGACCAAGTATTTAGCTTCATTTAAATCAGTTATTTTATCAAAATCATTTTCTTGAAATAGGTCCGTTCAATCAACTATTTTACTCTCGATTTGAATATTATCTTTAATGTGTCTTTGAACTTCCTCATATGAATTTGCATAAAATGCTTGATCTGAATTTGGTGCGATGTAATAATATTCTTCCAAAAATTTGCTATTGTTTAATTTATTAATATAGCTATTGAAGGCCTCATCTTGACTTTTAAAAGTATTACCAAATTTATCCGAATATAATTTTAATTCGTTTTTTTTGTATTCTTCAAAAACACCATCAACTAGTTTGTCTTTTGAACTAAAATTCTTAGACTCCAAATAAGGTGTTGTATAAAAATCTGGTTTTGATTTTTTTAAGTCCTCAAGTATCAACTCTTTTAAATACCTCTCTGCAGATTCATAGGAATTATAATATCTATTATAAATCAGGAATTTGTCTACACTCTGTGTTTTTTTTATTTCAAAAGTGTTAAATATCTTGGAAGGTTTAAAGTCATGTTTTTGTCAAAATCACTTGCTCACTTCATAGGTGATTCTGTCTTTGTTTGTTGGTACAACAAGTTCATAGGTTAAGGTTGTTTCTATTGGTATAAGATTTATAACATTAATCGCTATTGTAATCGCAGTGATAATTGGCAACACTTGAGCGGCAGCCTCAAGAAATGGGGCTGCATAACCAACTAATTGCGCTGTACCAACTATAAATTCGACAACTTTGTCCGGATTTTCTGAAGCTTCAACAAACACTAAACTAGCAGCTGTTAAAAATTTATTTAGTCCTTTCTCAAATCTTTTATCATCATTTAAACTTGAAATGTTTTCTATATTTTTTCTAGAAGGATTCAATAGGGATTCCATAAAATCAGAAGCTTTGTTTAAAGGTACTAGTTGAATAAGTTCATGTCATTCATCTAATGCATTAAAGTTGTATAACATATTTCAATATATTAAATCAAGCATATCACTGTCAGACTTAGAAATATTAGTCTCCCTTAATAGGTCTTTTAATTTTATCAGCCCTATTTTCTCCTTTGAGTCAAAATCTAATGTTTGCAAAGTGTTTAGCTGTGACACTTGTTCGTTAAAATAACCATTGATTTGGTACTTTAAAATCATTTCTTTGATTTTTACATAATCTTTAAAACCAGCTGCCTCATCACCTGGATGGCTATATTTGATAATCGTCTCTTCTAAGTTAAAATCTTTATCTGATCCTTGAAAAAGATTTTCTGTATCTGAATCAGAAATATCATCACCTCTTGACAATAAAGTTAATTTTATTAAATCATTATAAGCGTTTATTGGACCCATTACGTTTAATTCGAAAACTTTTTCAAGGCCTAAATCAAATATACCAGTTGATGACTTATTAATTACGTTTCAATTTTTCTCATTATTTATGAAATTAGTAAAATCACCATTATATTCAATCATAGTCTGACCAGTAACACTACCCTCGGTTCCTTCTTTTTGTTCAACATAATAGACCCCTGGTCTACTGCTAACTCTTGTTATTGATTCTCTCTCTTCCATTGTAGTATTTATTTTGTCTGGATTATTCAACTCGAATCCTGAAATAGTAGATCCGTTATGCTCATAATTGGAAACTATCGAATTATTAATTTCATTTTTTAACTCATCTTCTTGTAAACAACTTTGCGAAAATTGATAACAAGAAGTAGTCTGAAAGTCATTTGAATTTTTATATTTAGAATTATAATAGTTTAATATCGAATCCTTGTTGGTAAATTTTTGACCATCCGCCAAATAATTCTTCTTAATTAATTTATAGTGACTATTTAAAGCGTTTTCATATGCTATTTGGGAATCAAAATCCGAACTAATAGATCCATCCGCATTTCTATAGACTTCAGTAGCTCTTTCACCAGAACTAGCAATTAGAGGGTCAACTTCCCCATTAGCATCAACGATGTAGTCGTGTGGATTTTTGTTTAAAACTTGTGTTCTAATGTTGTAGTCTTTTTCAATTTTTTCATAAACTTGTTCAACCGAGCCAAATTTTTCCTCTCCAAAATAAACCTGATTTTTTTGAACTTTAAAATTTTCTCTTTCCGAACTATTATCTAGAACATAACTTATTGCGTCTTCTTTAGATGCAAATTTCATACCGTCCAGTTCATAATATTTGTATTTTTGCTCTTTTTCGTCAAAACCGTTTGCACTATTATTCCCCGAGCAAGAAACCGTTAGCAAAGAGGATGCCACAAGTGATAAAGAGGACATTACTGATAAAATAGTTTTTTTTATTCTCATAAATTTATATTCCTATCTAAAAAAAATGTTATTATAAGACTATAAAAACTAAATAGCAAGGAAAAAAAGAGATGAATTTTAGAAATTGAAGCAAATTTAAAATTTTTTTAATTACTTTTTTTGCTTTAACTACGATAGTATTAAATTTTGTTGGAATGCTTATAGTAATGAGCAAATTTAAGCGAAATTCAATAATGTCAAAGGACTTATTTTTATTGGAGCTCATGAGTTTTAAAAATAAGATATTTTTATCTGTTGCAAACATATTTATAATTTCCCCCATTATTTTCTTAAGCTGTAAAAATTTTTATAGTAGAAAGACATTCAGCTATAATATCAGAAGTGATCTATACTGCAATAGGGAGAGAAGTCATTTTTTTCTTTATTGAATTACAAAGGAAATTTTGTTTTATATTGCAATAATTTTTGTAATTCAATTAACTAACTTTTTCTTTGAAATAATGATTTGAAATTACTACTTAGTTTTATTCATTAATTTTTTAGTTATCTACCTAGTTATGATAATTTTTATAATTTTTATCATTCTTTTGATGAGCATTATTTTTACAATTAGATTTTCCATCTCTAGAAATTCAATTTTGATTTTAACTTTTATTTTATCAATTATTTGCTCCTTTGGATTTAACATAAAAAATAATAATACAATTAATACAGAATTAAATTTTAATTTAAGCTCAAGCACCAATATTAGTTTGCAAACAAATGACAAAAAAATAGGCTTAGCTTTAAAATTCCAGAAAAGTCAAATTTACAAAGATTATTTTTATAGAAGTAACTGGAATCCAAATGAAGATTTCGTTGAATTAGAAAAAGAATCACTTTTTCTAAATAATTTCTGTAAATCCAAAAAATCACAAATATTATTCAATGATTATCACCCTCATTTTTATTGCTATCACGAAAAAGAGGAAGTTATTAACAGCTTTAATCAAACTAAGCTTTCAAATTTAAATATTATCGCTGATGATTTTTTTGTAAATAACTATGATAACCCGCTGGTTTTACCTATTATTAAAAAAATGAGCGACGATAGCTTTTCTATAAATTATTTCAATCAATTAAGAGAAGTTTTTGGAGAAAATTATTATCTAAATGAAGATAACCTGACCGTAGATCTTTTCAAAAGTATCCGAATAACTAAAAATGGTATTATTTTTGAAGACTATAATCCTACAAAACAAGATAAGGAACAACTCGTGTTATTCTATAAGTATTTATTCTATAATTCTTTAATCGATTATTTCAATCAACCACTTAAAGATAGTGTGGTTGATGTTAGCAACTACAAATTAGTGGACTCTTTTTTCAACAATAAAGATAAATATGATTATGGAAGTAAAAAATTATGGAACGAATTTTTAATTACCGAGGGTAAAAATGATTCCAAAGATTTATTTAATGTTAAATTGAATCAATCAGAAATTTTAGAAGAAGTTTTAACACCGGCAGTTTTATTACAAGTAATCGGAAAATCCAGTATAGAAAATAATTTTGCTGAAGAAGTACGCAGTAAAAACAGTAGAATAGAACTAAATAAGTATTTTAATGTATTTCAATTTACCAATGTGATATTTAAAAATATTGGATGAAGCACATCAAATCAATTGAAAATTATGCCCATTATTAATGTTGAAACAAATGCAATGATTCTTGGGAATTTCCCCTATTTTCCAGTAAAATTCTTATCAAAAAATAATCAGAATTTTGTTAACAACACTAATAGAAATGAAAATATACTATTTTATATGTATTTATTTACGTTTTTTCTAATTCTTTTCTTTGTAAGTTGGAATTTAAATTTAAGATTTTTGAAAAAACTTTATGGTTCAAATCAAACAGAATATCTATTTAATGAGATAAATTGAAAAAAATTTTTTAAAAAGCGATAACATATGGTTCAATAAAAAAACCTTCCATTTGGAAGGTTTTGCCTTTTAAAAATTTGCTAATTACTTTGTTCTCATTTTCAAGCGTCAATAACATCGCTTGTAATTACGTCCATTGATAAAAATTCCTTAAAAATCATCTCTCATATAGCGAATGCACAAACTCTTGCTGTGAAAGAAAATGAGCGATATTTAGGATCTTTTGATTCAACTTGAAAATTATGAGTTGATTTACTTTTTATTTTTGATTCAAAAGGACCAGTTAAGGTAATAATTGTTATTCCTTTTTCTAAGGCTTTATCCATGATTTTATTCATCTCAAATTTATCACCTGAATAAGAAATCAGTATTAGCACGTCCGTCTTTTTCATAAAATTAATATTTATGGATTGTTGATGTCAATCTGTCCCTATCATAATAAATTTACCAGTTTGTGATAATTTGTGTTCGATTTCAGATTTTAGAGCGACATTCCCTCCATTGGCAGCAACACAAATTTTCTCTGCACTAAATATCATTTGGGCCGCTTCTTTAACCTTTGTTGAATCCAATTTTTTCAATGTTCGTGTTAAATCATCTACTATCGCTGAAGAGTTTTCCTCAAAATTATTACTGTTATATTTATCTTCAAAATAACGAGTAATTTCTTTATTTAGAATTGATACCAAATCCCGATAACTTTCAATTTCTAAATCGTTTTTTATGTACTTGGAAACAGTTGATTGACTACACCCGCTCTTGTCAGCTAATTGAACCACTGATAAAGAAAAGGACTTTTCATTTGTAATTTCATCAATTATCGCTTTAGAAATCAGCGCTTTTGCAGTATCTATTTCTTTACTATATTTATAAATCTGTTCTAAAATCATATTTTAACCTCTTACTTATATTATTTTAAATCAAATATCTCAATAAATTAATAAAAAATTAAGTTTCAATAATCTGTATCTCTTAAAATTTACATTTATTTGAAAAGTAGTTGCTATTTGTCACACCCAAAAAATCCTATATCAAATACATGAGTTTATTTTCATGATTTCTTTGATTACTTTAGTTATGTTAAAATAAAAGAAATGGGAGGAAATATTAAAAATGAATGAATTATTAAATAAAATAGATTTAACAAACTTGGAGAAAACAAAATTTTTGGGCTATGAGCAATTAAATTCTCAATCCAAAGTAATCGGACTCTTTGATGAAAAAGGTTCAAAAGTAAAAAAATTATCTGGTCATGGTTATGTAATTTTTGACCAAACCCCTTTTTATGCGATTTCAGGTGGACAAGATAGCGATCAAGGAGAAATGGTTTTCAAGAAAAACCGCTTTAATATAATGGATGTGCGCAAAGATATCGTTTTAGGATATTTTATCCATGAAGTAAATTTAAATAATCAAAGTATTGAGGTAGAGGATATCGTTGATTTAGAAGTTAACAAGGAATTTCGTTATAACTCATCTTTGAATCATTCAGCACTTCACATTACGTGACAGACCATCTTAAATCATGTTGGTTATTATGTTGAGGAATTAGGAAGCAAGTTAAATAACGACCGCTACCAATTACAATTTTGCAATGATGATAAAATAACTCCACAATTAGTTTTAGAAGTTGTTAATGAAATTAATCAAAAAATTATTCCCGAAAATGTGAAATCAAAAATCTTTTTTGTAACTCAAGAAGAAGCACATGAAAAAAATTACTTATTTGAATTCACCAAGATTAATCCTGGGGAAATGGTTAGAATGGTTGAATTTCCCAAAATTGTAATCGAACCTTGTAGTGGTACACACGCTAATAACACCAAAGAATTAAAACAAGTATGGTTTATGAATTACTCAAAAAATAACAAGGCTGTGATTATCGATATGACCACAAATAAATTAGTGGCTGATAATTATTTTGAAAATAAACTTACTAATCGCTTTGCTGAGATTTTAAATCAAATAAAAAAAGCTGTTGATTTAGGAATGAATCACAATTTTAAAGATCAAATTGATGCTTGTCAAAAATTAACTAGTCAATGAAATTATCTAGCTGTTAGAGAGTTAAATGAAATCGGTTTACAAATCACCGCCTTAATTAACAAGTATCTAAAAAATCTTGAACAAGAAAGTATCAAAAACTTTTTAAGTCAAGAATTTAAACCAAAAATAATTAAAGACAAATTTCACTACTATCAAACTGCTGATGAAAATTATACTAATAAATTATTAATTTCAAAGGCTTCAATACTAGCAAACGAAAATCCAAATAATGTTATTGTATTTGCCAATCAAGTTCAAGCAAGTAGCAATGTTGTTTTGGTTTGTAACCAAAAAGCTGATTTTAATATTAAAAATTGATATGAAAAAAATCTAGCAGATCAAAGCTCTTTTAAAGGAGGCGGAGGTCCTTTAATTATTCAACTGTTTTCTTCAATAAAAGAAGATTTTGATAAAATAATCCCAGCTTTAGAAAAGGATTAATAAAAAAACTACGAAATATTTTTCGTAGTTTTTTTATTATTTATTTAATAGTTCAAAAATTGTTTTAACCATTACTCCTGTGCCACGTTTACCGTCATCTGCTGTTCCGGCGATATCTAAGTGAACAAATGGTTTACCTTCTGCAAATGAATCAAGGAAAGCAGCGGCAGTTGAACTTCCAGCATTTCTTCCTGGTTCTGAGTTTGCTAAGTCAGCGACTGGAGAACATTGCATTGCTTTTAAGTGCTCTTCTAAAAGTGGTTGTCTTCAAATTGGTTCATGACCTGCTTGAGCTGCTTTGGCAACTTCATCATACCATTGGTCATTAGTTGAGAAAACTCCTGTTTGTCATTTTCCTAAAGCTATTACGATGGCTCCTGTTAAAGTAGCGGCATCGATAATTTTATCAACTTTAGCTTCACGAACTGCATAAGTAATTCCATCTGCTAAAACTAATCTACCTTCAGCATCTGTGTTTGTGATTTCAACAGTTTTACCGTTCATACTTGTGATTACAGATTCAACTAAAGTTGCGTGACCACCAATTCTATTATCAGTGAATAGTCCAATTGCCATTACATTAGTTTTAGCTTGAGCTTTTGCTAAAGCCATTACTGATGATAACATGATTGTGGCACCCGACATATCAAATTTCATACCTTCCATAAAGTTAGATGGTTTTAAAGAATAACCTCCTGAGTCAAAAGTAATACCTTTTCCTACAAGACCAATTTTCTCTTTTTTAGGATCTCCAATATATTCTAAAACAACAACTCTTGGTTCCACATAACTTCCTGCATTAACAGAAAGTAAAAGACCCATTTTCAAATCTTCAATTTGTTTTTTGTTTAAAACAGTAACTTTTAGACCTTTAATTTCTTTTGCTTTGGTGGCAATTTTATCTGCTATAGTTACACTTGTTGCTATATTTGGTGGAGTATCTTGTAAATCTCTGGTGAAATTAACAAATTCCATTTTAATAGCTGTTTCATTAAATCTTGCTGATTTGTCCGCTTTGCAAATTAAGTTAATATTTGGTTTATCCACAGTTTTTTCTTTGTAAGAAATTATTTTGTGATTTTCAAACATTGCAGTTTCAACTACTGCATCAAAAATTCCATCAATTTTACTTTCGTTAATTTTGAAAAAAGAGTCCACATCAATATTCAAATCTTTTTTATTAGCTTTTAAGAAGCTTGCTAAAGCTTTGCTTATCTTTTTATATGTACATCCTTTGATTTCATCAAAAACCATATAAATAGTTTTTTCTTCTGAAATTAAAGTAACTGATTCGTCATCTAAATTTACTAAAGTGTTTTTTACTTCACTTTTTTTAATAGCTTTTAGAGTTAGCTCAAACTGTTTTTTGTCATTTAAAAATATCATTTTATTTCTCCTCTAATTCATTATAATGTATTTTGCTAGAATATCTCAAATTTAACTCGACATTCCTTATTTTTGCATCTAAATTGCACCACCGGGATTACTTCAAATTCTAATATTTGATAACTCAAGCAACTAGACATACGGCCGTGACCATTAATACAAACAGCTCGACTATTTAAATTTTTGTTGTTCGCATTGATTACTGGTGACTTAAAGTTATATATAAAGTAAGCCTCTGAAATAAGTCTGTTATTTTGATCGGGTTCGTCAGCTATTTTAACAAAGCGGACTTTACGATAATCTAAATTTTGTTCCTTGTAAAGTTTTTTTAATTTATTGTAAAGTCGTTTGCGTTTTTGCGAAGTTTTTGGATCAATTTCACGAAGATGGCTTTTTCAACGAGTTCAAATTTGTTTAGATTCTCCAACATAAGTTAAGACAACATTATTTTTCTTATCTTTTAAATAAATAAGGTAGACACCAGCTCCCAAATCAACTGATTTTTTGCTATCTTTAATTTCTTTAAAAGAAACCGACTTCAAATTACTTTCAATTTTTTCAATCAATCTATTTTGAAATTCTTGAGCATACTTGTTGGTAGCTTCATTATTACTCAATTTAGCTTGCCTTAAAATTCTATACCTTGTGTACGAATTAAAAAGCGAATACCTTTGATCATCATTAATTTGATTGTAATCGATTCTTAAATTTTCTATTACTTTTTCAATATTCATTTTTAAATCTATCTATGTCTTTGACAAACAAAAACTTCGTCTTCAACATTTCCAACTAGATTTTGTTGCATTTTAGAAAATAATACTCCAGCTGCTCCAGCTGGTTTTTTATCCTTTTGTTGCTCAGCAACACACTTAAAACATTTTGCATTATACTCTTTCATAAATATCTCCTTTTTTCTATTATACCTTGATTTAATCAACTTATTAATAAAAATAAGTAAGTTTTTTTATTAATAGAAAATATTTTGAATTTTGAATACTTAATTCTAAATTGCTTGCAAATAAAAAAGAGCATTTTTAAATAAAATTACGGCCAGCTTTCTGGCGGTTTTTTTATCTTAAATGCTTAAAAAAATTATTATTTTAGTCCTTAGGTCTATTGAAATTTACACCCAAATTATTTATTTTTTTGCTATTAAAGCAACTCATCACCGAAATACTATTCATATTTTTAAAAGATTTCTTAATGAATTTTAGGTCATTTGTTATACGGATATTTGACAAAAGCTTAAAACTAAAATTTTGTCTATTGAAATTAATCATCTCTGTTATTACCTCCAATGAGTAATCGTGAATAAATTAAGATCAACTACAAATGAAAAAAACTCTCCAATAACAAACTGAAGAGTTTAAAATTTTATCTATTTAACATTTTCTAGGATTTCATTGATTTTAACTGCCACTCCATGTTTTTTATGGTGTAGAGCAACTTCGTTCGCCTCAGACTTAATCGCCTCAGGTGCATTTTCCATCGCAACCCCAAGACCGGCTCACTGTATAGATTTTAAATCATTTTCTCCATCTCCAAAATAAACAATTTCTGAAGGCTTAATATTCATTTGCTTAGCTATTAATTTTAGAGCAGTTGATTTATCCACGGAATTAGGATTAACCTCTAAATTAGTAGTACCTTTTGAAACATAACTTCAAGCATAAGATTCAAATTTTCTTTTAGTCATTTCTTCTCTAAATTTATTTATGTGGTCATTTTTACCAAAGCAGATAAACTTCATTATCTGTAATGGTTCTTTAACTTTATCAAATAGTTTGGTTTTTCTCTTACTTATTCTTTTTAGAACAAATAAGAACATACTTTTTTTCTTATTAACATAAGCTAAGTGGTCATCTTCAGTATAAGCAAAAAGAATAACGTTGTTTTCGCTAGCTATTTTAAAAATTTCTTCACTTTCATCTGGCTTAAAGGGTTTTTTGAATAAGATTTCAGCATTTCCATTTTCATCTCATTGGTGAATCATTCCCCCATTCAAAGAAACAACAGGACTTTTGTCAACGTGTGAGTTGATTTGTTCCGCTACTTTTTGAATTTTGTTAATATTTCTCCCTGTGGCAATTACAACACTAATCCCTTGTTCCTTAGCTTTCTTAATAGCTTCTATATTTTCCTTTGAAACTTTACTTTTTTTATAAGCAAGGGTTCCATCAATATCAACGACAATCATTTTTATCATATTTATTACCTATTTTATTAAGTCCAGAATTTTATTTTTTGGAACAAAACCAGTGACCCTTTCTTTTAATTTACCTTTATCAAATAAAATTAAAGTTGGAATTGACATCACTTCATAATTCTTAGCAATATCAACTAAATCATCAACATCCACTTTGGCTATTATAGTTTCTTCTTGTTCATTTGAAATTTCTTCTAAAATTGGGGCGATCATTTTACATGGACCACATCAATCTGCATAGAAATCAACCAAAACTTTCTTATCTGCAATTAAATTATTAAACTCTTCTAAAGACTTTATCTGTATTTTTGACATAATATTTCTCCTTTAACCTTTATTTATCAAGTATTTTTGTTTTTATATAATGGGAAACCCCATTTTCGTTGTTATTTAATGTAATATCATCTGCAATATCTATTAGTTGGGGGATCGCATTTTGCATCGCCACACCAACATCAACTTTATTAAACATTTCAAAATCATTAAAACTATCCCCAAAGGCATAAGATTTTGAATTCTGTTTTTCAAATCCTAGATACTCACAAATTTTTTTAACTGCTAAGCCCTTGTTAACACCCTTGTTAATTACTTCAAAAATTCTTGCTGTATATTTTTTAATGTCTACACCCGGAATCATTTTAACGTAACTATTATAAAATTCCTCAGCTTTCTGGTCAGTTGAATCTTTTTCTAGAATAATAGTTAGATGGGTGATGGGCTTGTCAATTTCTTCAACTGATTTAATTATATTATAATCCATTTTCATCAATTCACTTCAATATTTAGAATTTTCCCCTTCACCATAAACGTAAACAGAATCATCAGCAAAATAATGAACCTTAATTTTTCCGATTTTTCCGTAAGTTTCCTTGAAAACAGTTTCAATTACGTTTCGATCAATAAAACTTTCAAAAATTCATTTCTTAGTTTTATAGTCATAAATTTTAGCACCATTGGCTCCAGCGATTATGCCTCCGTGTTGGTCTAAGCTTAGTATTTCACCTTGTTTTAAAATATCCTTAGCACTTCTAGCAGTCACTGGGCAAAAGTAAATTCCTTTTTTGTATAATTCAACAACGACATCTTTTGTCTCTTCAGAAAACAAATGATTATCCTGTAGCGCTGTTGAATCAAGATCACTAAAAATAATAATGTCTTTTCTCATAACTCACCTACTTATATTATAATATACCAAAAAAACCTAAAAAGTAAGTTTTTCCTTTGATTGTACGAAGACTTTCAACTCTGGTCCAGCTTTGTAATTAATCATTCCTGATTTACTTATAACCAAATGACATGGAATAAAAATCAAAATCGGGTTATTTTTTAAGGCCGTTCCAACTGCTCGATTAGCCAATGGCTGATTTACTAAAAAAGCTAATTCCTGATAAGTCAGCAATTTGTTCCTCGAGACTGAAAAAAGAGTTTTTCAAACCTTTATTTGAAATGGTGTACCATAAAGTTCAAGATCATCTAAACTTATCAAGTTGAAATGATTAAAATAATCATTAATTTTATTGATACCAAAAGCTTCCAAGCTTTGATCTTCATTAGCTTCAAAATTATTTACTTTCAAGAAACTACTGAAATCATCAAAAGCATTAGCCCCCATATTTAGGTAAACAATCTTATTATTGTTCAAAGCGATCAAGTAATTAACTTCATCTAATTGAAATTGCGCTCATTTTAAACTAATCTTTAGCATAGTTTATCAAAAGGAAAATTATTTATCAAAAATATTTGTCAACCTGGATTTGGACTAAATGGTGGGTAAATCTTCTGAAATGCTTTTTGTGCGGTTTTGAAATCTGATTGTGGCAGTAAGTTATTTCTAACCAAATAAATGAAAACTATTGAAGCGCTGCGATTAATACCTCAAATGCAATGAACATAAATTTGTTTATCTGAAACATTGTTTTCAATTAAATTAACTGCCAAAAAAACTAGATGTGGGTCTAAACCTTTTACATCAGGATAGTCCTCGAAATTAAAATAGTGTTTACCTGCACCTTGGTTTGAATAATTTTTATCATCTTTTATTATATCTTGGTACATTTCTTGAGCACAAGAAATAATAATATCACTTTCCACTGGCGCTGAGTGACGATCACCTAAATATAAATTATCTGTTATTTTTTTCATAAAAACCTCCTAATATTTGGTTAGGTTAATTATACCTAAAATGAGGCCTTAATAAACCCAAGTTTAAATATTATTTGAAATTATTCATAAAAAAACTATTTTAATAAATTGCTAATTTCTTAACAATTATTAAAATAGTGATAAAATTTTAATTTTATTCTTTTACAGCTGTTTTTTTAGGCGTTTTTTTAGCAGCTACTTTTTCAACTTTATCGGCTTTGTTAGTTTTCTCAACTTCCAAACCACTTCAAGCTTTGTAATAATCTTTTTCAATCATTTGATTACTTGCGTAGTTGTATAAGAATGAGAATCCGATCAGCATTCCTGTAATTGACACAAATGCCATTAAGAATCAAAGTACTCCCAATCCCGAATGAACATCCAAGAAGAAGTATGGGTAATAACGACCCTCAAAGTTTGGATCAGAATTAACTCTTAATTCTCCTCTTAACATTGCAAATACACAGTAAGCAAGAGTTCCTGCTCAAACTCAAATAAATTTTTTGATAAAGAATTCTTTTAAATTAATTTTAGTTTTATTTTCCATTAAGAATACTAAGTATACTACCATTACAATTGGATTTACCATATGGTCGATAATTGTAATTGCTTGATCAGCGGCTGAACTTGGTCAACCCTCTACTGGAATTAATACAAAGTTGTAAACGATAAACGTTACTGATATATAACAAGAAATTGCTGTTGCAAATCCCTGAGATTGATATTTGTTTTTATTTTCTCTACTATGAAAGATTCCTGAATAAATTAGTCAAGTCAAGACTAAGATATTTGATAAAAACGTGTAAGTTGTTATGAATTCTTCGGTGAAGTATTGGTAATCGCCACGATAGCTATTTTGAATCATTTCAGTATTTAACATTCCTGAAATGTAACCTCAAAGCAAAATACAAATACCATTAATACCAAAAATCAGTTTATAACAAATTTTAAAAGTTTTATGATTCATGTTTTTCTCCTTTTTACATACAATTAATTATAGTCATAAATTGAGAAAAAAACAATTTTTTTTATTTTATTGCCTCATCTATGAAAAGTTTCATAATATAAGTGTTTTCTGATCGGTCATTTTCATTGATTAGTATCTTTCCTAAAGCTAAATTAGTAACAAATAGATAATATTTCAAGGCCTTTAGATCCATTTCTTGTGTTAGGTTGTTATCAATCATTATTTTAAGAATATTTGATAAATCAACATATAGTTCAAATCTACGCAGTTTGCCTAAACTGTTTGCAAAATTAAGCAATAAATTTTTATTTGAATCTTTTTCATTTTCAATAATTTGTGTTAATTCCTCAATTATTGAGTTATTTAAGTCAAAAAAGTTAATATATTCTATCAATTTGTACTCTTGATCGCGATAAAACAAGGCTAATGTTTTGACATATTCTTTGGAAATGTAAATTACTAGTAATGAGTCAATTGTTGGAATGACAATCTCGATCACTGATTTTGTCCCTTCTTCATCAAATGTCATATTTGCTAAAACCAGGATTTGTATTATGAATATGAAGTAAATGTAAAAACAACTGTACAGCATTCTCTTTAGATTAGGAAATTTTTTATGGTCTATTTTATCCATTAGGTCCAAAAAGATTAAATCATAAACTTTATTACCTTTGAATTCATTATAGGCAATATCTTCTAATTTACAATATCTCTTTGTTCAGTATTCAGAAATAAAAGATTCGTTAATACGATAATTAGCAATTGTAATGCTTCCAATTCTTAGCAAAATTAGAACCGTCATTGATAAAGAAATGAATAAAAAGACATAGTCATTTTTAATTACTCTAGAAATGCTCTCAGATTTTATGAAGTATAAAATCCCAATCGTCAAAACACTGAATGTGCTAATTGTTAGAAAAATTATTTCTCAAATCGGTTTTTTCATTCTCTTACCAAAAATTAAAAATTTTGGGTCAATGAATTTTTTTCTATCGCGATTTTCTGGAAAATACCTGTTAATAAATTTCTCATTAACAACTTCCTTGGTTAAACTATTTTTGTTGCTTTTTTTACTCATATTGCCTCTTTTTATTATTTTACACTATTTTCAACCATTGAGATGGATTAATTAAACCAGTATAAATAAAAAACCATCAACAACTTAAGTTTTGATGGTTAATTTTAACTATTGATAATCCAGCAACTTTATTGTTGAAGTTTAAAAGCGGTTTTGTCATCATTAAAATCAGTTAGCACTATATCATTTCTGCTTCAAGAAGTGAAATTGAAACAACGATTAGGTAAACCATAAATATAATTAGCACTTCTACTTGTTATTGGATTTAGTATGAACCAGTGGTCTTTTGTAACCAAAGTTTTATCAAAAAATTTATAAAAAAACATGTAACCCTCTTCATTAATTTTAAATTGTTCTGGTTCGTAGTTAAACATAAATCCACCAATATAATATTCAATTTTTTCACCATTGCCTAGAAGATTAGCACTATTAATTTTCTTTACAGCCTCATCATAACAACCATTCATTAATTCCTTAACGTCATACAAAACTCCTGGTTGAAAATTTTCACTAATTACGTCTGGTTTTTTAAAAACAAAGGCATGATTATTAGATTTAGATCACTGACCTCTTGTAAATCCAAACATTTCTCTTTGAAACAACAGCTGCGCTCTAATTAACTGTTCATAATACAAAGTTGTGTTTTCAAATGATGTCAATTGGCGAGTAATAAAAAATTGTTTGGGCAGTTCCATTGTCATAACAGAGTCATTTTCACTTGATTTATATTCTAATTTAACGTTTGTAACATAGGTTCCAAGTATTCCAAGCAATCGGTTTGCTTCGGCTTTATTTTCCCCATTTAAATTTTCATCAACCTTGATACCATTACGTGAAATAAGGCTTTTAAAATCGTATGAAATATTGCCACTTCTATAATTAATAAAGACGTTTTCAGAGTTTACATAACGCGAAGATTGTGGATTATTTTCTAAATTTTTTAAAACCGAATCATGAACTTTTGTAGGTATATAAATAGTAGAATCATTACCAGAAACTTCTTTGGCTAAATCATTTATTTTTTCTCCACCTTCAATTAAAGCTTCTTTTGATTTAACAGTCCATGAAGAATTATCGTTAAAATCATACTTGGTTGCCCCAGACATTCAATTATCATGGTAAATAAATCTAGGGGTGTTATTATCAAATTTAGCATTACTTGTATCAAGTTTTAGACGACTTTTCCCTCCCTTGATTTGAAATTCTGGATCTTTAAAAATATTATCATAAATTTCACTAAAATTATTTTTTTGACTATATTCTGAAAAAAGATTTCTATGATTAAATGAGTTATTAACCGTTAAAAAGCTATTCGAGTATTTATCTGAAACAACAAATTCATGTAATTTTTGACTAAATTCAGTAAACACGTTGGAATCATTTGCATCTTCAAACACATACATGGCTGATTTGAATGAAACTGTAGAAATTGAAGATTCTCCTTTTGAATTTAAGTACTCAATTTGACTTGATAAAATATAATTCATTTTAATAACATTAGTTCTGGCATCTTCAGAACCTGTAAATGGAGATTCGATTGTTACTTTATCTAATTTTATACTCGAACTAGCGAAGGGACTTTTCCCTCCTTTTAAAATCGGTTTAAAGTTAATATCACTTAAAAAGGCTTCATTAGCAGATTTCTTTAACTTTTCTAAATTAGCATTTGCTTGAATCAATTCATTAAATTCTTTAAATTCTTCTGAATTATTACTTAATTCGACAGTTTTCTCTTCCCCCAAAATGTCAGCAAATCTTTGGATTCTAAAACTATCTCAATGCATTTGCATTGATTCTTCGTCGATGTAATAAAACTTTTCTAAGTCTTCATTCATGTTGAGTTCAAACATCTCTTGAGATCTTGACTGCAAGTCATTAATTAGTGCTTCATAATCGAAATTATCATCAGAAATAGTTTTTTTGCAAGATACAACATTTAAAGGTATTGATATTGTTAGACTCAATGCCCCTAAAATCATTAGCAGTTTTCTCATGCTTCAAACTCCTGTCATTATCTAATATAAATTAATTATATAGAAATCTATAGCAAATAGCAAATGGTTCATTAGGTTTCATCTTAACAGTCAAGGGAATCTTAAATAAAGATTGAGATCAAGTCTTTATAAAATTTGTAATGCTTTTAGGGTTGCCATCACTGGTTTTAAAAAGTTTCTTAGCAAACGTTGACATGGAACAGTTCAAATCAGAACTTTCAATTATTATTTTAGGATTTATTTTCTATTTAGTAATGACAATGATATCAAGGTATTTTTTCTTAAAATACAAAAAAGATATTCAAGATACTTTAGCTATGTGTGTTGCTCTAGGTTCAACAGCCTACTTTGGATTGCCTTTAATTAAAGAATTATTTGGAGCTCCAGGGGAACTAACTGCCAATAACTTCAATATTTCATATTGAGTGTTTTTATGTTCTGTGGGGTTCTTAATTATGAGTACTGATAATACCGTTTATAGTCAGGTGAGGTTATTAAGTAAAGGCGATTTAAAAATTAAGAAGCAAAACTTGAGTAAAAAAGAAATGAAGACTTTTTTACAAGAGCAAAAAGATATTAAAAAGCAAATAAAAATTGATGGATTAAAGGAATCTAAGAAAAAGCGTAAAGCTAATTTAAAGAAAATCTTTTCCAATCCAGTTTTAATTGCTACTATGATTGGTTTTACGATCTGAGCCACTCAACTAATTCCGGGAATTGATTTTGTAACATATAACGGAGTAGATCACTTCTCTCCTTTCAGAATTGATTTATTATTTCCTCCAACTGCGAATGTTCTAACTGCACTGGCAGCTGTTTGTACACCACTTGCTTGAATTGCAATTGGAATGAAAATGGCCAAAGGAAATATTAAAAAAGCCTTAAAGGATAAAAGTGTTTGATACGCAACATTTATAAGAATTATTGTGGTCCCAATTATTGCTCTAATCTTGACAATAATTACTGCACTAATTGGTAATGCTACTGGGGGATGAACTATTAATGAGATCCAGCTTTCTGTGATTTTGATAATGGCAGCCACTCCTCCGGCAAATGTTATTGTTGTATACGCCATTAACTTTGATAAGGAACCCGAACTGGCATGTAATGTTACATCGATTTCAACAATCGCAGCAATATTAACTATGCCAATTTGAACAGTCATCGGAGCTGTTCTTGGTTCAACACAGCTATTTAGTTAATGATTTTCAATTCAATAGATATAAATAAAAATAGACAGTTGCAAACTACTGTCTATTTTTTTAATCACTTTTTATGACGTATTTAAAATTTAAAAATTAATAATTATCAAATTTTAATCCTTTTCCTATTGACAAGAAGAAGCTTTAGTTTTATAAATATACTCGAACCTAAAAAACAAAAACTCCACACGAAATTCGCGCAGAGTTATTTTCATTAATATCAATTTTACTAATAAATTATTTATTTGAAATATTTGAGTTATTAATTATTTTCTCATTTATCTCTTGGTTTAATAATTTTATCTGTTCAGTCTCCTGCAAATGCTCTAGCGAAATCATATTGTTCAAGATATGCTAAACCATGGGTTACTAAGCTTTTGTTAACCGCATTAATATTGTTATTTCTACCACGGTCATCATTCATAGATCACATTGAAACATATGCTAAACCAACATTGTTAGCTCAGTTATATAATTCCTTGGCATCTTCTAATGTAAATACCCCATCAACAGTATCATTTACCCCGATCATCGGAGTTGCTGCTAGAAGTTGGTAAACTTTATCAATAGTAATTGTTTCTCCATAATTGTTAAATATTGAAGTTGCAATATTGTTTTTAGTTGCAAGTAAAGCTTGTTTTGCTAAGTCAAAGTTAGTTTGTCCATTTTTAATTGCTTGTTGGTAAATTGGATTTCCATAATCCATTAACATCAAGTTAGTAATTGGAATATCTAAATAACTTAAACCTGCATTATGATACTCTTCAACAAAAACATCTAAAACTTTATAACCAACATTTGTTAAACCTGAAGGCAACACTGGTAATGTCAGTGAGAAATCTCATTTTTTATCACTTTGTTTCATTTCAGCCAAGGTTCTAGCTAGTACTCTTAACTCATCGATATTTTCTTGAGCATGTCCTTCAATATCAAAGTCAATCGCTTTAGTCATTGGTTGATTTACTAAATCTGCTATTTCTTTTTGGAAATCAATTAGTCCGGCTTTTAGTATTTCTACAGCTTTATTCATATTATGGTTACTTAATTCTCAAGCTACATTTCAAGGATTCTTAGTAGTCATTCCCCCAGTAGTAGCTCCACCGTAGGCAACTTTAATATTTTTGAAATGTCCTTTTTTAACAATCGGATCTAAAACTTTTCCTTTTAGTTGATTTTGTTCTCAGTAAGAATATCCTTCGTTGTTTTTTTCTAAACCAGCAAATGATATTTCTAAGCTGTCATTGTGTTTGTTCACTTGTTGAGCAAAAGCTAAAGTTAAGTGATTAAATCCTTTAACACCTTTACCTGAGTTTCCTCCGTTGTAGATTTCATCTAAATTATTACCATCTCATAAACCCGCATCTAAATAAGGTGAGAAGTATGAGGTTGTTTTTTTGGTTTTTTTGGTTATTCAATTATTATTTTGAGTACGAACCGGGTTAGCCTCATAACGATCTCGATAAAGACTTTTGTTACTTGGTGGATTCCCTGGATCAATTGGAGAAGTTGGACCCCCATCTCCCCAAGGTAAGGTACTAGGTCCTCCCCCTCCGATTCCATCTCAACCATCATTTTCGATATCATCAAAGGCTTTATTATCATCGATTGTTTTTAGATCTAAATAACCCTTTAATTGCTTAATTTTTTCTTTATCAGTTACTTCTTTTAAGCTTTGAGCTGTTTCATAACTCATTTTCCCATTTAAGGCTTTTGCATAAGCATACTCTTCAAAACCAGCACCTGAGCGCAAGTTTTGATCGATTGGGTTTTTATCCGCTAGAGCATTTCCTGATAACCCATTATTCTCAAAGAAAGATGGGTGATCACGAGTGATATAAAACATCGATAATTCTCCCACACCTTTTTCAATCGCAAATTTTCTTAACTCTGCTGCATCTTTTGGTGTGAAATCATAGGTAGCATTTTCTGCTCTACGACCAGCTCAAGGAGTCACAGCCATACGACGATAAACGTCTTTCTCTGACATATCTTGGCCATTTAAAATTTTATTTGTTGCTCTTCACGATTCTTGAGTGGTCTGAATGGCTGATTTCATCATGTCAGCTTCTCAATCTCCCTTAGGATCTTTTCGATCTGTTGTTAAATATCCTGTTACTAAGTTAAGCTTGAAGTTCATCCCTAAATATTTAGTAAATACATAAAGTGGTGAAAATTCATCCCCAACATGTTCTTCTTTACCAGTTTTTAAAAATCCTGGTGAAACCCCAACTCCTGATTCAGTTGAACTAACAAGTGAAAGTCTAAAGTCTCAAGGATTGCTAATATCATTATCTCTTTCTAGTAAAACTTTTAAAGCTCCTGCTAATAATTTTTGAGATTCTTTATAACTTCCACTAATACTTAAATAAGGTGCTGCAAAATAGAAATCAAACGAGCGAGTTCCATATACGTTAGAAATTGCTAACAATTGGTCTGCCAACTCTTCTTCTGACATGTTATTTTGATAGGCAGTATGTCAGAATGAATTTGCAAACGGACCAAATGAAATTGTCATATTTTTAGTATCTAAACCATCTTTTTTTCACTTGTTAAAACGTGATGTAAATCATTCTTCAGATTGATTATTGTTAAAGTCTTTTGGAGCAGCATCTCACATCGGAGATAACTCACCTTTATCACTGGCATTTTGCATGAAACCAAGCACAATCCCATCACCCTTACTTTTGTTAATTAAGTCAGAGTCATTGTTAATTTTGGCCAAATCATTGTAATTAATTACATCATCCTTGTTTTTAATTCCCATAGCTTCCATAGCTTTATCATAACTCGCTCCTGATTTACTATGTCATTTTAAACCATATTCAACATTATCTTCAACAATTCCAATATCTGCATACGGCTTAAATTTAATATCCTCACTATTTTGAATTAGATTCTTTTCAATCAAGTTTTTATCAGCTAATGTACTTCTTAAAAGCTTATCACTACTTGAAAGTTTACTACGACTTTTTTGGCCTTGATTTTCTGTTAAAACACTTGTTGTTTTGTTAGTTTTAGATCTTTTAGATCCTGTTTCTAAATCTAAATCATCAAGTCCAGTTCAACGATTACCTATTTCAACCTTTCCTTCAGGAATTGGAGTCTTGTTACTTGAGTTTGTACAAGAAACTACAGCCGAAACTGTTGGCGCTGTTATAGCCACACTTGATAAAACTATTAATAATTTTTTCATATTTTTCTCCTATTTTTAATATTATATAATATAAAAACTTAATATACAAAAAAATCTTTTATTGATAATTTTTCTACATTGAGATGAAAAGTAAAAAAACTGAGTTAACTCAGTTTTTTCTATTTATAAAATGTTATTTAGTAATTTCAACAACAGTTCCCGCACCAATAGTACGTCCACCTTCACGAATTGAGAACTTAGTTCCTTGTTCGATGGCAACTGGTTTAATTAATTCAATGTTTAATTCAACGTTATCCCCTGGCATAACCATATCTGTTCCCGCAGGTAATGTAACTTCACCAGTTACATCAGTTGTACGGAAGTAGAATTGAGGACGGTATTTGTTAAAGAATGGTTTGTGACGTCCACCTTCTTCTTGAGTTAAAGCATAAACTTGTGCTTTAAGTTGAGTATGAGGTTTGATTGATCCTGGTTTAGCAATAACTTGTCCACGTTCAATATCTTCACGGTTAACACCACGTAGTAATGCTCCAACATTATCCCCTGCTTCAGCAAAGTCTAATAATTTTCTAAACATTTCTAATCCTGTAACAACAGTTTTTTTACTTTCTTCATGTAATCCAACGATTTCAACTTCTTCGTTAACTTTTACAATTCCACGTTCAACACGTCCTGTTGCAACAGTTCCACGTCCAGTAATTGTAAATACGTCTTCAACTGGCATTAATAAAGTTTTATCAGTTTCACGAACTGGAGTTGGGATGTATTCATCAACTGCGTTCATTAATTCTTCAATTTTAGCTTCTCATTTTGCGTCACCTTCAAGTGCTTTTAAAGCACTCCCACGGATAACTGGTGCTCCATCTCCATCAAATTCATATGATGTCAATAAGTCCCTAACTTCCATTTCAACTAAATCGATTAGTTCTTCGTCATCAACCATGTCACATTTGTTTAAGAAAACAACGATTTTTGGTACTCCAACTTGTCTTGATAATAGGATATGTTCTCTAGTTTGAGGCATTGGTCCATCAGTTGCGGCAACAACAAGGATTCCTCCATCCATTTGAGCAGCTCCTGTAATCATGTTTTTAACATAATCGGCGTGGCCAGGACAGTCTACGTGAGCGTAGTGTCTTTTAGCTGTTTTATATTCAACGTGTGAAGTATTAATTGTAATTCCACGTTCTCTTTCTTCTGGTGCGTTATCGATGTTTGCATAATCTTTAAATTCTGCTCCACCTTTTGCTGCTAATACTTTAGTAATTGCAGCTGTTAATGTAGTTTTACCGTGGTCAACGTGTCCGATTGTTCCGATGTTAACATGGGGCAAACTACGATCAAATTGTTCTTTTGCCATTTTTTTAATTTCCCTTCATTTATAGTAATACGACAAATGTCATTTATAATTGTATTATAAATAGATTTAAATACAATAGTTTTGCACTGGAAATAAAGTATTTTAACTTTATAAAAATATCTTCTATTTTCCAGATTTTTTAATAATTTCTTCTGCAATTGATTTTGGTGCTTCATTATAGTGGCTAAATTGCATAGTGTAGTTACCACGTCCTTGAGTAAATGATCTTAATTCTGTTGCATAACCAAACATTTCACTTAATGGAACTTTTGATTTAACAGTTTGAGCATTACCTCTTTGTTCACTTCCCTCGATTAGACCACGTTTTGATGAAATATTACCCATTACATCTCCGTAGTATTCATCTGGAATTGTTACTTCAACTGACATAATTGGTTCTAATAGAACTGGTTGCATACGTTTAGCACCTTCTTTTAGAGCCATTGAAGCGGCGATTTTATATGCCATCTCATTTGAATCGACATCATGGTATGAACCATCAACGATTGTTGCTTTAACATCGATCATTGGATATCCAGCAATTACCCCGTTTTGTAGGGCATTTTGAAGTCCAGCTTTGGCAGCATTGATATATTCTTTTGAGATTTTACCCCCAACAATTTTATCAACTCATTCAAAACCTTTATCGTGGTTTGGTTCAAATTCAATCACAACGTGACCATATTGTCCACGTCCTCCTGATTGTTTTACATATTTACCTTCCGCACGAGTTGGGGTTTTAATAGTTTCACGGTATGAAACTTGTGGAGCTCCAACGTTGGTTTCTACTTTAAATTCACGACGCATACGGTCAACAATAATGTCTAAGTGTAGTTCACCCATACCAGCAATAATTGTTTGTCCAGTTTCTTCATCAGTAAATGTTCTAAATGTTGGATCCTCCTCTGAAAGTTTATTCAAAGCGATTCCCATTTTTTCTTGGTCAGCTTTAGTTTTTGGTTCTAAAGCTAGGTTAATAACTGGTTCTGGGAAAACCATTGACTCTAAAATGATTTCATGTTTTTCATCAGTTAGTGTATCCCCAGTAGTAGTATCTTTTAGTCCAACCGCTGCGGCGATATCCCCAGCGTAAACTTCTTCGATTTCTTCACGGTCATTGGCATGCATTTTTAATAAACGTCCAACACGTTCTTTTTTATCTTTTGTAGCGTTTAATACGTAACTTCCTTTATGTAGTACTCCTGAGTAAACTCTAAAGAAAGTTAATTTTCCAACAAATGGGTCAGTCATAATTTTGAAAGCCAATGCTGAGAAAGGTTCTTTATCATCAGCTTTACGTTCTGATTCTTGACCATTTGGAAGAATACCTTTAATTGCTGGTACATCTAATGGTGATGGTAAATAATCAGTTACAGCGTCTAATAATAATTTAACACCTTTGTTTTTAAATGCTGAACCAGCTAATACAGGGAAGAATTCAGCTGAAAGCACCCCTTTACGAATCGCTTGTTTGATTTCAGCTACACTTAATTCTTTTCCATCAAGGAATTTTTCCATTAAAGCTTCATCATATTCAACAGCTGATTCGATTAACTCGTTTCGCAATTGTGCTGCTTGATCTTTTAAATCAGCAGGAATTTCTATTTCTTTTGCAATTTCTTCAGCTTTTCCATCAAAGTGGTAAGCTTTCATTTCTACTAAATCAATAATTCCATCAAAAGCATCTTCTGCTCCGATTGGTAGTTGAATTGGTGAAGCTTTAGCTCCCAATCTATCCCCGATTGATTTAACAGAGTAGATGAAATCTGCTCCAGTTTTATCCATTTTGTTAACAAAAACAATTCTTGGTACTTTATAAGTTGTTGCTTGTCTTCAAACAGTTTCAGTTTGAGGTTCTACCCCACTTTGACCATCTAAAACAGCTACAGCTCCATCTAAAACACGTAATGAACGTTCTACTTCAACAGTAAAGTCCACGTGGCCAGGAGTATCAATTATGTTAAAACGTAAATCTCTTCAAAAAGCTGTTGTTGCAGCTGATGTAATTGTAATTCCACGTTCTTGTTCTTGTGCCATTCAGTCCATTTGCGAAGCTCCTTCATGAGTTTCACCAATTTTATGAATTTTACCAGTATGGAATAAAATACGTTCTGTGGTAGTGGTTTTACCCGCATCGATGTGGGCCATAATACCAAAGTTACGTGTTTTTTCTAGACTAAATTGTCTTGGCATTTTATTTTCTCCTTTATATTTAAAAATGATTGATAAATTCTATCAACGGTAGTGAGCAAACGCTTTATTTGCTTCTGCCATTTTGTGAGTATCTTCACGTTTTTTAACAGATCCTCCAGTTGCGTTTGAAGCATCGATAATTTCGTTAGCTAAACGGTCAACCATTTCTTTTTCATTTCTTAAACGTGAGTAGTTAACTAATCAACGTAAAGCTAATGTTACTCTACGCTCATTGCTCACTTCAACAGGTACTTGATAGTTAGCTCCCCCAATACGGCGAACTTTTAGTTCTAAGTGTGGTTGAATGTTATCAATCGCTTTGTTGAATACATCGATTGGATTTTGTTCAGTTTTTGCTTTGATTTTGTCAAAAGCTCCGTAAAGAATCCCTTGAGCTGTTCCTCTTTTTCCATCTAACATAATTTTATTAACAGCACGTGTTACTAATTTTGAATTATAAACTGGATCTGGAAGTACATCTCTTTTTTCGGCTTGATGTTTTCTCATATTTTAACCCTTTCTATTTATTTTTTAATATTTATTTTTTCTCTTTTGGACGTTTAGTTCCGTATAGTGAACGTGATTGCATTCTTCCGTTTACTCCAGTTGTATCTAAAGTACCACGAACGATATGGTAACGAACCCCAGGTAAGTCTTTTACTCTTCCCCCACGGATTAAAACAACACTATGTTCTTGTAGGTTATGTCCTTCTCCCGGAATATAAGCTGTTACTTCCATTCCGTTTGTTAAACGAACCCTTGCGTATTTACGTAACGCAGAGTTGGGTTTTTTAGGTGTCATTGTTGCAACACGCGTACAAACCCCTCTTTTTTGAGGTGAAGAAACTTTAGTTACTTTTTTTAACAAAGTATTTACTCCACGATTCAAAGCGGGCGCTTTTGTTTTTCAAGTTTTCGCTTTACGAGGTTTTCTAACTAATTGGTTAATTGTTGGCATATTCAGCCTCCTTTCCACAATACCGTGTGTATCGAAGTTACACTAATATATAATACATTTAATACCCTGTTAATGCAATATTTTTGGCAAATTTTGTAAAATAAAACTTCAAATTTCTTTGAAGTTAATTGATTATTTAAATATTTTTAAAAGCATCAAGTTCTGGTGATAATCGATCGTAAATATCTTGGTCAATTACACCGCTATTTAATGGTGTTTTTAGTAAAATTTTGTAAATAATTCCTAAAAGGAAGTAAGCATCAGTGCAGTACATGAACATTTCGATTCTCTTTGCACTCATTTCATCTTCGGGTAAATCTGAGATTACCTTGTATACTTCATTATATTTTTGTAGGTAATTTGCAATGTTATCTAAAAGCATTTTAAAAGCAGATTCTCCATCTAAATTCAAAGTGTCCTCAAGAAATTTAATTAGACTTTTGTAAACTGATTGATCATCATTTTGCAATTCTAATTTTTTATAAGTTTCTTGCAGTTGAGATGCATTAGCTCCTAGCATATGAACTGCTGTAAGTGCTACAATATCCATTCCCATTGGTTCGCTAATTACTGAAGTTTCTAATTTTTGCTCCTCTAAATTAGCATCAATTGATTTTATATTTATCAGTGAGTTTCTAACCAAATAGAAATGGTGGTTTAAGAAAATAGCAAAATTTTCTTTTTCTGGCTTACAAGTAATTTTTATGAAATTCTTTTCTAAAACAACTGTATATCTTTCTAGGTTTTCACGGTCACTGATTTTTTTAGTGTTTTTAATGAAAGTTGCAATTTCCTCGGGTAAAACAAATAATTTAGAATTATTTTTTATAAAATTTTTGTATGCTGAATCAACTTCTGAAATAATTATCTCAGCATAATCAACTGGTTTATATTTATTATCGCTCATTTCGCTTCCTCTTATCTAATCTTTGGTAAACCAAATCATTATTATTTTACTATTTTTAGCTATATTTTCCAAACTTTTTGTCGATTATGTGCAATATTTTTTGTAAAAAAGGTGATTAATCATTTGACATAAGGAGTTAAATAAACTATACTTAATAAGTTGTAGAAAACTTGATTTCTGTTCGTTTGGTCTGAGAATTTTTTCAAGTATTAAGGATTTTTAAATTTTAAAAATGGTCATACCTTATTCCTCCAACTGACAGAAAGGAAATTCAAATGAATTTTAACGAAATAAACTTAAAACCGCAATTGCAAAAAGCTCTTGCAAAACACAACTTAACTATAGCAACAGAAATACAAGAAAAAACAATTCCTGTTGCCTTAGAAAATAAAGATATTATTGGAAAATCTCAAACCGGAACTGGAAAAACAGCCGCTTTTTTATTACCAATTCTTGAAAGAATCACTCCAAATGTGAACTTTGTTCAAGCAATTATCGTAACACCAACTAGAGAACTATCTTTACAGGTTTTAGATAAAGTACGCGACTTATCAATGTATTTAGAGGGAATTACCTCAACTGGTGTAACTGGGGGAGCTAATATTTCTCGCCAGATTCAAGCTTTAAAGAGAACCAACATTGTTGTTGGAACACCAGGAAGAATCACTGATTTATTAAATAGAAAAGTGCTGAAACTTGACCAAGTTAGAACTGTTGTATTAGACGAAGCTGATGAAATGCTGAAAATGGGATTTAAACAAGATATTGACAATCTTTTTAGAGTAGTTCCCGAAGAACATCAAACACTTTTATTTTCAGCAACTATGAATAAACAAGTTATTGAAATAGCAAACAAATACCTAAAAGATCCTGTAGAAATTTCAGTAGAGAGAACTGCTTTAAGTGGTTCTAATATTAAGCAATACTTTATTGATACAAAAACTCACAATAAAGAAGATGCGCTTGTAGCAATTTATAATAACATTAAACCTGAATTAAGCATTATTTTTGCTAATACAAAATCTCAAACAGAGGAAATTAGTAATCTACTTTATAAAAATGGAGTCAGATCATTTGTTATCAATGGAGACAAAAGACAAAGCGAAAGAAATCGTGCTTTAAAAGCTTTTAAAACATCAGCAACTAAAGTATTAGTAGCGACCGATGTTGCTGCTAGAGGAATTGATGTTCCTGGAATTGATTATGTAATCAATTACGACTTACCTCATGATCACGAATATTACATTCACCGAATCGGTAGAACTGCTCGTGCAGGTTCAAAGGGAAATTCAATTTCATTAGTAGGAAATCGTAACAACTTTTTCCATATGAAAGATTTAGAAAAATACCAAAACAAAGAAATTGAAAAAATGGATGTTGACAGTTGAGAACTACCGATTGTTGAACGTCGTAGTGGTGGTGGATCTTCAAGAGGCGACGGATTTAGAAGAGGTTCTTCAAATGGAAATCGCTCAAGAAGTTTTTCAGATAATAATCGTGGTTCAGAACGCAATTCTGGACCAAGAAAAGAAGGTTTCTCTGCTGATAAACCATTTGCAAAATCAGGAGATTTTAAATCAAACTCATTTGATAAAGGGGCGGCTGGAAAAGACCGTCGTAAACGCGACTTTGGAGCAGCTAAACCAAAAAGAAGTTTTGGAAGTAGTAAGCCATCAAAAAGTAAATCAAACTGAAACTAAAAAACATTTAAAATGACTTTTTAAAGTCATTTTTTTTCGCTGAAATTCAACTTTGTTTGTTCCCTATTTGCAGATTAAAAGATCCAAATAATGGTTTATAATTTATTTAGGAGATGATTGCTATGATTTTAAAGTATTATTTAAAAGACATTGCTTTGAAATTCAATATTTCAGAGTCACAACTAAGGTTTTATGATGAAAAAGGCGTAATTAATAAGTTCAAACGAGATGAAAACAACTATCGTTATTTATTAGAAGATGACTTACGTTTTGTAGAAACAATTATTTGTTTAAAAAAGACAAGTATGCCCTTAAAGGAAATAATAAAATACATAGGTTTGGTAGATCTTGGAGATGAAAGCTTAGCAGAACGTCAAGCAATGATTTTAAAGCAAGAAAAAGTAGTCTTAAAAAATCAAAAAGATATTCAAGAGCAAATTGATTTTATTGAATATAAAAAGCAGTTTTACGAAGATAAGATTAAAAATAGGTAAAAACCCGATATTTCATCATCAAAAAAACATTCAAATTGTCTTAAACAATATGAATGTTTTTTTGTTTTATCTACTAAAAGTATTAAGTTCTAGTTTTTGACTTATTTTAATTAGTAGTTATTATTTAATTCTTAGTTAAAGTAAAATTTTTTAAATATTAAAAAGGCTAGTGCAAAGAATAAAGCCGATGTTAGAAGTCATAATGAATAAAATAGTTCGTATAAAGGGTTGTTAATAACTTTCCCTATTTGAATTACAGATTCATACTCACTTGTATCTTTGATTTGTCTCAATGAGTCCTGACTATTCAATATTTTATCAAATTCTGTTTGATTAGTAATGTTTCAATCAAATGAGGCGATAGTTCAATTTGTTCCATAAATTGTAGGAAAGACAAGTTCTCTTAAAAAGATGTCTTCTGTATTGTAAATTTTGCCGCGTTTTAATCATTCAAAATGATTAATCGGATTTCAGTGGTTATTACTTTCGTTAAAATTAATTGTTTTGTTATAATCATCTAAATTCAAAATGTTATTTTTATTAATTTGCATACTGTTTTTAAGGACATTTAACAAGAAACTAAAATATTTACCAGGTCCAAAAATTTGTCTAGCTGTATTTGAATGAATATATGTACCGTCAAAAATTGAGGCGGTCAAATATTTTTCACCTCAAATTTTGTAAAATTCTAAAAAATCTTTCAAATTTTCGTCGACTTCAGATTTAATTAATTGATTTGTTAAGTTAGTAAAATCTGCTATTTTATTATCAGGAGATTTTATTTTATCATTTCATTTTAATAATGTCTCATAAGACTTAGCAGATAAATAAGGATCCATAATATTTTCTTCGTTTGCTTCAAATATATTATCTTGTTCAAAGAATCAATAATAGTTGTAAATGTCCATTTCTTTTAAGTCTTTTTGCAAATAGTCAATTTCCGTTTTATTTGCAAAATAATCATTAAAGTTTTTAGCAAAGCTAAACTCAAAATTCAGCCCTCTAATTTTATCATTTAAACTGTAAACATTTTTTGCAGACATGACTCCTTGAAAAATTGGAACTCAACCAAATGGGTTAATGAATACAAAGCTCATTATCGACATTAAAAATAGAGTTGAAAGAACGGGATTTAAAACTGCATTGAAAAACAATGAAAAACTAAATAAAACGATAGCTAAAAGATAGAAGAACGGATAATTTGCCAATCCAAAAGCCTCAAAAAACGGTTTTCCAAAATTTTTAAAACTAAGGGCAATAAATGAATCACAAATTAACAAGAAGGTTATAATAATTATTAATGTTAAAAAGATAATTAGAAAGCGACTTCAATATGAAATCCATAACCTATTTCCCGTTCTAATTTCTAGTTGAAACATCAGGGCTTTTTTTTGTTTTACAAATAATTCATAAGTTGATAATACAATTCAAACCGTGATAAATAAAATAACCAAACTAGTTTTTATGGTCTGAAAAGCTCATAAACTTTGTCCTCAGTTTTGGTGCACCTGGTACACGCCATTATAGACAACCATATTTTGTTTCATTCCTAGGGCGAACAATATTGAAAAAATAACAATCATGATTCCAAAAACTGCATTGACAATTCACAAAGTAATACTTTTTCAGATTCAATTTCAATTAAAACTAAATACTGGGAAGTTTTCAGTAATTTTATTTAAGCGGGGTTGATTATTTTTCTTGACTTGATTTAACATATTTTTTTAAATCCCCCACTCTAGTACTAATATTTTGGGAGCGATATTTGTTATAGATTTCCTTAATAGACTCTTTTTTATTATCTATTGGTTTTGAGTATTTGATTTCCCCATTGTCAATAAATACTAAAAAGTCGATTATTTCTTGTAGCTCTTCAATAATATGACTTGTTATTATGATTGTTTTCCCTTGACTGTTTAGAAATAACAAAATTTCCATAAACTCTTGTCGGCTATTAACATCTAAATTAGCTGTAGGCTCATCTAAAATAATAACTTCTAAGTCCAATATCATAATAGCCAATAACATGGCGCGTTTTAGCATACCCGCTGATAAAGTTTTTAATTTTTTATTTTCATAACCTTCAAGATTAAATATTTTTGTTAATTCACTTAGCTTTTCTATCGCAACTTTGGGAGGAATCTTGTATAGCAACGCTAAATAGGTAACATAATCTTTTAGCTGGTAGTCCAAGGGGATTGAATTTGTGTCGGGAAACAATCCGATTTTAATTAAATTATTACGACTCTTTAAAGTTTTGCCTTTATAGGTAACTTCTCCCTGGGAAGTTTGATACTCTTGAAAAATACATCTAATAGTAGTTGTTTTACCCATTCCATTATCACCAACAAAACCACAAATTGATTTTTCTGGGATTTGAAACGAAACATTTTTGATACCAGCTCCGTTTTTAAATAATTTTGTTATATTTTTTATCTCTAGCATGTTATTAACCTAAGTTTGTAATCTAAAATAATTAACATAAATTCCTACTTCTATTTCTTTTCACGGCGCCCCATACCCTTTTACATAACCACGAGCTCTTGTGTCTATGGAAATATATGTATTTCCAACAATAATGGGAATGCTCATAACGATTTTATAACCACTTTGAAGTCCTCAGGATTTTAATTCCGAATCTGCAATTAAAAAACTGCTGTCATCAGGATTAGTACTTGCTGGGTTTCTAACACCTTGAACTCTGTTGACCTCATTTGGATACTTTAAAACACTTTCATTTTTATAGTTAATTGCATATGCATTATAGTATACAGCCACACTTTTATATTTTCGAAGAAAGTCTGTTTTATCCAAAGCATAATCCTCATAATAAATGATATCTTTTTTGGATCCTGATAAATCATATTGATATTTTGTAGACCAATTTGCTTTAAGTTTATAGTGGAAATCCAAATATCCATGAGATGAAATTTTTGATTCATTTATAAAATTAGAATTAAATCAAAATTCTAGACTTGTCCCTTCAAAAAAGTATTTATTTGTTTGTTTTGCCTCTATTTGAAGAATCATTTTTTTTGAATATTGATTTTTGAAATTCTCTTCATAAAGTACTTTAAACTCAAAATCATTTTTGTGGTCAATAAAAGCGCCCGATGCTTCATAGTTACCTTTGGAAATTAAAAGATCTTCAATCTCAAATAAAATTTTGTCTTTAAATTGATTTGTGACTCCTTTAAGTGAATAGTCCTCATCTAAATTTACTATAATATCTTTATTATCTAGCAAAGTATTTTGATATTTTGATAAATCCATTTTATCAATAAAAATACTATTGTTATCTCTGGTTGTAATTAATAAGTTATTTGAAAAATTTACAGGAGTGCCTACACTCAGCGAAGCTGCTGCAGCAATTGCTCAAATGTTCATAACTTTAAATTCCTCTTTTCTGGAGTTAATTCTAGCTCCATAAATATATTAACACTTTAAGTGTTAATATATTAAACAACTTATTAGTTTTACAAAGTCAGCGACTCTATTAAATAAAAATAACCCTTAAAATCTAAATAGTTTAAGGGTTATTAAAAACTTCTTGTTTGAAATAATTTTAAAATATCAAATAAGTGGGTAAAAAAGTTGTAGGTTTGTCCTGTAATCTGAAACCTTATGTAGTTTATTTTTCATTCATCATTTTTTAGTAAGGGCATTAGGTTTCTCTAACTTTATTTAAGTTTCTCTCAAAAATATTTCCTAGTCTCAAATACTAAATTCTTTTCAAATTGTTCTTCTATTTTTCTCACTTCTTTTAATCCAAATATCTAACCACTACCCTCAAACAATCATCACTTAGCTACATTAAATACAAATGATATAGCTAACTCAAAAAGCAGTTAATATTGATAATAATTTTCTCCTAATTAACCCCACCTGTGATAATTATTAGATATAATAACAAAATCGCATAAACATATGAAAATACCATAGCTATTTTAAAATAAGTGCTCAAAGAAACATATAAAAAAAGGCTGTTGAAAGCCTTTTTTAAACAATATATTCGCTTATTAGTTTTTAGTATCTATATTTTAGATATTCTATTTTCTAAGTCGTTTGTTAATTTGGTTAAATTAACTTTGTTTGATTCAGAAAAGACAAATAAGATTAATTGATCTTCATCATCTGGATTATTTAATCCTAATTTTCCTGGCAAACTTTTCATAGCAATAACGGTATTTGAAGCTTGAGTCTTGTTGCCCTCAATTATAAACTTTAAACCTTCCATGTGATATTTAATAATTTGATTCGCTAAATACAACTGAGCATTTTCGTGATTTACGAAAGTTTTGTTTTGTTCTGCAGTTGCATCCTTTGGAAATGATTCTTGACCATAAACTTCTAAACACAACTCCTTTACAACATTATTTATTTTGGTGTTGTATTCTGATAAAAGTTTCTCAATTTCTTCTAAAGTTTCTGGTATTTTATATTCTAAGTAAGCTTCATCTTCAACTGAATCTGGTAGACCGGGTTCACCAGGATTTTTTGAATCTGTATTACAAGCAACAGCGCTGATTGATGCTGAAGTTGTTAAACCGAAAGCAGCTAATAGAGATATTATTTTTTCATATTGACTCCTTTTATTGGGGCTAATCCCATTTTCATTATACAAAAAATAACACTTAAAAGCAACATCTTAAAATTATAAAATTTCCGTGTTTTTTATAATTTTGAGAAATAAAAACGTTACCCCTTGAAAAATATTTAGTGTCATTAGACCAGTTATTATCTTTAGGAGTCATTAATAGCTTATTTGTTTTATAAAAAGACCGAACTACTATTAAATAAAAATAATCCTTAAACTATTTAGAGTTTAAGGATTATTCAAATTTTGCTAATTATGATAATTTTAAATTATTCAATAGGTTGATCAAGAAATTGTGGGTTTATCCTCTAAGTTGAAAAAGGTTGAGGTGTTATATATTTTAATTATCACTTCTCCGTGTTTCATAGGTTTATCAACAACTTCAATTTCAGTGACTTCATTTGAAGATTTTAATTCATGATAAGGTAGTGACTCAAAATGACTAGCCTTAGTATTTTCATCAAATTCATTTTCAACTATGAAAATCAATTCTGAACGTAATTGTTCAGAGAAATCTTTTTTTATTAATTCTCTTATGTTTCTATAATATTTATCATTTGTTTTATTATCCCAATTAAAATAGTTTTCTTCATTAATGTTCATACCTTTATAAGTACTAATAGAATCATTTAGGATTTCATTTGTGATATTATTTCTTTCTGGTTCATTGGTCTGTTTGAAAGTAAAATATAAATCTGATATATCTACAGCATCTTGTCAATTAGTTGATTGTGCTGAACGAATGCTAGCATAATATTTAAATCTATATTCTTTATTTACTTCAAATGGTTTTTGTTTAGTGATTTGATTTTTATCTTCTCCGGAAATATTAACTGCAATCTCATATCGATCGTCAAAGTCAAAATCAAATTGCTCATTTAATAATTCAAGAATATAAACTTCTAATTTATGATCTATTATTCTTTTTGCAGTACTATTGTTTATTAGTCATTCATCCTGGTTTTTAGCAAAGATATATGGTCCCTCATATTTTATTTCAGTTTCTCTCAAAAATCTTTCAAAACTTTTGATGTTTAATTCTCTTCCAATTGGTTCGTCAACTTCCACTTCTTCCACTTCTTCTTCAGGTTCAGGTTCGGTAGTTTCGCCACCGCCTCCAAACATGTCGCAAGCAACTACACTACTAGCTGAAGTTCCCACTAGAGTTAGGGCAGCTAAAATTGATAATAATTTCCTCATGGATGTTTCTCCTTTTTAATAACATTTATATTGTATCATAACCAAATTATATTTTTTGGAATTAATTAAAATTATGAAATGAAGATATTTTAATTAAAAATAAGTTTAATTTGAGTAAAAAAACTAACTATAAAATATAATAACGATTACTTTATTATTGAAATGCCCCCTTCTAAATAATCCAAAAAGCTTAACAATTAAGAATGAAAGAGTTAGATTTAAAAATCAAGGACTTATATTTACATATGATGTTGGCAGTCACTAAGAGGTGGTCTAAGTGGCGTGATCAATCTTCGAAAAAAAATACTAGTCTAATCCTGAAAATAAAATTTCATTAAGAAAAGATGTCTTGTTTTTATTATCAATACCTAATCAATAAGCATTTTTACTAGCATCATGCTTGAAAATATTATCTATATAAACTTTGTCTTTTGTGTTTAAATCAATTTTTTCTATTTCTGCAGGAAAAAAGTTGCTTCATTCATAATCCTTGTAACGGTATTTGTAATCAGAGGTACTTTTCAATCATTTTTTAACTGAACTTTCATCTTGACAAAGTCCTCCAACTAAGTAGCAGTCACTTTTCTCTCCTTGTTCTGAAGATTCTCTTTTGTTATTTTCCAAATACTGAATCATTTCACTTTCATTATAGAATTCAATTGGAACACTTGAATCTTTATTTAGGTTTTCAGTTAATAAAACTTCGTCATAATCAAAATATGATTGAACTGCTTCATCTAAATCTATATAAGAATTACCGTTTTTACCCTTATAAACGTTAACTAACTTGTCGTTGTAAGCTTGTCTAACTTGAGCAGAAAGTTCCCCCGAATTTGAAATAATATGATCTGAAGGATTTCTATATGTAAGCTCTTTTTTTATTTTAGCATCATTAATCATGTCTTCTAGGGCACGATTTTTTTCTTCTAAAGAGTAAATTTTATTATTGTATTTATAGTAGTAGTGGTCTTCTTGTTCAATTTTCTTATTAGCCTTGGTCATAGCATAATCAACAACTTGTGATTGATTTGAAAAACTTCGCCCTTCAAAATTGTAAAAATAACCACTTTTTTGAGGTACTAAAAGTGCTGAACTGGTTAATAAAAATAGCAACATTCCTATTGTTAACACTTTTTGTTTATTGTTATTTCTTGATTTCACAATATTTATTATCTTTCATTTATAGTATATAATATGCAAAGGTGATATTATATATTATTTAAAAGGAGAGACAAAATGAAAAAATTACTAAGTATATTGGGATCATTATCGCTATTAACTACCTCAACAATTAGTGTAGTATCGTGCGGGAGTCCCGAAGTTGAAAAATTAGAATTAAACATCGCAAATGTGGAAGAATTCTTTGCTGAAAATAAAGAATTTACTTATGAAGGAGATTTTATTTTTATCGATGAACCAACAACTAATCCGGATTGGGATTTTAATCCGGAAAGACCATCAAAAGATATTTTAAACTCATTATTCATAGAGACCATCCTAGAGGAAATGTCAAAAACCATAAATCTTTCAGACGCAAAATTTTACGATATTGATCTTAGTAAGACTAGAGAATCAGGTTTGAGAGGCAATATTAAAAGCGGAGAAAATCATAGTTTTAATTACGAGCCCATAATAGTTAAAGATGCTGATGGAACTAAAATTACTGAACTAGATGGTTTAAAGTTTAATTTTAAACAAACAAATACCATTAAGGAAAAAAGCGATAACGAAAAAGTCATGGAAAGATTTTTAAAATACTGATTTGGTGGTATTAATAACGATAAAAATATACGTTTTAAGTGAGTTAAAGGCTTTGTGGAAACTACTGATAGTTTTAAAGGAGTGGCAGAAGATTTGGAAAAAGACAATATAAGGGGTGCTGAGGAAAGAATTCGAAAAGATCTTAATAATATGGGTAATCCATACGGGACTTTTATGAGTAGTCATCACGGTCCTATTTACGAATTTTATAAATTTAAGGTATGGGGGGATAAATTAAACGTAGAAGTTCTAGAAAATGAAAATGATGATTGAGTTTTTGCTAAGGTTTCAGGTAGGATGGACTTTATAAACACTGTTTATACCACTGATTTTTCCGCTATTTGAGGTTTTCCGAAACAAAAATCAAATTAATATTTATACATAAAATTTTCAATCATTCATGATTGAAAATTTTTTTTGATAAAAATGGTAAATCAAATTAATATTTAATATTTCCCTCACTTTCTTATTAAGAAAACATATTTAAATAGCTAAATAATCTTGTATTAAATAACTATTTTAAAAAATAAAAAAAGTAAGCATTTTATTGTTTTCAAATTCAACAATTGTAGCAACTAATGGCTAATAGCTAGAAACCAAAACCAAATTTTTACAATATTGGTATAGGGTTTAAGTGCAAAAAAAATCCAGATATTTCTGGATTTTTATTTGTCTGATTTTACTTATCAATTTGTTTTTCGTTAACCTCAGAATATCTATTCCCAAGTATTTTAATTTTATCAAGGTTTTCTTTAATATCTAGTAACTCTTTTTCACTGAAAATAACTTCACAAGCCAAGTTATTTTGTTTTAATCTGTTAATATTCTTTGTTCCTGGTATTGGAGCAATTCATTCACCTTGAGCTAAAACTCATCCAATTGCTACCGCTGCGGGAGTTGTGTTTTTAGTGACACTTAGTTCTTTGATGTAGTCAACTAATTTAAGATTAGCTTTAAAATATTCAATGTTATTAAATCTAGGAATGGTATTTCTAAAGTCTCCTTCCCCAAATACTTTACCTGGTTTAACATTTCCTGTTAAAAAACCTTTTCCTAAAGGGCTGAAAGGAACAAATCCAATGTTTAATTCTTTTAAAGTGGGAAATATTTTTTCCTCTGGTTCTCTTCAAAACATTGAATATTCACTTTGAACAGCAGTGACTGGACAAATTTTGTGAGCTTTTCTAATAGTGGTTGCAGAAGCCTCACTTAAACCTCAATGTTTAATTTTTCCTGATTCAATTAATTCCTTCATTACTAAAGCAACTTCTTCAATGGGAACACTGGGATCTACTCGGTGTTGATAGTATAAATCGATGTAGTCAGTTTTTAGTCTTTTTAAACTTTCCTCAATTGCTCTTAGGATGTTCTCACGAGAACTATCCAATCCAATAACTTTATCACCATCATACTTAAAACCAAATTTAGTAGCAATTATAACTTTTGATCTAATATCTTGGAGAGCTTCTCCTAAAAGCTCTTCATTTTTAAATGGACCATATATTTCAGCAGTATCAAAAAATGTTATTCCTTGCTCATATGCTTCTTTTAAAAATTTTATTGCTTCGTTTTTTTCTGGAAATGGGGGGAAAGACATGCTTAATCCCATGCAACCCAAACCTATGGTGCTAACTTCTAAATTTTTACCTAAAATTCTTTTTTTCATATTGAACCTCTTTTTCTTTCTTATAGTTCAATTATAAATGATTAAACCTACTTGAATGCAATATATAATTACATTAAATTTTAAATATTTAAATTTATTAATAACTATACGATTATTTGAGGAATTTTTCGGGTTTAAGATGACAAAATATAACAAGTTATTGCCCAAATTTACAATCATTTATTTGACAAAAATTTTAAGTCAAATTAAAAACAAAATCCCCTTTTAAAAAATTACCTGGTATCATTCTTTTGAGGGCTAACTTGTATGTAATTTTAGTGCGATTCGAATTTTCAAATTTTTTTAGCAAAAATTAAGTAATTTTCAAGCGATGCTTTTGCTGGGATTTTCTAACTCCTGAACAGCTTTTTCTCAACGTGGGTTAATAATAATTTTTTTAATTACTTTTGAATTAGTATTATTAATTCATAACTGCTCATACAAAAAACAAAGTGCTGTAGTTCTTTCTTCAAAATGTGTTTGTCCCGCTCGAATATCAACAATTAAATCACCATATTTTGTTTGGAAAATAAAAGGAATCATTCCGATAAAAGGGCATTCCCCTTCCAATATGTTTATAAAATCTGTTTCAATTTTACTAACATCATATTTATAGATAATTTGGTTGAACTCTGTAATTATTCTTTTAGCAATTTGCTGATGAAATTTATCCTCACATTCATTTAGAACGAATGGAATTGTTTTAGTCTTTTTAGAAATTGAATCTTGTAAAATTTTTTTGACGCAAGTCTCTCTTTCGATGGAATTTAGCACTTGCTCTTCTTTTAGTTTCAAGTCAATATATGGAAATAAACCATTAACAATATCTTGGGTTGTTGTCATTGTAAAGTTGTCTTGATTTATAAAAGATTTTAAAAATGAATCATTTGTTTTACCTGTTACCTTAAATTGTCTACCTTCCTTATCTCACTTAATAAAATTAAAATCTTTTTTCATAAATACCTCTTTTAATAATTATAACACTTTAAAATCATAATAAAAAAATCTCTAAGTATAAAATAAACGGGCGAACATTTATTTATACTCAAAGATTTTATTTAAATTAATAATTAAAGTTGTTTCCACAGTGTTCACAAATTTGATGACCATCATTTTTTTTGTGGTGACAATTATGGTGGTGACTAAAGTTAGCTACTTTAAAATCATTACCTCTTTGTGAAAAGTTGTTTCCAGAATTATAAACATGGTGTCTTCTTTTTGAAGATCCACAATCATTTTTGCAGCCGCAAATATCAAAATCATGAGGTTTGCGATTAAACTGATTATTATAAGTAAAACTTGGAACGCTAGAACTAATATTATTTATATCTGCATAGATTCTGTCGATATCATCTTTTAATATTCTAATTTTGCTTGAATCCATAGTTTTATCTTGATTTGTTAAAATTGCTAGCATTTGTTCAATTGAATTCATTCTATCCTCAATCTTATTAAAGAAATTGTTTTCTTTTGGAACAAAGCTTTGTTGCATACTTGGTAAAGGCTCTAAATCATCATTTATTGATTTGGATTTATTAGGTTTTCTTCTTGATTCTAATAAGTCATATTCAGTATCATAGTCATCCTCATATTCCTCTGTTAATTTATCAAAGACTGATTTAGGTTGACGTTTAGCTTGAGTATTATCAGTAATCTCTTTTAATTCTTCTTTGATTTTTTCAAGTCTACTATTTGCCTCATCAAAAACATTGTCTAAATCTTTCTTTGCATGTTTTTGAGAATTTTTAAACTTATCTATATTTTCTTTAACTTTAGCTTTTCGATTTGCTTTATCGTCTTTTTTGATTTCTTTGTTTTTCTTAACAGCTCTTTTAACTTTGATAAGCTCTCCATCTTCAATAACGTGGGTTCCTTCAAAATCAAAAAGTTCTTGATTTTCATTTTGTTCAGCTACTAACTCTCCATCATTGTCGTAAATATCTGAGAAATCATATTTTTCTATTTCATAATTTACAACTACGGGTTGGCCTGAAGAATAAAATACTGGTGAACCATTTTCTGTGTAAAGTTTAGTTCCTATTTTAGCAATAGGTACGATAATAATTTCAATTTCCTTGTCTTTTTGAATTGGATTACTTAAATCAATTAAAACCTCTTTGACAATTGGTGTTCCATCGATTTCAGTAGCTTTTTTACCTGATTCATCAAACAAGTAAGGTTTGATATTTTTTTCCTGAGCATCTTTATTTAGAATTTCACCATTCACATCAAAGATTTCTTTAGCAACAACTTCGTTAACTTTTCCTTGAGTTAATTGATTTCCATTGACATCAAATACCGGACGACCTTTTTTATCAAATAATAAAGTTCCTTCTTCAACGGTTGGTTCCAATAAAATAATTTCTTCATTTTCATGAGTTTTTAAAATATTTTTATCTTCTTTGGAATCATTTTTTGCTTTTGGTGTATCTGTTTCCCTTTTAGTTTCATCTAAAAGTTTTACAATTGGGCTCTTAATTGTTTTACGATTACCCTTATCGTCAAATCCCATTTGTTGGTTTTTATCAAATAAAGCTTTGTTGTCTTTTTGATCAATTTCACGACTTTGAATATCAAATATTTTTTCTGGTGTTTTGGTCATAAAATCTTCCATTGTTAATGGGGTTTTATCAGCTTTATAAACTGGGGTTCCATCTTTCAAGAACAACTGTTGCCCTGTTTCAACAAGAGGTTTTTCAATATAGTTGACAGTATCTCCTGAAGGTAATTTTTTAGTTTTAACTTCTTCAGGGTTAATTTCTAACTCAACTGTTTCTAAAACAGGTTTTCCTGTTTCAGAATATAATTTACGACCCTCTTTATCAAACAATGATTTGTCTTTTTCTTGATCATCTAATGCAAATAACAAATTACCTGATTTATCAAAAACTGGTGAGGTTATTCTTGAAACCTGTCCATCAGATTTCAATGGTTGACCTTCGCTAGTAAATACTGGCTCTTGATCTTTTGTAAATAATGGGGTTCCAACTTTTGCAATCGGAGTCTTTATTTTAGCTTTCACTTTTTCAGATTTTAAATCTGGAATTTTGGCAGTTTTAGCTTCCAAATTGTTATTTATATCAGCCTCGTCAATAATCTGACTTTCATTTGTAACAGCTGAACCACTCATATCATAAACTGGTACGCCTTCTTTTGTGAAAAGTGATTTTCCGTTTTCGTAATACTTTGGATCTTTGAAAAGATTTTTACCACTTCTATCAAAAACATCACCTCTTAAAGGTTCATCAGTACCAGTTGATAATATTGGACTTCCATTTTTATCGTAAACTTGTGTGTTATCTTTCAAGAATAAAAACTGTCCCTTGTCCACATTTGCAGACTTAATTGTTTCAACTTTTTCTCCGTTAGGTAGAACTTTAGTTTCGATATCTTTTTTGTCAACAAGAACTTTTTTATGTTTTAAAATCAAATTACCATCGCTGTTGAAAATTTCATTACCCTCAGCATCATAAAGATTTTTGTTATCTAATTCTAAAATTGGTTGAAGATTTGAATTATAAATTCCCTCTTCTCAAGGATTTTTATTTTCTGATAATTTTAATCTTTTTCCACTTAATTCGTAAATTGGAGTATTATCTTTTGAGAATAACAAAGTACCAATAGGCGCTACTGGACTATTTATTATTTTTTCCACTTTAACTGATTCAATTTCTCGCTCATTTTTTTCTTCTTGCTCATCTTCAAGTTCATTGTTTTCAAGTTCATTGTTTTCAAGTTCATTGTTTTCAATTTCATTGTTTTCAAGTTCTTTATTTTCAAATTTATTGTTTTCATGTTCACTATCTAATATTTTGACGATTGGTTCTTTAACGGTTTTAAGTTTACCATTTTTATCAAAAACCTCTAAACCATTTTTATCAAATAAAGATTTAGTTTCGTCATCATTTTTGATTTTTATTCCGTTAGAAGAATAGAAATTTTCTGGGGATTCACTTAAAACATCATTGAATATAAGTGGACTACCATCAAATTTAAATACTGGAGTATTGTCATCTAGATATAGCGGTTCATTGAAATCAACTACAGGTTTCTCAATAAATTTAATTTTTTCTCCAGAAGGGAGAACCGTTTTTTTGATATCGCCAGATTTAATCTTAACCTCTTTGTTTTTAAGTAATGGTTTACCATTTTCCTTGTAAGCTTGATTTCCATCTTTATCAAAAAGTGATTTATCAGAATTTTCGTCTTTAGGATCAAAAATTATTTTTCCTTTTTCGTCAAAAACTGTCTCATTAATTTTTGAAAGTTTACCATTGTTAAGCAACTGTTTACCCTTAGAATTAAAGACTGGGCGTTTATCTTTTGTATATAACTGAGCTCCTGGGCTTACTGAAGTGACTTTTATTTCAGCTATAACATTTTCTTCTAAATTTTTATCTTCTGATGGTTTTTCGACAAAAGATTTTTCGGGACTAATATTTTTAGCATTTTCTCTTCTGTCTAAAACTTTAGTTCCATCACTTATGTAAAGTGATTGATTGGGTGCTTCGGGAATTGAATTTCCTTTTTCGTCAAACATCTCATCTGAAAAATGTTCCATGTCTTTTGTGGTTTTTAAAATATCACCGTTTCGGTTATAAACTGGTTGATTGTTAGCTAAAAATATTTGTTGACCTTCAGTGATATCTTGATTTGGATTGTTGTCATAAGAATCTTGTGAATATGAATTTTTGTAATCTGATTCTTTTAATTCCAAATCAGTACTTACATTTTCATTTGATATTGATTTCTCTAATGCCACAACTGGAGTTTCAATAATATTTAAATCACCGTTTCGGTTAAACGCTATTATTCCATCTTTATTTACTAAAGTTTTTGAATCAATTAGATTATTTAATAATTTACCATCTTGTGAATATAATTCTTCAGGTGCCGATGATAAATCATCTTTGAATAATAAAGGTGTACCATCAGATTTGTAAACAGGTTCTTTGTTAGTTAAATAAAGTTGCTCATCATTTTTTACTAAAGGTTTTTGAATATATTTCACTTCGCTGCCATCTGATGTTTTTTTAGTTTTTACTTCCTCAGGTTTTACATTGATATTTTTAGATAATAAAATCGGTGATCCATTTTTATCAAATATTTCCTTACCAAATTCATCATATAAAGTTTTATCGATGTTTTCTTCCGCTGCATCAAATACAATTTCACCATTTTCGCTGTAAACAGGCTGACTAAATTTTTCCATTCTTCCGTCAGTTAAAATTTGTTCACCCTCTCTATTGAATAAAGGTTTTTTATCTTTAGTAAATAGGGGCGTGTTTTTTGGTGCCAATGGTTCTTGTATTGTCACTAAAACTTCTTCTGTCTCTTTTTGTGGTTTGATATTTTGTGATAGATTATCTGATTTAGTTTTGTTTTCCGCTAAGTCATTTAAAATTTTTTCATCTTTTAAACGATCACCACTTCGGTCATAAGCTGGGTTACCATTTTTATCAAACAATACACGGATATTATCCAATTTATGTGATATATCTCTCCCTTTTTTGTCAAAAACAGTTTCAGGAGATTGATCATTTTCGTCTTGAGAAGTTCTTAACTGTTGATGATATTCATCAAATACAGGTTCTCCATTTTGTGTAAATAATAATTCTTCATTTTTAATTAATGGTTCTGAAAGTATTTCAATTGTATTGCCATCTTCCAGCTCTTTGATTTTTATTTTATCAGGATTTATAGAAATGACTTCAGTGTTAAAAATGGCATCTCCGTTTTCATCAAAGACTTTAGTTCCTTTTTTATTGTAAAGAGTTTTATCTGACTGTGAATCTTTTTTATCTGAAATTGATTTACCATTTTTATCAAAGATTTCCCCATCAAATTTTTCATTAATAGCATCGAAAGTAATTTTTTCTCCGTCCTTGTTGTAAACGGGTTTTCCTTTTTTATTAAATAATTGTTCGCCTTCTTGGGCCATTGGTTTCTTAATTAATTTTTCAACCACTTCTAGTTGTTCCTGGTTTTTAATTTCACCCGATTCATTTCCATCTTGTTTAGAATTTTTGTTATCTTTTAAACCATAAGTTTCATCAAAATAATTTTGACTTAATTTTAGGTTACCTTTTTTATCAAAAGCTACTATTCCAGAATCGTCAACTAATGTTTTGTTATTATCTGGGTATTTAATTTCGCTACCATTTTTTGAGAAAATTCTTTCAGGTGCTTTTTGATTAACTGAATTTAAAGTAATGGGGTTTTGGTTTTCATCAAATAATTCTGTTCCATCTAATAAAAATAATTTTTGATTTTCAACTGTCTGATTTGGTTTTTCTTCAAAAAGATTTTCATTTGTTTTTTCGATATCAAAAGCTACATCATTTTTATTACTTTCCACTTTTTCAAATGGGATTTCATTGAATTTTAAGTTACCTTTTTTATCAAAAGCTACTAATCCATTACTATCAATTATAGTTTTGTTGTTGTCTGGGTATTTAATTTCGCTGCCATTTTTTGAGAAAATTCTTTCAGGTGCTTTTTGATTAACTGAATTTAAAGTGATTGGATTTTGGTTTTCATCAAATAATTCTGTTCCATCAGTTAAGAATAAATTTTCATTCATTTTAACTATTGGTCTCTTAATTACATCAACTGTATCACCATTATCTAAAACTTTTTTAGCTAAATTATCTGAACTTACCTCTAAAAATTTATCTTCTGTAATAAGATCTCCATTTTCGTTATAGACTTTGTTATTGTTTTTATCAAACAAAGTAGCATCCTGTAACTTGTTAGTTGGATCAATTACTAAATCTCCATGTTCATTAAATAATTTATCAGAAATTGGATTTAGTTTACCATCGGTTACAAATAATTGTCCCTCACTGTTAAATAGTTGTTCCCCTTTTTTTGAAAATAACTGAGTCCCTGCTGGAGCAATTGGTTCTTCAAATTTAACTAGAATTTTATCATCTGAAGCAATTTTAGAATCCAAAGACTTTTCAATAAGCGGCGCACCTTGTTTATTTGTTAATTGATTTCCATCTATGTCAAAGATTGCTCTTTGATTTTCTTTTAATTTATATGGTTTCCCTTTTTTATCATATAATTGACCAGATAAAATCTCTTTTAAATTAGAGTTGTCTACATGCAAAGGTTGCTTATCTTTATTAAATAATTGATTTCCATCTATGTCAAATATTTGAGATGATTCCTCAAGTGATTTGTTTTTAATTTTATTTAATTTTCCATCTTTATTTATGATTTCATTTTTAGCTGAATCAAATACAGCAAAATCAACTTTGTCTAATTTTTTAGTATTAAATAATGGTTGTCCCTTTTCGTTTAAAATAACTTTTTCTTTAATATCAAAATTTTCTTCATCAATGAATGCATGTTCTTTGTTTTCAAAAAATAAAGGGTTACCTTTTTTATCAAACATCAGAGTTCCTACACTAGGATATTGCTCTTGTCTATCTGAATTTAATTTTTCTTGATAATCAGGAGGTAAGCTGCAAGTCAAAGGTTGCTCTCCAATTTTTTCTTTAACTTCATTTAAAGGATTTCCTGAGGCGTCATATAAATCGATATTTTTTTTATCATGAAAGGCAGGTTCTTTATGTTTTGTAAAAATCTTGCTTGGATAAAACTCTGAAAAATCCATTCCTGTATTTAATTGATTTCCTGAGGCGTCAAAAAGTGGTTCGTTATTTTTATCAAAGATTAAAATAAAATCATCATCTTTTTTAGAGATATCATTTTCAACTAAATTTTCTAACGGTTTTTCAAAATTATTAACTTCTACAAATTCTTTGTAAATCAGTTGACCATCTTTTGTGTAGACTTGTTCTTTGTCCGCAGCAAAAAGTGCCAATCCATAAATTTGGTTTTCTTTGTTTTTTAGTACGCTTTTCCCCTTGTTATCAAAAACATTTTTAAAATCAACTTTATCTTTTACAGATTCAACTGTAAGTTGCTTCTTGTTTTTGTCAAAAACTGGTTTGCTATTTATATCAAATAACAATGTACTTTTTTCTTTTACTGGTTTAGTTTTGAAACTAATTTTGTTTTTCAATTCTCTCGGAACTGTTAATTCTTGTTCAACTAAAAAACCATCTTTATCAAAGACAACGTTTCCTTGGCTATCAAATAAGACAATCGGAGACTTTGTTGAGCTAGCAAGAGGTTTCCCAGCGCTATTTAAAATAATCGAGTAGTCCACTGCACCAAGATCTGAATTAAGTTCTAATGGTTCTTTGTTGGGACTAAAAACAAGTTTTTTATTTCTGTCAAATAATAGCGCTACATTATTAGATGAAGGTTTTTTAACAACAATTAGTTGTTCATCATTATCTGGTAAATTAACTTCTTTGTTTTCTTCAATTTTTTCTAACTCAGTTGAATTTAAAGGAAGTGGTTTATTTATCTTAGCGTAGTATTCTTTGGCGGGAACACCTTTAGACTCTTTTGCATCACTGTCTTGTAAAACATCAAGAGACTTAAATCCATTTTTATTGAACAACGCCTTTGTGTATGGCAATTTGTTTTTTTCTAAAGTAAATTTATTTCCATTAACATCAAAAATTTCTGTATCTAAGATCTGAGCATTTTCGCCATCTGTTTCAAGTTGTTTTCCTTGTTTGTCAAAAACCGGATTCCCGTGTCAATCATAAAGTTTAGTTCCTTTTGGATCTTTAGGTTGAGGAATAAATTTTATAAATTGAGTATCATCTTTTTTGTATTTTGGTTTTTTGGCATCAAAATTGATTTTCACTTCTTCAACTATAAAATTACCAAGTTCATCATAAACTTGATCTCCCAATCAATCAAATAAAGAATATCCGTAAGGCAATTCTTTATCATTGCTAAATAGTGGTCTGAAATTTTCATCATAAACATTTGTGATATCCAATTTCAAAATTTCAGGGTTTGCAATTAATTGTTGTTTTTGCTCATTGTAAACCGGTCTTCCATTTCAATCAAAAAGTGCATGTTCTTTGATGAAGGTTGCCGTAACATCTTCTCGGTCTTTTAATTCTTCTTCATCAACAGCTTCAGTGATGCTTTGTAAAGTTATATCAAAATTTTCATCTGTGATTGTGTAATCAGTATCATCTTCCTCAACAACTTTTTCAGTTAAAATAAATTCTTCTTTTGTTTGTTCAGGGATTATTAATTCCTCATTAACTTCCTCAAAGTTTACAAAATCATCCAAAACCTTTTGAGTATCTTGGATATCTTTTACAACTTTTTTATATTTTATTTCTTCAGCTTCCATTCTCTCAACATGAGTTTTTTCTGATAAATCTAATTCCAAAGGCTTATCAATTGTTAGGAATGGTACGCCTGATTCTTCAATTCTCATTTCGTTGTAAGTAATTTCGCCAGCATCTTCTTGATAATATTTTTTCTCGTAGACGTTAATAAAGTAGTTCACTCTAGCGACACGATAACGTTCAGCTAACTTTAAATCTTCGAACAAATCATTTACATCTCTCACCAAATAATTGTATTCATTTTGCAATTTCTCAATTTTTCTTTCAGAAATCATCCCATCACTAATTAAATCAATATTACGGTTGTGAATAATTTTCAAGTTATTAATTTCTTCTAATCAGTATGAGTAAAGTCTTTGGTATTTACTATTATTTACTCTTGAAGGATCATAAATTGGGCCAACAATTTCTCTAAATCTTATTTCATCTTTTGATGAAATAATTGTTTTATCAATTTGAGCCTTCTTAATGTAGTCTGGATTTAGATAGTCCACTTTGGCAACTACAAAATTTTCAGCCAACTGTAAATATTTAGCAATTTGATTTACTTTATCAACTTTTTGATTATAAAGTGCTGATTCACGTCTAATTTTCATGATGTCTCATTTACCTTGACGAATCATAGTAATATTAAAATTATTTATTTTTTTGATCTGATTAATTAGTTCTAATCAATCTATATAAACTTTTTGATATTTATTACATAGTATTTTAGCAGGTTCATGAACTGGACCTTGAATATCTTCAAAAGAAATACGTCGATTTACGTAAGTTTCTGTTGTCGCGATCATTTCATTACCTACAGAGAAAACGCTATTTACATAATCAACATAGGCAATTAAAAAAGAGTCAGCCAACTTTAAAGATTTAGCAATTTTGTTCACAGCATAAGCCATATCATTATGAACATTTTGCATTCTTGTTAGTTGGTTAACTTTTAAATTTTGAATTTTTATTTTTGAAATATTTTTGTTGTTTAAGATATGAAGGAATTCAACTTTATCCATTCAACTTATATATAGTTTTTGATATCTTGAGTTATTTATATTTCAAGGCTCATTAACAGGCCACTTTATATCTTTTAAACTTACTTTTTCTAAATTTACTTGATTAGCTTCTTTTATTAAATTTTTGGTGTAAGTTTTTATAGGTGAGTTTTTCATTTTCTAATACGCCCTTTCTTTAAAAAGTGAAACTATCATTCTTTTTCGTCTTCAAAATAACTTTTCTTATACTTGTTTTTTCCAAGTTCTTTTTTTGATTCTCAAGATCCAAATCTTTTCTTTCAGCTACGCTTTCCTTCTTTATTGACTTCTTTTTCAAATTTTCTTTCTTCTTTATAAATGATTAATAAATTTCTTTCCTCTGAGTAATTGTTAATAGCCTCAACATCAAATAAAATTATTTCCTGAGCAATTAAGGCAACTATTAGCAAGATGGCAGGTACTATTAAAATTAAAAATCCAAATATGAAACAGAAAACTATAAGAAGCAAAATTAAGGTTTTAATAAAAGGTAGCGAAATTTTTTGACGTTTTCTAATTCTAACAAATTCGATAATACAAATACTAATAAGAACAGCACCGATTACCATTAAAAGAATTGGTAAAACATAATAATAAAATTCATAACCCCATTTTTCTCCGTTGCTATATTTCAAAATATCGGCACCGACCAACTGATTTGTTATTATTTTTTTAATTCCCTCCAGGAAATTACCTTCTTCTAGAGTAAAAGAAACTAAAATCACAGCTCCCCCAATTATAAAAATAATTGCGGCAATAAATACTATAACCCAAGACATTACCGCTACTAATACAAACATACTTTTCTACCTTTCTATAAATCCTTTAAGTTCCTACTTTTTATTTTTAAAAGGGTTTTGAAAACCACTTCTTGCATTAGATGAATTTACTGAATCCATTAAAATTTCTGGATCAAATATTGTTTCTTCAACACCATCGCTGCGTCTTAAAAATGAAGATCTAGCAACCTTAGGCTCTTTTTTAATTGGTTCAAAATCTTCGTCATCTTCTTCGACTGTGTAATCACCAAATAGTGCACCTAAGTTAAGATTTGTTATTGTTTTGGCCTCTTCATCCAAATTTTTATTGTTTTTAAATTCATTTTTTCTATTGTTTTTAAGTGAGCTTAGATCTTTCAAGTCTGCGAATTTGCTAATTTCTTTAGGAACCTCCATGGTACTATCTAAACTAAAGTCTGGGATTTTTACATTTAATAATTTGTTAATTTTTTGTTTTTTATCAGGGAGCTCAATTGTTTCTTGAACTAACTGGTCTGCTATTTCTCTAGCTAATTCATCTTCTTTAAAATTATTTTTTGGTGGGTTCTTTTGATTAACCGTGTCAAATTGAACTTCTTTTAATTCATTTAACGGTTGAGTTTTATCATTAAATTCATCAAACTGTTCAAAGAAAATGGTTTCATTATTATCTAATTCATATGGTTCTAGTAGGTTACGACAATCAATTAATCCATCAAAAAGTGTGTATCAATTTTGAATGTAATCACCAATATAATTTTGGTAATGAGCAGTTATTAAATTAGGGTTGATTTCTATTAAAACTTTAATATTTGAAACCCTATCAAAAATAGTTGTCACAAATGAAACCATAGAATTAACATCTTCAAACGCCAAACCTCTAAAGTCTCTAATTAAAATAACTAGTGGTTCGCGAAAACCATAGGCTTCAAAAACTTCATTGAACTCTAATCTAATAGCTTCTAAAGGATCATCAAAGTCCAAGCTTTCTTCAAAGTCATAACAAAAATCAGTATCGCCTTTCCCGTAGTTCAGTGCTGAAAGTAAAATCGAAATTCTTTCTCAAAGAACTTTTTTATCCTCGATTTTAACTACTGGGAGATGATTGATAATTTGTTTTATAAAGAAGGAAAAGGGTCCATTATAAAGGTATACCTTTTTAGCTTCGATATTAATCATATTAATAGTTCCGGCACCAGCTTTTATTGTAAAAATTTCATTTGCTACTTCATCTTGGTTTCCCAGTAAAGCAAAGAATTGTTTCTTAACACTAGAGTTTCTTAAGGCGTTGATAACCTCATCAACAGAAATCGTTTTCAAATTTACTCCTCCATTACGAGCTGATTTATAATCGTTAATACCCTTTTTTGTATTGCTGCCTTTTGAATTTATATTTTCACCTTCGGGGCGATTGTACTTGTAATTCTTTTCTAAAGCGGCCTTTTTAAATTTACTACTCATAGATAGACCCTCCATACTTCATTTATAATTATAACATATATTTGCTGTTTTTTAACGATTAATGTTGCAATGCATCGCAATGTTTGGTATTATATTCTTTATCTTTTTTTAGACATATCTGAGAAATTAATGATTGTGGACGGTTCATTTTCTAAGTTACCAGCATAAAATACCCTTTCAACTGCTGGACTTATGTTATTGAAGATAACTTCACCTTCCTTGTATTTAATTTTTGATTTATTGGCGCTGGTAGAAAATATCGGCCCCACTTTTGAAATAATTTTTTTTATTGGATTACTTTTTACCAACCTAATGGCAATTGATTCAGAAGAGTCGATCATTGGTATTATAACGGTTGTTGGTTTTTTTAGTTTCAAAATGTTTAATAACTTCTTATCTCTAAAAACCTCAACTGGAAGCTGTTTTAACGAAGAAATAAGTACAATCAGCGGTTTTTCCTTAGGACTGCCTTTAATGTTGTTGATTTTTATCTGATTTTCCTTGCTTACCGATCCTGAAAGTCCGTAAATTGTGTCAGTTGGCAATATTATTATTTTATTATTTTTTAATAGCTCAATTGCAAGCTTAACTTCTGTTTTAGTCATAAAAATCCTCAATCTTTTTAATATTATACAAAAAAAAGGCCTATTCGACCTTACGTTTTTGCATTAATTTTACTTTCTCATTTCTAATAAGGTGAACCTTATTTCCAATTACTGTAGTGGCAACAATTGCAAAAGAAAAGGAAATTATTGACTCTGCTATGTATTGTCCCTTACTTAATCAAAGACTGCCTATTTTTGGGTCTGGGTTATTTAAGTCAATAAATGAAATTGGGAATATTGCCTGCTCTCCAATAATTAAATTGTAAAAGTTCTGATGAAAAATCTTTTGATCACCTTCTAGATTTTCTGAGTCTAAAAAACTTCGGTATAATGACAAGAAATTTTTCTTCACTTCTGAATCGCTATTTCAAATTAACTCTAATTTTTGCAGCTGGTATTTAGAAACGACCGTAACAATAATGGTGAAAAATAACTCACCAATAAATATAATAAACTGTGATAAATAAAGTCCATCAGTATATTTATCATTTTTGAAGTAGATCGAAATAAAAATTATCATGGTTGACATTGTCAAACCAATAGCAATAACAGGTAGTTGGATTAGAGTGAAATAAGAGAACGGAATCTTGTTTGCTGAATTAATGTAGTCACTGAAATTACTATCATCGGTAACTATTTTGGGTATAAAATAATTTCAGTTGGCAAAACTTGCCACCTTACTTTCCCCCGATGATATTGAAATCGTGTAAATCAACTGAGGTAATATTAAAAGAGTCGAAGAAATTATCATTAAGACAGAAATATTTTTCTCAGTGACAACAAATAAACGGTTATAAATTTTTTTTAAGAAAGACTCCCCAAATTCACTTCTTTTAATATTAATACTAATTATTCTATCGATGTTTTCCTCTATATCAGTTTTCTTGAACAAATAATCTTGCAAGGTAATAAAAGAAATAATTGCCACAGAAAGTTGTACAAACAACATTCATCAAACGTTATTATTTGATAATCATCCAAAAATATAGTTGTTTTCGAAATTACTTGTAAACTGGGTTTTGATATTTTCCATTGCAGCTCAAGCTTCTTTATTTTCGCTATGTGATTCACTACTCGTATAATGATTGGTTAAGTTTTGATATTTAAAAAATAGTTGAAAGTTGGCATACTCGTTTTGAGCTACACTAATTAATAAAATTCATGCAATCAACATTAATAACATAAATGAAATATAAACTATTTTCCTATTTATCGATATTTTTTGGTTATTAAATAATAATCCAACGAACAGCATCATTACCAAGAAAATTGCAAAACACGAAAAACCAATTCATTCAAAAATGAAAATTAAATTAGGATTTAATAGCTTTGGTGAGATGATTGGTTTAATCACTTCATAACTACTGCTATACAAAGTTAAATTAATATTTGCATAGGTAATAAAAATAAATACTATTGAAGGAATCGAAATAATAATTGAAAAAAATATAATTAAAGAAATTATACTCGTATATTTTCTTTTTAAACTAACCTGGTCTATATCAACTTTTTCCATAACCTTGCCCCTAACTAATAATTAAGTACCTTCAATTGTTAAAATAATCTGCCTGGATTTTTCAATTATAATTTCCAAGGTTTTCTTTAGCTAAGGACTCGATCTTTTCTTTTTGATCAAATCCAAACTCCATAATAACAAAGAACGGCTTTTCAAAATTAATCACCTGTTCCCAATATTTGAAAAATTCTTCATAAAAATGCATTCCCTTATTTTTGGCAAAAAGCGCCAAATGAGGTTCATTCTTAAAAGTTTTTGGATCAACGTTTTGATCTTCTTGATCAATATAAGGAGGATTGATGGTTAAAATATTTGCTTTTAAGCCGCTTTTAATTAGTGGATTGAGAAAATTACCTCTTTCGATGATAAAGTTATCTTTATCAAAACGAGAAAAGTTTTTTCGGGCAACCTTGATAGCCTTTTGCGAAATATCGCTACTGAAAACTAAAACCTTTTCCCAATCGCTCAAAAACGAAACGCCAATAGCTCCACTACCAGTGCAAATATCAGCCAATATTAGTTCGGAATCCAAAAAGTTTTTTTGAGCAAATTCTAAACTTTGACTAACTAAGTATTCTGTTTCTAGACGCGGTATTAAAACATTTTTGTTGACCGAAATTTCTGTGTTGTAAAAATAACTACTTTTGGTTATATAGGCTAGCGGTTTACCGTTTTTAAAAACTTTTCACTTTTTTGAAAAAAGCTTCATTTGTTTTTTAGACAGTTCGTAGTCCCATTTTGTAATCAAATCCTTAAACTCAAATCCTAAAATGTTTGAAAAAATTTGATTAAAGGCTTTTATTTCATCTTTATTACTAAAGTCCAGTTTCTGAGATTTTGCAAATTCACTTATTAGCATTTATTGAAGGTGTTGTGCTACTTTCTCTTTTTGTTCATTATTAATAAGTTCTGAAATAAATTCTTCAATAGCACCTTCCATAACCTGATCTAATTTTTGCAAGGTTAAATTGATTCTGTGATCAGTTACTCTATTTTGAGCATAGTTATATGTTCTAATTTTTTCACTTCTAGCTCCAGTGCCAACTGCACTTTTACGAATTCCAGCAGTTTCAGAGTTTTGTTTCTCAAGTTCTGCTTCATAAATTCTGGCTCTTAACATTGTCATCGCAATATCTTTGTTATCATGTTGACTTCTTCCATCTTGAGATGATGCCACAACCCCTGTGGGGATATGAGTTATTCTAACAGCAGAATCAGTTGTATTAACATGCTGACCTCCAGCTCCTCCCGAGCGATAAGTATCGATTCTTAAATCTGAAGGTCTGATTTCAACTTCAATGTCACTTACTTCAGGTAAAACAACTACTGTTGCTGTGGAAGTTTGAATTCGTCCTTTTGATTCTGTTTTCGGAACCCTTTGAACTCTATGACTTCCTGATTCAAATTTTAATTTTGAATAAACTTTATCACCTTTGACCATAAAAGATATTTGTGAGAATCCTCCGGCCTCTGATGGAGAAGTGTCTAGTAAATCAATTTTTCAATTATTCTTTTCACAATATTTTGTGTACATTTTGTACAAATCCCCAGCAAAGATATTTGCTTCGTCTCCTCCGGCAGCTCCACGAATTTCAACAATAACGTTTTTATCATCGTTTGGATCTTTAGGCATTAATATTAAATCGATTTCTGATTCTATTGAAGGGGTTTTAACTTCCTCTTCTTCTAAAATCGCTTTCGCCATTTCTCTTAGTTCAGCATCTTTTTCATTTTCTAAAACTTCTCGCGCTTCTTTGATGTTGTTGATATTGGCTTCAAATTTTTTAAGTAGTTCAACCGGTTCTTCTAAGTTTGAACGTTCTTTATTTAATTCCATAACCTTTTTGATATCTTTTAGGATTTCTTCATTTTGCAAATCTGCATCGATTTGCTGCATTCTTTTTTGCATTACTTGTAATGCTTCAAGGGTTTTACTATTCATGTTTTCTCCTTACTTTGGTTTTATGTAACAATGGCGACAACGAGCTTCGTACTGTTCTTCTCCTGAAACTAATATAACAGGTTCGTTAGCAGCAGCTGGTTTGCCATTTACTATTCTTTGTGTTCTACTTGCATTTGAACCACAATTATGGCAAATCGCTGAAAGTTTATCTACATATTCAGCTTGAACAAGCAGTTTATCAACGTTTTTAAATGGTTCGCACTTGAAATCTTTGTCCAAACCATTAACAATTACTATTATACCCTTGTCAGCGTATTCTTGTACTAAATTAACAATTCCTTCATCAAAAAACTGAATTTCGTCTATTCCCAAGACATCAATTTTCTTAATTTTAGTCAACTCTTTTATTTTTTCAACCATTTGCAAGCTATCTTTAACTGGGTATGATTCAAATTGAGAACCCGAATGAGAAGATATTTTATCAATTGAGTATCTATCATCAATTATTGGTTTAAAGGCTACAACATTACGCTTAGCATAGCTGTGACGACGCAATCTTTTAATGAATTCCTCTGTTTTACCAGCAAACATACATCCAGTAATTAATTCAATTCATCCTAATTTATTTTGTAAATTTTTAGTTAACATTTTTTTCCTCGCTTTTAATTAAAATTTGAGCTGCTTCTAAAACTTGTGAGAAATCATCTCAAGAAGCTATTTTACAAGCTGCCGCTAGTCTGTGACCTCCACCCCCAAATTTATTAGCAATTTGATTTACTGAATAATTTGAGCTTCTAAGAGAGATCTTAATTTGGTCCTCAACTTCAATAGCTAAAATTGAAATCTTGATTTCTTTAATTCCACAAATGCTTCCCAAACTTGATTTGACTTCCTCTAATGTTAAACTCAAATCTTCATATTCTTTTTTAAATATTTTTATGTGAGCAACACCATTGATAAATTCAGCTTTTGAAAAACATTTATTAATCCATTTTTGCACTTCCAAGCTTCTGATATATAAGCTATCATAAATTCCAACAAAATCAATGCCTGTGCTGATTAAAAATTGAGCTGCTTCAAATGTTTGAGCATTTGTATTTTTATACAAGAATCGGTTTGAATCTGTAATTAACCCTTTGTATAGATGACTTGCAGCCTCTTTTGATATTTTCAGATTCATTTCTTTTGATCAAATAGCAATCATTTGACAACAGGCAATTGCTGAAGAATCAACAAGTTCGCAATGTCCAAAATCATCCCCATCAACATGGTGATCAATTTTGAAAATCTCCTTTGCTTCATTAATAAATTCAAAATCAACTCTTTCCTTGTTTGCAGTATCACAAGTAATTAAAATTGACTTTTTAATTACCGCTTCAGTTAATTGAGGATTTTCGTATTTTCCTTCATCAATTTTAGAACCAACAACAAATACTTTTTTGTCTTTAAAATTATCTTCAATAATAAATTTTAGTCCAAAAGCACTACCAATTGCATCAAAGTCTGGATTAACATGTTTTGCAATAATTATTGTATCAAATTCTTTAATTTTGTTTTCTAATTTTAGGTATTTTTCTCTCATTTATTTTAATTCCCTTCGGGTATAAAAATAGCCTCTTGACTGATAGCAATTTTTACAGCTTTGTTCTCGTTAATATTTTGATTTTCATAGAAGTACAATGATACATTTGGATTTATCTCCGCCAAATAAAGGCTGGGGTCCACAAAATTGGAATCACTAATTATTTTGGCAGCAAATTGCATAGAATTTTTTGCATTTTTTTCATTTAAAACTTCTATGGCGAAGGGATTAATAATCGCCACTTTTGAATCAATTGTTGATTTTTTATCAGGCAATTTCAAACTTTGATCTAATATTTTTAACAAGTTTTTTTCTAACTGAATATTAGTGGTGAAGTTTTTGTAATTAAATTCCTTCAGATAAGGGCTGTTGTTTTTTGAAAACTCATTATTCAACGAAACGTATTCTAAATCACTATTGTTAATTGAATAAAAAGGTTCGTTAAGATTTGGAAGGTTTTTCAAATTGCTTTCCATAATAATAATAGAGACCTTGGGGAAGAAAGCATTTATTCTTCTGATTGTGTTTATCAACGAATTTGCATCGTTTTTTGTTAGCATATGAAATTTGTTGTCGATAATAATGTTTTTCTTTTTTAAATGAATCGCTCTGATTATTTGTAAATAAATTTGGGCTAACGAACTTACTTTGAAAGAACTTATAAATCAATCAAACTTAATTTCAAGTTTATTTAAAATATCTTGTGTTCAAGAATGCGACAAAGAGTAAAGGGTTGGAATTTGTGATCTTTTAATTTTGCAAATAGATCTGAAATTTTTCTTTTCTCCTTGTTCGGTTTTGCCTTCCAAAACTAGTTCGTGATACCTGTGAACTATTTCAACTATTTTACCTTTGATAATGTTTGATTCATCTAAAAGGATCTTGAAGAATAGGTTTTCTTGTTTGCGTCTAAATTCAAATCTTTGATCTGCTGAAAGATTATTTCAAATTTTAAGTTCAGAAATTAAATTTAAGCCAACTTGACTATCTAATTTTTTGTAACCATTTAATATCTTGTTAATTTTTCTAGCTAGATTCTTTATTTCAATTTTATTGTGTTGGATTGAAGACTTTAACTGACTAACATCCAAATCAATTAATTTCAACTGTTCCTTAACAATTCATTCGTGCTCGTAAAATCTTAATTTCCTTGAGATTTTCGCTTTTATTCTACCACTATTATATTCGCAATCACAAGAATATCTCAGTTCTATAAAAGCATAAACCTTATCTCAAAGAGATTGCATGAACGTCAAAAGTAATTCCTTATTTGCATTAATTTCTTTTAATAGATTGAATCGTTTTAGTAAAATCGCTAGATTACCACTGACACCGTTAATCTTGCTATCAGCTCTTGAATTGTTAAATTCTGTAATCTGCTTGAAAAAAATATCTAAAAGTTCTTTTTCGACCCTGATTGAATTTTCAACAAAAATATGAATAATTCTTTGAATCTCTTGTCGCATTTGTAAATCACTTTGATTATTTTTTGAAGTCTTGTATGATAAGTATTCATAGCGAGCCTTAATGATTTTGGTTTTACCATCTCTGATAAAATCTCGATTAAATAGAAGCGAAATAAATAGACTTAATCTCGGTGGGACAATCCTTTCAATATAACTATCTTTTGTTAAATCAGCGATTTGATTTTGATTTAACTTGTAGTTAATCATGTCATTATTATTTATCAAAGTGCGTCCTGAACTTACATGGCCTAAGCCCTTCATTATCTTTTTAAACTCTGTTCTAACAATTCTTTCCTCACAAAGAAAGCTAGTAACCTTTCCCGATTGGGCATTGAAATCAATATTTCATTGTTTTTGTTTTTTTGTTGTTACTTTAACATTTTCAAATTTAATACTCATTTCAATCACCTTTATCTTATTATACTTGAATTTAATAATTTAATTAAAAAAAGGACCTTTTTAGGCCCCTTAAAACTAAGCTTCAGGTTTTGTAGCTTTTTTTGTCTTAGCGTTTTGTGCTTTTTGTGCTTCTGAATCCATTGCAATTTTTTTAGCAGTTTCTTCTTTCTTCACAAATTTTGTGTTAAATCTCTCAATACGTCCAGCAGCATTGCTATATTGTTGGTTACCAGTGTAGAAAGGATGACAATTAGAACAAGTGTCTAATCTGATCTCTTCTCCCTTTGTTGAACCTCCAACAAATTCTTTACTACAAGTTGTACAGATGAATTTTGCATCAAAATACTTTGGATGAATATCTTTTCTTGGCATAGTTTACACTCCTTAACTATGTTTTTTGTACCAAAATTAATAATACCACTTTTTTGTTATAATTCTATAAAAAATTTAATAAATTTAAAATAAATTAAAAAAACAACTTTATAGCTGTTTTTTTAATTTAAGCTTTTCCTTGGCTTCCAAATCATCCAGTTAATTCTTTAAAAGTATCAACTAATGCTTTGTAACCAGGAGCTAGTAACTTACGAGGGTCAAATCCTTTTCCTGCGTCATCTAAGTCTTTTTTCTCTTCGATATATTTTCTTGTTGCATCTCTAAATGCTAATTGTAATTCAGTGTTAACATTGATTTTTGAAATTCCTAAAGAAATAGCTTTTTTAACTTGATCTTGAGGGATTCCACTTCCACCATGTAATACCATTGGCATTTTAGCTGCACTTTGAAGTTTTTCCAAAGTTTCAAAAGATAGAGTTTTTCATCATTCTGGGTATTTACCGTGAATGTTTCCAATACCTGCGGCTAACATTGAAATTCCTGTTTTAGCCATTTCTCCAGCTTCAGTTGGATCTCCAAGTTCACCGTTTCCAACAACACCATCTTCTTCACCACCAATTGAACCAATTTCAGCTTCAACTGATACTTCATATTTTTTAGCAAAATCAATTACTTCTTTTGTTTTTGCCAAGTTTTCAGCGTATGGGAAATGACTTCCATCAAACATAACTGAAGAGTAACCAGCTAAAATACATTTTTTAGCCATTTCAACTGATTGACCGTGGTCTAAGTGTAAAGCAACTGGAACTGTGATGTTTAATTCATCTAATAATCCATTTACTAAACCAACAACAGTTGCAGGTCCTCCCATATATTTCATAGCACCTTCTGAAGTTGCTATAATAGTTGGAGTTTTAGTTTCTTGAGCTGCACTTAAAATTGCTTTTGTTCATTCTAAGTTGTTAATGTTAAAGTGCCCAATTGCATATTTATTTTTGTGAGCAGCCTTAACCATTGCATCAGCGTTAACTAGACGCTTGTGATAAATTTTTGACATTTTCTTCCTCTTTTCTCATCTATTTAATTATAAACTTTTTTATTATAAATTTACACATTTAATTTTTTATTATAGCCTGAATAAAACCATTGAACAACGGGTTTGGCTTATTAGGTCTTGAAGTGAATTCTGGGTGGTATTGTGCTGCTACGAAGAATTTATTAGTTGGAATTTCGATTATTTCTACTAATTTTTTTTCAACATATTCTCCCGAAAACACCATTCCTGCAGCTTCAAATTGTTGGCGATAATCGTTATTAAATTCATAACGATGACGATGTCTTTCATAAGCAAAGTCGCCCTTATAAAGTTTATGAGCCATAGTTTTTGGCTTCAATTTAGTTTTATACAGACCCAGCCTCAGGGTTCCCCCAATTGTTTGAGTATCTTTCCCCTTAATGATATCAATAATAGGATTTGGGGTGTTTTGGTCAAACTCGGTTGAATTGGGATTTTCCAATTTTAAAACGTTTTTAGCAAATTCAACAGTGGCAACTTGCATCCCCAAACAAATACCCAAATATGGAATATTGTTTTCACGAGCAAATTTTGCTGCTAAAACTTTTCCTTCAATCCCTCTTTTACCAAATCCTCCTGGTACCAGGATTCCTTTGGCATCTTTTAAAACATCTTGATAATTTTGATCGTTCAAATTGGCAGATTGAATTCAATTGATTTTTACCTTAAATCCGTTTTCTAATCCAGCAATATGCAATGATTCAATAACCGAAAGATAGGCATCTTTTAATTCAACATATTTACCAACAACATATACCTCAACTACTTCTTTAGCATTATTTAACTTAGTTAAAAAATTAGTTCAGTGATCGATTTTAGTTGTTTTTAGTTTCATATTTAATTGCTTTGCAACAATTTTGTGCAAGTCCTGTTTGAATAAAGTCATTGGTACTTCATAAATCGAATTTTCATCTGGGGCTACAATCACATTTTCATCAGGAATGTTACAAAATAGTGATATTTTATTTCTTACCTCATCACCAATTGTGGTTTCGGTTCTAGCAACAATTATATCTGGTTGAATTCCTAATTTTAGCATTTCTTTAACTGAGTGTTGAACTGGCTTAGTCTTGTGTTCACCACTTACTCTTAAATAAGGTAGTAACGGTACATGAATAAATGCAACATTTTCCTTTCCCAGTTCCATTCTTACTTGTCGAATTGCTTCAATGAATGGTTGGGATTCGATATCACCAACTGTTCCTCCAATTTCAGTAATTACTACATCAGCTCCATTTTTACCTGCTAAATAAATTTTCTTTTTAATTTCATCAGTAATGTGTGGAATAACTTGGACTGTTTTTCCATCTCAGTCTCCTCTTCTTTCAGCTTCTAAAACCGAAAGATAAATTCTCCCTGATGTAACACTAGAATTCTTACTCAAACTTTCATCAATAAATCTTTCATAATGTCCTAAATCTAAATCAGTTTCTGCTCCATCTTCTGTAACATAAACTTCTCCATGTTGGTATGGACTCATAGTACCTGGATCTACGTTTAAATACGGGTCAAATTTTTGCATAAAAACTTTTAAACCACTACTTTTTAGCAGAACTCCTAGAGAACTACCTGTAATTCCTTTTCCTAAACCAGAAACTACTCCTCCAGTTACAAATATATATTTTGTCATAAACTTACCCCCTTAAAAGTAAAATTGTCGTAAAAAATTTACGACATTTTAAAATTATAATTAATTGTCAACGTCATCATAGATGTCTTCATCGATTGGTTCGTCGTCGTCATCATCGTCATCTAAATAATCGTCGTCGTCATCTATATCCTCTTCATCAATTTCGTTTTGATTGATTTCCCTGATAATTTTTGGACCCGCGTTTTCAATATCATCTGTATCATAAATGTCTGTCGCTAAGTATGCATCTAAATCTTCAAACTCTTCTGTAGTTTCAAATTTATCAACATAATCATATTGCTTCTTAACGTCATCAAATTTTAAATAGTCTCGTAAACCTCATTCTCCCGAAGAAGTAAGTGCGAAACGATTATCTAAAACTAGATCAGTATACAGTTCTGCGATTATTTCATTTTTTTTAACATTGTCTTCATGAATTTCATTTGCAATGCTATTTCAAATTTCCTCGAAATTGGCACTTTCTTTATTATTTTTCAAATAATCATAAGCCATCTCTATATTTGATAATTTTATAGCCATTTTTTACACCTCTAACAATCACTATTTTACATTATTTTGGGAAAAATATATATATTTTGTGAATTTAATTTTTTATCTTTATTTTTACTACTATAATCAATAATTTCTGAAATCTGATCAAAACTTTGAACCAAGCCACTATTATCAATAATATATATTGTTTCATCTTTTTTTGAATCTAAATCCGCATTATACATTAATACTGGTTTTAGTTCTAAATTATGAAAATAATATTTCTTATCAAGATTTAACTTCTCAAAACTTTGTCTCAATTTGTTATACTCTGATTCTTTGAAAAAACCAAAGAAATTTCTAGTAATGATTCGATTACTTAAATCTGATAATATTTTATCATCTTCATTTATGCATTTTTTAATAAAATCTATAAAAGTATAGTCATCTAATTTAAGATAGTTTTCTAGATCCAATTTCTTTTCGTTGAAAATTGGTATGAATAACTTTAAATCCTCTTTATTTTTAAAACAATATTTTTCTTCATATAAATCTTTAAGTCTTTGAAATCACTTTTTTATTATGACGTCAAAGGAAATCGAAACTGGATGACGATAAACTTGTTGGTACATATGATATCTACCTAGAAGATATGATTCTATCGCATAAATAGTTTTTTTAGGATAAACGATTTTATCACCATTAATCATTGCGTGTCGAATAATCCAGTCAATATCTAGTTTTGAATAATTTACCCCACAATTGTAACTATCTCGCATCAAATAATCCAAACGGTCTGCATCAAGTTGACTGCTTACTAAGGCATTCAAAACTCCATTTTTATGCTTTCCAACAATTATGTCTGCAACATTTTTCTGACTAACATTATAATTTTCTAGAATCGCGTTAATTTGGGTTGCACCCATTATAATATCTTGGGAAATCTGTTCGTGTTTAGTGGTAATAACCCCTTCAAAGGAGTGCGAAAAAGGACCATGTCCGATATCGTGTAGTAATCCAGCTACTTTTACTTCAATTTTCTCTTCATCAGTTAATTTTTGAAAATCAAGATTTTCTAAAAATTTACAAATCAAGTGATAAACTCCCAGACCGTGACTAAATCTAGTATGATTAGCTGAAGGAAAAACAAATTGTCCTCCACCCAATTGGGTAATTCGTCTTAATCTTTGATATTCGTAAGTATTGATTAATTCATAAATCACTTTTTCTTTTAAATGAATATCTCCGTGGACACTATCTCTGATGAATTTATTGAACATAATCACTACCTCCTTATTTAATCTTATTAATATTTTTTAACACTTGGTCTTTACCCAAAATTTCAATAGTTTTTGCCAACTCTGGTCCGTGTTCAAAACCTGTTGTTAATATTCTAATTGGCATAAAAAGTTCTTTACCTTTACGGTTTAATTCTAACCCAATTGCTTTGACAATACCTTTAATATTATCTTCATTTCAGTCTTTTAGATTATTAAACTGCTCGCTCACTTTAATGGCCATATTTTTGATATCCCCCAACTCTTTTAAAATCGACTTGGTAGCTTCATCCATTTTCAAATTATCATTGAAAAATAAGTCAAGGTGATCGTTGATTTGAACTCCAAATTCAATTTCCCTTTTGAAAAGAATTAAAATTTTATCAATATCAGCAATTGAATACTTACTTAAATCAAATTTCTCCTTGTTGATGAATTCCTTGATGAAATCTAAGTAATCAGATTCGCTTATTTTTTTCATATATTGAGAATTAATTCACTTTAGTTTATTAACATCAAAGGTACTTGGAGATTTTGAAAAACGTTTTTCATCAAAAATTTTGATAAATTCTTCCTTTGTAAATATCTCCGCCTCACCTGCTGGTGATCAACCTAAAAGTCCAATATAATTAAATAAAGCTTCTGGTAAATAACCTTGAGATTTGTATTGAGAAATGAAAAACATTTCATTTCCACTTCTTTTTGAAAGTTTTTTATGATTTTCATCAACAATTAAAGTTAAGTGACAAAAAATTGGTGGTTTAGCTTTTAAAGCCTCATAAATCATCAACTGTCTTGGCGTGTTTGAAATATGTTCCTCACCTCTAACTACGTGAGTAATTTTCATATCGATATCATCAATAACAACAGCAAAATTATATGTAGCAATTTTGTTAGATTTTAAAATAACAAAGTCACCAATTTCCTTAGAGTTGAAAACAACTTCACCCCTAACAATATCATCAGTTTTGTAGTCCTTATTTTCTGGAACCGCAAAACGAATGTTTGCCGGCACCTTTTTGCTTTCTAATTCATTAATTTGTGCCTCACTTAGCTTAGCACATTTTTTATTGTATTGGGGTGCAGGATTTCCTAAATTAGCTTGTTTTTCACGGTCTGCTTCCAATTCTTCTGGAGTACAAAAACACTTGTAAGCTTTTTCATCATTTAGAAGTTGATTTGCGATTTTTTCATAAACATCAAACTTTGCTGATTGTTTATATTTGCCAAAACCAGTTGCAGGTTTTAAGAAACTTTCGTCTGCAAAAATTCCCAATCAATTCATATTTTCAAATTGGGATTCAATTGCTCCATCCACATTTCTTTCCAAGTCGGTATCTTCTATTCTAACAATGAAATCACCTTTATAGTGTTTTGCAAATAAATAATTCATTAATGCAGTTCTTGTATTTCCGATATGTAAAAATCCTGTCGGACTCGGTGCGTATCTTAATCTTAATTTGCTCATTTTATTCTACCTTCTTCAACAGAACTACAGCACTAGCTTGAATCATACTTAAAAAATTATGTTCACTAGTTGTAGCTTTAACGTTGATTCTTTCTATTTCGATATCAAATAATTTTGCTAAGTTATTTTTTATATTCATTTTATGCTCAAGAAGATTGGGTTTATCCAAAATAATTAAGCTATCAATATTTACTATCTGATATTTATTTTCTAATAAAATTTTGTTACAGTGCTCAATTATTTGTGATGAAGCAAAACCTTTTTTTTGTTTATTTTCTGGGAAATGCTCGCCTAAATCTCCAAGTCCTAAAGCTCCTATTATAGCTTCACAAATCGCATGGGTTATAACATCTCCATCACTAATGGCTTCAACCTTTCAAATCGATGGTATGTTGATCTGGCCCAAAATCAATTGCTTTCCTTTTGAGAGATTATGAATATCTGTTGATTGGCCTATTCTGTACATCAAATTACCCCTCTTTTAAATTATTATAAACATTTAATTATAAAAACCCAAATAAATTAAAAAAATCCACATTGTGGACTAATTATTAAACTTGAAGAAACAAACATCTCCATCATTTAAAACATAAGCTTTTCCTTCAAGACGAACTTTTCCAGCATTTTTTACATTTTGTTCAGAACCCAAAGCAATTAAATCTTCACAATTATAAACATCTGCCTTAATAAATCCTTTTTCAAAGTCAGTATGAATAATTCCAGCTGCTTGAGGAGCTGTTGCTCCTTTTGGAAATTGTCAGGCGTGAGCTTCTTGAGGTCCCACAGTAAAGAAAGTTTGTAAATCCAAAGTTTTATAAGCTGTTGCTATTAAATCATCTAAACCTGAATTAGGTATTCCCAAATCATTTAAGAAAATAGTTTTTTCTTGATGGTCTAACTCTGAAAGCTCTTCTTCGATACGCGCTGAGATTTTCACAACAGCTGCACTATTTTCTAAAGCAAATTGACGAACTTTTTTAACATAGTCATTTTCTTCAGCTACTTCACTTTCTGAAACATTGGCCACATAAATAAATTTCTTACAAGTTAATAGTTGAAATGATTTTAAAATTTTAGCTTCATCTTCATTGTAATCTAAAGTATTTAGTAACTTTCCATCGGCCAAACATTCACGCAGTCTTGTTAGTAAATCAACTTCTGCTAGCATTTCTTTGTCTTTGCTACTTTTAGCTTTTCCTTCGATTCTTTCAAGGCGTTTTTTTACAGTTGCTTCGTCTGCCAAAATAAGTTCTAAATTTATTATTTCAATGTCTCTGATTGGGTCGACATTACCCTCAACATGAGTAATGCTTTTGTCATCAAAACAACGGATTACTTCACAAATCAAATCAGTTTCTCTAATATTGGCTAAGAAAGCATTTCCCAAACCTTCACCTTTACTAGCCCCGGCAATCAAACCAGCAATATCAACAAACTCAATAGTGGTTGGCACTAATTTTTTACTACTCATTATTGCAGCCATTTTTTCTAAGCGCTCATCGGGAACAGCCACTGTTCCAAAGTTTGGTTGAATAGTTGCAAAGGGATAATTAGCAGCTTCAACTTTTGAATTTGTTATGGCATTAAAAAGAGTCGACTTACCAACGTTGGGTAACCCAACAATTCCAACTTTAAAACTCATATTTACTCACTACTTTCTACAACTTTTGCATTATTTTCAAATATTTTTGGTTTTAATTCGATTATCAAATTTTCAACAGAAAGACTTTTTAGTTTTACTACAGCCCCAACCCTAATGATTTCTCATTTTTCAGTTTTGCTGGGATGAGGTTTTCTCAAAGTCACAATATCACCAATATTATATTTCATTATTTAACCCCAATATTTCTAAGACTCTGTTCAAATCATGATCTCCTTCATAACGAATAGTTATCCTTCCATTGTCAATGACAACTTTCGTTCCCAGTTTTCTCATAGCAATCTTTTCAACAGCTTCCAAGTGAACATCTTTAGCCTTCTCAACTGGTGCTTCATTATTATTGTTGGCCACTGATTTTTTAACCAGATTTTCAACATCACGAGCTGTTAAATTTTTTGACATAATTTCGTCAAAAACCATTTTTAATTTATCCTCTTGACTCAAAATTGTTAACAAAGGTTTTGCTTGTCCCATAGTAATTCCATTTGCCATTAAGGCCTCTTGAACATATTTTGGCAAGTTCAAAAGACGCATAATATTGGCAACATGACTTCTTGATTTACCAACTCTTTGCGCAATTTCTTCTTGCTTTAATCCTAAGATATCTACTAATTTTTTATATGCGATTGCTTCTTCAATATCTAACAAATCTACCCTTTGAATATTTTCAATGATAGCAAATTCTTGCATTTGTTTGTCATCAATGTCTAAAATAACCACAGGAACTTCAACAAGACCAGCAATTCTAGCTGCACGACTTCTTCTTTCCCCGGCAATTATTTCATAATCATTTTGTTTTTTACGCACAATTATCGGCTGAATAATTCCGTGGATTTTAATCGACTCTGCTAACTCATTAATTTCCCCATCATTAAAAATCCTTCTTGGTTGGTAAGGGTTTACTTTTAAATTATCTAGTAAAATTTTGGTTTTAGGATTGTTTATATTGGGATTGCCTTCAATGTTATTAACCATGTCACTAACACTTTCCCCAAAAATTTCATCTAAACCTTTAAACTTATATTTTTTATTTGCCATTTTGCTCAATTACCTCTCTGACAAAATCTCCGTAAGCTAAAGCTCCTGGACCTTTTGGATCATGCTCGAAAATAGATTTACCCTCAAGTGATGATTCAGAAATTCTGATGTTCCTTGGTATATAAGAACTGTACACTTTTGTATCAAATGTTTTTCTAACTTCTTCTAGAATATCGTGAGCTAATCTGGTTCGAGAATCAAACATTGTAACTAAAACACCTTCGATTGTTAATCTGGGGTTAATAGTTTCTTTAACTTTCTTAATAGTTCTTAATAGTTGTGCTACCCCGTGCATTGCGTAATGCTCTGCTTGGATTGGTATTAGCACTGAATCACTACTTGATAAACCGTTTCTATTAATTAATCCTAAACTTGGAGGACAATCAATAATGATGAAATCATATTTTTCCTTAATAGTTTCTAATTGTTTTTTTAGAATGTTCTGATTATTATCCTTTTGTTCTAAAAGATAAAGGTCAGCTGCTGCTAAGTCAATTGAACTTGGCGCCAAATCGACTCCAGGCTTTAAGTTTTTAATAATAATGTTTTCTAAACTCTCTTGTCCAATTAAAACATTGTACATGCTTTTTGTGGAATTATCAATATCCACTCCGATTCCAGTTGAAGCATTAAATTGTGGGTCTAAGTCAATTAATAATACTTTTTTTCCGTGCATTGCTAATCCACAAGCAAGACTGATTGAGGTTGTTGTTTTACCAACACCACCCTTTTGGTTTGCAACCGATATGATCTTTCCCATATTTTATCCTCTCTTACATAACATACTTATTATATCTTATTTTCCCAATGGTTTCTTTTTAATTTGAGAGTACTGTCTTGGATACTGATTTGGAGTGTGAGCGATTTTTTTATAAACCAAATTAATTCTTGTACCTAAAAATTCATCGAAAAGTACATCTTTTTTCTCAAATTTTAATCCCAATTTTGTCTCGCAACCTTTAAGATTTTCAATTTCTTCTTCAGCCTTGGGCCCCTTCAAACAAACAAAATGACCATTCAAACTAATCAATTGTGCGCCTAGTTCTAAAATGATATTTAATTCACTTACTGCCCTAGTCACAACAACATCAAATTTCTCTGTGTTATCTATGCAAAAATCTTCTGCTCTGCTATAATGGGTCTTGATATTATCTAAATCCAAAATCTTAATCAGCTCATTCAAAAAATTTATTTTTTTGTTATTGCTTTCAACTAAGTGAACCTCAAGTTGGGGAAAGAAGATTTTTAAAACCACTCCGGGAAATCCAGCTCCCGTTCCAATATCACAAATTTTTTGGTTTTCTAGCTTGAAAATATTTGTAAAAAATAATGAGTCCAAAAAATGCTTAAGAAAAACAGCTTCTTGTTCAACAATTGAGGTGAGATTATATTTTTGGTTTTCGGATATCAAAAAGCTGAAATATTTATCCAATTGGTCTTTTATTTTATCATTTAGTTGAACGTTTGATATTTTATCAAATAGTTCTCAATTCTCAAATTTACTCATAAGATAATTTTATCAAAAAAATGACACGATTACCAATATAAATTATTAATCAATAAAGCAAAAAACTCCAAACGGAGTTTAAATATTATTTTTTTCAATCTTTTTGTGTGTCTCTAAATTTTTATCCAAGACGGGGTTGTATTTCTTCAACATCTTTTCATTTATAGCTCACAAAGAAAACATTACTATTAGTGAAAAAATAAAGAATAAGGGGTCGAACATAGTATCAACACTTCCTAATTTTTTAAATAAATCATAATAAACATAACTCATTGAAATTGTTAAAAATACTATTGGTAAAATTGAATACCAAAAAACTCCCTTAACTTTTTCAACTTCAACTTTTTTAGTTTTTCGATTAAATAGAACCCCGATTAAAACCGAAAGATAAGTTGTGAATGCCATAACTGTAATTGTATTGGAAGTGAAATCGATTATATCGATTAAATTGTTTTTAAGAACTGCTGAGAAAATCATCAAAATTGTCACCAGCGAAATGCTGATTATTCCCTGAACTATGCAAGCTTTCTTATGCGGTATAACTTCACCGCTTTTTGAAAATATTAAATGGTCGTCAATACTGGCTTGAACTCCCTTTGGTCCGACAATACTATAACCGTTCACAATTGTCATTATTGTACAAGCTACAACAGTTTTGAAGAAGAAGGCCCACCCTGGAGCGCTGGCAAATAGGTTATCAAAAAGAGTAAACACATTTCCATCAATACTCCCAAAAAATATTGCAACAGAAATTAAAACATAAAATAGAGAAACCCCTAGAACTCCAAAAAATAATCCTGGAGCTACAACCTCTTTATGCTCAACATCTTTTTGTAACGCTGCTGCAAAAATGAATCCATCAAAAGAAAACAAAATTGGAGCAAGTGTTAGGAAAAAATACTCAGTTTTTCATTCCCCGCTGGAGTTATCAAATGCATTGTCGTGACCTTGGAAATTTAAAACAAATCCTCCAATTATTACAATTGCCAAAGGAATGAATTTAAAAAATGTAAAAATAGTTTGAATTAAATGACCGGGTTTGGTTGTTAGCATATTCAAAGTCATGAAGCCAACCATCATTAAAATGGCAAACGTTCCTTGAATCGCTAATTTACCTTCATGACTTAATCATTCCGGTCCTGATAACTTATCTGCAGCATCAATGACAGTTTTGACAGCAAATAATGCTCCAATTCCTGTCAAAACTGGAACATAGAACATAATAAAAAATATTGCATAAAAAGATCCAACTTTTCTGCCCAAAAATCTTGATCCCCAAGTTTGAATTGTTGAGTGACCACTAACTTTTGTTGCCGAGGCCGCCTCAACGAAAACCAGAATCATCAAGGTTGAAACCAAACCAATCACAAGTCACATTATAATGGCTAAATAAGGATTCTGCCCAGCTTCACCAAGCACACCCCCAGATGTATTTCGATTTTTCAAGTATATACCCGAACCAACCATTAGGCCAAAAACCAAACTAAAAAGCGTAAGAAATTCGAACGCTTTATTTGTCCTCTTGTTTGCTTTTTGTTTTTTGCTAAGATTTGACATGATTACCTCATTTCCCTTTATTTATTATAATGTTTTTTTAGATAGAATAACAGCATCTGAATGTCAGCGGGATTTACTCCCGAGATTCGACTAGCTTGACCAATAGATAGTGGTCTAATTTTTTTTAATTTTTGCTTCGCTTCGATTGCGAGATTTTCAACCAAGTCGTAGTTAATGTCTAATGGTATTTGTTTGCTTTCTAACTTTTTCAGTCTTTCAACAGTTTGTTTTTCTTTAGTAACATAGCCTTCAAATCTACATTCAATAACAATACTTTGCAACGAATTTAAAGAAAGTTTACTTAATTCACTTATATATTTTACCAAAGTTTGGATATTTACTCCAGGTTGCTTTAAAATTTCATAACCACTCAAACCATTCACCAGGTGTGCTTGATTAGTTCGGGACAACTCGATGGCTAAATCGGTTTTCGGACCAAAGCGGTTAGTTTTGAGCTCCTCGACTGCTATTGCTTTTTCTTTTTCATTACCTAAAAATGAGTCTCAATCTTTTTGAGAAACTAGCCCAACTTTGTAGCCATATTCTTTCAATCTCTGCTCGGCGTTATCATTTCTTAAAAGCATTCTTCTTTCAGCTCGACTAGTTAAAAGTCGGTAGGGTTCAATTGTTCCCTTATTAATTAGGTCATCAATCATGACACCAATGTAAGCTTCATCCCTGCGTAAAATTAACGGCTCTTCGTTGTTTATTTTTCTCACAGCGTTAATACCAGCAATTAAACCTTGTCCGGCTGCTTCTTCATATCCACTTGTTCCATTAATTTGACCTGCAGTAAATAAATTTTTTATTTGCTTTAATTCCAAACTTAAATTTAATTGCATCGGATCTAAGCAATCATATTCAATGGCATAGGCCCATTTATCAACGACAACATTTTCAAATCCTGGTAAACTTTTTAGCATTTTATCTTGAATCTCAATTGGCATTGAGGTTGAAAAACCTTGTACATAAAAAGTATCCAACTCTTTAGATTCTGGTTCTAAAAAAATTTGGTGTTTATCTTTATCTGCAAATCTGACAATTTTGTCTTCAAAACTTGGACAATATCTTGGACCAGCGCCCCTAACTTCTCCTGAATACATTGCTGAATGTTGTAAGTTTTCTTCAATTATTTTTTTAGTTTCTTTTGTTGAATGAACTAAGTAGCAAACTTCTTGATCATTGATTTTCAAATAGTTTTTGGTACTCGAACTAAAACTTAAGGGTAAATCTGTTCCTGGTTCAATCATTAGTTTAGATAAATCAATTGAACTTTTTTTAACTCTTGGAGGAGTTCCGGTTTTGAATCTCATTAACTCAACACCATTTTTTTTCAAAGCTCTACTGATTCCTGAAGTAGTTTGTTCATCATTTGGACCGGCTTGATAATTTTCCTTACCTCTTAAAATTTGGCTTTTTAAATAAGTGCCCGTAGTTAGAATAACTGCTTGGGCAAAAAAATCTTCTCCATCTTCTGTTTTGACACCAATAATTTGTTTATCTTTGATAATAAAGTCCGCCACAATTTTGGTAATCAATTCTAAATTTGCTTGTAATTTTACAATCTTTTGCATATACTTTGAATATTCAATTTTATCTGATTGTGCTCTTAGAGCCCAAACCCCCGGACCTCTTGAAGAGTTTAGTAATTTTATTTGTAAAGCTGTTTTGTCAGCAGCTTTTCCCATTTCTCCACCTAGAGCATCAATTTCACGAACAACAATTCCTTTTGCTGGTCCCCCAATAGACGGATTACAAGGCATAGCTGCAATTTTATCTTCATATATATTAAATAAGCCCACTTTTTTACCAAGTCTAGCACTTGATAGAGCAGCTTCAACACCGGCATGGCCAGCCCCAATTACGATGATGTCAAAAATATTTCCTTTCATATTTCCTCCTTATGTTAAAAAAATCTTTGACATCTAATTAACTAAATTTATTATAATAGAAAATATGGTGCTGGTCAAAAAAAATCAAAACCTTTTTGATAAAGATTTTGATCTTAATTTATTCTTTCGAAAATAATTTTTCTGCTTGTTATTTTTGAAAACGTTAATTGATTTTTTTTCAATTCCTCAATACTTAAAAGTTTTCCTTCAAAACCGATTTGGTCTAACATATCTTGATAACTTTTGGTCAGTATCGGAGCTAATAGGTGAGTTACGATTGTAATACTGTTTTGAAGAATCAATAAAACTTCTGCCAACTTTTCAAGCTTACCTTCTTTTTCTAGAACTCATGGTTTTTCTTCTTCAATAAATTTATTTAATTCTTGGCTAAATTTCATAATTTTATCAACAGCTTTATTAATTTGAAAATCATTCATTTCTTGAACGTAATCATCAATTAATTTTAATCCTGAAACTGTTAAGCTATGTTTTGATAAGTCAGCCTTTGAAGTTATCATTCCATCAAAATATTTAGTAATCATATTATTAGTTCTTGAAATTAGGTTTCCAATATTGTTAGCTAAATTAGTATTAAAACATTCAACGAATAATTCTTCTGTAAAATTCCCGTCTCTCTCAGTTGGTAATTCTTTGGCGATATAAAATCTTAAAGCATCACTTGAGAAACCATTGATTATGGCAATTGGATCAATTACATTACCCAAAGATTTTGACATTTTTGTGTCCTTAGCCAAAATTCAACCGTGAGAAATTAATTTATCAGGCATTCTCAATCCCAATCCGTTCAAAATTACTGGTCAGTAGATTGAGTGAAAACGAGTTATTTCCTTTCCAACATACTGAACAATTTGAGTATCCTCAGATCAGAACTTTTTAAATAATTCATTATTGGTATCTGGATATCCTAAAGCTGTAATATAGTTAGAAAGCGCATCAAGCCAAACGTAGATTACATGTTCGGGATTTTCTTTTGTGGGTATTCCTCACTTAAGAGAAATTCTTGTGACAGATAAATCTTCTAAACCAGGTTCAATAAAGTTTTTAAACATTTCGTTTTTTCTAGAATCTGGTTTTAAAAAATCATTTCCAAATAAGGTAGTCAGAAAATCTGCAAATTTTGAGACTCTTAAAAAATAGGTTTCCTCTGCAAGCATTTTGGGTTTAGTTTGAGAAACCTTACAATTGCCTTCATCATCAATTTGATCAGCAATTAAAAACTCCTCACAACTAACACAGTACAGACCTTCATAGTTGCCTTTATAAATTAAGTCTTTATTTAATAATGTTGAAAATATTTCACGAACAGATTTTTTATGATTATCATCAGTTGTACGAATAAATTTATCATACTTAATGTCTAATAATTCTCATAAATTTTTAAATTTTTTGACAATTTCGTCAACATATTTTTTGGGTTCAATCCCAGCCTCTTTAGCTTTGGTTTCAATTTTTTGACCATGTTCATCTGAACCGGTTAGAAAAAAAGTTTCCATTCCCATAGATTTTTTAAAACGATTTAAAATATCTGCTAGAGTAGTTGTGTAAGTGTGACCAATGTGTAAGTCCCCACTTGCGTAATAAATTGGAGTAGTGACATAAAAATTTTTCTTCATTTACTCCGCCTCATTTTCATTTGTAAATTTATAAATATCTCTTAGTCCTCGATAACTTTCGTTATGGTCTAAACCATAACCTACAAAATAATCACTTTCAACTTTGAATAAAGTATTGTATTCAAAGTTGATACTTCTTTTTGTTTTAAATTTATCAAGTAAAGTTAGTACCATAATTTCTTTTGGTTTTTCACTAGATACAAAATCATATAGAGCTTGAATTGAATTTCCTGCGTCTAAAATATCTTCGACAATTAATATATTTTTATCTTTTAAGCTATTTTCCAAACCAATTCCAAATTTAACTTTTTCTTTACGAATTTCATTTTCGACATCTTCATTTAAATTAACAACAAATTGAACTCCTGCGTCAATTTTTAATTGACGAATTAAGTCTGAAATGAAAATAAAAACTCCCGATAGTTTAGCAACAATTACAAGTGGTTGACCCTCAAATTTTTTAGATAAATTCCTTGCCTCATTGGCTATCGCACTCTTTATTTCGTCTTCTGTTATTACTGTTAACAATTTAGTTACTTCGCTCATCATTTAAAATCCTTTCATAAATTTTTGGGACATTTCTCAAAAAATATTTCTTATCAAAAAGTTTTTCAAAATCTTTTAGATTAATATATTTCTCAATATTGTTTTTTAAAAGAACTTCTTTAAAATCTCTTTTAGTTTCTTGGGTTTCTAACGTACAATTTTGGATAAAGTCATAAACTTCTTCTCTTGAATAATTTGAATTCTTAATTATTTGTGTGAGTATTGGTTGTGAGTAGAAAATATTGTTTTGAGAATCAATATTTTCTTGCATTCTTTCCTTATTTATAAATAAGTTTTTGATAGTCTCTGTTAATCTTTGTACTACATAAATTATACTATGAAAAATGTCTGGCAAAACAATTCTTTCATTAGAACTGTGAGAGATATCTCTTTCGTGTCACAAGAGATTATTTTCAAATCCCATGCTAACAAAAGTACGAATATATCTAGCTAGCCCCGAAATGTTTTCCAAACTAATTGGGTTCTTTTTATGAGGCATTGAGCTAGATCCTTTTTGACCCTTAGCAAAACCTTCCATCATTTCTTGAACTTCACTTCTTTGAAAGCTACGAATTTCAATCGCAATTTTCTCTAAAGTTGAGGCAATATTAGCAAATACTGAAATTAAAAATGCGTGACGATCTCTTTGGGTAACTTGAGTTGATAAGCTATCAACTTCTAAATTTAATTTTCGGGCTACATAAGTTTCTACTTCTAATTCCAAGTTGGCATAATTACCCATACTTCCTGAAATTTTACTTACCTCAATTTGACTACACGCTAGTTCAAATCTTTGGAGTTGTCTTTTTATCTCATCGTATCAAAGTAAAAATTTTAGTCCTAGCGAAGTTGGTTCTCCATATATTCCATGAGTTCTACCCATTATTAAGACACTTTGGTTTTCTTTTGCTTTAGTTAAAAGTTCAATCTGCAATTTTTTCAAACTTTCTCTAAGAACATCGTTACTTTTTGAAATCAAGTAATTTTGAGCGGTGTCCACAACATCTGTTGAAGTTAATCCCAAATGAATTCATTTCTTTTCATCACCAAGATTTTCAGAAAGCATTCTGGTAAAGGCGACAACATCATGTTTTGTTTCCTTTTCAATTTCTAACATTCGTGGTATATTAACTTTGGAATTTTTTAAAATTTTATCACAGTCAATTTGAGGAATTACTTTAAGTTTTGTTCAGGCTTGAACAACTAAATTTTCAACCAACAATCAGGTGTCTAGCTTATTTTGTTCGCTTCATATCTGTTCGATTTCTTTTACTGAGTATCTATTTATCATTAAAATTCTGACTCCATCAAAATAGTTTGTAGGCGGTCTGGTCCAACCGAGAAACCTGTAATATCAATTTCGCAAAGCTCTTTAATTTTATTCAAATAATTCTGAGCATTTAAAGGCAGGTCCTTAAATGATTTAACTTTTGTAATATCCTCATTTCAACCTGGCATTTCAATAAACTCTGGTTGACATTTTTGGTAATCATCATTTAGAGGTGGAATTGTTGAAATTTTTTCACCATTAAGCAAGTAGCTTGTACAAATTTTAACAACAGGTTCTCCTGATAGAACATCTAGAAGGGTTATAAAAATTTTATCCAAACCAGTAGTTCTAATTGCATATTTTAAAGCTACTATGTCCAATCAACCAACACGGCGAGGTCTTCCGGTATTAGAACCATATTCATGACCCCTTTCTCTGATTCCCTCTCCAATCTTATTGTTTAGTTCAGTTGGAAACCCTCCGGTTCCAACTCTTGTACAATATGCCTTAACAATTCCTAAGCTTGTTGTAATTAAGTTATGATTTATTCCTGATCCTAGTGAGGCATTGTTGGCGCTGGTATTTGAACTTGTAACATAAGGATAAGTTCCATGATCAATATCTAGTAAAGCTCCTTGAGCTCCTTCGAATAAAACATATTTACCAGATTTTATTGCTGACTCAATCATTGATGAAGTTTCCACAACTTGATTTTTTAGTATTTCAAAATTATCCATTAATTCTTTATAAATTTCTTCAAAATTTAGTTGATTACCATTATAAATTTTGGTAATGACTTGGTTTTTAAATTCCACAATTTTTTTAAGCTTATCTTTAAATGTTGGGTCAAACAAATCACAAACTCTAATTCCTAAGCGATCAACTTTATCTTGGTAAGCAGGTCCAATTCCTCTTTTTGTTGTACCAATTTTGTTAACTCCACGAGATTCTTCTTGTAGCTCATCTATCACCATGTGATATGGCAAAACAACGTGAGCACGATTTGATAAAAATAAATTCTTGGTATCAATTCCTGAATTTCTCAGGATTTCAAGCTCAGAAACTAATCTTGTTAAATTAACAACGGCTCCGTTTGCTATCACATTAATAACTTTGGGATTCAAAATTCCTGAAGGAACAATTGTGACTTTGTGTTTTACACCCTTGCTAACTATTATATGACCGGCATTGTCTCCACCTGAGAATCGTACCACCATATCGGCTTTTTGAGCATAATAATCTGTTATTTTACCCTTTCCTTCATCTCCTCATTGAGAACCAACGACGATTAAACTTTTATATTGTTTCATATTTACCTCCTAATTATATTTGTTCATTATATTTTTGAAATCAACACCACTAGCTCAGTCCTTAACTCAGTTTATTTTTGAATTAAAAATTGAAACCATTGAACTGATTTCTGTATCACTCATTTTTGATAAGACTCAATCCACAATTTTTCATCCAGGTTCTGGATTGCCAACTCCGATTCTCAGTCTTTGAAAATCTGTTGTGTGAAAATGAGTAATAATATTTTTAAGACCATTATGACCTGCAGCACTACCAGAATTTTTAAATTGTTGTTTTTCAATTGAAAAATCTTTTTCATCATGGATGACAATAAAGTCATTCAAATCCAATTTATAAAAATTTACAAATTGGGAAACAGCTTCCCCTGAAAGGTTCATAAAAGTTAGCGGTTTGATCATTAAGACTTTTTCTCCTCCAATAGATGCGCTATAAATTTGTGATTTAAATTTTTCACCAACTAAGTCGGCTTGGTAACGGCTGATAATTTCATCTAAAAGCAAAAAACCAGCGTTATGGCGAGTTCTTTGATATTGGGTTCCAGGATTTCCTAATCCAAAAATTATTTTCACTTATTTTTTAACCTTTAAAAATTTCTTGATTCTTAATAAAGTCTCTTCTTGAAAATCCCCATAGACCTCAGATAACGAGTCTCTTGAAACCGAAGCTTTTATCATGGTAGCTAATAGGTTTGCAACAGAAATTATCTTCAATCCTTCAAAACGTTTTTCAGCTGGAATTTCGATTGTGTTAGTAACAACAACTTTTTCAACAACTTTTTCTTTCAGTGCTTCAGTAATTTTATTAACAGCATCACCGTTGAAAAGTCCGTGACCCCCAAAGATATAAACCTCTTTTGCACCATTTTCTTTTAAAGCTTTAGCGGCTGAAACAATAGTTCCACCAGTGTCAATCATATCATCAACAATAAAACAGACTTTATCTTGGATATCTCCTAGAACAAATTCCACATTTGCTTTGTTGGGTTCTGGTCTTCTCTTAGCAATTACAGCGATTCCGTTAGTTAGTCCTGCAGTATATTTAGCTACCTCATGAACTCTGGTCAGTCCCCCATGATCGGGAGAAACTAAGATACATTTGTTTTGATCTAAATTGTTATCAATAATTGTATTGATAATTTCATTTGCCATTGTTTGTGCTGAATGAAAATTGTCAACTGGGATATCAAAGAATCCCATTGTTTGTGCTGAATGTAAGTCAACAATTATCACTCTGTCTGCTCCTGCTTTTTCGATTAAATTAGCTACCAATTTAGCAGTAATTGGTTGGCGACCTTTAGCTTTACGATCTTGGCGAGCATAACCAAAATACGGAATAACCACGTTAATTTTTTGAGCACTAGCTCTTTTGAACATATCCACTGCAATTAATAATTCCATTAAATTTTCATTAACCGGTTGGCTCGTTGACTGAATAATGTAGACTTCTTTACCCCTAACAGAATCCTCTGATTGCATTAAAATTTCACCATCGGCGAACACAATTTTTTTAGCCCTTTTTTGCTCAATTTCCAAAATTTTGCAGATTTCTTTTGTTAATTCTTGGCTTGCTGATAAACCAAAAATATTTATTTCATTTTTTTCTTTTGACATTTTAAAGAATTCTCTCTCTCTAATATAAATATAACCTAAAAATGGTCTTTTTTTACACACTTTCAGTTAAAAAAATAACTTTATTAACGGTTTGGGGATAATTTGCAAAATTTGAAGAAATTTTATTTTGTAAAATTATGATTTTTATTATTAAGTATCCTGATTGCTTATTTAAAAAATTGCTTTAAGACCTTTATTTTATATCGCCTAATAGTATATAATAATACGGTTAGATTTAAGAATCTTTTATACGAATGGAGAAAATAATAATGAGTTTAGTTTATATTGATGGATTAACCCATGCAAATGGTGGTAAAAAGTTATATGAAAGTGCAACCCTAAGAATCAATAAAGGTGAACATATCGCTTTAGTTGGAGCTAATGGTGTTGGAAAAACAACCCTTTTGAATATAATAAACGGATCGATTACCCCAGATCACGGAACAATCGAAGTTCACCCCAGAGTTACTGTTGGTTATCTAGATCAGCATCAAAAAGTCGATGGTGAACAAACTGTAAATAATTATTTAGAAGGCGCTTACAAGGAATTATTTGATATTGAAGCTCAAATAGCTAAAATTTATGAAAATATGGCAATTGAGTATAAAGAAGATGAGTTGGTTAAAGCCTTAAAATTACAAGAACATCTTGACTTAAACGATTTTGAAATAATTGGTAAAAAAATTAGAAGTTTAGTTGATGGACTAGGAATTGAGCACGAACGCTTGGAGCAGAAAATGGGAAGTTTATCTGGAGGTCAAAGAGGTAAAGTTTTACTTGCAAAACTTTTACTAAGTGAGAACGATTATCTCTTACTAGATGAACCTACCAACTTTTTGGATATTGAACAAGTTGATTGACTAGCCAAATTCTTACAAAGTTTTGAACCAGCTTTTATTATGGTATCCCATGATAGCGACTTTATTAACAAAACTTGTAATATAATTTACGAAATTGAGAATCTTAAAATAAATCGATATGTGGGAAATTTTGATAAGTATATTGAACAATCAGAATTAAGAAAAGAACAATATACTAAAGAATATCAAGGTCAACAAAAAACAATTAAAAAATTGGAGACTTATGTAGCCAAAAATGCCGCTCGAGCTTCAACAGCCAAATCAGCACAGTCACGTCAAAAGCAACTAGATAAAATGGACGTTTTAAAAGAACTAAATTCTCAAGCAAAACCACATTTTAGTTTTAAATATAAAAGACCGGCTAGTTCAGTAATTGTTAAAGCTGAAAAACTAGAAATCGGTTATGATTTTCCCCTAATTCACCCATTAAACTTTGAACTTCGCGAGGGTGAAAAGTGTATTGTGACTGGTTATAATGGAATCGGTAAAACCACTTTCTTAAAAACACTGGCCAAAGAAATTCCTGCAGTTAGTGGAACTTGTGAATTGGGCAATGGAGTTCAGGTAGCCTATTTCAAACAGGTCGAAAAAAATACAGATTTAACACCAGTTCAATACCTAAAAAATCTGCACGAAGATATGACTGAATCAGTTATTAGAGCCACAATTGCTAAATTTGGTTTGAAAAGTGCTTTAATGAATAATCCAATGAGTTTATTATCTGGGGGTGAACAGACCAAGGTTAGACTAGCGGAAGCTAGCTTGGTGCCTTGTAGTTTACTTATCCTTGATGAACCAACAAACCATATCGATGTTTTAGCTAAGGAAGCCCTTCTAGAAAGTATTCAGCAATTTGAAGGAACTGTTTTGCTTACAACTCATGATATCAATTTTTCAACAAAATGAGCTGATAAAATATTAGATTTTGAAAAACTTATTTAAAAAACTCAATCTTATGATTGAGTTTTTTAATGTTCTAGAATATTAAAGCATCCAGGTAGTCTTTAATATTTTTGATTCAGTGGTTTTGCATTTTTTCTCTTGATATTCTTATTTCATCAACTTGTTTAGCGATTCCATATTCTGCACTTTTAATTCTATCAAAGCTATCAGCAAATAATTTATTCAAAACCGGCAGTTGGGTATCTTTTCATTGATTAAATACTTCAATTTTTTCTTGATGACCTTCAAGATTCTTATTTTCATTAAATTTATTTTCAGCAAAAATAATGGTTTTAATTATTTGACCAACAAATATAAAACTTTCAGGGTCACATAAATAAATATTTGGATTTTCATCCGATCTCTTAAATGGTATTCCAGAAAACTTTTTATTAAATGAAGTTGAAACCAGGATACCATATTTAGATTTTTGACGAGCCATATCTTCGGTTAATTTCTTTTCTCAGTTATTACTTCACTCAGCATTTTTAACTTCATATACTATTTTACCGATTTCTTTTTCATTAATTCTAATGGTCTGCAGATAGTCAGCCTTTTTGTCCATGGCTGTTATTTTTTCAATAATATCTTGAGGTTCAAAAACTTTTCTTAGTTCTCCTTCAACTTCATGCTCAAAATTTTCCCCTTTGGTTTTATTTTGAATAACTTTATTTAAAGTATTTGCATGTTCTAAGTCTTTGATTTGCTTATTTAAATTGTTGATTTCACTGTTAAGTCTTTTTTCTACTTCAACTAGTTTTTTCAACCCTTCTTGCTCAACTTCTAGTTTAGCTTGATCGATTAATATTTGATTGGTTTTTAGTTGGGCTTCATAAGATGTTATTTGAGATTTTAAATTCATAATCTCTTGAAGAGACTTTGTCTCAAAATCATGTTTGTGCTTAATTAATTCATTACTAAAACGTAACTCTGAATTTGATATATCATTTTGTTGTTTTGAAATTATATCTTTTAATTTACTAATTTCAGCTTGCTTAGCTTTTTCAAATTCATTTTCAGCTTGAGCTAACTTTTGGTTCAAAAGCATTTCGTTTTTGCTGTTTAACTCTAATGTCAAAGAACTTTTGATAGTCTCAATGTAGTCTTGTTCGTGCTTCTTGAATATTTCCTTCAGGTTTGATAGAATGCTTTCATTTTCTTGAAAGTCTTTTTCTGTAATCTTGTACTCGCAATTTGGGCAAGTAAAAATAAATCCAGTCATATTTACTCCTTCTTTGAGAAAAATTATAGCGTCTAAAATAGAAGTATCTTGTCTACTTTAAAAATCTTAATTAATCTACACTTAAATAATATCACCAAAATTCATACAAATAATTGAATAAAAAATAAAAACTCTTGATAATTTCAAGAGTTAAAACTCAAAGAATATCAAGAGAGTATGTTAAATTTTAAAAACCTAAGTCCATTTTAACATCTTGACGACTTCTCTCAGATGCTTCAAAAAACATTTTAGTTTCTAATCTTAAATTGCTTGCTGCCACAACGGCTGGTCAAGTTTGAATTGAAGAATTAAATCTTCTAATGTTTGTATTATAAAAACGACGAGCTGCTGCTATATTGTCTTCACAATCTACAATAGCTTTTTGAAGTTCTTTAACATTTTCATTAGCTCTTAGTTCTGGATATCTTTCAAGAGAAAGGTTTACCCCTCTAATAGCGCTTGAAGTTAAAGCTTCATATTCTGAAAAATCTTTTGGATTAATTTTTCCTGTTGTTCTCAAAGCTACAATTGATTCTAATGTTGATTTTTCATAATTCATAGCAGATCTAGTTGTTTCTACTAATTTTTGCAAAGCATCAAATCTTCTTTGTAACTGAACATCAATTCCTGAAGCTGTCTCGTTAATATCTTGTTCGAGACGTTTAAACTTGTTTTTTGTACCAATGTACAATCACAATGTTATTGTTAATGTTAATAAAAAGGAAATGTAAACAATAAATTTACTAAATCCACTTGTTCTAACTGCGATAATATTATTATCTGGTTTTGGATCATAAGCCATTTTAAACCTCTTCTATACTACTTGTATTAAGTAATTTTTTTATAAATATTTTTATGTTAATAAATTTGATTTTTACTAAAGAAAGTTGGTATTTTTTATTTTAATCTGTTGGAAACAACTCGAGGATATCTAGTACAGATAAAATATTAATAAAATCTTTGCTCTCTAATCTTACTTTATCACAGATTGTATTCACAAAACTAGATAAAGTTTTGCTTAAGTTAAATTTTCTGAAACTATGATCAACATTATGACGGGCAAAGCGTGGATCAACTTCGCCTAATAAATCGTTGTCACACATTAAAAGGTATTGAAATTTAGCTTTATTCTTGTCGTCGGTAACCTCAAGAAGTTTATTCATTTTTTTAGGTGTAAAAAACTTTCTTACTAAAATTTGATCTTTGGATTGAACCTTAACTCTTTGGTTAAACTCTTCAGATTCTAATTTCACTTTTTCATAATTGTAACCTAGGGAACCTTTAAATTTAGCAAAAGTTAAATTTGTTGGAGTCTCTATTTTATTTGGAAAATTCCCAACAACAAAGTTTTGAACATGAGGGACGTATGTCGGTGACTTTTTTGAACTATATTGAATTCTTGTATATGAGGTTACTACTCCATATGTAATAATATGATCATCAATTACAACTATCAAAACATCATTTACCGATACACGGTATGGACCTTTAATACGATTTTTTAAATTGAATATCGACTTATCAAAGGCATAAGAAAGTCCAGAGTTTGTTATTCTTCCGTTAGATTGTTTTTTTAATTCCATCGAATAGTATTTCGCAGCATCCAAAGACCTAACAAAGTTTGTTTTAAAGCTGTTAATTTTTCGTAAATATTTTATTCCAAAAACAAAAAATAAAACTACTGAGGCAGGCATTAACCCAAATAATACAAACGTCTCAATTAATGCTCAAATTTGAGAACTATGTCCAAGATAAAAATAATTAATTACAAATACTAGTATGCAAACTATTATTCCAAAAAGCGAAATTAACACACCTTTTTTTGAGGGTTTCTTATAAGTTTCTAAGTGTGTTTTGTATTTTTTCTTTACGTCTTCTCTGACGTAATCTTCAAGTGTTACTTCTTGTTCCATTTTTCTCCTTATTTTTTATAAACGCTAATTTTATTCTATCAAAAATATCGTCGTATTTTGAGATAATCTAAAAAACTAAAACAAATCTCGAGAATAATTCATTACTCTTTCAATTCTTTTCTCAATTGCTGGTATTTTTTTAGGCGGATAAATGCCCAAACTAATTTTTAATTTGAACATACTCACTAAAAAACCTAGCTGTTGTTTTTTAGTATAAACACTAGCCACATGTCTTTCTAAAAAACCTGCAATACTTCTTTTACCTTTTGATATATCCATATATTTTATTTTTGTTATTGTGTTTTGGGAATTGGTTGAAAAAACAACAGTTCTAGTGAATCACTGATCTTTTGAAAATCATTCAACCATAATTTCTTTATCTTTTTCTAATTTTTTAAGAAAGAAAGTTATGCGATTTTTGCTTTTACTCGTTACATAAAAGCCACCTTCTTCTAAATCGTTAACATTTAAATTTGGATGCAAATCTTTAGCTGTTAAATCTAAATAATTCTCAAAAACATCTTCAATAGTTGCTTTTATCTTCGCCTTACAAATAAATTTTTTAATGCGAGCTCTCTCTTCGATGACAGATGTATAGACTTGTTTGTTTATTTCTTCTCGACTTTTTTCAAAAAAAGCCAGATTTTCTTCAATGATTTTAGGATCAGTTATCCTTACATTTTTTAATTCTTTTTTCATATTATTTGTAAAATAAATCTCAACCTTCTAAAATTGACTTCAAATCTTTTTTCAATTTATCTTCGTCAATAGATAAATCCTTACCCCCAGATTTAATTACTTGGTGGTATCAAGCATAACTTAATTTTGGTTTTCTCTCCCTTATTGGTGAGTTAAAATCAACACTAACAAGACCATAATCTTTTCGATAACCTCCACTTGGAGAAAAAATATCACAATAAGTTCATAATGAATATCCTATAAAATTCACACCGGCATCTCGGGCTTTCAAAACTTCGGCAATATGAATTTTCAAGAACTCAATTCTCTTAGTATCTATTATGAGTTCTTTTGATTTATCGTCAAAGTCTCCCATTCCGTTTTCAATTATCATAAATGGCAAATCACCATATTCTGCTTTAAGTTCTAAGGCACCCGAAACTAGTCGAGATGGGTCAATTATTCAATTTCAATCTGTATACTTAACGTTCTCTTGAGGATAAATTTGTTTAAACTCTTTGACAAAGAACTCTTCACTTGGCTTTTGGATTTTAATTGTCTTGTCATCAAAGTCATAAGAACTAATATAGCATGGTCGATAGTAATTTCAACCGATGAAATCCATTGGATTTTTTTTCATGAAATCTAAATCATTTTTTGAAATTTGAAAATCGATATTTTCGCTTTTTATTCAGTCTAAAAAAACTTTAGGATAGCTCCCTTTTAAATTGGGATCTAAATATAAATTCTTAAATCATTGATTATAAACTTCGCAAGCCTTGATATCATCTTTATTATTTTCTCGCAAAGGAATTGGAGGGTTTCAGTCATGGTCAATTCCTAAAATAGCATCTTTTGACAAATAACCTTTTTCTTTAGCTATTTGAAATTCTTCTTTGGTGATTGCTGCTGTCATATTTAAATGATGCAACGCTTTAACAAAGGCTGTTTTATCTTTTCTAGCTGGTGGCATATAGTCTGATAAATAACCACTCAAAGTAAAAGTTGAGTTTTCATCATTTACAAATCATATATCAGTATATTTACCTAAATATTTAAAACAAGCTTTTACATAATTTCTAAATCACTCTAGGATTGAGCGATTTTCAAATCCCCCTTGAAGTTGGGCCCATAGTGGGGTATCTCAGTGATAGAGAATTGGAATTGGCTTAACTCCATTTTCAACAAGAGTTTTAAAAACATCATCGTGTCATTTAATTCCTTCTGGATTAATATATTCTCCATCTTTTGGAAAAATTCTTGTTCAATCAATATTGTAAACCAGACCTTGAAGTCCCATTTTATTCATTATTTTAGCATCTGTTTTGTATTTGTGGTAAAAATCAGCCGCTATTTCAATTGAATTGATTTCTCTACCCGGAATTCCGGTTGGAGGAATAACAAAGTTTCTCTTTGTGAATTCATCTCAAATCGAGTCTGTACGACCCCCTAGATTTCGACCTCCTTCAATTTGAAAGGCGTTTGTTGACGCACTAAATATAAAGTCGTTTTTTTTCATATTTCCTCTTTCCAATTGGATTTATTAACCATTTCTTATATAATAATACAGAAAAGAGGTATTTATGTTAATTTATTCAATTTTTGTTGCTATTTTCTTTCTTTTGCCATTTTTAATATGAATGATTGTAAGATTTTACGACAAAATGAAGCAGCAATTCAAATTTTGACACAGAAAGCTCATATTTTATTCTTTCGTTGTCTGTTGAGCCCTCTCTATATTATTTGTTTCCTTGGGAATTGTCTTGAGTTAAAAAAACTAGAACATTAAGTTCTAGTTTTTTTAATCCATAAGTCCTGCTAAATAAAGTTTTCTAAATCTTCCCGGAACGTTTTTTAATTCTTCAAAAGTTCCTACTTGAGATATTCCTTTTTCTTTATCAAGAACAATAATTTGATCAACATTTTTAATTGTGCTTAATTTATGAGCGATAACTACACTTGTACGGTTTTTCATCAGTTTTTCTAATTCCATTTGGATTTCGTGTTCAACAATATTATCCAACGCACTAGTAGCTTCATCTAAAATCAATAGTTGTGGGTTCTTTAAAAACAATCGAGCTATTACAAGTCTTTGCTTTTGACCTCCAGAAAACATTAGCCCATGTTCTCCTAAAATAGTCTCATACTTTTCTGGAAGTGTTTGGACATATTTGTCTAGTTGGGCTTTTTTACAAGCTTCTTCAATATCTTCTTTTGTAACATTTTCAAGTCCATATGCAACATTATAATAAATGTCTCCATACAATATTTGGGGTTCTTGCTCAACATAACCAACATTACTCAAGTAGGTTGGTAAGTGCAATTCTCTTAAATCTATTCCATTAATTAATACTCTTCCCTGTGTTGGGTCGTAGAATCTTAATAGAAGTTGTGCAAATGTAGATTTACCAACTCCAGTTTCCCCAACAAAGGCGTAACTTTTATTTTTTTCAAAAACAAAATCAATATTTGGTAAAATTTGACGATCTGGTTTTGTCGGATATGCAAACCCCAGGTTTTCAAATTTTACTTCACTAATTTTATCAATTTTAATTCCTTCTGGATCTGGAATTATCAATGGAACTGGGTCGGTAATTTCAGATAAACGCATTGCACAGTTCGCCGCCTTGGTAGCCCCTCTAAATGTCATTGTAGCATAAGAAATTGGTGCTGCTAGGGCAAATATCGAAGTTGTAAAACCAACAATTAGATTAATTACTTTATCAGGTTCTGAGTTATAAAGCAGGAAAGCTGAGATTACCATTATACTTGATAAAATCGAGACCGCAAATCCGTTAAACATTTGTAAAGTGGTTTGCAAACGAACAACTTTGTTAGCAGCTCTGTTAAAGGGTTCATGATTTTCAATAACTCTTTGAGATTCATAATTTTCTGTTCCATTAGCCTTAACTAATCTTACATTCATTAGTCGATCGGTTAGTTCTGTATCAATTTTTTGTCTGATATCTACTGAAACCAAAATTGCTCGACGATAGTAAATGAATATAACTCAAGTAGCTATAAAAATTATTAAAGTATACGAAATTGCGATCAAGGCAATCGGAACATCCATTGTCAACATTAAACAACTAGTTGTTATATACATTGAAATTAAATAAACTGCATTTAAGAAGAAGTCGTTTAAACCCAAACCAACTCCCTCAGTATCTCCAATTACTCGAGACATAATTAATCCCAATTGGTGATCATAGTAGTAGCTAACATCTTGTTTAACAAGTCTTTCAAGACATTCAATTCTTAAATTAATTTCAATTTGTTTTGCAAATAAAGAAGATGTATAGTTCCCAAAATACTCACAAGCGATCATAAAAAGAAAAATCGCTAGAATTACTCAAAGTCAACTAATTCAAGGAATGTTGACACTTCAACCAAATAGATCTTGGGTTAAATCAACACTTGAATCTACTTTATGCTGGGCTGTTAACAATACTTTTTGAATCATCATTTGTAAAAATTTAGGGATAAAAGAAAAAGCAATCGCATCCAATGCCACTGAAAGTACTATAAAAGTAAAAAGTCAAGGACTTTTTTTGACCGCAACAAAAATCGGTCTTAAAAAGCCTTTGAACTTTGAATAAGTAAAGGCTTTATCGTTTACAAACTTTGCCATTTTATCTCCCTCTATTAAATTCTTATGATTTATTTTATATATTTTAAATTATTATTACCTAAAATACAATTGAATTTAACCTATAAATATATAAATTTTAAATAAAAAAGTCCTTCCTCTTTTTAAAGAACGGTTTCCTTAAAAATTAGTAAGACTTTAATTAATTATCTAATCAGTTTTCTTTTTACTTTTGACTTTACTTTTTTTAGGTTTCATAAATACTTCTTCAACTTCAAAGTTGCTTGCAAAGTTTTCATTTAGTTTTGGTTCTGAAACAGTATTAGTTGATTCTAAAGTTGGTAGTCCTTGATTTATTGGTCCCTCGTAGTAAGCGATCAATTCTCGTAAATTTTCTTGAGCATATTCAAGTTTCATTTTTCTAGCTAAAACCTGTACGTACTCTTTATTGTTTAGGTAGTAAACGAAAGGCATTACAACTCCCCCACCAATTCAGTTACCAATAATTGATGGAATTAAAGCTACTCCTAAGAAAATCATTGAGAAACTCATATCAACTCCGCCCCAAGAATTTATAACTCCTGAAGCATTTGAAACCTCATTGAATATTGTTAAGTTTTCTGGATGAGATCACTTCATGAAAAGTAAACTTCAGAAGTAAAACATATTACTTGGTCCATGACTATAATTTGATAAAACATAAAACAGCACACAGAAGAAAGTTACCACAATTCCAACAACTGGGTTTTTATCAGCATGGGTTACCACACCAGTTCCTGATGCTAAAATCCCACAAAGAAAACCAGATATTAATGAAGCGAAGATTGCTTGAAATCAAATTCCTGTTTTAACTCCTGAGTAATCAAAATCTCCTGTACTTGTTAGTAATGGGAAGATTTTATTTCCAGCTCCAAATAGATTTTGATTAGAAATTTCTAGAACTCTTGCTGAAAAATCATTATCTTTATAAGCTCCTGTACCTAAAAATATTGTGGCCAAAATTAAAGAACCAACAAAGTTCCCAACAAGCACAGCCACCATACCTTTAAAAAGTAATCTTTTTTTTGTTACTCCCAACATAGTTGGTAGAGTGGCAAAACAGTGTCTAGTAAATAAAGCTCCTCCAAGGAAGGTCATTAGAATAACCCCTCCTGGGATAATTATTCCCGATATCATATTTCTGATTCACAAGCGTTCAGCTTGACTAGTATCTGTTCCGATTGCCTTAGTCCCATAAACTGCTGCAACAACTGCCACAGAAAATAATAGACCTCCAAGAATTCCTAATAAGAATTGTAAGGCAAAAGTATATCGAATTTTGTTTACAACTTCTCTAAATCCACCAAGTACTCCATCAGTTGCAAAACCATGGGATACATCTAGTGTTGAATAATCAATACTTTCATAATCTGAAATTTGTTTTTCGTATTTTGCCTTTAACTTGGCATTTTTTTTACTAATTTCCATAGTTTCACCTCTATTCTAATTTCTTATCTTCTTTTTTGGATTTTTTTTCTTCTTTTAAAAGTTCGTTTTGTTCTAAATGACGTTTTTTAATATCCTCAATTAGTTCAGCATCAATTGCAGCCCCAGTTGATGTAATAACAACCTGACCTTTAGCTTCTTTTAATGCAACTTGAGCACGTTCGTATATAATTTTCTTAACCAATAATTGTGTTAAATCTTTATTGTTTGAATAAAGAATTAAAGGCATAATCAATCCCCCACCCAATCAGTTTCCAAATAGTGCTGGAATAACATTAACCAATAAGAAGGCTAGTGGTGCTCATCACGCAAAGGCATGGTAGGTTTCTGGATGCTGGATATACATTATAATTCAACTTCAAAAGAAGAAGAAGTTGGCTGGACCATGGTTATATCCTGAAATAACAAAGAAACTTAAACTAAAGAACATAACAATAATTGAAGCGATTGGGTGTTTCGAAGAAAAAGTAATCGGCAATGTTGTTGAAACCAAGAAGTTACACAAAATTCCTGAGAATAATGATGAAACCATTGCAATAATTCAAAATTTTAATTCTGGCACTGCGTAACTGGCGTGTTCCAACTCTTCTCCAAATTGAAACATTTTATGAGTTATGGTATTTATCATTGCATTATAAAATGCTGTATCGGTAAATGCGCCTGTCCCCATGAAAACCAAGGGTACAATTAAAGCACCAATAATGTTACCCAATAAAGTAGCGAAAAGCGCCTTTAAGAACGGTCTGCGATCTAGAGCGTTTAGCATTACGGGTAAAGTTGCCATACTATGAGAAGTAAATAGCGATCCTCCAAGGAAAGTAATCATAATGATACCTCCAGGAAAAATTAGACCTGATAAAAGTGTTTTCAATCAACCCAAGCTTGCTGGCATTCCTTTGGTACTGTACACAACCGCCACATAAGCTGAAGCTGCAACAATTCCTCCAAGAATTCCTAGCAATATTTGCAAGTAGAAAGCATATTTTATTTTCTTGATTACTGCTGTAAATCCACCCAAAAACCCATCGGCTTGAAATCCGTGTGATACATTTAAGGCAGAATAATCAATTTTTTCTAATTCTGCTATTGTCTCATTTAGTTTGGCAATATAATTTTCATTTTCAATTTTATTCATTAAATTACACCTCTAAAAAAATAACTTTTATAATAATATCATAATTAAAATATTTTGCTAATATTTTATCAAAATAACTCTTGAAAACTATCAAGAGTTATTTTTAAAATTTTCCTTTGGAATTGATTTCGTTTTTAATTAATTCCATAAATTTATCAACTGGTAAGCAAATTTGTTCTTCACTTCCATAACGACGATAAGTAATTGTCTTGTCTTTTTGCTCGTTTTTACCTATTACAAGTTGAAATGGGATTTTATTAATTTGGGCATCCCTGATTTTGTAATTTAAGCGCTCATCGCGAGTATCAATTTCACTGCGAATAAACTCTTTTTTCAAAATTTGATGAATTTCTTCACAATATTTTATATCATTTTCCAAGTTAATTGGAATGATTTTTACTTGTTTAGGTGAACATCACAATGGAAGCACCCCTTTGGTTTGCTCTAGTAATACTGAAATAAATCTTTCATAAGTTCCAATTAAACCACGGTGAATCATTATTGGTCTTTCTAGTTCATTAATTGGGTTGATGTAATTTAAATCAAATTTCTCTGGTAACAAGAAGTCCAATTGCAGTGTTGAAACAGTAATTTCATGATTCAATGCTGTTCGGATTTGGATATCTAATTTTGGACCGTAGAAAGCAGCTTCCCCAATCATAGTTTTATAAACCAAGTTTAATTCCTTTAGAGTTTCTTCTAATTCTGCTTCTGCTTTGTTTCACATATTATCATCTGGGAAATATTTTTCCTTATCTTCTGGATCTCTGAGTGAGAGTGATAGGTAGTCAATTTGAATATCAAAAGTTCTTAGTACTTCTGTAATCAGTTTAAAACATCTTTTAAATTCATTTTTTAATTGATCAGGTCTTACAAAAATGTGAGAGTCAGTTAACTCCATGGCTCTAACTCGTTCTAAACCAGTCAAACTTCCCGAAGATTCATAACGGTGTTGTAGTGCGTGTTCTGCATATCTAATTGGTAAGTCACGATAACTTCTTGGTTGTTGTCGATAGACTGAAACGTGGTGCGGACAACTCATAGGTTTTAAAACTAATTCTTCATTTCCCATTACCATAGGGGCGAACATATCTTCGCGATAGTGATCTCAGTGACCCGAAGTTTTATATAGCTCACTTGAACCCATAATTGGAGTTTCAATTTGGATAAAGTCGTACTCTCATTCTTTTTCCATTAAATATTTTTTAATTTCTTGTTTTAAAACTGTTCCATTTGGTAATCAAATCGGCAATCCTTGACCAACCAATTGATCTAGATGAAATATTTCTAAGTCTTTTCCTATTTTTCGATGGTCATTTGCTTTACGTTCTTCTTTAACTTTTATACGGTTGTTAAATTCTTCAACTTTGAATCCACCCATACCATTAATTCTTTGTAGCATTTTATTTTTTTCATTACCCAAAAAGTAACTTCCTGAAAGTTGTTGAACCTCAATAACTTTTAGATCTGAGGTTTTGCTCAACGATGCAAAGTTTCCGATTACATATAAGTCCTTTAGTTTAAATAAAATCGCTTTTTTGTTTTTGCATTGGTGCTTTTCTAGTAGAGCAGATAAATATGGATTGTTGTTAGATACTTTTTTAAATTCCTTAGAATCGATTACCTCAACTTTGATTTCAATATTTTCCTTAATAAGTTGTTTTGCCTTATTTGAAATTTCTTCAAGAGCTTCTAATTTTAAACGTGGTTCACAATCAAAAGTTAAAGCAAACTCATCATCATCTTCAACTTCAATTTCTGCCACATTGACGCTTGGATAAAGTTCTTTGATTGCTAAAGCTGTTACTAATGCTGCTGTATTATTTACTACATTTAAAAATTGGTCATGACGGTCTGTAATTAATTCTAAATGACAATCAAAATCAATTATAAACTCACTGGCAACAATTTGTTTTTCATCAATAATTCCCCCAACAACTTTTTTGCCCAAACTGGTTGCGATTGAGGTTGCGATTTCTTTGATAGTCTGTGGTTTGTTAAATTCTCTAACCGAGCCATCTAATAGTATTATTTTCATATCTTTTTCTCCCTTAAATTTATACAAAAAAATGCTCCTTAACAAGGAGCATTTTCTGCGGTACCATCCTAAATTACAAGTTAAAAACTTGTATCTTAATTTAATTTTATCGCGTTAGCGTAATCCCTTAAAAAAGGTAGTAATTTAAATTTCGCTTACTGGTTCGCACCAAACACCAGCTCTCTGAAAATTTGAAAATTAAATTTTGTCCTTTAAGAATTAAAAAATATTAAGTTTTATTTTGATACTATTTTACAGTTATTTCTTTGATATCTTCATTTCTCACAACTAAAACTTTTTCACCAATTTTAGCTCCTCATGATTTAGCAATATCGATTAAAGCTTTTTCATCAGCGTGAATTTTGTTTATATCGTTACTGTGGTTCATGAAAATTGAATGTCAAATACCAAATGCAGTATATAGTTTAGGGTCTTCACTAACTCCCAAGATTGTTACGTTTGGTCTGAATTTTGAAACTGTTTTTAAAAGTTCACCAGTTTTAGATAATACTATTGCAAATTCATAAGTTCCTGATTTGGCTTTTTCTGCTAATTTGTCAGCAATTTTAGCTCTAGGACCTGATGTATTTTTACGAGCATTTTCTAATTGTTTTTCGTAATATAACTTACCGTAGAATTCTACTTCAGCACGTTTGTTAATTGTAGCCATTGTATCTACTGTAATAAATGGGTAATCTCCGTTTGCAGATTCTCCAGATAACATTGTTGCATCTGATCCTAACTCAGTTGCTCAATAAACGTCAGTTACCTCAGCACGAGTTGGCGCTGGGTTGTCTGTCATTGATTCTAACATTTGAGTTGCCACGATAACAATTTTACCTTTTTCACGACATTTTCTAATAATTTGTTTTTCTCAGTAAGGTACTTCATAGTAAGGAATTTCTAATCCTAAATCTCCACGAGCAACCATAATTCCATCACCAGCTTCAATAATTTCGTCAATGTTATCAATCCCTATTTGAGATTCAATTTTTGAAATAATTTGAATATGATCAGCCTTATTTTCTTTTAAAATTTTGCGAATTTCGTGCACATTTTCTGCAGTATTAACAAAACTTGCTGCTATATAATCCACACCTTGTTGAATTCCGAATTTGATATCGTTGTAATCTTTTTCAGCCAAGAAAGGTAGTGTAAAGTCGATTCCTGGTAAGTTAACACGTTTGTTAGTTTTTACTAAGTGGTGGTTAAAGGCTTTTGCTTTTACTTCCATTTTTTTAGTATCAACAGCAGTTACATACATTGTTAGTTTTCCATCGTCAACTAAAACTGTGTCTCCAACTTTAACATCTTTACTCATATCATATGACATTTGTAGTTCGCTTGCAGTACATTCTTTTTTACCAAAATCAGCAGGGTTAGTGAAAATTGTTACTTCACTTCCAGCTTTGATTTCTTGTTTTCCATCTTTCATTTTTCCAATACGGATTTCTGGTCCTTTAGTATCTAGTAAAATTGAAATTGGTTTTTTAATTTCTTTACGTAAAGTTTTGATTCATTCAATTCTTTCTCCATGCTCAGTAAAGTCGGCGTGAGAGAAGTTTAGACGAATTGTGTTCATTCCAACTTCATATAGTTTAAATAAGTTCTCTTTTGAGTGAGTACTTGGACCAATTGTTGTAATAATTTTGGTACGTTTGATTTTGTTGCTTAAATCGTGAATTTTCATTTTTATCTCCTATTTTCTTATCTTTTTGATTATAACTAAATAAATTTAAAAAATCACTAAAAATGAATATTAATATATAAAATTTTGATTAGTTTTAATATTATTGATTACACTTCAAAATGTTAGCTTTTTGATTCAAAAGGTTTAAAAACTGATTTGAATTTCGGATTTTTGAACAAAAAAAGAGCAGTTCTAATAAAATCCCTACAGCACTTTTTCTACTGGTTATTTTATCTTCAACGCTCTATTAATGTTGTTTTATTTTTGCTAAGCGCTTGGCTTAGTATTTTTCTTTTCTAATTTTAAAGCTGCCGCTTGTTTTTGTTTTAAAGCTAATTCTTTAAGTTTTTGCTCTCTAGCTTCATCTTTTTTTTGTATATTTAATTGACGCTTTTGAAGTGTCTCCATTTTTTTCTTACTAAACAATGGGGAGTCTTCTTCAAATTGACCTTCACTCACCGCCACCAGGGTATTTGCTTGTATTCCCCCGATAACATTGGCTCCAGTTCTACCCATATCAAATAAACCATCAAGTGCTCCAATTATAGCGTAAACCGAAGCATAGTAAGCCCCAAATCCTAGACCACCAAGTACACCAGCAGTTACCACAGATGAAGTTCCAGGTACCCCAGCAATTCCAAGTGAGGCGATTACTGTTGTAAATCAAGCCATCAAGAAGAAAGCCACCAAGCTAAAGCTTGCTGCTACATTGTCACTACCTGTGTATAATAAACTTGTTACTAATCCGGCTTGGACTCCCGCACAGGCTACTAATCCCATACTGGTTGAAAGTGGAGCTATAACACCAACGACGTTATCTTTTACTCTCATTTCATCTTTTAATGTTGAGATTGAAACCGGTAATGTTGCATTGCTTGATTGGGTGGCAAAACCTTGAACTAAAGGTTTTCAAGCCGCTTTTCATCAAGCTCCAACTTTAACCCCAGATAATCATACTGACAAGGTCATTAGAACCATCATAATTAAAATTGATAAGTATCCGATTCCTAATACTAACCCAATAGATTGAAGAGCTCCAATTGGTCTTGTTGTAATTGAAGTCAAGATCATTGAAATTACAGCTATTGGCATAATTTTCATAAAATTCATTAACATTGACATAATAATATCTCAACCAGTGTCCATTGAATTTCTTAATTTTTCCATTTTTTCAGGTTGACGTTTTGATAAAAGTTTTACACTGCTTCCCATTAATGCCGAGATTACCATTACAGGAATAATTAATCCAGTGGTAAATGCTGCAACAAAGTTACTTGGGACATACTCTCAAATAATTTGTGGAATTGGTTTTGTAACAGCTGAACCAGCTCCTTGAGCTTGTTGGTCTAGCTCTAAGCCTTTTCCAACTTTTAAACCATAACCAATTCAGAATGTAATAGCAAAAGCTACAGTTACATTAAGTAATAGGATTCCAACTCCTTTGATTGTAATTCTACTCAAACCAGTTACTTTTGGTTTTGAGGTTACTCTAAAGATAGCTAAGAATACCACTGGAATTGTTAGCATTAATATTCCGTTGATAAATATTTGTTTAAATAACGTTGCTCAAATTGAGAATTCACTTAATCAAAGAATTTCATTTTTTCAAACTCCATTTAGTGTTCCAACAGAATCCCCAAAAACAGCGTTTTTACCTGCAGCATCTGAGAAGATTTGATTCATGATGAACGGAAATCCTTGAGGATCTTGGCTGTGAGTTCCTATTTTTACAAAACCAGCACCAAAATCATAGTAATAATTATTTAAGTTAACTCAGTTTCCAGCCTCGGTCTTGGCTCATCATCCACCTTGACCACTAGTGAATCAACCCCCAGCAGGAAAGCCAATGATTGCTTGTATTATAACACCAAAGACTAAACCGATTGCTAATCCGATTAAAACTCGATAAACGAATTTTATTTTAACATATTTTAAGAATATTCAAAAACCAGCTATTGTTGAAAATAATATGAAAATTGCTAAAAATGATTGTCATGTACTAATTGCTAAAAAATCGCGTAATAAATTACTTTCTTTTTGCGCGCTTGCTAATAGATTAATCAACTCTACTACCTCTATTCTATGTCTGAGTTATTTTGCTCAAAGCAATATTTATAATATCTTTTGTTCTACTAAATGGGGGTGCGTATGGTAAATCAATTTGATCGATTTCTTCATTTAAAACTGTTTGGTTTCATATTAAAGAAATCACACTGTGAATTCTTAAAATTGATTTATTGTGTCCAGCCATTTGCGAACTTATTAAAGTTTTTTTATTTTCATCTTTTACGAGTTTGACTCAAATATCACTTTGTCCTGGTACATAGCTTGTGTGGTCTTTATCTTTAATAAAAACTTCTTTGAAATTAATTTTGTTTTCTAATAAGAAATTTAAATTTTCTCCAGTTCTTGCTAACTCTAGTTCGAAAACTTTTACAATCGCCGTATTTAACCCACCTGCAAAACTTGATTTGATTCCTGCAAGGTTTTGAGCAACAACGATAGCATGTTTTCAAGCAACTGTTGCCAAGGGTGAATAAATTTCATTTTTATAGACTCTACCAAATGTTTGAACGCAATCTCCACCAGCATAAACATCTTTTAAATTAGTCGCACAATTTTTATTAATTACAATAGCCCCTCTTGGAGTAAGTTTCAACTTGGTATCTAACAGGAAGTCCGTGTTTGGTCTCACTCCAATTGAACAAATTAATAGGTCACATTTAATTTTGGTGCCATCAAGTAGGATAACTTCTGTTATAGTTTTATCCTTACAGATAATTTCTTTAATCTCATTATTTTTGATAAGTTTTACCTTGTTCTTGCTTAATTCATCTTCCACTAAATCTGAAAATTCTTGATCAAATAAATTACTTAGTGGTCGAGGACCTTTTTCAATAATGGTTACTTTATTATTACCAACCAAGTTTTCAGCTACTTCCAAACCAATTAAACCCGCACCAATAATGACGATATCTTTGACTTGTGAACGTAATTTTTGAATCTTCTCCCCATCTTCTTTTGAGTTAACTGTGAAACAATTTAGGTAATCTTGTGAAATTACTTCTGGAATTATAGGAGTACCTCCCGACGCAATTACTAGTTTATCATAACTTTGTTCTGATGCTTGGTGCAAACTTTGCACCAAGACTTTTTTATTATCAAAGTCAATTTTTTTAACCTCGCTATTTGTTAATACTTGAACCCCTATTTTCTCAAAGTCGCTAACTTTTCGAGCCAACAGCATATTTGAGTCCTCAAATTTATTACCAATATAGTATGGAATTCCACAAGCTCCTAAAGAAACATAATCATTTTTTTGAATAACAACAATTTCAACCTTTGGGTCTAATCTTTTGAGCTTGGCAACAACCCCCATTCCCATAGCGGCGCCTCCAATTACAACTACCTTTATAAAAATCACCTCATAACCTAATATAAATTATTTTATCATAACCAAATATTATTAGTTTTTATTATTTGCTTGTTATTTTAAAAAACCAAAGTTTAAGAAACTAAATTCTCAACTCTGGTTTTTTAATAATTAAATTATTTAATAATAATCTCTTTGATTTCTTCGTTACGAACAACCAAGACTTTTTCTTTTGTTTTAGCTCCTCAAGATTTAGCAATATTTGAAAGTTCTACTTCATCTTTTGAAACTGCATCAAAATCTTTACATTGATTCATAAAAATTGAATGTCATGAACCAAATGCATTATATAATTTTTCATCAGCACTCACACCCAAAATAGTTACATTAGGTCTGAATTTTGAAATTGTTTTTAGCAATTCACCAGTACGTGATAAAACAATGGCGAATTCATAATCCCCAGTTTTAGCTCTCTCAGCTAGTTGATCTGCAATTTTAGCTCTTGGACCTGCTGTATTTTTACGAGCATCAGCTAATTGTTTTTCATAATACAATTTTTCATAGAACTCAATTTCAGCACGTTTATTAATTGTTGCCATAGTTTGAGTTGTAATAAATGGATAAGTTCCTGCAGCTGACTCCCCTGATAACATTGTTGCATCTGCTCCAAGTTCTGTTGCTCAGTAAACATCGGTTACCTCAGCACGAGTTGGCGCTGGGTTATCTGTCATTGATTCTAACATTTGAGTTGCAACGATAACAATTTTACCTTTTTCACGACATTTTCTAATAATTTGTTTTTCTCAGTAAGGCACTTCATAGTAAGGTATTTCTAATCCTAAATCTCCACGAGCAACCATAATTCCATCACCTGCATCAATAATAGCATCGATATTATCAATTCCTAATTGAGATTCAATTTTTGAAATAATTTGAACGTGTCCCGCTCCATTTTCAACTAAAATTTTACGGATTTCATTTACGTTTTCAGCGGTATTAACAAAACTTGCTGCAACATAATCAATACCATTTTGGATTCCAAATTTGATATCGCTGTAATCTTTTTCTGCTAGGAATGGTAATGTAAAATCAACTCCTGGCAAGTTAACTCTTTTGTTTGTTTTTACTAAATGGTGATTAAAAGCTTTGGCTTTAACGATCATTTTTTTGCTATCAACAGCTGTAACAAACATTGATAGTTTTCCATCATCAACTAAAACATTATCCCCAACCTTAACGTCTTTACTCATGTCATATGACATTTGCAATTCAGTTGCAGAACATTGTCGAGTCAAGAAATCTTTTGGGTCTGTGTAAATAGTCACTTCGCTACCAGCTTTAATTTCTTGTTTTCCGTCTTTCATTTGACCAATACGAATTTCTGGACCTTTAGTATCTAGTAAAATTGAAATTGGTTTTTTAATTTCATTTCTAATTTCACGAACACCTTTTAATCTTTCACCGTGTTCTTCAAAGTTTCCGTGAGAGAAGTTTAAACGAATTGTGTTCATTCCATTTTCAAACAATGTTTTAATATCTTCTTTTTTGTGGGTACTTGGACCGATTGTTGTAATAATTTTGGTACGTTTAATTTTATTTTCTAAATTATAAATCTTCATATTTTTGCCTCTTTGTTTCTTTTTTTACTACTTTTTAATATTAGCATTAATTGAGCGTATTTTGTCGGTGAATTTACTTACATCTTTACGTTTCATATTTAAAGTTTTATCAATGTCTCTAGCTACTAATTCGTTTTTATCAAGACCTATGTAAAGTCCACCTTTACCGGCAATAATTTGCTCAACTGCAAAAATACCAGCAGTAACAGATAAGTATCTATCCATTGCAGTGGGACTACCACCTCTTTGGATGTGACCCAAAACAGTTGCGCGAGAATCATAACCACTTGCTTTTTGAATTTTTTTAGCTAATTCATCGGCACTTGGATACATTTTTTCTGATATAGCCACGATTACACTGCGACGATTTGCTTTTGCCAATTTAGTTACTTGATCACAAATTTCTTCTTCAGTTAATTTTGATTCTGGAGTTGAAATAACTTCAGCACCTGTAGCAACTGCTCCATATAATGTTAAATCTCCACAGGCATTTCCCATAATTTCAACAACAATACAACGGTTGTGTGACTGTGCGGTTTCTCTAATTTTATCAATTGATTGTACAACTGTGTTTAATGCTGTGTCAAAACCAATTGTGAAATCCGATGAAACAATATCATTATCAATAGTTCCTGGTAAACCAATACAGTTAATTCCCATTTCAGTTAGTTTTTGAGCTCCCTGATAACTTCCATCTCCCCCAACAACAACAAGCGCTTCAATCCCTAAAGCTTTTAGATTTTTAACAGCTTTCTGACGAACCTCAACTTCTTTGAATTCTGGTAATCGCGCACTACCAATAACAGTTCCCCCACGAGAAATAATGTCGTTGGCAAAAGATTCGTTAACCTCTTCGATTCAATTATTAATCAAACCTTTGTATCCATCTTTTACAATATATGGCGTTATCTTGTTAGCCATAGCAGTCTTGATAACTGCTCCAATTGCTGCATTCATTCCAGGTGCATCTCCACCTGATGTTAGTACTCCTATTTTTTTTATCATAATTTATTCTCTCTTATCTATCATTTTCAAGTTGCTAGTTTTTCAACATCAACAACTGCTACATATGGAAGATTTCTAAATCTTTCATTTACATCTAATCCCATACCTACTAAGAACTGGTCTTCTACATCAAAGCATTTTCAATCAGCTTTAATATCAACCTTGTGAGCTGTAACCTTATCTAGCATAGTGATTATCTTTACAGATTTTGGGTTTTGCATTCTAAAGTAATTAACCATAAAATCTAGGGTAATACCTGTATCAATTATGTCCTCAACTATTAAAATATGGCGATTTTCGATTGGAATTCTTAGGTCCAAAAGAATTTCTGGCTTTCCTGAGCTTTTAATATTTGAACCATAAGATGAAATCAACATGTATTCAGTTTGACAATTCAACTCAAAGTTTTCTAAAAAATTACCCATAAAAGGTACACAACCCTTTAAAAATCCCACTAGAACAATTGGTTCATCACCAATTTTTTGGCTACGATAGTGTTCCGTGACTTGTTTTGCTACAATTTTTGTTCTTTCGTCGATTTTTTCCTTGCTTAATATTACTTCTTTTATCAACGGGTGCATTTTTTTCTCCTATTTTTTAACTATTTTTAAATATAAAATGAGTATACAAAATTATTGCAACTAATTCAAACTTTTATTATTTATTTGCGCTAAATATGTTTCTAAAATAAGTTGGGCGGCTAAGCTGTCCTTGCTTTGTTTTTGTTTTTTTCTGGAAATATCAGCCTCAATCATAATGGCTTTAGCCATTCTCGTGGTGAGTCTTTCATCCACTTTAATGATGTTGGTTTCGTTTCATCGCGGATAGATAGTTGTTAAAACCTCAATGAAGTAATCAACCATTTCAACACGATGACCAGCACTATTATTCATGTTTAGCGGATAACCTATGACCAAAATGTTAACATCATTTTCTTTGATATATTTATCAAGTTCATAAATTGCACTTTCAAAATCAAATTCCTCAAATCTAATTGTTGCCAAAGGACTTGCAACAACTCCACTTGAAATTGCTAAGCCGATAGTTTTAGATCCCAAATCAATTCCTAAATATTTATTCATTAATAACCTCCGCTTTGAAATTTACTTCCTTTATTTTTTCAACGATAATATCTGAAACCCAAAAAACCAACAAAGCAATAATTGGGGTCATAACAACATCAGTTAAAAAATGGGCTTTAATTACAATACGAGCAAATCCCATTAAGAAAATCATTAGTCAAAAAAGTGCTGTTAAAATTTTTTCTTGATAATTATCTTGTCATTTTAAAGGTTTTAAAAATCATTTTAAACTTAAATAAAAGCAAACCATCCCCATATGTCCTGAAGGAAAACTTGTACCACGATTTTGAGAGGAAAAAATATTTTCATACCAGTTTTTAAAATCAGAATAATCTGATTGCAGGTCTCTAAATCTTGGACGCCCAAAGCTATACTTGAGAATTAAAATTGCTAAACCCAATATAATTAGAAATGTTATGGCTTTAAAAACTGGGGTCATGAATTTTTGACATTTTTGATAATTGTTTAATTTTAATATTATCACCAATTGCACAGCGAAACCTAAAATTAAATTAATCCCCAATGCCGTAAAATAGTAAACTTTTTCCCCAGATTGCAAGTCGTGAAAAAGTCATAAACTACTGGTGCAAGTTAAGACAAAAATTAGATAGAATAAAAACTGGACAAAAGCTATTAAGAAATTCTTGTACCCAGGATTAAATTTAAATACTAAACAATTAACCAAAATAGCTATTAAAAATAAAATTATTAAAAATGGTGCAATATCTCCTAGATAGGTCATTGAGTATGCTATTAATTTAATAAAGGAATTGTTATTCATTAAAACAGACAAAGTGATACTAATTTGTAAATCCAAAAAAGAACCAATCGAAAAGAGCATTAAAAATAAAGTTATTATAGACAAAAGTTTCAAATTAATTTTTGATCCGCACATAATTTACCTCATTAAATAATTATCTCACAGGTAGGAAAATAAAAAAATCAATTTATTAAATAAATTGATTTTTATAGATTTAATTATCTAACATTGTAGAAAGATTTGATACCATCGTAAATTGCTGAATCACCAAGTTCATCTTCAATTGTTAATAAACGGTTGTATTTAGCAATTCTATCACTTCTTGACATTGAACCTGTTTTAATTTGTCCAGTGTTTAAAGCAACAGCTAAGTCTGCGATAAATGAATCTTCAGTTTCTCCTGAACGGTGTGAAGTAACTGTTGTTCATCCAGCTTTTTGAGCCATTTGAATAGTTTCAATAGTTTCTGTTAAAGTTCCGATTTGGTTTAATTTAATTAAAACTGAGTTGGCAGCTTTTTTAGCAATTCCTTCTGCAGTAATTTTTGGGTTTGTTACAAATAAATCATCTCCAACGATTTGAACATCTGATCCAAGTAATTTAACTTGTTCCACGAATCCATCTCAATCAGATTCTGCTAATCCATCTTCAATTGAAATAATTGGGTATTTTTTAACTAATTTAGCTAAGTACTCGTTCATTTCTTTTGTTGTTAAAGCTCATTCTTTTCCTGTAACTTTTTCAATTTTTTTGAAGTGGTATTTTTTATCATCTTTGTAAAGTTCACTGTTTGCACAATCCATTGCAATCATAACTCCAGCTTCACCTGTTTTGTATCCTGCTGCTTTGATTGCTTCAACGATTAAGTCTAATGCTACTTCTGCAGGAGTGTTTTTTTGGAATGATTCCATTTTTTGATCTTTGTAAGCTCAGTTAAAGTGAGGGGCAAATCCACCTTCATCCCCAACTGCTGTGATATCACCTTTATCGTGAAGAATTTTTTTAAGAGCTTGGAAGATCTCCGAAGATCATCTAAGTGCTTCTCTAATTGTTTTTGCACCAACTGGCATAATCATAAATTCTTGGAAATCGATTGCTGAGTCAGCGTGTTCTCCACCATTTATGATGTTTAACATTGGAACTGGTAGACGACGTCCATTAGTTCCTCCGATATAACGATATAGTGGCACTTCTAGTTCAACTGCTGCTGCACGAGCAACTGCTAAAGAAACCCCTAACATTGCGTTAGCTCCTAAGTTTTTTTTGAAATCAGTTCCATCCAATTTAATCATGGCATGATCGATACCAACTTGGTCTGTAACTTCCATTCCAACTACTAATGAAGCGATTTTTGTGTTAACGTTGGTAACAGCTTTTAAAACTCCTTTACCTCCGAAACGTGCTTTATCTCCATCTCTTAGTTCTAAAGCTTCTCTTGAACCAGTTGAAGCTCCTGAAGGAACCATTGCTGATCCGTATGCACCAAATTCAGTTCAAACTTCAACTTGAACAGTTGGAGTTCCACGCGAGTCTAATACTTCGCGTCCTAAAACTTTAATAATTTTTGACATTATTTATTCCTCTTTCTCTACAAAATTATTATAGTACATTTACAAACTAATTTAACAAGAAAATAATCGTTTATGGTAGTCTTTTTGTAAAAAAAATTCCAAAAATAAAAAAAAGCCAATTGGCTTTTTAAGCTAAAATTTGTCGTTTCGGTGTTGTTTACGATCGTTAATTGTTAATCATTTTTTACGTAAACGAATGTCGTCTGGAGTAACCTCAACTAGTTCGTCTCATTCAATAAATTCTAAAGATTCTTCTAAAGTGAAATTTACAAATGGTGTTAATCTAGTTGATTCATCAGTTCCTGAAGAACGAGTGTTTGTTAATTTTTTTCCCGTTGTTGGGTTAACATCAAGATCATTACTTCTAGAATGCAGACCAACGATCATTCCCTCGTAAACTTCTACTTGTGGTCCCACAAATAGTTTTCCACGGTCTTCAAGGTTTGCAAGTGAGTATGGCAATGTTACACCATTAGCCATTGAAACAAGAACCCCATTTGCTCTACCATCAATTTTACCTTTGTAAGGTTCAAAACCATTAGCACTTCTAACCATTATTCCCTCACCATGAGTATCATTGGTGAATTCACTTCTAAATCCGATTAGTCCACGCATTGGAACATTATAGATAACTTTATCTCTGATACCATCAGAGTCCATATCCATCATCATACCTTTTCTTAGATTCAATTTGTTAATAACTGTTCCTGAGTATTCTGTTGGTACATTTATTATAACTTTTTCCATTGGTTCTACTAATTCACCAGCTTCATTTTTATGCATAACAACTTCAGGTTTTGATACACCAAGTTCAAATCCTTCACGACGCATTGATTCAATCAATACTGACAAGTGTAATTCTCCACGTCCAAGAACTTTAAATCCATCTGCTGAAGAATCTGATAAAGTTTCTACTTTAAGTCCTACGTTAACTTCCAATTCTTTGTCCAAACGCTCTTTAATATTTCTAGTTGTTACATACTTTCCAACTCTTCCCGCAAATGGAGAAGTGTTTACTAAAATATTCATACTCATAGTTGGTTCTTCAATTGTAATTGTTGGCATTGGTCTTACATCGTTTTGATCACAAATGGTATCTCCAATTGAAACATCACTTAATCCAGCAATAACAACAATGTCTCCAGCTACAGCTTCTTTAACAGCTACACGGCTTAATCCTTGATAAACAAAAAGTCCTGAAATTTTACCTTTTGAAACTGTTCCATCATTTCTTGAGTTGGCAATAGTTTGACCCTCTTTTAGAGTACCTTCAAAAACTCTTCCAATTCCTAAACGACCAATAAATGAATCGTATGCAAGAGATGATACTTGCATTCTAGTTGTATTATTAATTAAATCTTCTGGATAAGTTCCCACTTGTTTGATAATTGTATCAAACAATGGCGAAAGATCTTTTCCTTCATCTTCAAGTTTATGTTGAGCGATTCCGCGTTTAGCAATACCAAACAGTGTTTGGAATTCTAGTTGCTCATCGTTGGCATCTAATTCCATAAATAATTCTAAAACCTCATCAACAACTTCTAAAGCTCTTTGATCTTTTTTATCAATTTTGTTAATTAATAAAATCGGCTTTAAACCTAACTCTAATGCTTTAGACAGTACGAATCTGGTTTGGGGCATTGGCCCTTCTGAAGAGTCAACAAGTAAAATAACTGTGTCAACTGTCTTCATAATTCTTTCCACCTCTGATGAAAAGTCAGCATGGCCTGGAGTATCAACGATATTTATTTTGATACCATTATACTCGATTGCACAGTTTTTTGAATAAATAGTAATCCCGCGCTCACGCTCTTGGTCGTTACTATCCATAACTTGTTCTTTAACTTCTTCATTATCTCTAAAAACTCCCGATTGTGAAAGGAAGGCATCTACTAATGTAGATTTCCCGGCATCAACGTGAGCAATAACTGCTATATTAATAATTTTTTGATTTGACATTTTTCTTCTCCTAATAAATACACAAGATTAATAATACCAATTTGTTGGTCAAATAGCAAAAAAAACGAGCAAAAGTTGCTCTTAATTTTTAAGTTTACTATAATCTTCTCCAACTTCGGGTCCATAATTAATGAAACGCAGCTCAGCTAGTTTTTCCTTACGGTTAACCATATGGTATTTTTCTTCTTGAATCAATAATCTTGTCTTCTCTTCTTCAATAACTAATAGGTTTTCATGAATAAGTAACAAGTAGTATAAGCTTGCCTCAACATACATACTTCAATTAAAAAACACTCCCGAATCATTTATTTCTTGCTCAGAGAGGTCAAACTCATTTTCGCTAACCCCTTCAAGCATATCTTCAAATGATTCTTGCAGATCATATAATTGATCAAAAAATAATTCTAAATTTTCAACTTGATCTATATGACCAATTTTATTAAGTGTTTTATTACCAAAGACACTTAAACTTTCAGGAATTATTAAGCTACGAATTTCTAAAGCAAAATTTTGTAAATAATGACTGCCAACTATTCTTGGTACAAGGTGAATTAAAAAATTATGGTTAGCCGAATTAATTTCTTGAAATCGTTTCTTTCAAAATAAATCCGTTTTTTGATTAAAGTTTTTTATAACAACTATTAAAGTTGTTGTTAGCGCCATTATTCTAATAAATATAATTTCACTAAAATCATCAATTTCTTCATTTGATTCAATCAAATTCTCGTTCATTTCGGTCATTTTTTTATCTAAAAATTTTTGCATCTTGAAGATATCTTTATTTTTTTCCCAGTGTTTTATTATACTTTTAGTGACTGGAGATTCATAGAATTCTGGAGAAAGTTTTAACAAAGACATTTCTTCACCCACTATTTTATCTACAATAATTTTATAGTCTTCTCATGTTCTCTTTTCCATTTACTAGGTCCTTTCTTTACTCAATTTCATATCTTTGAAAATAATCTTCAATAATTTGTTTATAAATATTAATTTTCTTCATTTTGATAGATGAATCCTCATCAGAATTCACGTCTGGGTGATATTTTTTGGCAAAGATTCGATACACTTTTTTAAATTCTACTGGTGGAGTAAGTTTTGAAATTCCAAAAAAACTAAACGCTTCATTAACTTCATCATTGACAACCATCGTGTAAGTTTTTTCAAAGAAATTATCAAAGTTGGCTTCCTCAAACGGGTTGTCCAAAGTTTCTTCTTGAGCATAACCTTCAAATTCTTTTCCAAATTTGTTCTCAAACTTGATGCTTTCAAAACAAGATTCAATAATTTGTTCAAGCATTCTTGACCAGTGGAAAGTTAGGTCCTCACCACTTTCGATTATCTCTTCAATGAGCATATGGTGACGATATTGATTTATTTCATTATTTCCCACAAGGATTATAGCTTTTTTTAATAAGTTGTTAACTGATTCACAGCTAGTTCTTTGCATAACTTGAAATATTCTTTTAAAATTCAAATCTTCTGGATTATAAGTTTTAAAATTGTCTAAGTAGATACTTCAAAATTTTGATGTCGTAAAGTAGGTAAATTTTGTAATTGATAACAAGATTAATAACGCTTTATACTTTCCATAAACCTTCAAGCAATAGTTGTATACGTTTTGAAAGTTAGAAATTGCAGGAGAACCCGAGATTAACTCCTTGATTTCCTCTAAGAAAAAAGTCTCTTTATTAGTTTTAAATTCTTCTGGGCTATTTTCATTATTTTTGAATTTAGAAATTTGGGATTGGTATTTTTTAATTAATTCCATCAATGTTTTTTCATCTCAAGAATCGACTTGTTTGGGGTCGCGATCCCAAGTAATAAAGTAAGGGATACTATCTTTGATATTGAAATCAATGTTAGATTTACTTTTTTGGTTATTTTTAATTATCTTTTTATAATTGCTTTTTCAACCCACGATAAATCACCTCATTACTATTATTATAAACAATATTAAGAATATGACAATTCAAATCTTAAATACCTGATTTTTTTAAAACCAGCGATCTTTCTTTATAATCTGGTAGATACTTTTCTACATTTTTTCAAAAATCTTTTGAGTGGTTTTTATGTTCTAAATGACTTAATTCGTGAACAATTACATAATCAATTACCTCGGGTTCAAAATGAATAAGTTTGGTATTTAGAATAATCTTTTCCCGTTCAGGATAACAGACCCCTCATCTGGTTTTCATACTTTGAATTGATAAATTTTTAAATTTTAATTCCATTCTTAAAGCTCAAGAATTCAAGCGTTTTAAAAATCAGTTGTAATAGTATTTAGCTAAGAAATTGTACATTTTTTGGGCCTGTATTTCTTGATCTCCATAGTTTTTCATATAGATGCCATCTTTTTTAGCGACGGCATGTATATTTTCTGCAACAATTATCAAATTAACCTTTTTGTCAAATATTTTCACAAAAGGATCTGAATCAGTAAAGGAAAACTTCCTAATTACTTCAAAGGTATTTTTCACGCTTATGATTTTGGTAATATTTTTATAAATCAGATTATTTATTTCCCAATCGGGAGCATGCAACGGTGCTGAAATATAGATAACTCCAGCCTTAACTTTTAAAATAATATTTTTCTGGTCACCAAGCTTTAAATTATATTCTATTAAATCCCCTTTATGTTGCAAATGTTTTTTAATTCAAGTCATTAGTCCTTATCTGCCTCAGATTCTATTAGTTTTGTCTTATTCTTAGTTTTCTTTTCAAGGTTTTGATTTAATGTGACTTCACCATACAGAAATTTAATTATAAGCGGTTTTGAATCAGAAGTATTAAAAACTAGTGCTTTTTTGTTAATTCAACCTTTTTTCATAAATGCAGCCTCGATAAAAATCAATATAGCTGAAGTGAAGAATAAAGACGACAAAGTAAGAGTGCTTATAATAAGAAATGATTGGTAGTTTAATTTGTCATAAATTTCGTGGTAAAAAATATCTGTTGTTTGACCCCCGTTTTCACTATGAGGGAAGAATTTTTTAAGTTCCACTAATAAAACACTTAATGTGATTGTGATTATTGAAATTAATAAAACTACTACTCCCGTAAATATGCGGTATCCACGAGACTTAGAAATAAAGACCGGTAGAACATAAAGTAATGCTATAAAAAAAATCAGAGCCATTGGGAAAATAACTTTAAAAAGGATAGTGAAAATCTCATAATCAGGGAAGATATTCACTGTATCTACATATTCGTTTTTTGAAGTTTTGATAGCGAAAAATGCATAGCCTAGCAGGTTTCTAGTTAAAGTATCTCCGATTACTAAAAGAAGTGTTATAACAATACAAGCCACAAAAACCCCAAGAGCAAAAATTCTTGTTACATATCCAAAAACAACCGCAGCGGGCTTAATTCTGTTTTCTGAATTTTTTGAAGATTTTTTCTTATTACTCATCATCAACCTCTACTAATGAAACTTTGCTTTTTGAAGTTTCACTTCTTCTTGGTTGAATTATTTCAAAATCCTTTTTGGACTTGTTTTTTTCAAAAGATAACTCAGTTAAGTCGTTGTAATCATATTCAGGACGATTTCTAGAATTAACAACTTCACTTTCTGAAGTCTGAGGTTCTTTGGTTTTTGGTTCTTTGGTTTTTTCATTAATTATTTTTTCAATATCTATTCCTGAAAAACTACCTGTTGATTCAATTTCTTCTAAGATTTCAAATGATGGTTTTGATAAGTTGTTTTTTAAATTATTAATCTTAGTTTTCAAGTCTTCTTGATTGCTGTTTTCTGAAAAATTATTAACTTGACTATTGATGTTATTATTTTTTTCAAAACTTTTTGGTGGTATGCCCTTAATAATTACTAATGCTTGTAAAATTAAAAATGTCGCAATAAAAATTAGTGGCAAAATACCTCTCATAACATTTATGTTTCAGTTTGAGAAAAATTTACTGCCAATGAAGCCTGATAAAATCAAGGAAGTCAAAAGTGCTAGAAAGAATAAAACGCTTTTAAATATTCTATTTTTGGTGAATATGAGAATCAAACCAATCAATCCAAAGATAAAACCCAGAACTATTTGTGGAATGAAGTATTTACCTAACGCTCAGATAAATAATTGCTCTAGTTTTGTAGCCCCAAAATTAACAAAGGGGGAAATAAAAACTATTGTGAAAACAGCCATTACTAAAATTATTGGACTTAATATTTTTAAAGCTTTCATGTAGAACCTCCTTGTAGTTTAATTCTATTATAATAAAAACTGGACGATATTGCTAATTTATTGGTAAATAGGCTCAACGCAAGAGCGATTTAAATCATAACACAAAAAAACGATATTTGATTTTTTTGACAAAATTTAAAAAAACTTGATAAATCAAGTTTTTAGTCATCGAGTTTCAAAACTGCAATGAAAGCTTCTTGAGGAACCTCAACTGATCCAATTGATTTCATTCGTTTTTTACCTTCTTTTTGTTTTTCTAAAAGTTTTTTCTTACGTGAAATATCCCCACCATAACATTTTGCCAAAACGTTTTTTCGCATCGCTTTAATGGTTTCACGAGAAATAATTTTGCTTCCGATTGCCGCTTGAATTGGCACTTCAAAGTTTTGTCTTGGGATTATCTCTTTTAATTTTTCTGTTAGAACCTTTCCTCTTGGGTAGGCAAAATCCTTGTGAACAATTAAGCTCAAGGCATCCACGATTTCTCCATTTAAAAGAATATCCATTTTTACCAATTTGCTTGTTTGATAGCCTATTAATTCATAATCAAATGAGGCATAACCTTTAGAAATAGATTTTAGCTTGTTAAAAAAGTCAAAAATAATTTCGTTTAAAGGCATATCATAAGTTAGAGTTCTACGAGTCTCATCGATATATTCTAAATTCTTGTAAACTCCACGTTTATTTTGACACAATTCCATTAAGTCACCTAAGAAACGATCGGGGGTCATAATTTTAACGTTTACAAATGGTTCGTCAATATGAGAAATTTTTTGCACGTCAGGTAGATTAGCTGGATTATCAATTTCTATTTTAGTACCATTAGTTAAATAAACATGATAAATTACCGATGGAGCTGTGGCGATTAGAGTTAAATCATATTCACGTTCAAGACGTTCTTGAATAACATCCATGTGCAAGAGTCCTAGAAATCCACATCTAAATCCAAATCCCAAAGATTGAGAAGATTCGGGTTCATAAACCAAGGCAGCATCACTTAAGTTTACCTTTTCTAAAGCGTCTTTTAAATCTTTATATCTAGCATTATCCACAGTATAAATTCCACAATAAACTGTTGGGTTCATTTGCTTGTAACCGGGCAGCGATTCAGTCGCACCATTTTTTTCTGTTGTAATTGTATCTCCAACATGGATATCTTTGATATTCTTAATGCTAGCAGCGATTCAACCAACTTCTCCAGCTTCTAAAGATTCTCTTTTCACTTCATAAGGATTTTTAATTCCCAATTCAGTAACTTCATAAATTGCTTTTGAAGCCATCATTTTAATTTTTTGTCCGACCTTAACAGTTCCTTCTTTAATTCTAACCGAAACCATAACTCCGCGGTATTTGTCATAATAAGAATCAAAAACTAGCGCTCTTAGCGGAGCGTTATCGTCTGCATTTCTTGGTGGAGGAATTTTTTGAACAATCGCCTCTAAAACGTCTTCAACATTTAAACCTGTCTTAGCTGAAATTAGCGGGCAGTCACTAGTATCAATCCCAATAATGTTTTCAATTTCGTTTTTAACTCTTTCTACATCAGCTGCAGGTAAGTCTACTTTATTTATCACTGGAATGATTTCTAAGTTGTTATCCAAAGCTAAATAAACGTTTGCCAAAGTTTGTGCCTCAACTCCTTGTGATGCATCGACCACTAAAACGGCTCCTTCACAAGCAGCTAAGCTACGAGAGACTTCATAGGTGAAGTCAACGTGTCCCGGAGTATCTATTAAATGAAAAATGTACTCTTGTTGATCTTTTGCCTGATATTTTAATTGAACCGAGTTTAACTTAATTGTAATACCTCGCTCACGCTCGATATCCATTGAATCTAGTAATTGAGCTTGCATATCACGCTTCTCAACTGTGTGGGTTAATTCTAAAATTCGATCCGCTAGGGTTGATTTCCCGTGATCGATATGTGCAATGATACTAAAATTTCTGATTTTTGACTTGTCCACACAATCACCTATTCTCTATTTGATTTTTCTATTTTGGCTTTTATTTCATTTTCATAAATTTTTCAATAATTATAGACATTTTCATGAGTAAAAATGTCCTCTTGATTTTTGATTCTCTCTTTTAAAACTTCAATTTGTGATCAAATTTTTTCAATTATCTCAGTTGAATAACTTCAAGCGATGCGGTTTCGATTGAAGTCTTTTAAATCTAAAATCCTAAAGCTGTTATCATTAAAAACCTTAACATCTAAATCATAATCAATATATTTGATAGTATTTTCTTCGACAATATGTGGTGATGCCATATTACAATAGTAATTTATCCCTCACTCTTTGAACATACAAATTACGTTATATCAGTCTTTTTTTGAAAAAAATCAAATTGCTGGTTCGCTAGTCTTTCATTTTCTTCCATTCAACTCTGTGACAATAACATCTTCATTGACCAAAATCAAGTTATCTTCATTATTTTCCAAAACAATTGAATGTTCTCAGGAACGATATAAAGTTCCGTTGTGTTTGTATGCATGTACAAGGACTAAATCACCTTTTTTAAGACTTTCCATAAAAAGACCTCCGTGACTATTTTTTGTATTTTAATGCAAAATATTTTTATTTTTACCAATTATCGTTTAATCGAATACTATTTAATTATAACTTATTTATTATCTTATAAGTAGCATTAATGAAAATAAAACCAACTTAATAGTTGGTTTTATTTTTTAATATTTAAGTTGTTGGAGTATTTAAAAAGTTTAAAATATCAAGTTTAACAATATCACGATATTCTTTTGGTTCTAAAAGGATTTCGTGACGTAATTGTGGATATAACTTCAATTTTGTATTATAACCATATTTTTTGTATTTTTTTCTAACCTTGTAAACACTGCGACCATAATTACCAACTGGATCAGATAATCCTGCAATAAATAATAGCGGGATGTTTATCGGAGTACTTTTATAGCTACTTTTCTTACGAATAAAACTCAACCCAGTAAACATATCTTTGAAAGCGCTTGAGCTGAATTTTTGACCAACACGAGGATTATTAATGAAAGCCTCAATTTCTTCAGGTGAATTATTCATTCATTCAAGACCGGTACTATTTGGTAATTTTTTAAAACGACGGTTAAAACTTTTGTAGCTCATTTCTCAAATTTTTTCTGGCACCGCTTTGGCTCCACGTTTTTTCTGATAAGCTTTCGCTAACATAATTCCTAATTTTAAAGAAATGGCGCTATGTTCAGCTGTTCCACAAATAATTGCTTTTGATACGGTGTTACCATATAAAGACAGATAATGGCGAACCATAAAACTTCCCATTGAATGTCCAAAAATATAAATTGGTAAGTCTTTATAATTGGCTTTGATGTAGTCATTGACTTCCTTTAGGTCATCAATTAATAACTGTCAACCGTTTTCATCCGCAAATCAACCCAACTCACCTTCTTCTAGATTGGCTGTGTGTCCGTGACCACGATGATCATTGGCAACAACTAGATATCCATTTTGGTTTAAAAACTTGGCAAAATCATCATATCTTGATGCTTCCTCACAAGAACCATGAACTAATTGTATAATGGCTGTTGGTTTTTTAACATCGTCTCAAACTGTCATATGCAACTCTTTTTGGTCGCGCATTGCTAATTTAAATTCTTTCATAGTTTCCTCCTAATAAGATCTGGCAAAATAAACCTTCAATTTTGACTCTTTTCCACAATTAAAACATTTTCCCTTTTCTTGCTTAACTCCTTCTGGAATGCATCGAGATGTTGTTTGAGTTTTAGCTTTTACATCAGCTTCACAACTAATTTCCCCACAGAATGGAACTAACACAAACCCGGTTTTCTCATTTAAGATATTGGTATATTCACTTAAAGTGTTAGCTTCAAAAGTTCGTGATTTTCTATTTTCTAAAGCCATGTTGTAGATATTTTTGTCATAGCTTGAAATCATTTCTTTAACAGTTTTTTCAATTTCACTAATACTAATTTGTTTCTTTTCTTTAGTATCTCTTCTTGAAATCACTACAATATCTGATTCTAAATCTCTTGGACCAATTTCAATTCTAATTGGAATCCCTTTGATTTCTGCCTCAGCCATTTTATACCCAAATGATTTATCTGTAAAGTCTATTTTAGTACGATGTGTTTTAATTAAGGTTTTTTTAATTTCCTCAGCAGCCGCGATTACTTCAGGAGTATCTTTAACTGTGATAATCTGAACTTGAATTGGGGCAATTGGGCTTGGAAGAACCAAACCAGAATCATCTGAGTGAGTCATAATGATAGCTCCCATTAATCTGGTCGAAACTCCTCAACTTGTTGAAAATGCCTCATGTCAATTAGAGTCTCGACCTTGGAATTTAATTTCAAAAGCCTTAGCAAAATTATTTCCCAAGTAGTGGCTTGTACCACATTGCAGCGCTTGACCATCATGCATCAAACTTTCAATTGTCAGAGTTAACTCAGCTCCAGCAAATCTTTCGTGAGCAGTTTTCTCTCCAGTAATTACTGGTAGCAACAATTTTTCATCCACCACTTTTTGATAAACTCCTAAAATGTCCTCAGTCATTTTAACAGCTTCTTCTTTGGTTTCATGAACTGTATGCCCTTCTTGTCAAAGAAATTCACTAGTTCTTAAAAACGGTCTTGTTGTTTTTTCGCCTCGTAAAACATTAACTCATTGATTATAAATTAATGGAAGGTCACGATAAGATTTAACAGTTTTTGAAAAATATGTTGCCAACAAAACTTCGCTTGTAGGTCTAATATAAAGTTCTTCATCAAGTTTTTTGTCCCCGATTTTAGTTACTGTAAAAGTTTCTGGAGCAAATCCTTCGATGTGATCTTTTTCTTTGTTAAAAAGCGATGAAGGAATTAGCAGTGGGAAATAAACATTTTCAACGTCGTAATTCTTGAATTCAGCATCAAAATATTTTTGAATCATTTCCCAAATTGCATATCCGTAAGGTTTAATTATCATTGTCCCTTTTGCTGGGCCGTATTCCATTAATCCTGAATTTTTAACAACATCAGTATATCATTGTGCAAAATCATCTGATCTTTTTGTAATGTTTTTTAATTGTTGTGCCATAATTATTTTTTTCCTACCTCTTTAATATTTCCTTTTTCTCCAAAATAAACCGCAATATCTAGTTCATTGCTTTCAACCACGGTTTTAATTTTATCTAAATTTTTTCGATCTTTAACCATTATTCATTCAATAGCCTTTGTGGGGATGTTTTCATAAACATAAACGATATTGCTATCTTCGTCTTGAGATCAATCTTTTGTTGTTAACTCTGAGAGTTTTTCGGGATTAATTCCAATTACCCCAACTTCCTCAACGCTTAAACCAGCTTCCAAAGCTCACTTTCAAAAAGATGCTCTAGTTGATGAATCAAATTCCAGCCCAATCGAGTTTTCGTTTTCTAAATAGGTTCATACTGTATATTCTTGGTCTTTTTTCAGATTTTTTTGCGAAATTAATCTAATACCATTTTCCAAAATTAAGTAAATATTATCGACCTGAGTGTAAAATAGAAAATGTTTGATATTATTATCCTTAATTTTAGAAAGGATTGTTTTTTTCTCTGAATGCTTCTTAAAAAATTTTGAAAATAATCCTTTTTTCGGAGCTTCTTGCGCTAAGTTAATTTCTTTATTTGGTGTTTTGGCCATTTCTTTCACCCGTTCCTTATTTAAGCTTTAATATGTTTTATTATAACAAATTTTTAAACTCCCAGAGCATTACCCGACATAAAAGATAAAAAAATCACTTTAAGTGATTTTTGTTTTTCTTAATGGCGGATTGAGAGAGACTCGAACTCTCGCGCCAGTTGCCCGGCCTAACACCTTAGCAGGGTGCCCTCTTCACCAACTTGAGTATCAATCCATACAAATACTATTATACATTGTTTTTTTTAAATTTAAATAAAGTTTTTAATATAGTTAGGATTTAGTTTATCTGATTTTTTAACTAGCTGAAAAAAAATCTTCAGATCTAAGAAGTTTTTTTGATAATCCACTCCAACTTGATCCACAACAATTTTAAAGTCTTCAAAGCCTGATTCTATTTGATTGGCTGTATCTATTGGAAGAATCTGGTCTTCAATTATGGGTTTTCCATCTTGGTATACTCCAAAATATCACTTTTGCGAACGAGCGTCCAGCTTAGAGACAACTTTTCCCAAACCGGCTTGAAATTGCAAGCTTGAAATAGTTCAAATTTTTATACTATCATCAATACAAAATAATGTCTTAGCCATTGTAAGTCCAATTCGAACACCAGTATAACTACCAGGTCCTTTTGTTAAATAAATGGCCTTAATTTCTTTTAGAGTGGTGTTATTTCTTTTTAATATATCATCCAAATTGTCTTGGTAAATATCAGAAATTCGGTTTTGATTTTTAAGTAAAATTTGGTCGATTACTTTATTATCTTCAATTAGTAAAATAACCAAATTACCATTACATGTATCTACAAATAATTCCAATTTAATTCCCCCTAAAACTACTTAAATTTTTAATAATAGTGACGTTTCGATTACCTTGTTCATTTAATTCAATATCCAAATGTCAACCTTGAAGGTTGTTGAAATTAATTCCTAAATTATTTGGTCATTCAATTATGTTAAAAGCTTGCCTGAATTGTTCTTCGTAAAGTTCAATTTCATCATTGACTCCCAAACGATATGCATCCATATGATTCAATAAAGCGCCTTCACTATTTTGATACTGATTTAGAATTACAAATGTTGGAGAGTTAACAACTTCATTGACTCCAAAATTTTTCAATAATCGCTTTGTAAATGTAGTTTTCCCAGCTCCCAAATCACCTGTTAAAAGTAAATAGAATTCTTGATTCTTAAAATCTAGCAACTCTTTAATAATAACATCTCAATCTGCAATTTTCTTTATTTCCATCGTTTTCACCTCTTCTTATTATACAATATGCTATAATTTTTGAAAAGGGATGAAAACATGGTTAAAGATTTACTGATTATTGGGGCGGGACCAACAGGACTTTATGCCTGAAAATACGCAAATAGTTTGCACCTAAGCGGTACAATAGTTGAGGCTAATTATGAAATTGGAGGTCAGGCAAATCTGGCTTATCCAGAAAAAATGATTCACAACTTACCAGGAATCAAGGAAATCAAGGCTAAGGATTTTGTCAATGATTTATTAGAAGATGCCAATTGTTTGGAGAGTAAAATTCGTTTAAAGACCAATACTTCAGTTCTTGAGATTATCAAAATAAAAGTCGATAATGATTTTGAAAATCACTTCTTGGTTAAATTTAGCAATAACGTTCAAAAAACATATAGAGCGATTTTGGTTTGTGAAGGTTTAGGTGAGTACCAATCAATTAAACTTTTAGAGGAAAACTGAGAAAATATCCACTACGTCGTTAAAGATAAAAAATATTTCGAAAATAAGAGAGTGGTTATTTTTGGAGGCGGAGATTCTGCTATTGATTGAGCCCATCAATTTAGTGAAAAATCAAAAGTTACTTTAGTTCATCGAAGAGATGAATTTAGAGCAGCAGTTCAAAAAATTGAAGGTAAGGTTGAGATTCTGACACCATTTGAATTCAAAGAAATTGATAAGTCTGAAAATAATCGTGCTAAGAGTTTAATAATTAAGAGCGAGGAACAAGAAAAGCGTATTCATTTTGATGAATGTTTGGTACAATTTGGAGCAACGATCAGACCGCATACAATTAATGGTTTAAATTTGCAACGTAACGAATTCAAAAAAATAATTGTTAATTCCGAAATGGAATCAAGTTGTCTTGGTGTTTTTGCTGCAGGAGATGCGGTTGTGTATCCAACCAAAAAGCGGAACTTAATCTTTGGGTTCCAAGAAGTTATTATAGCACTGAGTAAGATTGAAATGAAAATAAATAATAAAAAAATTGCAAATAAGGGGTGATAAGATGACAAAGAAAGAAATCGCTGATTTAATAGCTCAAGGATATGAAATTCTAGATATTAGAGAACCAAATGAATTAGAAACTTTAGAAAAGCTAGACCAAGCGACATTAATTTCTGACAAACAGATTTTTGATAAATATGATCAAGACTTTGAAGATAAAGATGTTAAACTAGCCGTTGTTTGTCGCGCAGGCAGACGTTCCAAAATAGTTTGTGACATTCTTGCAGACAAAGGTTTTAAAAATATTAAAAATATTGATGATGGAATGATGGGAATAATAGAATAAAAACGAGTCAATGTTAACTTAAATTAAAAATCCAGAGCTTGTAATCTAATTACAAGCTCTGGATTTTTTTATAAGGTTGGTTAACTTTTTATCACAAAAATTAAATCGTTTTCAAAAAATTATTCTGATAAACTAATCTAGATTTGTATTAAAAATTATCACAATAATCAATGGCTTTTTGTGCTGCAATAGCTCCATCACCAACTGCTGTGGCAATTTGTTTTAATGGAGTGTTTCGAACATCACCAACTGCAAAAAGTCCCGGAATGCTGGTTTTCATTTCAACATCTGTCACGATATTATTTGTTTGATTTAAAATATTCAAGTCTTTCACAAAGTCAGTTATAGGATCGCTTCCGATTAACGGGAAGATTCCATCAACCTTGATTGTCTGAACACTATTTTCCTTAAGGTTTCTAACAACCACCGCTTCAACAACTTTGTCTCCGATAATTTCTTCAACCACACAGTTCAACATAAAGTCTACCTTTTCATGGTTTCGAGTTTTTTCAACTACTGAATCAGCTGCACGAAAACCTTCTCTTCGATGCACCAAAGTTACCTTGCTGGCAAACTTAGTTAAGTAAAGCGACTCTTCAACAGCAGCTAGTCCACCACCAACAACAATTAAGGGTTTTTCTTTGAAGAAAGCTCCATCACAAACCGCACAATAAGACACTCCCTTGCCATAAAATTTATCTTCTCCAGGAACCCCAAGTTTACGTTCCTTAGTTCCAGTGGCAATAATTACAGCCTTACTGGTTAGTTTTTTGCCTGCTAAGTTCACATTAAAAGTTTTATTGTCATTTTTTTCAATTTTTAAAACTTCATCAAAAATAAATTCAGCACCCACAGCTTGTGCTTGAGAAAATAAACTGACCGCCAAGTCTGGCCCCATGATTGATGTAAATCCTGGATAGTTTTCAATTTCTGCTGTTTTATTTACTTTTCCTCCAGGAACTTCTTTTTCAATAATGGCTGATTTTAATCCCGCTCGGGCTGCATAAATTCCTGCTGTAATTCCACCAGGTCCACCACCAATTATAATTAAATCAAAATCTGTTTTCATTTCTATTCTCCTTAAATCTTTATTTTTTTATTATACCTTAAAGTTTTAATTTTTGGACTTAGGGATAAAAATTATTTGTAGAAATAATTAAGATTAAAAAAATGACGATAAATCGTCATTTATTTATTAGTTACTTTTTAACAATTAAACTTGGTTGAGTCATTTCACTTGGAACTTCTTCACCTAGTAAATCTAAAATAGTTGGGGCGATGTCAGCGATTGCAGCATCTTTATTACGTAGTTTTAAATCTTTTTTAGTAATAATAATTGGAACCAATTGGCTAGTGTGTTTCTTATTAGGTCCACCTTCTTGGTCGATCATGATTTCAGCATTTCCGTGGTCGGCTGTAATAATCATTACCCCATTAACTTTTTGCATTGCCTCATGAACACGTTTTAATTGTGCATCTAAAGTTTTCACAGCAACTATTGTTGAATCTAAAATTCCAGTATGTCCTACCATATCACAGTTTGCATAGTTTAAAACAATAACATCAAATTCATTGCGGTTAATTTCTTCAATAAGTTTATCAGTAATTTCTTTTGCGCTCATTTCTGGTTTTAAATCGTAAGTTGCAACTTTAGGAGAAGCGATTAAATCAGCACTAGCACCTTTTAAGGCGATTTCATCTTGAGATGCTAGACCATTTTTGAAATAGTCTTTTCCTCCATCAAAAAAGAAAGTTACGTGAGCAATTTTTTCAGTTTCAGCAATTCTTAATTGTTTGTATTCTTTTTTACTTAATCATTCCCCTAAACCATTAACAACTTCAATTGATTTAAAGGCCACTAATGGAGAACCTACTACTTGTGAGTATTCCATCATTGAAACGAAGTGAATATCATTTCCAATAAATTCCAGGTTTTTAAAAGAATCATCTTTTCAAGCTAAGTAATCTTTGCTTGTAATAGTTGCGGCTAATTGAATAGCTCGATCTGGTCTAAAGTTAGCGAATAGAACTGCATCACCTTTTTTAATAAATCCGTCTTTGGCTTTACTATTAAATGCTGGAATAATTCCTTCATCATCTTTTCCTAAATCATATTGTGCTTTAATATAGGCTCTTGGATCTTCAAATGAAGTTTTCCCTTTGCGAGTGAATAAAGTTTCATAAGCTTGTGCTGTTCTTTCAAAACGTTTATCACGATCCATTGCATAAAATCTACCACTAATTGATCCAATTTGACCAACTTGATATTGATTAAACAATTTTTCTAAAGGAGCTAGATAAGTTTCTAGGACAGTCGGTTTAGTATCTCTTCCATCAGCGAAAAGGTGAACGTAAATTTCTTTTAATCCTAAATTAGCGGCAGTTTCAAAAGCTGCTAACATATGGTTCATGTGAGCATGAACCCCACCATCTGAATACAGTCCCATAATATGGAAAGCTTTGTTATTTTTTTTAGCAAATTCAACAGCTTTAATGATTTCCTCATTTTTGCTGAAAGTTGCATTTTTGATGGCTTGATTAATTAAAGTTAGAGATTCATATTTAATTCTTCCAGATCCTAAATGGATATGTCCAACTTCTGAGTTACCCATTTGACCATCAGGTAAACCTACTCATTCTCCACTTGCGTGAGCTTCAACTCATGGATAATCTTTTTTCAAAGACTCCACGAAATCCATTTTAGCGCTTGTTACTGCATTTCCTTGATTTTCAGGAGCAATTCCCCATCCATCCAAAATTGCAAGTAAAATTGGTTGTTTTGTTTTCATTTTATTCTCCTAATTGTTTTTTAATATATATTTATTGATAGCTTCGCTAACAGCTGCTTGCGATCAATCTAGATCAATGTGAGCTTTAGCTATTTTTTTTATATGATCCACGCAATTTGTGAAAGAAACAGGAAAGCCAACATATTCCATCATTGGAATGTCGTTGCTACCATCTCCCATTGCCATCATGTTTTTGGCATCGATTTTAAATGTTTCTTCTAAAAATTTAATCGCGTGCTTTTTATTAATGTTTTTAGCATTAACTTCACAAGCAGTCTTGTTAATATTAACCGCAGTTTCTAGACCCATTTTTTTAAGTTCCTTAATAAAACTTTCTTCAAAGTTAAAAATTAACAATTTATAGCAATCTTTATCATATGGTCCTTTAAGATCTTCGAAACTAACAAAATCCCCAGTAAAGAATTTTTGTTCTTTAATGATTTCGCTACTATTAGTATTTAAATTATTAATAACTGATTCCTTAAAATCCGTACTATATCCCCAAACGATAACATCTTGGAATTCTTCTTTTATAGTTAGTTGAAATACTTGATTAACCAATTCCTTAGGAATTGGATTTGCATCAATGACCTTTTGATTTTTTAAATCAAAGATGCAAGCCCCATTAAATCCAGCCATGATTGTGTTACTAGATAGAAATCCATTTTCTAGTAATTTATTTTTAGGACTATGAATTGGTCGACCGGTAATAAAAACAACAGGGATATTTTTTTCAATTACTTGAATAATTGCGTCTTTATTTTTTGACACAATTTCTCCCATCGGTTCATAACTAGTTCCGTCCATATCCAAAGCTAATAATTTAATTTCGCTCATTATTTAAAATTTACTAGCCCTAAATATGAGTCAGGAATTAATGAAGCTCCTCCAACAAGAGCTCCATCGATGTCAGCTTGCCCCAAGATTTCTTTGATATTTTCAGGTTTAACACTTCCCCCGTATTGAATTAGAATTTCGTCTGCAACTTCTTTGCTATATAGACTAGCGATTTTATCTCTAACAACTTTACATACTTCTTGTGCAATTTCGGGAGTTGCTACTTTACCAGTTCCGATTGCTCAAATTGGTTCATAAGCAATAACAACTTTTTTAGCATCCGCTGCACTAATGTTTGCAAATCCTTTTGTAATTTGGTTTTCCACTCATGCCTTAGTTTTCTTTGCTTCAAATACTTCTAAAGATTCTCCACAGCAAAGCACTGGTATCATATCATTTTCAAGTAATGCCTTAGCTTTTTTGTTAACGCTTTCATCAGTTTCATTAAACATTTCACGTCTTTCTGAGTGACCAATAATAACGTATTTAACGTTGATATCTTTTAACATTGGAATTGATATTTCCCCTGTAAATGCTCCTTCTTTTTCAAAGTGAACATTTTCAGCAGCAATTACTAAGTTTTTAGCTGCTTTTCTAGCTTCACTTAAAGCTGTGAATGGAACTCCCACTCCTGCAATTAAGTTAGGATTATTGACGATTTTTGAGTCAACCGCCTTGATAAAGTCTAAAGCTTCTGAATTTGTTTTATACATTTTTCAGTTACCGATAATAATTTGTTTTCTCATATTGAGTTTCTCCTTTTTTCTACTACCAAAAAATTATAACACTTCCAAACACCTTCTTAAAGAGAGTACGAACAAAATTATTAAAGAACTTTTTGTTGTATTTTTGATCAAAAATCAAAGTAACCATATAAATCTGGATAAGTATTTAGTGGGGCCAAATAAGTCGGCATTATTCTTTGCAAAATTGAATAAATTAGCAATTTATTGGGGCCCCTGAATAAATAGTTATGATCGTTAAAACGGATAATAACTCCAAAATGTTTTAACTCAATTTTCTCTACTTTTTTAAGATTAATTTTCTTGATAAACTTCTGATTATTATCACAGAAATAAATATTTTTAAAAGAAAAGTAAAGGTCGTAATTATTATCAAATTTGGCCTTAATTTTTTCACCCGATTTTGATTCGTCTTGGATTAGTTCGTGAACATTTACTGAACTTTCCTTAAAGTTGATTATTTCTTTTGGTTCCACTTGAAAACGAACTGGCAGTTCTTTTAGAGGACGCCAACTGTTGAAATAAATTTCTTGAACATTAAAAATGAACCTATTTTCCTCTGATGTCAGAGTTATATCCATCTTCTTTACGAGTTTAAAAAAACCATTGATGAATTTCTCATCAAAAACAAAATTTTTGTTTATTCATCTTCAAAGTATCCATCTCTTAAACTGGGTAAAATTTTCATAATTTTTAATTTTTCTACCTGCTCTTCGAATTGACAATTTGGATTTTTTTAAAATATTATTTTCATCAAAATAGACCAGTCACTCGCCTCGATTAAATATAAAATTTGAATTTAATGACTTTTTTAAAAACATAATTGCCTCACTTTATTATCTTACTATGATTATAAACTACTTTTGGACAAAAAAAAGATGCAGCGCATCTCTAAGTTACTTAAATGGTGGTTTTGGACGGAATTGAACCGCCGACACATTGAGCTTCAATCAATTGCTCTACCGACTGAGCTACAAAACCATGTGATGGCGACCCCAACGAGACTCGAACTCGTGATCTCCTCCGTGACAGGGAGGCGCGATAACCAACTTCGCTATGGGGCCAATGGTTGCGGGGGCAGGACTTGAACCTGCGACCTTCGGGTTATGAGCCCGACGAGCTACCAACTGCTCCACCCCGCGATAATAATATAAAAAATGGCGGAAGATGAGGGATTCGAACCCCCGCTCGGGTTTCCCCGACTCTCGGTTTTCAAGACCGACCCCTTCAGCCAGGCTTGGGTAATCTTCCACAAAAAGTTGAATTTTGGGTCCTTCACAATCCGCCTTGTTTAGCTAATCATGGTGGACCTTATTGGACTTGAACCAATGACCGTCCGGTTATGAGCCGGATGCTCTAACCAACTGAGCTAAAGGTCCAAAATTAAATATGGTAGCGGGGAGGAGACTTGAACTCCTGACCTTTCGGGTATGAGCCGAACGCTCTAACCAACTGAGCTACTCCGCCGTAAAAAAAATAAAATGGTGGACCCTAACGGGATCGAACCGTCGACCCCCTGCGTGCAAGGCAGGTGCTCTCCCAGCTGAGCTAAGGGCCCATAAAAATAAATTAATAAATGGTCGGGAAGACAGGATTTGAACCTGCGACCCTTCGGTCCCAAACCGAATGCTCTACCAAACTGAGCCACTTCCCGGTATTAAACATATGATTCGTCCATTAGAAATCACATGTCTTGGGTTTAAAATGGCGCGCCCGAAGGGACTCGAACCCCTAACCTTTTGATCCGTAGTCAAACGATCTATCCAATTGATCTACGGGCGCATTAAACATACCTATGATATTATAATACAAGTCTGCTCAAAATTACATAAAAATTTTCATTTTTTTACAATTCTGGCGACTTTTTTATTATAACAAAATATTAATATTTTTTTGAAATAATTTGATTTTTTTTAAAAAATCAGTAAATAAAAATGCGCAAAAGCGCAGTCGTTTTTATTTGGAGGTGGTAACCGGAGTCGAACCGGTGATCAGGGAGTTGCAGTCCCACGCCTTAGCCTCTTGGCTATACCACCATTACCAAATATAATTATACTAAAATATTTTAGTTTTTGAAGTAAATCATTGCTTTTTGTTTGAAAAGGCTTAAAAAATACTAAATACAGTTGAAATAGTGAAATTATTATACAAGCCAAGATAAATAAAAAAAGTGATTTAACTCACTTTTCTTTTATAAATATTTAAATTATTTAGTTACAGTTTCTTCTGTTTCAGTTCCTGGTTCTTCAGGTTCTTCAGTATCAACTTTGATAGCGTTGATTTTTTCTTCAAGATCTTTACTTAATTTGTCAATACCTTCTTTATTTGCTTTTGAAGGTGCAAAATTAGATTTGAGTCCTGTGTCTTGAACGTCCATTTTATAATCCTTAAGCTTTTTGAATTCTGGTAGTAGATCTAAAGCGTCTTGCTTATCGCCATCTCAAATATAATCATAAATATCATAATATTCCATTGTGACATTGTAAGCGAATACTAATTGAGCTTTTTCATGATTTTCAATAGCATCTAATTCTTCTTGAGTTACATTTCCTTCGGGTTCTTCAGTATCAAATACATCCTCCTTGATTTCTTTAACAGCTTTACTTCTTGCGTCCATTAAGTCATCATAGGCATGTCCAGCTTCATCTTCATTTGCTGGAGCTTTTAAATTTTTGTAAAAATCTTTTACAAGTTTTTCAGACGCACTATCACCTGAATCACATGCAACAACTGAAGTTGCTGCTGAAGCTGATAATCCAAATGCGGCTAAAATTGATAATAATTTCTTCATATTTTCCTCTTTCTGGATAATTAATCCATTTTTTATTTTAATTTAATTAATGTATAAAGTCAATAAAAAAATATTTTATTTAAAAAAAGCTTTATTTAAATAAAGCTTTTTTGATTATGGTTTAATTTTTACCAGCTACCAAAGAATTAAAAGCGTCAATTATTTTATTATTTAGCGCTTCGTCTTGTTTGGTAAATTTAAAGGCAGTACCCTTAGCATTTTCATCAAAAGTGATTTGTGGTTGGTAAAGTTGTTTGTAGCTAGCAAACAGCCCGCCTTCCCCCACAACATTGTCCATTGCTGATTGAATCGGGGATGTAATTCCCACATATTCAGTTAAATCTTGAGCTTTTTCTAACATGAAATTAATTCACTTGTAAGATAAATCAATATTACGATTAACTTTATTAATTACCATATTATCTGAAAATACATTAGTTCCTTCGGTATGACCATCTGAATGAACTTTTCCTGGGCGTCCGTAAATGAAGAACTGATTATCTGCATCAGATTTTTGATTGAATAAGAATTCATCGTCTTCATCTTCTAGCTCAGCTTCCCCGTTAAAAATTTGGTTAGCGTAAATTGCATCACCATTGTACATTAACGCCAGATCAAAGTCACCTAAAGCAACTTTTTCAATTAAATTATCCCCCAGTAATGAAACATTTGGTTTCAAGATAAGTTTTCTTAGTTCCGCAACAGTTTCATCTAGTTGGTGTAATTTTGGTTGAATAGTTCCAAACATTTTTTCTGAGGCTATGGCAAAAATATTTTTAGCATCCTCGTTTAATCTTACATTTAATCCTGCATTAGCAGCTTGTCAAAAAATATCTCAGCTCAAATCTTTTGAATCGATTTGTTGGTTTTGAGTTTGAATTCCTTGAGATTCTAAAAATTTTAAAACCTTTGGATTTGGGTTGGCAACAACCACTAAGTCTCCTCAAAAATAAGGAATTGCATAATCAGTAATATTTTGATTTAAGTTCGGATTTGGTTCCACTGATTCAGTACTTGATTCAAACATTAATTTCATTAAATGTGAATTTACTTCGTACTTATCAGCAGAATTATTAATTTTATTTCCCTCTAAGTCCTTAAAATAATGGTCTTTGCCCAAGTCATCTTTAAAAGTACCATATAAATTAATTTTACTATAATCTAGTTCTAATAATTTGCCTTCACTTGCAAGTTTTTGAACCATATAGTCACTTGGAACCATCACATCATAGTTAAAAGTATATAGCTTATTATATAAAGATTCGTTTGAATCAAATTGTTGATAGTTAACAGTAACATTATATCTTTTTTCAAATTCTGAAATAAGTTCAGGATTAATATAAGATCCTCAGTTACCTATTACTAAGTCATAGATATTATTTCTCACATAGGCCACAGTTAGCAAAGTGAAAGAAGCTGTGAATAGAGAAAACGCCATTAATCCTTTTCAAGAACGTTTGAAGAAACCTTTATTGTGACTTGCAATAATTTCTCCATCACTTAAAGCAGGAAATAATTTTTCTCTTTTTTGATCTGTTTTAACTTGAATTGATTCAATTTTATTTTCTATTGTTACAATTTTTTCTCTAATTAAATTACGACGGTTTTCTAGCACTTCTGATCTTTCAGTCTCAAGATTTTCTAATATCTTTTTATCATCCATGTCTAAATCTGGTTTTCCCATAATTTTGGCAATTTTTTTATCAACACTACTTGTTAATGAAACTTTCAAGAACAATAATTTACTTAGGTCTTTTTGTTTTTCAACTAAATCTTGAATTTGTTCTTGTGAGCGAAGTTGTAAGTTTTTTAATTTTTCAAGAATCAGTCGAAGTTTCAACTGGTTTCTACCCTCTTTTAGTTCATCGCGTTTTATTTGCAGTTTTTTAATTTTTTTACGATACTGCAGATTCTCTTTTTTAGAGAGAATGCTATTTGCATTTCACTCAGATTGAATTTCTAAAATTTCTTGGTCAATCTCTTTGATTCATTCCAAGTCACTTTGGTTTCTTTCATTAATAGCTTCAATTTCTGCTTCATAATTTTTGATTCGTTTTGATAACTTGATAATAGCACTTTGAAAACGAGATTTACGATGACTCTTGTAGTTTTTTAATAATTGTTGCTCCAAGAGCTTCATTTTAGACTGCGATTTAGCATAAGCTACGAATAATTTTTTTTCATATTTAATTTCGTTTTTAACTAATTCTTTTTTTCATTCCAGTTTTGAGATTTTGGCATTGTAGTTTTTGTTTTCCAAAATCCTAATTTGGATCCTCAAAAAGAATGCTTTCATTCGCAAACTTGGCTTTCAACTTTTCTTAATAGTTTTATTAGAAATCAATTCTTGGTACAAGATTGTTAATTGACGATTTAAATCATCGATTTGTTTTGATTTGTAGTAACCTTCTTTGATCTGTTTTTTTATTTCGTCTTTGCGCGACTTAGTAAAGGTAATTGTATTTCAAATTAGAATTGATAAAACGATTACCCCAACAAGAATTGTTCCAAATGCATTAATGTATGGTTGAATCTTCTTGGCTGTATAAATAAATGTTGATACGTTGGTTTGATCCCCGCCAGTAAAGTAAGAAATAATGAAATCATCAAAACTCATTGCAAAAGCAATTGCTGTTGCTGCAATAATGGCTGGTCTTAAAATTGGTAATACTATTTTAAACATTGTTTGTCTTGAGGTACTTCCCAGGTCATAACTTGCATCAATGACATTAGGATCGATTTTTCTCAATCTTGGCATCACTGTTATTAATACGTAAGGTACGTTAAATGAAATATGGGCTGCAATCAGGGTCATAATTCCAAATTTTAACCCCGCGATAATAAAGACAACCATTAAACTAACCGCCGTGATGACATCTGCATTTACTAATGGAATGTTGGCAATCGAAAATCATGTATTGCGGGTTGTACGATTAACACGACTAAGTCCAATTGCAGCTAGCGTTCCGATGATAACTGAAATCGTTGTTGAAACAATCGCCACAAATAAAGAGGTAATGATTGATTTGATAAAAGGACTGTTCTTAAAGAATTCTGAGTATCATTTCAAACTTCATCCTTCAAATTGTGAAATAGTTTTCCCAGAGTTAAATGAATAAATCATCATAACAATAATAGGGATGTAGATAAAAGCCATTATTATTGCGAAATAGCTTGATTTAAAGAATTTTTTCATTTTTTACTTGAACCTCCTTCAAACTTATTTGTGATTAGTTTAATTACAAGCATTAGAATTCCAATCAGGATTGCTAAAACAACTGAAATTGCTGCCCCATATCCAAAATTGCTTCCTTTAAAGAAGTAAGATTCAATGATAGAGGAAATTAAGTTGATTTTCCCATCTCCTAAATAACGAACAACTATTAGCGAAGTTGCCGCTTGAATAATTACTAAGGTGAATCCAGCTAGAACTCCTGGAATTGATTGTCTTAAAGTAAATTGGAAGAAAGCTTTAGAGTCACTTGCGCCCAAATCTTTAGCTGCAAGCAGTTGACTTTTATCCATACTTTCTAGAGAGTTATAAATCGGGGTAATACAGAATGGTAAAAACATGTAAACCATCCCAATGATAATCGCAATTGGAGTTCCCAATGCTGTTGGTGCTAAAATATAAAACACCGTTTGTAACCCTATTACTTTCATTAACATACTAATTCATATCGGCATTGTCACTAAAACTCAAACATTTTTGGCTAGCATTTTACTTTTTAGTTGTGCCATTATGTAAGCAATCGGATAGCCAATTAGAACACAGAAAAAAGCCGCAACAAAAGCATAAGCAATTGAAAGTAACATCGCAATCATTATATTAGAATCGCTAAATAATTTTACAAAATTTTCTAAGCTTAATTTAAATACTAAGCTATTATTAGTTGGTTGAATTATAGCATATACCACAATTCCAATTAAGGGAAGGATTATTAAAAATACCATTACAATAATAAACGGTAGTAAGATTGGTCAAGTTTTTTGACTGGTTTTTGCAATAAAGTTAGAGTTCTTTAGCTTATAAAAAACTCCTGGTGGTTTGGTTGATTTGGGATCGTCGGTTGAATTTAATTCTTCGTGAACCGCTTCAATTTCTTCAAAGATATTTTCTTTTTCTGAATTCGATTCGATTGTATCTTTATTTTTAAGTTCACTCATTAGTTATCAATTTCTTTTCACATTACATGAATATCTTCAACATTTCAACGAATCCCGACTTCAGATCCCTCTTCGATTAAGTCCGTTGTGTGGATTAATCAATTTCTAAATTTAGTTGCTACAACAACTTCATAATAAACCCCTTTAAAAATAACACTTTCAACTTTACCTTTGAAAAAACCTTTTTCCACTGGTTCAATATCAATATCTTCGGGTCTAATTACTATATCAATGTTTTCGTCATTCTCACCAAAACCTTTATCTTGACAACTAAATTCTTGATTATCAATTTTAACTTTACGATCCTTAATAAAAATTCCGTCTTCAATTACATTGCTGGTTCCAATAAATTTCGCCACTCATTTGTTCTCAGGTTCATTATAAATATCTTCTGGAGTTCCAACTTGTTGAACTGTTCCTTGATTCATAACCACCACTCGATCGCTTAGCGTTAAGGCCTCTTCTTGATCGTGGGTAACTAAAATAAAAGTAATTCCAACTTCTAATTGTAGTCTTTTTAATTCCGCTTGCATGATTTTCTTTAAGTGAACATCTAGTGCCGACATTGGTTCATCTAATAAGAGGATTTTGGGTTTCATAACTAGTGCTCTAGCAATTGCCACACGTTGTTTTTGCCCCCCAGATAATTCATCGACTCTTTTATTTTCACTTCCTAGTAAACCAACTTGTTTTAAATGCTGCATCACTTCTTTTTCAATGATGTCAGGTTTTGTTTTTTTATTTCTAAGACCATATGCCACATTATCAAAAACATCCAAGTGCGGAAAAAGCGCATATCCTTGAAAGATTGTGTTCATTTGTCTCTTATTAATTGGTAGTGCTAAAAGATTTTTATTTTCAAACAGAATTTCTCCTGAATTGGGTTTTTCAAATCCTCCGATAATATTCAAGGTTGTTGTTTTACCACATCCACTAGGACCTAAAAGTGTAATAAATTCTCCTTCATGGATATTTAAACTAATACCTTTTAAAACAACTTTTCCATCATAGTCCTTGGTTATGTTTCGGATTTGAAGAATACTATTTTTTTCCATCGTATTTCTCCTTTACTAATTAAACAATAAAAAATTATACAAACTTAGTTTGCATTTTAATTAAGCTAAATTAGCTAATACGGAGAGTGATTCATTCTCTAAAACTTTCTCAAAAGCTTCTGAGCGGGATGCAAAAACAAATAATCACTGAGTGATTAAATATTGTTCTTGTAAATTATAAAGTGATTTTTTGAACATATTTACATCCACCTTTCACATTATCATTATTTTAATTAAATAATCAAAATAATACAATGATTTTAAGGTTTTAATTTAAAATAAAAAAGCGCCACTTCCAAGCAGCTTTTTTAATAGCTGATTTTATTTGTGGTGCTTGTTTTGGTTATTTTTAATTCATTGTAATTAACTTTAATTCAAATTTGTTGGCAGCTTCAACGATTTCTGGATGAGGTTTAAAATCGATGTTATTTGAAGCAAAAATGTTTTGTCCCTCAGTGAAAACACTAAATGACTTTGAAAACTTTTCTTTCAAATTTTCATCGATTGCTTCCATTTCTTGAGCAGTTACAAATTTGATGTATCAGCTAGCAAATGAGTAAACTAAATTTCAAGTTCAAATTAACTCTAAAACTATTTTTTGCTCATCTTCGTTTAATTCCTTCAGGTTGTTAAGACCAAGGCTTGAGCAGTAAATTTTAGCTTCCTCGACTAATTTTTGAGCTCCTGATGTTGATTTGATCATGTAAGCTCTATCAATGATTGTATGTATAATTTCGTTCATATGTAATCCTAACTATTATTTAATTATATCAAATTTAAACCTCTTTATTACTTGCAGTTTGATAAAGCAAAAGCTTAGTTTTTAACAACTAAGCTTTCATCAATTTCAAACTCATTTTTACTAATACATTCTTTAATTCACTGTCCTGATTTTTTAATTGTTCGTTTTTGTGTTGTTAAGTCTAAGGCTACAAAACCATATCGATTTTTAAATGAGTTGGCTCAACTTCAACAGTCAATAAAAGTTCACATTTGGTAACCAAAACAATTTGATCCCTCGTTAATAGCTTTATTTAGTCAATACAAATGTTCTTTAATGAAATCAATTCGATAATCATCTTGAATCACACCATTAGCGTCTAGGAATTTTTCTTCACCTTCAACACCCATTCCATTTTCAGAAATAAATCATTTAATGTTTCCATAGTTATTCTTAATATCCATTGCAATGTTATAAATTGTTTCTGGGTGAATTTCTCATCCTCGGTGAGGATTAATTCTTTTCTCTTTTCAATCATAAACTTCAAAATACTTATCGGGCATATTTTCCCCTTGGTAAGGTTTTGAAAGGGCTTGAATTCTTCGTGGTTGATAGTAGTTAACTGCTAAAAAATCAATTTTATTTTCTGCAATTATTTTTAATTCTTCTTTAGTATATTCAGGGAGCACTTGATCGGTTTTTAAAATTTCAACAAAGTCTTTATTAAACTCTCCTTTAACAGCAGCATCTAACATTGATTTGTTAAAAAAGGCATCACTGATTTTTGCGGCTTTAATATTTTTAGCTTCCAAATCTTTTGAGTAACTTGGAGTCAAGTTCAAGACCACAGTAATTTCTTTTTTAGCATCATTTGCAAAAAGTTTCTTAAATTCTAAAACCGCTTTAGCATGGGCTAAAATTGTGTTGTACCCTACTTGTGCTGCTAACTTATAGTCACTAATGTATGGGTATCATCAATGGTATAAATATTGCGCTTCAACAGGAACAATTGGTTCATTCATTGTTGATCACATATCTACTAAATCCCCAAAAGATTCAAAACATCTTTTCGCATAAAGTGCAAATAGGTCAGTTACTTTTTTGTTACCAAATCCCCCAATTTCTTGAAGTTCTCATGGCATATCAAAGTGATATAAATTTACCATTAATTTAATACCGGCTTTTTTAAGTTTTGAAAAATAGTCACGATAATATTTTAGAGCTTTCTCATTAATTGTTCCAGTTTCTAAATCATCAATAAATCGCGATCACTGAATTGATGTTCTAAAGCTATTTAAATTCAATGATTTCATAATCTGAATATCTTCTTCATATCTTTGATAAGTATCACAAGCTATTGTTGGACCAACTTGATTGTGAAAATCTTCTGGCTTAAGTTCAAACCACTTATCCATTACATTTAAGTGTGGTTTATCTTTTGTTCCCTCTGATTGTGGACCCGAGGTAGCTGTACCTCATAAAAAATCCTTTGGAAATTTTAATTTCATTTTATTTCTCCTTTGTTAAAGCGCGAGCTCCTATTAAGTTTGCTTCATTATAATAATAGCACGATTTAATTTCATAGTTTCTTTTAAGATTTGTTAGTTTTAGTATTTCATCTATTTTAATAGTTACTAACTCAATTAACAAACTACTCTGACTAATGCCCCCACCAATCAAAACAAGTTGGGGATCAATTAGAAAAGCTGAGTTCATAATTAATTTAGCAATATTAAAGACCATTTTATCCACAGCTGTTCTAGCCGCTTTATCAGTTTGATAATTTTTCATAATTTCTTCACCGGTTTTTTTCTCATAAGTCAATTTTTGATAAAAGTTTATTAAAGCATTTGTTGAACATTGCGTAGAACTGTTGTAGTAGTTATTGTCTTCAATAAATTCTAAACCACAACCAATTTCTCCCGCTTGCAAGAAACTACCTGAGTAAAGTTTTTTATCAATTATTAAACTTCCCCCAATTCCCGTTCCGATTACTAGAAATAAAACATTACTAAAATTTTTAGCATTACCACTACTTAACTCCGCTAAAGCTGCACAGTTGGCATCATTTTCAATAAATACCTGATTTGTTCATTTCTGAAGTTCAGTTTTCCAGTTAACTAAATGATAGTTCTCAATCGCGGCTAAACCTGAAATTTGTCCAGAAACCGGATCAACAATTCCAGGAGAAGAGATTCCAATAACTGTTATGGGAAATTTATCTTGGTTTTTAGTAATTATGTTATCAATGATTTCAATGATTTCAAAATTATTTACAAACTTTTCATAGATAAAGTTTCCTGACTTAACTTTTTTATCACCATCATAAATTTCAAATTTACTAGACATACCCCCGATATCAAATATATAATCCATTTTATTCACCTCTTACTAATAGTACTAAATGAAGTATCTTAAAAAATTGATATCAATTTTTTAAGAATAAAATTCCAAAAAAAATAAAGCCATTAGGGCTTTATTTTTATCTACGAATTGCTACGTAAAGTAGTGGTGAAATCACCCCTACTCCCGCTGCTGCATATCCAACATAACAAGTTTTTGTTACAAGTTTAATAATTTCATTTTGAGGATTAGCTACGTATTGTTTTGTTACCCCATTAAAGATAAATAAATCGTCAAATTTTTCTGTCAAATATCACTGTTCTTTTTTAAAATCTAAAAATTTACCATACTCTAGTGGAGAGGTTGCAAAGTTATGGAATAAAGTTGCCAGTAAGAAAATTTGGGTTACCGCTAGTCCAAGAGCCACTAAACCGGGAACTAACGCTCAAATAAATGACGAAACTCTACCAAATCCATCTAATCCTAAGTAGATTGCATAACCAATTAAGTAAATACTTAATGCAAGAATAGCCCCATCAAATGCAAACAATAGGTAAAACGTCGACATTCCTTTACCACTAAAAACTGGCAAAATTGATGTATCCTCTAAGTTTAGAATAAAGTTATTTTGGATGAAAACGATGTAGTTTTCTGGTTGTGTAAATCATTGATTTAAATCTCACACTAAATAAAACGAAAAACCTGCTAAGGCCATTATTGTAATTGCTATTCATAAATACCATCTGTTCATTAATATATTCCCCTTTAATTCCTTTATATTATACCACAAAAAATTATAAACATATAATATATATGAAAAACTCTCGTAATACAAGAGTTTTTCATATATATTTAAATTTTATTTTAAATACATTCTATAGAAATGGCGACTTTTCTGGAGACGCAGGCAATTCATCATAGACCTCTGTTTTTCCTGGTTCTGAACCTTCTCTTGTTAAAGAAGGTTCAACTTGTTCAGCATCAGCAAGTAAAATAAAGATCCCAGCAATCAAACCAAACAATCCTCCTAATATAATTTGAAAAATAGCTAGTACCGTATGGGTGCCTGTGAATCCTTTTTTACTTTCTGATTTAATAATACTCATTGAGATTATTGGCAAAATTAAACCAAGTGAAGCAAGTGCTGTTACAAAAAAACCTAGAATAAGCAAAATAGAAGCGGAAGCGGGATCCACGAATAATGCCATGAACCCAAAAGCCGATGCAGTAATTATTATACCTCCAACAGCAAAACAAAGTTGAGCTATGCTCAGTGCGTGAGCAGTTGCATATTTTTTTTCCTTCATAATAAATCCTTTCAAAAAAATTATAACAAAAAAACCACCGGAGTGGTTTCTTTTCTTCAAAATGGTCCGGAATAAGGGACTTGAACCCCCACGTGTTACCACGCCAGATCCTAAGTCTGGTGCGTCTGCCAATTCCGCCAATTCCGGATGATGGTGTCCCGTGCAAGATTCGAACTTGCGACCCACTGGTTAAAAGCCAGTTGCTCTACCGGCTGAGCTAACGAGACATATTGTTGCTTAAAGCAAACAATAAAATATTATCATTTTAATAGTTAATATTCAATAGATTTTATTTTAATTTTTAATGAATTTTTTCTCTACATAATTACTGGTTGTTAGACTTAAATTACCCAAATATGTAGGAATAAATTCAATAATATCACCAACTTGATATTTAATGTTTGAGTCAGTAATATCCAAAATCGTATGATCACTGCTAGAACCTAGAACCTTTATCCCGGGGTCAACGGGCACTATTTCATCACTTGGACAATCTTGACGTCCTAAAGCAATGATGGCTTTTTTTCTGACCCCAATATCTTCAAAATTAACTTCTCTGGCAAATGCATCTAGAGCTCTTGGTCCTCACGAAGCGCTTGGCTTATCCTGAACTTCAATAATTTCAGCTTTTAATTTGAAGGTTTCTCCTTTTAATCATGAAACACGTTCATCATTCAAACCAATTCCCATCAAAACAGCCGATCCCACTCTAATTTGATTAATCTCAGCAGGAACTTTATCATCTCAAATTGTTAGGTGGGTTGAACTACCCCCGCTAATAGTCGGTATTTTCATTTCACATACTTTTTCAATATTTTTTTTCAATTGCGCTAATTTTTCTAGTTTTTCGATTGTTGGGCAAGTTGCTCCATAACAAGCAAAATTTGTCCCAATTGCATGTAAGTAGACATTTTTCATTTGCTTAACTTCACTAGCTGTTTGCATAATCTTTTGTTCATCTCAAAGTCCCTCGCGAATATCTCCTGTTTCGATCATTAAGATTAGACCAATTTTTTTATCAATTTTTTGTAAGCTTTGTTCTAATTTCTTAATTGTTGAAATCTCACTAATTAGAACAAAATCACAAAACTTTGACACTTCCTCTATTTCGCTGTGCATCGGAATTCTTAAAAGCATTTTTTTTGATTTCACATTTTTGAAATTCTTTAAATTCGAAACCCTAGAATCAGCTATAACACTAACACCATTGTCACTTAGGAAAGTAGCCATTTCAACACTACCTGAAAGTAGTTTTTGAACGACCACTAACTCAAGGTTTTTAGCGGCACATTTTTTTTGAATTTCTTTCAAATTAAATTTTATTTTATCAAGATTAATTTCTAATAATGGATATGCCACGTAATCACTTCACTTCTATGATTGTATTTTACCAAAAAAAAATGCATTTACAAAAAGTAAATGCATCTAATAGCTTCTTAATGGTGCTGATGATAGGACTTGAACCTACAACCTACTGATTACAAGTCAGTTGCTCTGCCAATTGAGCCACATCAGCGAAAATAAGTAAAAAAAATGGTGGAGTGCGACGGGCTCGAACCGCCGACCGCCTGCTTGTAAGGCAGGAGCTCTCCCAACTGAGCTAGCACTCCACGAAAAAATAAATGGTAGCCCGTACGAGGTTCGAACTCGTGTATCCACGGATGAAAACCGTGTGTGTTTACCACTTCACCAACGGGCCAAAAATAAATTGATAATGGCGGCTTTTACAGGACTCGAACCTGTGACAAACCGGTTAACAGCCGGTTGCTCTACCAACTGAGCTAAAAAGCCATAAAGAACCTTATTTATAATATCAAATGAAATATACAAAAACAAGTTTTTTATCAATTTTTTTTCACAAAATAACTACTTTTTATGATTATCATATGCTTTAATTGTGTTTTCAATCAAAATCTGAACAGTCATTGGTCCAACCCCTCCAGGAACCGGAGTAATATAACCAGATTTTTTGCAAACAGAGTCAAAATCAACATCACCAACTAAACGATTGGTTTTAAGATCTCTGGTAATTCCTACATCAATAACAATTGCTCCCTTTTTAATCATATCTTTAGTGATTAAAAACTGCGATCCTGTAGCTGAAATCAGAATATCTGCTTTTTTGGTGTGAGTTTTAATGTTTAAAGTATTTTTATTACAAGCAGTAACAGTTGCTCCTCGATTGATCATCATTCCGATAAGGGGTTTTCCAACAATGTTAGAAGTTCCCACAACCGTAACCTTTTGGCCTTTTAAATTAATATCATATTCTTCTAGTAGCTTAATTATTCCCAATGGAGTACAAGGTACGAAAGTTTCATTACCTTGGTAAAGTTTTCCCTGGTTAATGTAGTGAAATCCATCGACATCCTTGCTATAATCAACGGCTTGTAAGAAATCCTCTTCGTTTCACTCTTTTGGTAAGGGAAGTTGAATTAAAATTCCATCCACTTTTGAATCCTTATTTAATTTATCAATTTTATCCAAAACCAATTGGGGTTTGACAGAATCCAAAAAATTAATTAATTCAAATTCAATGCCCACCTTTTCACAAGCTTTTTTCTTGTGCTTAACATAAACCTCGCTTGCACTATCGTTTCCCACTAAAACGACCACTAACTTGGGTTTTCTTAATTTAGGATTATTTTTCGCTAATTTGTCTAAAATTAAATCCGACCTTTTTTGCGCTAATTTTTTACCATCTAATATTTTCACAATATGCCTCCTAACCAATTACAACCTCTTCTTCAAGATAGTCATAACTTTTGGTGTTGTTATGTTTGATAAATGCTAAAAGTGTGTTTGAAATTCCTAATTGACCGGTAAACATAATTAGGACCAGAGTTATTTTAGAAATCGCTCCCAAATTAAGCATCTGTCCACTGGTAAAGGGATTTAATCCCACCGTTCCAAATGCTGAACAAATTAAAGTTATCAACTCAATGATGGTTTTATCCCCGTCATGTTGATTTGATAAAACCTTGTTACTGTCTATATAGATAACAGCTGTGGAAACTACAATTACCATAACCCCAACAATGAAAACAGCAAAACTTCGTCGAACAGTTTCCTCAGGAATTTTCTTGCGATAAGCAAAAACTGATTTACGGTTTCTTATAATTCCAATAATAGCTAATGTGACAATGGCAAATGTTGTAGTTCGAATTCCCCCCGCAGTTGAGGAAGGTGCCGATCCGATAAACATTCAAACTGACATTATTAATTTAGAACCAGCATTGAATTGATTAATGTCGATACTTGAAAAACCGGCATTTCGCGAACTAGTTACATTGAAGAAAATATCCATAAGTGCCTGACCAAAAGGTTTAGGGCCAATATATTCATAAGCACTAATGACATCATAAAATTCTTTATCAATTTTGACACTGTAATAGTTTAAAACATAACTGCTTTTACCTTGTGATAACTCCGAGAATAGAACTAGCAAAGGACCTAAAATAAATAGTGATAAATAAACTGTAAAGTTCAATTTAGTGAATAAAGATCATTTTACAATACGACCTTCTCTGCGACCTTTAATTTTTTGTTTAATATCGTGGAAAGTTGGATATCCCAATCCCCCAATTACTCATTGAATTAAAATAACTGATTGAATTAAATAACCGTGGTTGTCCGCTAAATTATAGGGCTGTAACGAGCTACCAGATATAATATCAAAACCAGCATTATTAACAGCACTAACCGAGTGAAAGACTGCAAATCAAATTGATTTTTCAAAACTATGGTAAGGATTTTGGAAATCAGGAATGTTACCATCTTTGTATATTTGAGAATACTCATTGAATTCTAATGGGGTGAAGTAAAATCCAAAGAATAGGAAAACTACTCCAAATATTTCCACAAAAGTTAGAAAGATGAATCCATCTTTTATCATTTCCACAGTATTTGAAAGTTGAGAACTCCCGCGCTCACTTTGAGCAACAGATTGATCATCAATTGATATTTTCTTACCCAATGATATTAAAAGAACGATTTTAAATGTTAAAATTCCAATTCCCCCAATTTGAATCATAATTAAGATCAGCAATTGGCCCCAAAATGAGTAATCTTGAGCGGCATTTGAAATTGTAATTCCTGTATCAGAGAAAGCTGAAGAAGCTGTGAATATTCCGGTTAAAAAATCTCAGTGAAAACTCTGATTAATCACAACTCCTGGAATAATTAATAATATTCCTCCCGCCAAAACAGTTAATAGGTATATTAATAAAATTTTACCCGAAACCTTACTTAGAGGTCATCAATTTTTTAGTTTGGCAAAGAAGGTTTTTTTATCTTCATCATCTCCAGAAAAGCTTTTACGTCTTTTTTGAATTCTTTCATGACGAGATTCTTTAAATCGTTTTTTTTTCTTTACTGCTGGATTATTAACTTGTGATTCTGAGTCACTAGTTTTATCCATTTTTTCATCATCGATTTCTATTAAATGTAACACAAAATCACCTCTTTAATTAAGTCAACTATTATTATACAATATTATGGATTAGTTGTATAATAACTTATAGCGAAAGGCGGTATATTATGGCAAGAAAAAAAAGTTTTGCAGTAATTGGATCAAATAACTTCGGAATTGCAGTGGCCAAAACATTAGAGGACAAAAAACAGTCTGTGGTGGTTTTTGACTTTGATGAACATCGTTTAAATAGTAGTTTAGCAGCGATGCCCGGAGTTGTTGGGATTGTTTTAGATGCTACCAACAAAACTTCGATGGAAAAAGCCGGAATTAAGCAATTTGATGGGATAATAGTGGCTTTTGGGTCAAATATGGAGGTTTCCATCATTACTGTCTTAAATTTACTGGATTTAGGAATCGAAAACATTATGGCTAAAGCCAAGGATTTACGTCACAAACGAATTCTCTTAGCATTAGGATTGGATGAAAATCAGGTAATTATTCCTGATATTATCTCAGGTAAAATGGTTGCCACTAGAAGTATGTTTGATATTGATATTGACGTACAATCAATCGATGATGATTTTATTTCAACTACTATGATAGTAAGTGATCCAGGAGTTGTTGATAAAAGTATTCAAGAATCACACTTAACAGCCAATAAGGATTGAAATATTATTCAAATTAAGCGAAATGGTAAAGTGATTCTACCCGATGAAAAAACTATTTTGAAAAAAGATGATCAAATAGTATTATTTGCAAAAATTACCGCAATTAATGACTTAATATTAAAAATTCAAGGCGATGAATTTTTATCAGAGGGTTAGTTAAAAATATAAAAAACCACGTTATTTTTTTTAACGTGTTTTTTTATTTAATTTGCGTAATTTAATATTAAAATAAGTTAATTAAAAACATTCTTAAACTTATTTTCTCTTTTAGAGTCTGGATTATTAATTTGATTGTAGATTTCTGTCAATTTTTCTTTACCTTTGTCAAAAGGTTTATCATATTCTTTAACACCATCTTTTATTACTATCAGATTTTGCGTAACACCTTCAAGTTCCTCGAGAATATGTGATGTTATCACTATTGTTTTCCCCGCTTTAGCTAGCTCGTCAATTAGACCAAGTAAATCTGAACGATTTTCAATGTCTAAATTAGCTGTAGGTTCATCCATGATAATTATTTCTGGATCATTTATCATGGTTGCGGCAAGTAATGCAACTTTTTTCATTCCCGCAGAAAGTTGACGAAATGTTTTATTTTGATATTTTTCCAAGCCAAGTTTCATTAAGAAATCATCTGCTTTAATATTGGCTTCATCTCTTTGAACTCCTCTTAAAATAGCATTATAAACCAAAAATTCTTTTAACTTGTAATCCATCGGAAATGAGTTTTGATCTGGTAAAAAACCAATTTTTTGATAAAAATCTTTGTCAGGTTTTTGACCTTGAACAAGAACCTCTCCTTTATCAGGCTTAAGTTCTTGGGTGATCAATTTAATCAAGGTAGTTTTACCTGCACCATTATGGCCCAGAATCGAGGTAATTTTACCTTTATGGATTTTTAAGCTAATATCTTTTATACCTTTATTATTTTTGAAAATTTTTTCAAAATTTTTAATTTCAAAAGCTATATTATCATTTGACATTTTAAACCCAACCCTTCTAATTGATTCAATTTCTATTTTTAAAAATATAGTAACCCAAAACTAACATTATTGATGGTAATGTTATTCATCAAATTAATAATCCCCAGTAATTTACTATTTCTATCTCTTTTATTTCATAATTTTCTCATTGACTTTTTTTGGGAAAAATAACTTCCTCTTGTTCTAATAAAACACCCGGTTTTTTTGTTGGCACTAGTATTCGACTTAATCCTTCCTCAAAGAAGTCAGCATTTATGGCTTGTGAAAAGTATCCATATTTATTTGGCGGGGTACCAAATAAATAGTGAGCTTGACCACCGGGACTAAATGAAATATTTTTTACCATTCCACTTTTATAAATTTCAAAATCACTTTTTTCCAAAGGTTCTTGTTCGTACACTAAGTAGTTGTAAGTCAAAACACTTATTGCTTTTGAATAGTCAAAGTAACCTGGAGTTTTGTTGCTTTTAGTAAAAAAATCACTGTTTGTAGTTGTTGTAATTATTTCAGGGTAAAGCTTTGAATAAAAATCCGAAAGCGAGCTTGTTGAGTAAAAATACATATTAGTCTCAATGAATTCAAAAATAAGCTCATTAATTGCCAAAAGGTCTTTATCTGATTTTTGTTTTTTTATTTTCTGACTCAGAGATTTGTAATCGTGTTTTTCGCTTTTTCGTGAAAATCACAAATTAAATCGGCTGTTTTCTCAATTTTTTAAATTTTGAGAATCAAAACTATCACTTTTTGAAATTTCGCTTATTTTTTCCAAGAAACAATAAAGACCATTATTTTTTTTGTCAAAATCTTCAGAAAATTTGAAGTATTGATATTTTGTATTATTAAGAGTGTCTTCAATTAAGGTTTCACTCTCAAGTAAAAATCCGTCTAGAATTAGATTGTCAAATCCGACATTATAAAAACCTTCTCCATTGTGTGCAAGGACTAATGAATTTTCAAGTTCTCAAAAAGTTTCGGAAATATCTTTTGCATACTTATTACCATCTTTGACAAGTTTGTCATACTTTTGGTAGAAATAAGCTTTATTTGTTGTCATATTGATTTCTTGCGTTTTTTCAGTTCTTCCCTCAATTTTATTTTCTCCTTGAAGAAGAGTTCCGATAAAAGGATTTAAAATAATAATCATTAAGATAAAAGTAGAAAGCAAAATCGGAACAATTTGGTTAGCAAAAGATAGCCATAATATCATAAAACTTAAAAGCATAAAAATATATATTGTCAGATACAAGTACTTAAAAAGATAAACTTGATAAAATCAAGTAGTAAATGAGAATCTTGAGATCTGAAAAGTTATGATTTCGATAATAAGACTTAAAATTAAAATTGTAAACAAAATTATGTATAGAGCTGCAAATCTTTCGAAAAATATTTGTGAAATTTTTTTGCCAGCTCGCAGTTCCATTTTTACTATTCCGTTTTTAATTTGATCTGAATATAACCTTGTTGCGAATACAATTGTTATTATTAAAAAATATAGCGATGCAAAAGATACTGTTAATCAAACACTTAATGAAGCCGAATAGTTGGAAACCTCTGACTTGAGGCTTAGTATAGCTAGTTGCGTTGTAACTATTGTTGAAATGTAAATTATTGATACTACTATAAACGTTGGTGAAAAAACTGTTTTCAAAAAAGTATTTCTAAAAATTGGTAATTTTTGATCAAATCAGTTAGTTATTTTCATGTTTCTAAACCCTTCTCGAAAAAAATTATATGTAATATCTATTTTATATTATTATACAATAAAAAAAATCCATCAAGGATTTACTTTTTATTAAAATTATATTTTTAATTTTTTAGATATTCGTTAATATTTTTTAGTATTATTTCTTGTGCTACATCGGGGTTAACATTTCCTCCAGTAACCTTCATAAGTTGACCCATGATAGTTTTGGTAACTCTTTCAGGTCTTTGTTCGTATTGGGATAACACTTCTTGATTGTCATCAAAAATAGGTTTTAAAAATTCTTGAATTGTTTTTGAATCTGATATTTGTTTCAAATTATTCTCTTCAATAATTTTATTAACATCTTGTCCAGTTTGAATTAAAATCGGCAAAATTGTTTTAACATGTTTTGAAGAAATAATTCCTCCATCAATCATTGAAATTATTTCCCCAATATGTTTTGGAGTTATTTTTGTACTTTGAATTTCAATTTCATCTTTATTTAAAAGCGACTGAATGTCTCCCAATAATAAGTTGGCAACTTTTGAATAATTTTTTGTGTAATTTAAAGTAGCTTCAAAAAAACGATTTAGTTCTAGAGAACTTAAAATTTGGTTTACCTCTTCAATTTTTAAATTATAATCTTTGGTATATCTCAACCTTTTTGATTCAGCTAGCTCAGGAGCGTTTTTAAAAATTTCTTTTACTCAATCTGGATCCAAATTGATTGGGGGGATGTTTGGTTCTCTAAAGTAGCGATAGTCAACTGCGTCAGTTTTCGTTCTCATTAAAACTGTTTCTTGTTTTGATTCATCAAACCTTCTTGTTTCCATTAAAATTGGTTGATTTTTTAATAACATTTCTGATTGACGTTTGATTTCAAATTCAACAGCTTTTCTAATGTTATTGAGTGAGTTTAAGTTTTTTATTTCTACTTTGGTTCCAAATCCTTTGTAACCATACGGGCGAAGAGAAATGTTAATATCACATCTCAATGAACCCTCGTTCATTTTTACATCACTAATATCGGAAAACAGTAAAATTTCTCTAAGTTTTTCAACGTAGCCAACTGCCTCATCTGCACTTCTAATAACCGGATCACTTACTATCTCGATTAATCCAACTCCGCTTCGGTTGTAATCTAAATATGTCAGCTCTCCCTTATGAGTTTGTTTGGCAGTATCTTCTTCAATGTGAATTCTTTCAATCGAAATATCTTTTTTACCTTTGTCTGGTAAATCAATTGTAACTTTACCATTTTTACCAATTGGGAAAAATTGTTGAGTGATTTGAAATCCTTTAGCTAAATCTGGATAGAAATAACTTTTACGATCAAACCTCAGATTCGAATCTAACTCCATACCCAAAGCTTTCACGGCTAGGATTGCTAACTCAACCCCTTTTTTATTAACAGTTGGTAAAGCTCCTGGGTATCCTAAGTCTGTTTCACTTACTTTTGTATTAGGTGTTGCTCCATACTCAACAGGTCCAGCACAAAACATTTTTGATTTAGTTTTTAGCTCAACGTGATTTTCAATTCCAATTATTACTTCAAAATTATTCATCTCTATCACCTGCAATTCGATTTTTTATTCCAATAATATCTTCAACAAATTGTGCAGTTTGCAACAATTGTAAATCTTTTTTGGGAGCTGCGTTTAAATTAATACCAATGGGCATTTTATTTTTATTTGTAAATGGCAAAGTAACGGAAGGCATTCCATTGAAATTGGCCATAATCAATATATCATTAATGAACTCAAGTTGCTCTTCGTTTTCTTCCAGGTCGACAATTTTTTTTGTATTAATTAATGGCGCTGGTTCTATAGCTGGAGGTAGGACTAGAATATCAATATCATTGTAAATTTCTGTCAGACGGTTTGCTATTAGACGTCGAACTTTTTTGGCTTTTTCTAAAAGGATTTCTTGATTTTCCCTTTTTAATTGATAGCTTCCGATAATAAATCTTCGTTTAACAATTTTTCCAAAAAGTTGTGTACGGGTGTTGGTCATAATTTCTAGAAAATCAGAACCCGGAATTCGATTAGTAAAGTTAATTCCATTTAAATTTGAATTTTGACTAACAGCCTCAGAAAAAGAAATCATCATATAAACTGGAGGGATTGCTTCTAAAAGTTCTTTATTAAAAGAGATCTCTTTGACTTGAATATTTTGTTTTTTAAGTTTATCATAAAAAATTTCATATTCTTTTTTTAATTCAGCTGGTAGGAAGTCATGAACTTCTTTTAAATAACCAAACTTCAATTTTTTATCAAACTTATCAATATTTTTAAAAAAGTTTTTCTCAATTATTTCAATCGAAGTCAAATCTTTGCTATCTTTTTTAAATGAAGCATCGGCTAATATTGCTAAATCTTTTACGTTACGGGTAAAAAAACCTGCGTGATCTAAACTTGGAGCATAAGGGAACAGACCAAATCGAGAAACTGCTCCGTATGTAGGTTTGTATCCAACAATCCCATTATAACTAGCAGGTTTTCTAATCGAATCTCCTGTATCTGTTCCTGTTGCAAATGGAACCACCCCTTTTGCCACAGCTCAAGCACTTCCACTAGAACTTCCACCAACTTGATGTTTTGAATTTCTGGGATTTGTGATCGCTCCAGTGCAAGCATAAAGACCAGTACCACCCATTCCCAATTCATCTAAAGCTGATTTTCCAATAAGCAATGTTTGAGAGTCTAATAAGTTTTGATATAGACTAGAATTATATGTTGGGACAAATTCGCTTAGAATTTTTGAAGACGAAGTTGTTTTAATTCCTTTGGTAGCAAAGTTATCTTTCATAACATATGGTATTCCATAAAGCAAGTTGTCTTTTACTAAATTCTTATCTAGTAGTTGTGCTTGTTGCAAAGCTTCCTTGGCACAAGTTGTTGCCATAAAATTTTCTTTTAAATTAACATCAATATTTTTTAATACTGCTTTGGTTAATTCAGTTATAGTAATTTTTTTACTTGTGATTAGTTGATTTAGTTCAACGATTGACAAATTTTCGTATTTCATTATTTCACCACCTTAGCAATAGTAATAAAGTCCCCATCAGTTGAAGGAGCATTATTTAAAACTTGAGTTTGATCATTTATTTCAACAAATTCATCACTGCGCATTCCGATTTCGTTTACTTCAAATGGATAATACATTGGTTCGATATTATCAGTATTTATTCTCGTTACCTTTTCAAATTTTTTTCTTAAAATTTGCTCTGTTTCAAAAATTTCTTGCGCTTCTTTTTCGCTGACCTCGATCATGATGTCTCGACCTAATTCCTGAATTAATTCAGGTGAGATTTTTTTCTTATTCATTATTTTTCCTCCATCATACTTTTCAAATCATCTTCTGAAATTATTTTAACTGCTAAGTTTTTTGCCTTCACCAATTTACTTCCAGCATCTTCTCCTGCAAGTAGAAAATCAGTTTTACCACTTACACTGTCTGTAACTCGAGCGCCATTATTTTCTAAAAGCTCTCTAAAATAATTTCTAGACTTTGAAAGCGTTCCTGTTATTACAATTATTTTGTCACGGAAAATATCACTTGAGTTTGAAGAATCATTTTTATAATCCATATTAATTCCTAAGGTCACTAATTTATTAATCAGATTCTTATTTTCCATAATATTAAATCAATCAATCAAAGATTTAGCAACCACATTTCCGATATCATATATTTGAGATAACTCTTCAAATCCAATTGTCATTAAGTTTGCTATAGTTTTATAATTTTTAATCAGCACCTTAGCAGTTTTTTTACCAACATGACGAATACCTAAACCAAATAATAATCTTTCACTTGAGTTTGACTTACTTTTTTCAATTGCAGTTATCAAATTCAAAAAACTTTTTTCCCCAAAATTCTCTAAGTTCAAAATAACTTCTTTTTTATCAGCGATTTTAAAAATGTCAGCGACATCTTTTATTATTTGTTCGCTGTAAAGTTTCTCTAATATTTTTATGCTTAAACCTTCAATGTTCATGGCATCACGACTGGCAAAATGTTGCAGACTTCTAATAATTTTTTTGGGGCAATTTGTGTTAATGCAATATTGATCAACTTCCCCTGAAATTTTTTCTAGCAAGCTGTTACAATCTGGACAGTTAGTGCTTGGTTCTCAAACCAAAAGTTTTTCAAATTCTGTATCCTTGATAGCCGAGATAACTTCTGGAATAATATCTCCAGCTTTTTTTATTTTAACATTGGCTTGAATTCTAATATCGCGATTCATAATAAAGTCGGCATTATGAAGTGTTGCAGCTCTCACTGTGGTTCCTGCAATTTGAACTGGTTCTAATTGAGCATTGTAAGTAACTCTTCCAGTTCTCCCAATTGTTGGAAAAATCGAAAGCAGTTTAGTAGTTTTAATTTCTGCTGGAAATTTAAAAGCAATTGCTCACTTTGGGGTTTTACTTGTGTATCCAATTTTTTCATAAGTTTCAAATTCATTAACCTTAATAACGATTCCGTCAATTTCATATGGCAATTGATCGCGAACGGCGCTATATTTTTCAATGTAATCTCAAACTTCATCAATACTATCACAAATTTTTCCTTCACCATTAACAGGCAGTTGTAAATCTTTTATTAACTTTAATGAATCTTGATGAGTCAAAATATCTTTTGAATCTCGATTCATATAAAAATATAAAAAAGCTTGTAAGTTTCTTTCTTTGACAACTCTAGAATCTAGTTGACGCAAGGTTCCTGCCGCAGCATTTCTAGGGTTAGCAAACAATGGTTCGTTAGCCTGAGCTTTTTTTTGATTGATTTTATTGAACTCTGCTTTTGATAAGTAAATTTCTCCGCGAACTTCTACGTATTCCTCTTCGGATTTTATTTCATGAGGAATTTCTTTAATCATTTTAACATTGGCTGTTACATCTTCTCCAACTAAACCATCTCCTCGGGTTACGGCTTTAAAAAGTTTCTGGTTTTTATAAATTAATGAAATCGAAAGACCATCAATCTTTAACTCTGCGAAAAATTTATAATTTCTATTCCCATTGGCTTTAAATATTTGCTGATCAAAATCTTGTAAGTCCTCTTTGTTAAAGGCGTTACCTAAACTTAACATTGGTTCGCGATGTTCATATTTTTCAAATTTACTAGCAACAAATCCTGAAACCTTTTGAGTTGGGGAATCTTTGGTAACTAATTCTGGAAATTGTGATTCTAGTTCTCTTAGATCCCTTAGTAGCAAATCATATTCTGCATCATCAACACTGGGGTTATCATTTTCATAATATTCTAAGTTTCATTGATTCAACTGCTTAACAAATTCTTGTATTTTCAATTTAGCTTCTTCTTGTTTCATAGAACTCCTTAATTAATTTCATAAATATCTCTTTTATATCTTGGTTTTGGTTTCTCATTAATAGTTTTCTTTTCAATGTAGTTACCAAAAATATTTGTCATGGTATAAATTCCTACACATACTAAGTGGATAAACAAAATTGCCATGATAGTTCCGTTCAACTTAACAAAGTCTTTATAAATAATTGAAACAAATTTTATTACCAGTGGGTTGTAGAAAGTTATAAAACTAATTGCAGTTAAATCTAAAATGGTCGACAATTTTGTTCCTAACATATTTTGACGAACAAACACCCAAGCTAAAGAACCAGCCAATAAAATGATAGTCAATGCCAAGGCGATTCATTGTCTAGCTTTTGGGATTTCAATAAAGATTGTTCAATTATAAATGAAACTTAAGTAGTTTAAAAACATTAACAACAAGTCTTCGTGAGCTGCTAAAATAAATATTATGGATAAACCAGCAAATACAAGTGGTAAAAATAGAACAAAGAAGTTATTATTTTTATCAAATGCAGTTTCAAACTTAACAATTCTTGAATATTTATTAGCCATAAAATAAATTACGATAAAAAATAATAAAACTATCGCGGCGAAAAATGCTGACTGAAAATAAAGTTTTTCAAAAAAGTTAAAGAACACAAGATTAATTAATGGGAACAACGAAATTTTTATTATGTCCTTTGTGTAATTGCTTAACAAAGTTCTTTGCAAAGTAAAGACAATGGCATACAATAAAAAGATTATGGGATAAGAGTTCTCTCAAGAAAACGCAATATAACTTCCTAAAATAAATCCAATCACTAATGGGAGATTGTGTTCGCGGAATTTATGATTTGAGTAACTGATAATTAATGTTAAGGTGTAAAAAATTAGATAAACAAAATAAGACATTTCATTAAAAATTTTCAGACCCAAAAAGCTAATGAAAAACTTTAATCCAATAATATAAATGATTGTCAAAACAATTCCAAACTGGCGATAACCTCGATGTTCAACATCATTAAATCGGGTTATGATAGTCATTGTAATAGAAGCCACGATAAAAGCATCAATAATAAAGCCACTAACGCTGATTAATTGTCAGTAGTTTTCCGGACTGGCCTTAGTTATAACAATCATTGACATTTGCAGCGCATACCATGATTGTAGAACTTTATATCCTAGATTATTAACTGGATTCTTACCATTAAAAAACGAGATCGGTTTATTTTTAAAGGTGTCCAAAATTAGTAATGTATTGCGGTTATCAGAAAAATCCCCTGCCCCAAATATTTTTCCGCTAAAAAAGTTTACGGACATAACGATAACAACTATAATAACAAATATTAATGATGAAATTGATAAAAATGCTGAGGTAATTCAGTATCTAAATAGCAAGATACAAACTATTAAATAAAGCTGGGATAAAACGATGGTGTAATAAATAAAAAAAATGTAAGGTAGACTATTAAACATTTGCAGTGGAAAAGTTAATATAGTTAATGTGGCGAAATAAGCAAAAAAACCCAAAGCGATATTGGCAAATGAATTTTTAGTTCTTATTTTCATTATTTCTGATATTATTGATCCTGATGTATAACTAATAAAAAGTATAAAAGTTGCAAAACCAAGAGCATATAAAGATAACTGCATGACAATACTCCTTTTTTTTATTATATCATAGAGTTTTTGCGACAATTTTCTATTTTTTGATTTAAGTAATGAAATAGTAATTTTAAAAGGTATACTATAAGTGTTAATAAAAGGGGTGCCCTATGAATAATGAATTAATTCACAATATCAGAGAAAGAAAATACATTACAACTAAAGATGAAATTGTTTTTAGAACAATTCAAGACGTTGTATCAGCAATATTTTCAGATGAAAACAAAGTGTCTTATCTTACAGGAATCAATAAAATTAGTGATAACGAGCAGGTCTGATTTCCTAACTTTGTAACAGATGCGAAAAAATCAGCACAGATTAGTGAGGGTTATGCCATTTATCCAAGCCCGAATAAAGAATTTATCTACAAGGTTGAAGTTCACAAAAGCAGAGAGAGTAAAATTAAGGCCGCCGAGAAAGTAAAGCCCCTTGACTTGATTGTATTTGGTAAATTCTTTGAAAAGGAGAAAGGTATTGGATACCATTTTCTAGGAATCTTTAAATTTCAAGAATTTGAAGATGATAATCTTGATGTAATGGTTTACAAGAAAAAATCTGATCGTTTAGATTTAAGAAAATAAAAACTCAGTAATTAATAGCTATCTACTATGATAACTAAAAATTACTGAGTTTTTAAATTTGTTATTTCTTAGCAGAAATTACTCCTAAGATACCCCCAACAAGAGTTGCTATACCTGAAGCTGAGTTTAATAATGAAACAGCTCCAATACCTGAGAATAACATTGCAAATACAGCGAATCCCCCTGCAATAATGGCTAAAATATAACCAACAAAGTTTAATTTTTCATTTTTCATTAAAACGAATATAAATGCTAATAATGGCAATATCATTCCGATAACTCCCAATACGATAACAACACCAATTACAGCTGATGCAGTTCCTACTCCATCACTAACAACTGATGCAGCAATTATTGATAAAATCATTGATAAAAGTGTTAATCCAACTGTAATACCTGTACCTACAAGTGTTACAATCTTACTTGCTTTTTTCATAAAATAAATACCTTTCCTTTTTACTTTTAAATTATACACAAAAAGAAGAGTAATTACGAAAAAAAGCTATTTTTTTTCTTTTGAACTTGTTTTAATATTTTCTTAATTTTTTTCAACTACATCGTCTTTATTTTTACGACCCAGTCAAATTTCTTTAGTAGCGTTTCAACCTTTAGTTTGTAAATCTACAAAGAATTCATTAAAGGTGATGACAAATAGACAAAGAATTATGGGAACCACAAAGAATCAGTAATAGGATTGTGGTTCTGAGGTTAATATTCGAATATCATTGATTGAGTTGGGATTACCACTAACAAGCCAGCCGTCTTGAATTGCTGTTAAATTACTTCCACGAGCAATTCCATTCATAATGTATTGAATAATTGGGGTTCAAATCAACATTAAAAGTTGGGTTGAAGCTGCATAAGTTCCACTAGCATTTTTTATTGCATAATAATACATAGTTCTTCCAAAAGCTAATAAAATACCACAACCAATAAATTTTAAAGCCACAACTCATGATTGCATAATTTCAAAAGATGCTCAACCATTCAAGAAGGCGTGACCATAGCTTTCAGAAGTAATATCACTAGAACTTCAAAAATCGATTGAACTTGCTAATGGCATTAAAATTATCATAAATAACGCTGAAAAACTTGTTTTAATAAATGTGGTTTCTTGGAATGGGAAATTGAATTCTGAATATTTCATTAATTTTTCCATCCCAATCGCTTCTAGAGTATATAACCCTGCAGCGATTAGCGCAAATACAATTCCTAAAATTGATTGCACTTGGATTTCTTCTTTAATACTAAAAGTTGTTACAAATCCGACCATTAAAATGGCTGTAACCATTAAGGCTCCGATTGTATAATTTGATTGTTTCTGTTTTAAGAAAACCATTGCAGCAATAGCACAAAATACTGGCTGCAGGTTTAAAAGCATTGACCCAATTGTTCCATCACTTAAACCAGCCCCTGTCATTACAAATAGAGCTGCTAATGTGATAAATACCATTGCAATTGGTCCCCCAAGGAAACCAAGCAATACTATTGATCAAGCTTTACGGTTTTTTAATAATTTAAATGATCTAAAAGCTCGCATTGGACCAAAAATGAAAATCATAGTCACAGCTGCAGCTATTTCCTGTCATGTTACATAAAGGGTTGATATTGTATAGGTCCCATAACGACCTAATCCTGAAACTGGATTCTCAATAGCGGTTTCAATGTTACTTAATAGCGGCATTAATGAATAAATCACTGCGCTACAAAGACCGACTAAAATCCCCACAAAGACCGTACGCTGATTTTTTTGAATAAAATTTTCAGTGTCGAAGCTTAATTTATTTTCAGAGATTGCTTCTTGTTTTTTCATGTTCTAACCTTTCAATTTATAAACTTTTTTATACTCAAGAATTTCTGGTTCTAGGGAACCCTGCTCGCTAAGAGTCTTAGAAATTTCTTCTTCATTGATACTTATGTATTCTTGCACAATAATATTTCCTTTAGAGTTTAAATCTGTTAGAGAAATATTATTTTTTTGAAGACGTTCTTTGCGTTCGGCTTCTTTTCTGCGTCGATACCTTTCCCCAAGAATGGGAAATCTCCTAATGATTCCCATAACCATATTTGGGGAAAGAATTAAAGCTACGATAAATATTACCCCAATGGAAGCAAAAATAGTTGTAAAAAATAATCCTACAAGTGGTACAAATGATAAGGTTTCAATATTTAATGGAATCAAATTATCAATAACTGTGAATTGGATTATTGGTGAGATTGCTGTGGGAATCATCAAAATTAAGGCATTTTGAAATACGTTCTTAATATTGGAATTGTAAGTGGCATAGCGATAAACATAAAACCACAAATACGAATATCGAATAAATAAGAAAATTAATTTCAAAATCATAAATGCCATTAAAGCGAAAACTAAGTATAAGTCCGCTCCCAACCTACTAAAAGTAATCATCCCTGTTATAACAAATGCAATTACAATGTAACTAAATCCTAAATAGTTTTGAACTTTTGTCACTTCAGCATAACGACTTTTTGCCTGAATAATATTCATTTGCGCTTCACAAAGAATTGATAAACTAGTGATCCCAGCAAAAATTACAGAAAAAGTTGGATTATAAAAGACATAGCGGTATAAAATTAATTGTGATGCTGTTCAAATATTATCTACAGTGGGATTAGCAATCTGGTTCTCCATTAGATTACCGTATAAAGCACTTACCAAGTATGGTGATAATATCGACATATTAATAAAAGTAAAGCCGGCAATAATATATGTATAAATTTCGTACTTAGCGTAGCTATTTCAATAAATTCTACCATTCTTCATTACTAAAACCACAAAGAACTCGCGAAATGAAGTAATGAAATTAGTCATAATAAGCCTGATGTTAACAGCAATTACAAAATAAAGCGAAAGTACTGATGAAGCATTCAGACCCAATAAAACCGCAGCAATTAGTATATCTGTATTCATTAACACTGTTGTACCCAAGCTACTACGCGAAATTTTCTTAGCTGAGGTCTTTAATTGATAACTATTTAAATCGGGATTAAATTTAATTCATAAATAATTCCGCCTTACATAAAGCATAATCATGAAACCCCGAATTGGTGAATATAAAAGCATTGATAGAAACGGAATTAATGGATCAACAGTCCTTAGTGTGAGAAGATAAAAGAATAGCGAGTAAACTACCACATCTGTGAAAAGAATAACTATTTTTCTAACAGTATTTTCACTATCAGCAGCAATAACATTTTCATAAACTCCAAATATTATTCCAGCTCCCATATTTTTGAAACCAAATAATAATATAATTAATAGCATTTGTCAGTATGGGGCGAACACCACTTCTGACTTTCCGTTTAAGACAATCCCAAAGTGATCGAAAAAGTTAGAGAAGTCAGTTGTTGAACTACTGATTATTACTCAAAGTGGATAAAATACTGCTGATAAAATAAGTAAGGTAACTGATAATTTTGCTCCACGACGATAATTCTTTTTAGATGTTGAAAAAATTTCATTAGCTGTAATTCAATCTCTTTGAGCAATCGGCTTGACCAACAAAATTGTTGTGGCAATTCCTAAAGCTCCATCTGCTGTCCCAATAATAGCTCCAATGGCAGTGGCGATTTTCACAAACCCGTTAAATGTTGCTCCAAAATTTTGCAACACAAAGTAAAGGGTTAAAAACTGAATTAGTGCTCCAAAAAGTGAAATTATTGTTCCAACAATTGTGCTTGTAATTCCATATTTTGTTGAAACCATAAATTATCACCTTAGACCTTATTAAATTATTTTAACATATCAGTTATTTGATTATATTAATAGTTTAAATTTTGTTTAAATTTTTAATTTCGTCTTTGATGTCAAAAGTTTTATTATTCAAGTAACTTAAAGGTTCATTCAGATCTGCAAAACTGATTTCAATGGCGTAAAGCATGATAGATTTATCCTTGGTACGCATGCTTGAACCATAACGAAAATCATTAACAACAGGATTATCAAAATATTCTAGAGTGGCTCTAATTTGGTGCTTGCGACCAGTTAATAATAGAATCTCAACTCAATTTCCCGATAAGTTATCGATTGGTTTAAAGGTTGTGTGCGCCACTTTGAATCCTTCTTCTGATTCTTCTTGAAAAACAGCTTTTTGAATTTCAGTATCGTAGGTGATGTAACCTTGAGCATCAAGGTCGTTTTTAACTTTGCGGTCCAAGTTTGCTCAATATAATTTTTTGATTTTATTTTTGTTATTGATAGCTTCACTTAAACTCTCCATTGCCTGGCGGTTTTTAGCATAAATTACCAAACCTCGTGTTAGCTTATCAATTCGATGAATATGACTAACCACAAAACTATTTTCATCATCTGGGGCATATTCTTTTTTGGAAACTAAATAAGATTTGACAATGTCATCAAGACTAATGTTAATTGGGGAGTGAATTTCTAAATTATGAGGTTTATCAGCAATCAAAATATTATCATCTTCATAAACTATTTTTAAATCAGAAAAATCCGCTTCTTTGAAAGTATCTCTAATTGTAATTTTATTAGTATCAAATACCAAGACTTCATCATTTAAAGAGAGAATGAATTTCTGGTCCTTAATTTTTTTACCATTTACTTTAATTTTACCAGTCCTAAATCACTTATAAATTACTGAAAGCGGAGTTGTTGAATAACGCTTTTTAATAAACTTAAATAAGCTTTGACCTACATCATTTGTTTGTATTTTAATTAACTGCATAAGAACTCACCAAAAGGATAATAAATGATAATAGATTACTTCCAACATGAATTGCTCAAGTGTAAGTAACATTTCCACGACAAACATTAAATGCAGTAGCTAAGACAAATCCAGCAATTAGATATTGAAATAAGTGAACGAAGTCACCAGTTGATGAAATATGGATGTAACCAAATAAAATTGTTGACATGATTCAACCCATTCAACGATTTGAAGTACCCACAAAAATGGCATCCCTAAAGACAATTTCCTCGATCAATGGAGCTGCAATTACTGTAAATACAAATAATGAAATTGCATATAAAATTTTTGAACCCAAAACTCCAGTTGTCAATGGATCTGCTAACTGGTTTTGATTATTTGAATTACCAGGCCCTAAATTTAAAGCCTGACTAAGTAGTCCATAAAGAAATGAAAGGGCAAATATAGTTACAGCCCCGATTAAAGTCACAATTAAGACCATTTTTCAATTTTGTTTAATAGTCTTAGCAAATCTAGAACGTAAATCACTAACGCGATTAAATACTCAGTAAGCCAAAGTTAGAAAAATTATTGATTGAAAAATTAGTAAAATTGAACTTATTCAATATTCTGGAATTTTTAATAATGAAATTGGTGATAGTAGTAAGGAAATTGCAATTGGCATAACTGCATAAACATAATAGAAAAACAAAGTTGTTTTAAACATTAATGATCGACGCTTATCTCAAATTATGAAAAACCCGACTCCATTTGATACTATACCAACCGCTAGATTCAATAAACTAAGATCATTTGAAAAATCCGAGTTGATTGAGAATAGTAGCTTTATTAATAAAGCTGTTGAAAATGGGATAACTAGCCCGGTAATAAGAAATATAATACCGATTTGCTTATCCATATATGTATAAAAGTTAAAGGGGAAATTGCCATCGACTCATCGACTCGGTATTTGAACCTTTTCTCAGACCTTCTTATCAGTTTTGATTTTTGTAACTTTAATTTCTTCAGAATCAATTTTTACTTCTTCTTTTTGCATAAATTATTACCTCCCTATAAATTAATTTTACTTTAATAATGCAATTTTTAATTATTAATATAATATTATCTTATGTGTTAAATAGAAAGAAGGAAATAAATGTTTAAAAGAATAGAACTAGAGCAAGGAATTGAATTCCTTGAACCAGTACTTTCAAAAGAACAAATCAATTTACACTACAACAGGTTTCACCTTGAATATGAAGATAAACTAAATAAAGGCTTGGGATTTTTCAACCTGCCTAGATATATAGAAAATCTAGATGACTTAGTAAAAAGTTACTTAAGTCTACCCAAAGAATTTCATATTCTAGTTCGCCAATATGGTGGAGGTTTAATTAACCTAAACTTCTACTTTAAGAACTTCAAAAAAGATGTTACCCTAAAAGATGGGATTTTAAAAGATGCCATCTTCAAAAACTTTATGACTTTAGATGAATTTTGCAAAGAAATGGTTAGAAATGCAATGTCAATCTTTGGAAGTGGATGAACGTGATTAGTTTTAGACAAAAATAAAAATATGCGAGTTTACAACACTTTCAACCAGGATAATCCGTGATTTTTGGGTATGACCCCTTTAATTGGAATATGCCTTTGAGAACACGCATATATTCTTGATTATAAAAATGACCGAGAAAATTATGTTAAGAACCTGCTTACGATCATTGATTGAGATTATGTTCAAGAAATTTACGCAAACGCTTTAAGATAAAAGATCAAAAGAAATTATATAATAAGCGAAAAACGGAAAGTTATTTCCGTTTTTTTATTTTATAACTGCGATTAAGTCGCCTTTTTTAACTTTACCCTTAGCTAAAACTTCAATGTTTTTACCTTCCAAAGAGTCTTGAGTGAAAACCAATGGGGTTTTTAGTGAGGGAACTTTACTTCTAATTCCTTCTAAATCAACCATTACTAAAGGAGTTCCAACTTTTACTGATTCTCCTTGTTTAACTTTAATGTCAAATCCTTCACCATCTAAACTTACAGTATCTAAACCAATATGTAATAATGCTTCTAAACCTGATTTGTGTTTAATTCCATAGGCATGTCCTGATGGGAAAACAGTAACCAATTTACCTTCCATTGGTGCAACAAAATCTCCGTTTGCTGGTTCGATGGCAAAACCATCACCTAGCATTTTTTCTGAAAAGACTTCGTCTTCAACTTTTTCAAGTCCAATGATTTCACCATCACATGGCGCAAATATTTGAACTTCCTTGTTTTTACTAAATAAACTCATATTCATCCTCCGATTACTCTATTATAATACCATTTATGAAAGAGTTTTTATAAATTATTTTTACTCTTACTTTATAAAATTGAACCAAACCTTCAGAGCTTGAAAATAACAAAAAGACCTTTTGGGGTCTTTTTTAGTTATTTATTAAATATTTGATTTTTTCAATAGGTCATCAACCAATTTTAAAACATCATCAGTTGTTTCACAATCCAAGGCTTTTTCAGCAAGAACTTGAGTATCTTTCAAGTTTAATTTTGACATAATACTTCTAGCTCTTAGAATACTTGTTGCAGACATACTAAATGCGTCCAATCCTAATCCCATTAGTAATGGTAATGCTTTTGGTTCTCCAGCCATTTCTCCACACATACCAGCTCATTTTCCCTGTTTGTGAGCCCCATCGATTGTCATTTTTAACAATTTTAGAATTGATGGATTATATGGTTGGTATAGGTAAGTTACATTTTCGCTCATTCGGTCTGCAGCCATTGAATATTGAACTAAGTCATTTGTTCCAACAGAGAAGAAGTCTGCGTGTTTGGCAAATTTTTCAGCGTTTACTGCTGCTGCTGGTATTTCAACCATCATACCAATTTGTAAATCTTTACCAACTTTTACCCCTTCTTTTTCTAGTTCTTTTTTACAATCAAGAGTAAATTCTTTTGCTGCTTTAAATTCGTCAATTGTGGCAATCATTGGGAACATAATTCCTAATGGTCCAAAAGCACTAGCTCTTAAAAGTGCTCTGATTTGATCTTTGAAAATATCTTTTCGATCTAGTGTAAAACGAATTGCTCGATATCCCAAGAATGGATTCATTTCCTCTGGGAATTTGAAGTAAGAAAGTTTTTTGTCTCCCCCAATATCTAGAGTTCTAATAATTGTTACATGACCTTTCATGTCTTCAACCACTTTTTTATAAGCAACAAATTGTTCCTCTTCTGTTGGGAAGTGGTCATTGTCCATATATAAGAATTCTGAACGGAATAATCCAATTCCTTCTCCACCATTATTTATAACCCCTTCAACGTCTTTGGGTGATCCGATGTTACCTTCAAGAATAAATTTATCATAACCATCTTTGGTAACTGTTTTTTTATTTTTGTATGATTCTAATTCTTTTTTGAATTTCAAGAAATTCTCAGATTTAGTTTTTCATTCAGCAACTTTTGCTGGAGCTATTTCAAGTTCCCCTGATTCTCCATCAATAGCGATCATTTCACCACTTTTAACAGTTGATGTTATGTTTTTAAGACCTAAAACTGCTGGTATTTCTAAACTACGCGCCATAATAGCTGCGTGACTAGTTCTTCCCCCAATGTTAGTTGCAAATCCTTTTACAAATTTTGGATTTAATTGGGCAGTTTGACTTGGAGTCAAATCATCTGCAACAATTATAACTTCTTCATTAATGGTTGCCAAGTCTAATACTGGCATTCCCAAGATATAGCGAATTAGTCTTTCAGTTACATCTTTTACATCAGCTGCACGTTCTTTAAAGTAATCATCATCCATTGCTAAAAACATTGCTGAATATTTATCAGCCACAGATTTAACCGCAAAAGCAGCATTTAAACCTTCGTTTTTAACCATTTGGTTTCATTCGTCACTCATTGCTGGATCTTCTAGAATTTGTTCGTGAGCCTCAAAAATAGCCGCCTTTTCTGGCCCTAGTTTTTCTAATGCTATTTTTTGTAAATTACTTAAATCCTTTTTAGCTTTTTCCAATGATGTTGCAATTAGGTTTAACTCTTTTTGCACGTCCTTAGCTTTTGAATCATTAACTTTTATGTGGTCTTCCACTAAAAGATAGGCTTTAGCAATAGCAATTCCATCACTAGCTCCGATTCCGTTTAATTTTTTACTCATATTTATCTCCCTTTTGTATTCAATACTAATTATACATATTATTTTTTCTAAACCTAATTTTTTTTAATAGAAAAAATTATTAGATTTTAAAGACATTTTCCAAAGTAATAAAAAAAATCACCTCAGTGATTTTTTTTATTAGATAATTTCGTTATCTTTCATTGCTTTTTCGATTGCAGCAATTGCGTCAGCTTCATCTGCTCCTTTAGCTTCAATTGTAATTTCAGCTCCTGATTTGATGGCTAATGCCATTACGTTCATGATTGATTTTAAATTACCTTCTTTTCCATCAGATTTAATTTTAATATCTGATTGAAATTTTGAAGCTTCTTTAGCTAAAACTGATGCAGGTCTTGCGTGTAAACCTACTTTGTCAATTACTTTAGCAGTAAATTGTGCCATTTTATAATCCTCCTATCGCTACTTTATAATTATAAACATTTTATAGGAATTGTAAATACTTTTAAATTAGTGTTTTATCGCCTTTAAAGCGGAAGAATTTATTGCTATGGCCATTGCTCCATATTGAGGATTATCAAAAGCCACCATCACTTGACGGTCTAATACCTTGGTAATAATACCCCTCCCAAAAGCTACGTGTTCAACCAAAACACCTTTTTTATATTCGGTTGAGATTTTGATAACTTTATCAAGACTTTCGCTCATAGAATTATACTGATTTGAGGTCATATTGCCATCGGAATGGAAAAATATGTTTTTTTCAAAATCATAAAGGTTTTGATTTAATTCTCTTATAAACATACTAGCTGAAAGCTCTCCATCTGATATATATGATCTTTCTCCAGCAACATAGGACATAAATAAACGCTCTTCTGCTCTTGTAATAGCAACATAAAGAGCTCTTCTTTCTTCTTCTAAGGCTTCAACTGAAGTAAAAGCTGATTTTAGGGGAAACACAGCATTATTTAAACCAGTTATGAATACAACTTTGTTTTCCAAACCCTTGGCAGCATGAACCGTTAACAATGTTACCTTATTTGCAGTGAAATTATCCAACTCCGAGGTTTCTAAAGCTTCGTTTTGCAAGAAAGCCAAAACATGATTATTTTCGTCGTTTTCTTGTGGCTCAAATCCATCATCATAACTTTTAACCTGATCTAAAAATGCTTGTAAATTTTGTAAATCATCGTCATCTTTGTTTAAAAATCTCAAACGTTCTTCGTATCCTGTTTTGTCAAGTAAGAATTTACAAAATTCATCGATTCGTGGTTCTTCTTCAAGCAAAGCGGCTGCTTGATTCAAAGCGGTGCACAAGTTCTCTAGGTGTTTTGAGACCGTAAGTGCTTCTTGGATATTTTTGGTTAGTAAATAAAAAATGCTAACTTGAAGTTCTTTAGCTTTTTGTTCAATTTTTTCAATTGTTACAGCTCCAATTTTTGGTATAAAATTTAAAACTCGATTGGCTGATAAATCATCTCCAAAAGCTGCAAATTTTAATAAGGCCAAAATATCTTTAATAACTTTACGGTCTCTAAATTTTAAACCCCCAACTAATTGGAAAGGAATCTTTTCAATTCCCAGGTTTTTTTCAAATTCCGCAGATCAAGCGTTGATTCGATAAAGGATGTAAAAATCTGAATATTTGTAACCGTCTTTTTCTACTAGTTCTCTAATTTTGTTAGTGACAAATTTGGCCTCAAAGGCTTTTGAAGCGGTTTCTTTTAAAGCAATTTTCTCTCCCTTGGGATTGTTTGAGAATACCGATTTAGCTTCGCGATTTTTATTATGAGTAATAAAGTCGCTGGCTAAATTCAAAATATTCTGTGTTGAACGATAATTTTCCTTAAGTATCACTGTTCGTGAATCTGGGTAGTTTCTATTGAAGTTTAAAATAATATTAACCTTCGCTCCTCGTCAAGAATAAATTGTTTGATCTGGGTCACCAACCACAGTTAGGTTCTTTTTGTTAAGTGTTAGTCAATTGATTAAGTCAAATTGAACTTCATTGGTATCTTGAAATTCGTCCACTAAAACATAGTCAAAACGATCGCGTCATTTTTGCTGGACTGCAATATTTTTTTTGAAAAGTTGGTGGGTCATAAGAATTAAATCATCAAAATCAACACTATTTAAACGCTTTAATTCCTTGACATAACCCCCATATGCTTTTGCCATCAAAAACTCAAATTCTGAACTGGCATAAGATAGTACTTCCTCAGGTGTTTGAAATTGGTTCTTTCAAGTTGATATTCTACTCAAGGCAATTTTTTCATACTTGCGAATTGAATCAGAACTAACATTCATAGCTTTCAAGATTTTATTCATAAGATTTTTTTGATCACCATTATCAATAATCAAAAAGTTCTTCTCTAAATTAACATTAACATATTCTTCTCTTAAAACCCTAACACAAAATGCATGAAAGGTGCTGATAAAGGGTTTTCCTCTACCATCTTGAATTAAATTGGCTACCCGATTTTTCATTTCGCGAGTTGCCTTATTTGTAAATGTCACGGCTAAAATCCTAAAGGGTTGGATATTCTTTTCCTCAATTAGATAGGCAATTTTAGTTGTGATAACCTTGGTTTTTCCACTACCAGCTCCAGCGATAATTCTTAATGGCACATCAATTACTTGAACTGCTTCGAGTTGGTCGGGATTTAAACCCTTCATAATTTCTGGTTTCATAATTTCTCCTAATCTATTTCTTCTATTTCATTAATTAAGTTCTGTTCAATATTTCCTGGTAAGTTATCATCTAAGTGAATATGTTTACCCACAGGTTCATCAGTTTTACTTTCGCTTAAATTTTCATCTTGAAGTGGTTTTTTGTTCACTACAAATATACCATATTTTATATCAACACCACACTGAAAATTTTCTTGAATTTTAATTGTCACAAATAAAAATATTGCTCAAGCGACATAAAACAAGTCCCCAAATCGAGATATTCCAAATGCTATTCAAAAACCGTTTGTTTGCATGTCATTGTTATTGTGGTCCCCTAAGTAAAAGATTCCCAAAGCCATTGCTTTAAGCAGTAAAGAAATTAATCATGGTAGTAAAATAAAAAACCCTTCTCTGGTAAAAATTTTTTTAAATGTGATTTTGTCTTTGCTCTTTAAAGTTATTTGAAATAATTTTTTACCCAAGGTGTTACCCCCCATAAATAAAGGTATGATAATAAAATAAATCAGCAACATAGTTAAACCAAAAAAAGCATTAATTAAAATGCCGGTTCACCCACTAAGTGGTAAAAAAATTTGCATTAACATCATTGGCAGTGCAGAAATTAGCAAGTCAAATGTTCGAGTGATAGAAATCCTTGTTAATGAAGCTATTTTCCAAGTCAGTAATGGTTTTTCTGTCATGGCAATTAACCGCTTTTTAGAATATTTTTAAAATACTCTTTTAAATTATTAACCTTATCATTAAATTCGGGTTCTAAATTATTTTTAAACACTTCATTTAATTTGATTTCATCAAGTTTACTGCTAACCTTACGTTCAACGAAAGCAACCCCTTTTTTCACCAAAATTTTGTTATCAAATTTAGTAATCATTCATAAGAAGCGGTAAATTATATCTTTGTAGTAAGCATAGTAAATTTCTTCTTTTAAGTTTTTAAACTTACCAACTCGGCGATAGTAATTTACAACATGGGGTCATTGGTTTACTAAATCAAATGCTGAGTATTTCATTACGCTTAAACGGTGGTTCATTAAAATATCAGAAATATACATATAATTATTTGCCTGACCTAAAACTTTATAAATAAAAAGCGCATCAAAACGAGTGAATCTGCGGAATGAAAAATTGTGATCTTTAACAAAGGCAGTTCTAAATAATTTATTGTAGATTATTGGGTCAGTATAAGCGAATGGTTCGTGTTCTGTTTTCAAGTCATAAACTTTTTCATTTTCTAAAACAGAACTTGAGTGTGAGTCACTAAGTTTTGTATATTGAATAGAAAATTCAATCAAATCAATTTTTTCCTTATTTTTTGAAACCACATCGTGAATTCTTTGAATAAAATTAGGATCAATGGTATTTCCTTCTTTTAGGAAAACAAAATAGTCTCCTGTTGCTAACTCAATTCCAATATTTCAAGCATATGAGGTTCCTTGATTTTTAGTATTAAAAACCACTTTTAAATTAGGATTTCGCGTAAAATCTTGTCGCAATAATTGTTCACATTCTGCATCGTTACCCTCATTAATTACAATTATTTCGTAATTCTTGTTAACTTGTTGTTGGATACTGTAAAATGACTCTACTAGGCGAGTTTTCTTGCCCTGTGTGGCAATAATGATTGAAACTAGCATGTAATCACCTTCATTTCATATAATAATTTTACACTATTTATGATTATAAGACTTAAAAAGTTTTAATGCTAAAACGATTTATTTATAAAAAATTTTAAACAATTCCTTTATTGCTAATTGAATAAAAATGCAAAAAAATGATCAAATGACCATTTTTAGAATAATAAGTTTTTAGGTGTTCTTGGAAAAGCAATAACATCGCGAATATTGCTCATTCCAGTGACATACATTATAAGTCTTTCAAATCCAAGTCCAAAACCAGAAGATTTAAAGTAACCAAATTTTCTTAAATCGGTGTATCAAGAAATTTCTTCCTCACTCATTCCGAGTTCTTTAACCCTTTTCATAAGTTTGTCATAGTCATCTTCTCTTTGGCTTCCCCCGATTAACTCCCCAATTCCAGGAACCAGCAAGTCCACAGCGGCCACAGTTTTATTATCACTATTTAATTTCATATAAAAAGCCTTGATATCTTTGGGATAATTAATTACAAAAGTTGGTTTTTTGTTATGAGTCTCACAAATATATCTTTCGTGTTCTGTTCCTAAATCAATTCCAAATTTGATATCTTTTTCTTCAAAATCATGACCATCTCTAATTGCTTTTTGTAAAACTTTAAGCGCTTCTTCGTAAGTCATTATTGAAAACTCTGAATTTCGAATCCCTTGTAATTTATTTATTAGTCCTTCTTCTTGATTTTCATCCAAAAATTTTAACTCATCTAAATTTTTTTCAAAAACGTAATTAATTACACTTTTTAGCATACTTTCAATCAATTCTATGCTACCATTTAAATCTGAGAAAGCTTGCTCTGGCTCCATCATTCAAAATTCTGAAGCATGTCGTGAAGTGAAAGAATTCTCAGCTCTAAAAGTTGGACCAAATGTATAAACATTTTTGAATGCCTGAGCGTAAGATTCTGCATTCAATTGACCCGAAACAGTTAATGATGCCTTTTTCCCGAAAAAGTCTTGTTCATACTTATCATCATTTCTAGTGGTTACAGTAAAGGCTTCTCCAGCTCCCTCAGCGTCGTTGCTTGTGATAATTGGTGTTTGAACATAAACAAAGTCGTTTTCTTGAAAGAACTTGTGAATTGCAAATGATAAACTCGATCTAATTCTGAAAACAGCATTATAAGTTTTTGTTCGTGCACGCAGATGTGCAATTTCTCTTAAAAATTCTGGTGAGTGTTCTTTTTTTTGAAGAGGATATTCCTCAATGGCTTGATCTAGAAGAACTATTTTACTTGCTTGTAGTTCAAAAGGTTGTGGTTTTCCCGGAGTTATAATTAAGATTCCAGAAACTTCAACAATAGAACTAACTCTAGATTGAATAGCATCTTCAAAACCATCCACATCTGTTTTATAAACTATTTGTAGGTCATTTAAATGTGTTCCATCATTAACAACCATGAAAGAAACAACCTTACCTTGGCGATTGCTTCTAACTCTAGCAATTATAGATATCTCCTTTTTTTCTAATTGATTAAAATCAGCATGTAGTTTTTTTAAGTCCATTTTTTTCCTCTTTCTTGTTAAAACAATTATACAATATATTTTAGTTTTGTATTTAAACAAAATAACTTTTTAAGTCCTAGAAATCACCACCTGATTTGACTAAAATAAAAACCTCAAATCCGATTTTATCAAATCAGTTTTGAGGAAGCTTTAAATTTTTTATTATTTTTTAATTCAAGATACAAGAATTTTCAAATTTCCTGTTATTATCATTTTTTCAATACCCTTAATTGTTATGGCTGATTGAGCTTTAGCAAATTTTATTCCATTGATTGTTCCCGAACCTTTAATGGCTGTTATTTGTAATCAATCGGTAGACTCAGGACAAATATACTCCTTTTGATAAGCCCCTTCAACAACTTCTAGTGAAAAAAACTCTGATGAAAAAACTTTTCCTTTAGCTTTTTTGGTAACAAAGTGGTCTGTGTCTGGAATTTTAGTATTATCCAAAGATTCTTTAATGTGTAACTCTCTTGCATTTCCTTGATCATCTAAACGATCATAATCATACAAACGATATGTTATGTCACTTGATCTTTGTAACTCATAGATTACAACTTCAGGTGTAATTGCGTGGACTTTACCTGGGGGAACATATAGAAAGTCACCTTCTTCAATTGCTTCTTTTTTAAGTAACTTATCCCAAGAACCATCTTCCACCATACTTTTGAATTCCTCTGGGTTTTTAGCATTATGTCCATAAATTAAGCTACTTTCTTTTGGAGCTTCAAGAACATATCAACTTTCAGGTTTACCCAAAGAATTATGATTTTTTTGTGCATATTCGTCATCAGGATGAACTTGAACTGATAAATAGTCTTTGGCAGTTATTATTTTAACTAACAAAGGATATTCTTCATAGGCTGTATTGCCAAAAAGTTCGGGATGTTTTGCAAATAAATCTTTTAACGAGATTCCTTCATATGCTCCTGGAGAGTCCACGTAAGACATTCCATTGTCGTGAGCAGAGATTACTCAGGCTTCACCAATTTTTTTATTAATTGGGGTTTTAAAACCCATTTCTTTTAGTTTTTGTCCGCCCCAAAGACGTTCACTAAAGAATGGTGCTAATTTCAAAATTTCCATATTTTTTACTTCCTGTTCTAAAAAAATAAAAAGAGCTTATTCAGCTCTTTCTTGGTTTGACGTATTTACAAAATGATAAATAAATAAATCATTAAAATAGTGAAAGGGAACTGATTGCGAAACATAACTATTAAATTGAGTAGATTCGTAATTTTCGATTATTAATGTATGTGATGAATTTGCTAATCTGGCGATTTCTGGATTCGAAACTCTTCCAGAGATATAAATTATATCTCCGTTTTTGTTTTTTATTCTATTCATAATTCTCTCTAAGTGTTTTGATTGACCGTATTTTGTATAAAAAATAAATAAATCATCTTCTCTTAAGTTTTCGACTCTATCTAATAAAGTATCTCAATCATTGTCCAATAGATAACAGTTCAGTTTTTCTTTGTACAAGAAGTTTTCTAAAACCTGAGCTGGCCCCATTAAAGAATTCTCTCAGTAACAGATAAAAATTCTTGTTGATTTTCTGATTAATTTTAATGACTCAAAAATTGCTCTTTTCTCGATCAAAGAATAGTTTTGCTTAATTAAATTAATGTAGCTAGCTGCAACATTTTCGTCATTTTTTGCCACTTCAATTTCTTGTGAATCTGCATCATTTGAAAGTGAAATTGAAAAATCACGATAACCTCTAATATTTAGTTTATTTAAAAGTCCATAAATTGCACTATATCCGGTTCCAACTTCCTGAGCTAACCTTTCGATTTTCATATTACTATTTACTATTTCATGCAAGTTTGCTTTGATATATTCCACAATTTGAGTTTCTCTACTTGTTAATATATTCTCATCTATTGTTGCTAATTTTACTAAAAATGATCTCATATAATTACCCCCTTTTCTAGATATTTATATTTTTATTATATCAATTTTTTGGAAATATTTATCATTTCTTGTGTTAATTTTCCAATCATTGCACCATTATCGGTACAATATTCCAATTTAGGAATGATAATGTTATTAATTTGATTGTTTTCACCAATTTCCATAATTTTTTGGCGAATTGAAGAGTTAGCACTAACTCCTCCAGCCACCGTTATTGTTTTGGGTTGATATTTCTTAACGGCTTTTTCAAATTTTTCAGCAATCGCTTCAACCGCAATCTTTTGAAATGAGGCTGAAAAATCTGCTATATTAATTTTTTGATTATTTTGCTTCATTTTATTAATTAAGTTTATGCAGGCAGTTTTCAATCCAGAATAAGAAAAATCAAACTCATTTTCAGTTTTTGGAATTGGTAGTTTGTAGGCATCGGGGTTTCCTGATTTCGCTAGTTTATCAATTTCTGGGCCTCCAGGATAATTTAAGCCCAAATATCTAGCAACTTTGTCGTAACATTCACCAATGGCGTCATCTTGTGTTTGACCAATGATTTCATAATCTTCTACCGAATTCAAAAGTTGAATCTGAGTGTGCCCACCACTTACAACCATAGCTAAAACTGGATATACAAACTCTTTTTCTATACTAGCTCCGTAAATATGACCAAGGATATGATGGCAAGGATAAAGGGGGACATTTAAATATCTAGCAATTGTTTGAGCAATGATTTTACCAACTATTAAGCTACCTATTAATCCCGGGGTTTGGGTGTAGCCAACAGCTTCTATCTCATTAATAGATAAATCAGCTTCTTTCAAAGCTGATTTAATTACAAATTCGATATTTTCTAAATGTAGTCGAGCTGCCAGTTCTGGGACAACCCCACCAAATTTCTGGTGATCTTTAATCTGGCTTGAAATAATGTTAGTTAAAACTTTTCCATTATTTAAAATCGCAATGCTCAATTCATCACAACTAGATTCTATCGCCAAAATTATCATTCTATAATTTTGTCGCTGTTTCTAAAGCAATTTTAATCATATCCATAAAGTTGTTTTGTCGCTCTTCAGCTGTTGTTACCTCTTTGGTTACAAAGCTATCTGAAATGGTTAACAAACAAGCTGCACTTTTTTTAGTTTCAATGGCGTTTGCAAACAATGCAAGCGATTCCATTTCCACACAATCTAATTTATTTTCTTTAGCAAATGCCATTGAATCAGTTTTGCGGTAAAAAACATCACTTGAGTGAACTTTTCCCTCATGAACAGAAATTTTATTTTCTGCTGCAGTTTTGTTAATCAATTCATATAACTCTTTTGAAGAAGGAACTAAATTGCTATCAATTCCTGCTGCCAATTTTGGATATGGGGATTCTCCGAAAGCTTCTTTTGTGTTAACAATATCATAAACTTTAAGTTTATCTGTATATGCTCCAGCCGATCCTACTCTAATAATGTGGTCAACATCATAGAATTTATATAGTTCATATGAGTAAATTCCAATACTAGCACATCCCATTCCACTTCCTGCAATGGTAACTTTAGTTCCTTTATAAAATCCTGTAAACATAAACATGTTTCTAACTTTGTTAACTAATTTGTAGTCAGTCAAAAACTTCTTAGCAATAACTTCAGCTCTTAGTGGGTCTCCTGGCATTATTACTACTTTTGCTATTTCTTCTTTTTTAGCTTCAATATGTGGTGTCATTTTTTTATACCTGCCTTTACACAATTATATTAACATAAAGAGTTGATTTTATTGCGACAGATTAATAAATATTAATTGTATATATTTTGTATAAAAATAGTACCGAAATTAAAAAAAACTTCTGAAATTTATTTCAGAAGTTAAATTTTGCTATAGTTGCTCAATTTGAAAAATGAAGTACTCTGGTTGACTTATGATCAAATCAGATGCACCAACCTGACAACTATTTGGTCTCTTAGGATTTTCTAAACTTTTACCAGCACATTTTTCATGGGTTGGGGAATTAATTGAAATGTATTGGTTGTTTTTGACCTTATTATCAAGATTTTTCAAAAACATTCCAAAAGATGAGCTTTCGTATTCAAACTTAGGATCCTCTTTGGTTATCTCATAAAGGCTTGCTGGGGTTAGGTTTGAAAACTCATTTCGATGGAACATACCCCCATCAATATCGTAAGCCTCAACTGTTAGTCTTAAGCTTGCGTCTTCCTTCAAACCATCTTTTAAAGTTTGATATTTTGATATAAATACAGTATTTAAAATTATAGAAGTTCCCAGCACAATCGCTGCAGCCGAGCTTGCTAATCATATTTTTGCTCCCGATTTCATTAAAATTCTATTCCTTTTCTAGCTTCAACACCTTGGTCAAAATAATGTTTGACCGGTTCAATTTTACTTGTTAAATCTGCTAATTTAATTAAATTAGCAGATGCATACCTCCCAGAAATTACTACTTCAATTCCTGGTCGACGATTTTTTAAAACAGATATTAATTCATCTTCATCAATTAATTTATTTTCAATAGCACCCAACAATTCATCTATTAAAACCATGTCATTATTTGAGTCTTGTAAGACTTTTTTTAAGTAATCAAAGCCTTTTTGGGTCTCAATTTTAAATTCTTGAATCTCTTCTGGATTCATCTCTCAAATAAACTTCTTAGAAAAGTGGTAAAAGTTTTCAACCTTAATTTTGGCTTTTTTAAGCATCTTATTTTCACTTGTAGGTCGGTTTTTTAGAAATCTCACGTATTTAACCGTTCAACCAGCTCCAGCAGCGCGCAACCCCATACCATTAAGAGCTGAGGTTTTTCCTTTACCTTCTCCCATTATTAAATGAATATATCCTTTTTCTTGTTTCACGAAACCACTACCTCCTAAATATTTTTTTAAATGACTATTTCATAGAGCCATTACCGGATGATATAAAATTATGGCTATCATAAAATTACCAACCCCGTGAATTACATCAAAAGTAACTCCTCGCAAATAGTAAGCAATTGTTACGGGAAAGTCAAAATTAAATCAGACAAAATAATTTAAGGTAGCGTCAATTAATCCAAAACTTAATCCAAATAAACCATTTATAATGACAAAAATCCATCAGTGTCTTTTTATTAATGGTCGAAATAAAACTGTGATTAAAACCAAAATAGGTCAAGCCACTAAATATAACAACATTCATTGAGCGACTCCATATGAATATATAAATACTTCAATAAATGTAAATACCGTGATTATTCCAAATACCATTGTCAAAGGAAATACTAAGGCAGCAAATGATAATAGGAATGAAACTAATTCAATATTTGGAACAAGCGCTAAAGCTTCCTTAGCCCCAACTACCATTGCAGCATAAACTGGTATAATTGCAATTTTAAATAATAGTTGGACTCTCTGGTTCATGTTAAACTTCCTTTAAACTATTTTATAGACCACATTTTAATTGTGCCCCACAGTTATTACAAGTGACACAACCAGCTGAATCGATTAAGGTTCCAATTGAACAAACTGGACATAAATCACCAATTTCGTTTCCAATCTTTTGTTCACCCTCAATTGGTTTAGCAAGTTTATTGTTGCTAATTACTTCTAATCCATCATCAATAGTTTGATCATCATCATTTAATGATAACACTTGAGTGTCTCGACTTCCATCAACATAAACTGTTCCACCTTTGGCTCCACCTTTGTAAAGTCGTGAGTAAATTTGTTCGACTTGTTTAACTGAATAACCTTTTGGTGCATTAACTGTTTTAGAAATAGAAGAGTCAACTCATCTTTGAATAATACATTGAACATCAGCATGCTCTTCTGGTGATAACTCCATAGCTGAAACAAAAATATCAGGCAAAGGCTTGTCAACAAATTCAGGATTATAAGTTAATCATTCTTCTACAATTCTAGCTTTTACTTCCATAAATTTACCTAGTCGTCCAGATCTAAAATATGAAAAGGCAAAATAAGGTTCCAACCCTGTTGAAGCACCAACCATGGTTCCTGTAGATCCAGTTGGAGCAACAGTTAGAAGGTGAGAATTTCTTAAACCATTTTTAAGAATCCCTTCTTGGATATCCTTTGGTAATGATTGAATAAATCCTGATTTAATAAATTTCTTTTTATCTGTTAGGAATGGGAATGAACCTTTGATTTTACCCAATTCAATAGATTTACGATAAGCACTCAAACAAATTGTTTCAAATACTTTATCAACTACTTTATTAGCTTCTGGTGAACCATAACGAAGTCCTGCTCAAATTAACATGTCGTGTAGACCCATAACCCCGAGACCAACTCTTCGCTCACCTAAAGCTTGTTTTTTATTTGCTTCTAAAAAATAGGGGGTTGCATCAATTACATTATCTTGCATTTGGACACAATTGGCCACTGTCTCTGCTAATTCATTGTATAAAACTTCTTTAGTTTTTTTATTAACAAAGTTCTCTAAATTAATCGCAGCTAAATTACAAACTGAATAAGGTGCTAGTGGCTGTTCCCCACAGGGGTTAGTTGCCACAACCTTCATTCCATAACCTTGAGCGTTTGTCATTTTGTTTGCTTTGTCAATAAAGAAGATTCCTGGCTCTGCTGAATAAGTTGCACAGAAGTTTATTAAATCCCATAAATCTCTTGCAGGGATTTTTTCATAAACTTTAACTGGATAACCCTGAGCTTCTCATTCAAAAACATCTCCCATTTTATCTCAATTAGTGTCATAGAAGTTTTTTTGTTTAGCATCAAATGAATCTAGGTCTGGGAATTTTAATTCTCAGTTCAAGTCTCTTTCAACTGCACTCATAAATTTATCAGTTAATGTCACTGAAATATTTGCTCCTGAAAGGAAGTCTGGATTTGAAACTACTCAAGTTCCCCCAGCATCTAAATTTTTCTGAGCTTCTTGGACGGTTTCCTTATCGATGTTTTTCTTATTAGCCAAAATAGCTTCATAAGTTCTTCTTTCATTTGGGCCTAAGTTTTTAAATCTTAATTTATTATTTGCTTGCTCACGAATTAAATGAGATTGAGAATGTTCGCGCAATCACAATAAGATGTTTGTGTTTTGCATTTTAGAAATTATGAACTCTATTATATCTGGGTGTCAATCTGACATCATAATCATTTGAGCACCTCTTCTTGAACCTCCTTGTTCAATTAAATGGGTCAATCCTGATAAGTCATTTAACCAACTAACCGATCCTGAAGATTTTCCTCCAACCGATTTGGCAATTGCACCTCGAGGTCTTAGTGTTGAACCATTGGTACCGACTCCTCCTCCACGACTCATAATTTCTGCCACTTGTTGACGGTGTTCAGCGATGCCTACACGATCATCTTTAATGAACGGCATTACATAACAGTTAAAAAATGTTACAGCACTATCACTTCCTGCTCCAAACAAAACTCGTCCCGCTGGAATAACGTTTAATTTTTCTAGTTCTTCAGTGAATTTTTCACTAATCAATTTTTGATCAGTTTTTTCGATTTTACCTAAAGCATGCCCAACACGATAAGCGATTTGTTCTCAAAAAAGTTCTAAGGGTTTGTCCAATTCAGTTTTATTCTTGAATATGACATTTTCTCTTTTGCTTTCAATAGTTGACTCTGGATCTATTATTCCCACATAAGCTTGTTCGATTTCAACTTCGTAGCGTCCATCATTTAAAACTTTAATTACTGTTCCAATTCCACGCGAAGGAAAAACCGGATCGTCTTTAATTGTTGTGACTACTAAATCTCCGACTTTCAGAGTTTTTAATAATAAGTCTTTTTGTGCATATCGGTCTAACATAACCATTCTAGAAACACCATCAAAGGTTTTACTAAAATCCTTACTTATTTGCTTTAAATTTTTAAATTCAGTTGCTAAGTCTTTATTTAGAGACTCAATTAATTTATTTGAATACATTTTTATTCCTCTTTCAATCTTGGTAAAATAATTTTATCGTAAAATACAGTTTTTTTCTTAAATAAATAGATTTTTATAATTTAAAATTGAAAGCAAAACCAGTTTAATGTATTATATAAATAGATATAATAATCTAAATGAGGTGGTCATTATTATAAAATGAACAAGAATTGCCATGATGGGAGCCACCGGAGCTCAAGCATACTTTATGCTAAATTTCCTCTCATCTTTGACTGGTTTAAGACGTGCACTGACCGCAATTAAGCACTTAGATTTTGACCAGTTCTGAGGTTTTGTTGGGTTTGTAATTTCATCTTATTTATTGTTTTGTATACCACTTGTGGCAATTGCTCTATTATTTTCTGAAAGTAAAAAAATACAAAAAATCGGGGCTTGGGTAGGAATATTTTCAATAATTCCTTGAATTATATTTCTGACAATAATATCACCATTCTTATTTTGGGGTTTTGTTGGGTTTGTAATTTCATCTTATTTATTGTTTTGTATACCACTTGTGGCAATTGCTCTATTATTTTCTGAAAGTAAAAAAATACAAAAAATCGGGGCTTGGGTAGGAATATTTTCAATAATTCCTTGAATTATATTTCTGACAATAATATCACCATTCTTATTTTGGGGTTTTGATATTTTCATAATTTTAGGATGGTGAATTGGGGTTATTAGTTGCGTTGTTATGTTTGTAGCCGCAATATTAACTCTAACAAAATTGCCAAGTAAAGGTAAAACCAAGCAATTAAGAACCGACTTAAATTTAATTAATATTTAAAATATCAAAACCGATCTGTTGGGTCGGTTTTTTTAAACTCTTGAAAATGATTTCAAATTTCTACGTGACTAAAATAAAAAAATCTCAGAAACTCTGAGATTTTTTTAATGATTTTCTATCTTTTTGATTTATCAAAAGGAATTCCTGACGCTTTTGGCGCTTGGGACCACTTACTGAAAATAATCATAACAAGTAGAGAACCGATAAATGGTAATACTTTAAATAGATCTGCATTATCCTTGAATGAGTTTGGAACACCGTCAACAGATCATAGGTATTCCCCGAGTCCAAACATAATCGAGAATAATAACGCTGCTGGGGCAATAAATTTAATTCTTCATTGACCCACAATCATAATTGCTAGTGCTAAGAATCCTCACCCATCGGTGCTTCCTCTAAATGAACCGGAAGTTTTTATAACTACGAACATTGCACCCGATAATCCAGCTAACATTCCTGAAATCACAATTGCGATGTAACGGTATTTAATTACATTAATTCCAGCCGCATCAACAGCGTTGGGATTTTCACCAGCAGCGGCGTATCTTTTACCAATTTTTGTAAAGGTGAAAAATGCTCCAACTGTTGCAGCAATTAAAACCGCAATAATTAAATAAAGGTTGAAAATATTTTTGTTGTCATCAAAACTAATTACTGAGTAATTAGTTGGAATTCTTGTACCATCTGAACCTAGAATTCCTGATGTTGCCAAGTAAAGCGCAATTCCTTGTGCTAGAATATTTATTGCAGTACCAACAACCACTTGATTTGATTTCAATCTAATTGAAGCATAACCATGTAGCAAAGCGAATACTCCAGAAACTACCATGGCTATTAACAAGGCAATAATCTGAGTTCAGTTACTATCATCTTGTGCATTCATATAGCTTCCTGCAATGGCAAACGATAGAGCCCCCATTGTCATAAAACCCTCAATGGAGATATTTACCACACCAGCTCTTTCTGAAAGTGCTCCAGAAATTGAGGCTATTAGGAAAATAGCGAAAACACCGGAAATAAATGCTATCATTGTAACTAACATTTAATATTTCACCTCCATTTTTTTATCGAAGCTTGAGGCTTTGATTTGAACCATAGCTTCTTGATATTGTTTTTTTATCAATTTATATTCTTCCAAATTGTCTTTTGCAGCGATTAACTTAGGTTCAAATTGAGATTTCAATGAGTCTAACTCTTGTTTTTCTCATTGTTCAATTTGAACATACTGTTGTTTTACTACTTCTAGAATTTTTTTGAAATTTTCATTATTAACTTTGATTACTTTATTGTAGTCTGAAACAGATTTTTCCCCAGCTAAAGCTGCTTGTTTGCGAGCTTCCTTAATTTCTAAATCACGTTTCTCTTTAGCGCTTAGAATTAGCTCTTTGTAATCAGTGTTGATTGAGCGAGTTTTATCAACTAAATCTTTCTCTGCGTCTTCAATTCCAAATTTCTGTTTAGCATTTTGTTTTAAAATTACGTCATCAATTTTTGAATCGTTCATTTTTTCTGAAACTTTCAAGAAGTTTTTAAATTCCTTTTTGCTTTCTGCAATTTTGTGATCTCGACTGATTACATATTCTGTCAGCTCATCTAGGGTAGTTCCTAAAATTAGGTTATTGTTTTTAGATCTTCATCCATAAACTCCATTAAGACCATTTTCTTGATATTTTTTAAGTCCTTCTTCTCAAATGATTTTATTTAAAACCTCCATCGAGTTTATTTTTGATTTCAAAACAGAAATTTGATCATTGTAAGGTCTTTTAACAATATCGCTTCATCCCAGCAATTCATTTTCTTTAGCTAAGTTTTGAATTGTTTCATCTGGTTGAGCTTTGTAATTTTTTATTGCCAATTTTCTTTCCATTTTTATAGAGGCAATTTGTTTTTTGTAATCTTTGATGATTTCTATATTTTTATCAATCTCAATTTTGGTTTTGAAATCAATTTTTTTGTATAATCGGAACTGAAGTTTTTTCCATGGTTCTCATCTATAGAAAACAGAATAAATTGCTGCTCCATAAATTACTGCTCCAAACATTAATGAAGCGGCTTCATTGGAAAGACCATTGTATGCTGGGTTACCTGTTGCTGCTGTGGCAGAACTCTTTATAACCGCTCATAGGAATGATATTGGAATAATTCCGAAAATGTTATTAAAGGCCACTAGTGCAATGGAAATACCATCAAATCCAAATGTTGGTAGGTCGTTTTGTCCGTAGCCTAATTTTTTTTCAATTGAGATATAGTAAATGAATGCTGCAATTCCGATTAAGGCCCCCGAAATTGCTGTAGCAATAATTACAAAAGATTTATTGTTTATTCCAGCATATTTAGCAGCTGTTGGTTGTTTACCAACAACATTATATTTATAGCCAAATGTCAAGAAAGTAAGGGCAAAGAATACTATTCCCAAACAAACGATTGCTAAAATTATTCCAAGAATTCATTGATTTCCACCAATTGAAATTCAATTATGATTAAACGGTTTTGTCTCTTGGTTTGCATTTATATAGTCAACTGGGTTTTTTAATATAATTCAGCGTAAAAAGTATCAAATTGTTCAGTTCATCATAACTGTTGTCACAACTTCATGAATATTAAAAAATACTTTTAAAAGTCCAGCTAATGCTGAGGTCGTTGCGGCTGAAAGTACGAAGATTAAGAATATTGCAAAGATATAACTAGCCCCAACAGTTTCAAATGAAATTCCTGTTGCTTTTTCCATTTGAGCTACAAGGATAATTGATAGCCCCGCTCCCAATACGGCTTGACCAGATCCCCCAATATTGAATAAACCTAGTTTGAATGCCATTGCTAGACCCAATGCTAGGATAATATAAGATGAAAAGTGATTCATCATACGATCTAAGTCTGATTGTCCATTTCCAACTTTTCAAGTACTAAATGATACTTTAAATAATTCAAAAAAGTATCCAAGTCCGTTATAACCATTGGCAAAAATAATTATTATTCCCAATGTTATTCCGAAAAGCAAAGCCAAAATTGAGGCCTTCACATATTTTAATTTAGATTTTGTTTTATCTGACTTTAAAGAAATTCTTAGTTTTTCCCTTGTCAGCCATCTATCAAGTTTAAAATCCATTTAGTCGGCCCCCTTTCCTGTCATCATTAAACCAATTTCTTCTCTCTTGGCTCCCTTACCGGGTAATTCCCCAACTTTTTTACCACCGTTTAAAATGACAATCCTATCAGCCAGAGCCATTACTTCTCCAAGTTCATAACTAACTAGAAGGACGGCTTTACCACTTTCCTTCTCTTTTAAGATTTCGTTGTGGATAAATTCAATTGAACCAACATCTAAACCTCGAGTTGGTTGGAAAATTATAATCATGTCATGATCTCTTGTAAGTTCACGTCCAACAATTGCTTTTTGTTGGTTACCCCCAGAAAGTTGTCTAGAGATTGCAAAACCATTTTGTGATCCTCTGACATCAAATTTTGAAATTATTTTTTGAGCATAACTTTGAATAGCGTTACGTTTGATTAAACCTCATCTACTAAATTCAACATCATCAATATTTTGTAAAACCATATTTTGAATTACATCATTTTCCAAAACCAATCCGTGCTTATGGCGGTCTTCGGGAATATGGTTTATTTTATATTTTCGATATCGCTTCTTAATTGAAGCCTTAGTGATATCTTCACCATTTATAATTATTTTACCAGCATTAACTTTTTCAAGTCCCGAAATGGCCCCAACTAATTCTTGTTGTCCATTACCTTCAACACCAGCGATGGCAACAATTTCCCCAGCTCTAATATCTAAGTTGAAATTGTCTAAACCAATAACCTTATGGTTAGATATTTTTTTCATTGTTAAATCTTGAACTGATAAAACCACTCTGTCTTGACAAGGAGTGTAACTGTTTTTGATTTCAACCAACTTTCTCCCTACCATAGCTTCTGCCAATTTTTCAACTGTGGTTTTGCTCATATCAAACGTTTCGATTTTTTTACCGCGACGAATTACTGTTGCTGAGTTTGCAACCGATTGGATCTCAGCCATTTTATGTGTAATGAAAATAATTGTTTTTCCATCTTTTTGAAGTTTCTTCATAACTTTTAAAAGTCCGTCAATCTCTGTTGGTGTTAGAACCGCTGTTGGTTCATCAAAAACCAGAATTTCAGCATCTCTGTATAAAATTTTTAAAATCTCAGTACGTTGTTGCATCCCAACAGTGATATTTTCGACTTTAGCATCAAGGTCTACTTCCAAACTATATTTTTGCATAATCTCTGTAATTTTCGCCTTGATTTTATTTTTGTCAATAAACAATTTACCTTTGGTAATTTCATCACCTAACGCAATATTCATTCAAACCGGATATATGTCAACTAGTTTAAAGTGTTGATGAACCATTCCAATTCCAAGACGATTCGCCTTGACTGGGTTTGTAATAGCTTCGATTTTACCATTTATTTTAATTTCACCCTGAGTTGGTTCGTATAAACCAAATAAAATCGACATTAAAGTTGATTTACCCGCTCCGTTCTCGCCAACTAAGGCATGAATTTCACCCGATTTTACTTTAAAGTCGATTTTATCATTTGCTATTAAGGTTTTATTAAAAATCATAGTAATAGAATCCATTTCAACCGCATATTGATTGTCATTTTTCATTATTCTGTCCTCATTGATTCTATTATAATTTAATTATATGTTATTTTTTATTATTTTGAAAGTCCTGTAGCAGCCGTTGCTAGTCTTTGAATAAAGTCTTTTGAGAAAACGTATGAGAATTCTTTTAAACTAGTACCAGCTTGGTATACTTTACTCAATTCTTCTCCTGGTTTTTCAAGAAGATCCATTAATTTTTCCGCTTTTTCTTTACTAAATTTATTGTGTTGCCCGGTAGCGATTTTACCACCAAATCAAACATCTTGTCCGTCTCATTTACCTGTAATTTCTTCACCTTGTTGATTAGTTCCTTTAACAACGTCTTCTCCAACTGTGACTTTTTCTGATTCGAATGCTTTACTGTGAACCAATGCGGCTCTTCCAGCTCCTTCTAAATCTTTTAATGCACTTGTAATAAATTTATCTTTATAGTTTCCATATAAATTAGTTTGATCAACGTCTGCACCAATAACTAAAGCTTTAGATTTTCTATCTTTTATTACTTTTAAAGTATCCTCAGTTTGAGGTCCTGCAAATGGAAAGACTACATCAGCTCCACTATCAACTACCAAAGAAGTAGAAAGCGGTGTACCATCACCGACTGCGAAAGTTTTAGTAAAGAAGTCACTATCTTTCATTGTCGCGGTAGTATCAAGTTGTTGATTTTTAGCAAATTTTACTTTAGCATTTGAAGGTAACTCTGTTTTGTCTTTTCCGATTATAGCAAGTAAATCTGTCAATAGTTTGTTATCATTAGGTGCATCAGCAATTAAATCATTCATGAATACAACAGAAGCGAAGTAACCTGCAAGCGCATTTGATGTTGCGAATGGCGAGTGTTCTCCTCCTCCATATCCTGTAATAACTGGATTTCAGTTTCCGATTTCAAAATTATACAATATTGAAGCTACTCCGGCATAGAAACCTGATATTTCAGCTTTAAATAAAACTCCAACTACATTTTCTAATTGTTTTGTTTCTGTTTTTGAACTTCCATCAAGGAAAATAACAGTTCCTGGTGTATCACCTTCAGCATAAGTTTCTGATGCTTTTTCAATATGAGTAGCATGTTGGTATCCAGGTAGCAGTACTGCTTTTCCACCATTTTTTCTTGATGTTAGGTAAGCATTTTCAAGTTCACTAGGAGTTTTGGGTTCCTGAACCGAAGCTTTCACATCTCTTTTTAAATCAGTTTGTAGGAATGTATTAGCTGAATTAAATGCTGATTGATTAAATGATTTATCATTAACCTTACCAGTATCTGTTACAATTCAAACATCCGGGTCCCTTTTGGTACCACAAGCAACAACACTCAAAGTTGATGTTGTAGTAAGCGCCGTTGCGGCAAAAATACTTAATAATTTTTTCATATTTACCTCCATTATTAAAATTTTAGAGAATCATATTAATCCTCAAAAATATTATATATCATATTTAAAAAATTATTGAAAAAATCGGAGATATTTTTTTCCAAAAAATTTCCACTGGTGATTTTTCCAATAATGTATTTTCTAAATATTATCTTTTTTTATAGCTTTTACTGCTGCATCAGCCATATTAGCAATCGCTTTTGTATCTAAAATATCTTTTGCGGATTCTTTAGTTCCTATATTAGTATGGTAGTATGCACTCAATGCAACACCAGCTGCGCTTAATTTTTCTATTAATTCTTTGTGATTTTGATCTGTTATTTTATTGTTTCCACCACTACTAAAATCACCATCAAATCAAACGTCTTTTCCATCTCAAGCCCCAGTTAAAACGTTACCTTCTTTATCTTTACCTTCAAACTTTGATTTTTCCTCATCTGATAGTTTGTCAGCAAATGCTTTACTATTTGCCAGTGCTGCTTGTGTTGATTCCTCAAGACGTTTTGTTGCTGAAGTAACAAAGTAATCTTTGTAATTACTGTATAGTTGCACTTGATCTGTATCAACTCCAACCACAAATACTTCTCCAGCTTTTTTCTTACTTTTTATTGTATTTAAAGTGTCTTCGGTTTGTGGTCCAGCAACTGGGAAAATAATGTCAGCACCTTGTTCAACTTGAGTTTCTGCTGTAGGTTTCCCCCCGCCAACTGCAAATGATCCTGAAAATCAGTTTTTGTCGGTATCGCTTGTTGGAGCACTATTTTGTGAAGCGATTCTTTCTGCTTTCCCAAAATTAGCCTCACTTTTATCTTTGTTTAAAATTTTAATCAAACTGGTTAGCGTTTCTGGTGAATCTTTTTTTAGCTGATTCACGAAATCAATTGATGCCATATATCCACTAATAAAATTAGTTACTCCAGTTGCATTATGTAATCCTCCAAATGCACTTAATTTTACATTAGTTATTTCATCTTTGCTTGTACTAATTTTATATAGTATCGAAGCTACCCCTGAATAAAATCCAGACATTTCTGATTTGAATTGTATTCCAATAACATTTTCATTACCAGCGCTTGTACCATCAAGGAAAATAACGCTTCCAGTAGATGAATCACCCATTACTTTAGAAGCTTCTTCAATGTGTTCTTGGTGCGCAAAACCTGGTAATACCAATGCTTGAGCTCCATTTTTTCTAGCAGTTGCATAATTTTTTTGTATTTCCGAAGTGCTATTTGGTGTTAAGTGTGCGATTACGCTGTCTTCAACTTTCAACTGTTCTTTTAAAAATTTGTTTGATCCGTTGTAAGCAGATTCGTTAAAAGAACGATCGTTAATTTTTCCTACATCTGATACCAAATAAATTGATGTGTATTTAGTTACACCACATGCAACCACACTAGTTGCTGAAGTAGCGATTAGTGAACCCGCACCTATTATTGATAATAATTTTTTCATATTTTCTTTTCCTCCTACAATCTAAATATCCCATATTAAGAATAAAAAGTCTTTGATTTTAAAATCGTTTTATGGTATTAAAATCGTTTTAAAAAAGGCATTTTATCCAATAACTTAGTTTTGTTGCTATAATAATAAAAGAGGTAAATATATGGATGTTTCACGTTTTCGTAAAGTAACTAAAAAACCAGTTCTTTGAATTGCAGCTATTAATACTGTTATTTTGCTTATTTCATTACTAATAATCTCGCAATTGGCTCTAACTTTGATAGTTAAGATTATATTAGTGTCTCAGATCATTTTGGATTTGATAATTATTAACTCTGCTATTGGTATTATGAATTTTGGTAAAACATCAATTGCCCTACTTTATGTGGGTCACTATGATATTGATGAAAAAAGCAATAAGGCAGTTAGTGTGGTTTATAAAAGATCTAGATATTGTTGATGAATTAGTTCGATTATTTCAATAGTAACTTTTTTCATTTTGATTTCAAGTGCAGCACTTGCAGCTAAAATTAGTTGAGGAGATGCTTTTGTTTGGCACTGACCTTTGGCTTTAACACTAAGTATCATAAATTTTACTCTAATGAATTTGAACTTTAGTTTAACCATCTACTTAATAAACCAAAGTTCAACACTTATCAGCAATTCACTAGAATGAAGAAACAAATTTCATGACCAAAAAAAACAAAGAGAAACTAAAAAATTGGAAACTGAACCCGATTTAGAAGACAAATAAAAATGCAACTCAAACAATTTAGTTAAGTTGCGTTTTTTTTATTTCAAAATTTGTCAATTTTATTGATTAATTACGTTACATTAAAAACGATCATTTTTTGCTGACTAATTTTTTCGAATGATTATTTTATTTATATTTTTGCCTAAATTATGAAATTTGGTTTCATATTCTGTAGGAATATTATCAATTAACATTTCGTGATTGTTGTAAAGGTCATTGGTGTTACTAATTAGTTTTCAGTTGTTTAGTTCAATCATTTCCAGAGAAAAATTGTATAAATTATCATTATCTGTCTTAATATGTATCTCTCCATTATCAACCAAAATATTCTTGTAGATATTTAGAAAAGTAGTAAATGTTAGACGTTTTTTAGCATGACGCGACTTGGGTCAGGGATCTGAAAAATTCAAATAAATTCTTTCAATACTTTTAGGTTGAAAGAATTTTTCTAATTGCTCAGCATAAGAATTCAAAAACTTTAAATTCTTTAAATCCTGATAGGTAGCCAAAGTTTTTTTAACAGCCACTCCAACTACTGTGGTTTCTTTTTCCATGGCCACAAAGTTAATTTGTTTATTTTGAAAAGCCAAATTTGATATGAAACCACCTTTGCCACAACCAATTTCAAGATGAACTGGATGGCTATTGGCAAATATTTTTGTTAATTCAAATGGTTGGTCATTTTCAGGTGTCAAAAGTCAATCATCATTTTCCTTTAGGAAATCGTTTGTTCAAGGTTTATTTCTTAATCTCATACTAAACTCCAATAATTGGGTTGAAGAAAGCTAAAGCTAGGCCCATAAATAATACTGTTGTAAGAGTGTCTACAATAGTTGTTATAATTGGTGAGGCAAAAATTGCTGCATCCACTTTGATATATTTGGCAACCATTGGCAGTGTGGCCCCAATTAGTTTTGAGGTTACAATTGAAATGAACATTACCAGAGAAGTTAATAAAATAGCTGTTCATATTTGTTCTTGATTTATATTACCATTAAATTGAACTGCAAAAATAATTAACATTCTAATAAAGTTGAAAAATACCACAAAGGCCCCAACCATTGAAGCTACTCGCAATTCCTTTCAAATAACTTTTAAATAATCCCCTTTTTTTATTTCTCTTAAAGCAAGAGCCCTGACAATCATTGTTGAGGATTGGTTAGCGGCATTACTTGCTGTTGTTATAACGACTAACAGAAGCGGTAAAATTATCATTGTTAATACAAAGGTTTTATTAGTTAGAGAAACTCCGTTTTCATTAACTTTGAAGAGAACCATAAAGCCAATAATTGATAACTGCATAAAGGTTGCGGATAACATCAAAAGTGTTAGTCAACCAGCTCGTGATCACATCATTTTTCAAAACCCAGTTTCAAAATAACTATCTTCTAGTGGTTTCATTCCCCCCATTTTGTGAATGTCTTCCGTGTTTTCATCTTCAATTACATCAATCACATCATCCACAGTAATTATTCCTACAAACTTATTTTCTGAATCAAGAACCGGCAAAGTTTGAATGTCATATTTTTTGAAAATATCTGCAACATCTTCTTGGTCGGTGGTAGTTTGTGCATAAATCAAACGCTTTTCCATAATGTCTTTGATCAATGCGTTTTCCTTATTGAAAACCAAATCCTTTAGTTGCAAGTGGCCAACTAAATTATCAAGTTCGTCGACAATGAAAAAATCCTCATTTTCTTCATTAATTTCGTGAAGCTCACGGATTTTTTTAATAGCCTTTGAAACTGTGTCCTCTTGAGATAATTTTATATATTCAACCGACATAATTGCTCCCGCAGTCATTTCATCATATTCTAAAATTTGGTTTACCTTCAATCTCACGTCTTTTGAAGCTACTTTTAAAATCTTCTTAACGCTGTCTGTTGAAAGTTCATCAATTGTGTCAATCACATCATCAATGTAGAGATCTGAAATTATATCTTTTAATTCAAGGTTAGTCAATTTCTCTACTAGAAATTCTTGAGTTTTTCTTGAAAGATAAATAAAAACATGCGATGCATCTTCAATTGACAGCAAGCGAATAATTTTTAAAACTATTTCGTTTTCAACATCTTTTAACGCCTCGGCCACATCCACCAAAGGATAAGACTCACAAAGTTGTTTTAGAGCCTTAAAGTCCCCTTGCTTTGATAAATCATTTATCTGCTTTTCAATTTGTTTTACTTCTGTCATTTCCATTATTTTAATTCCATTCTATTTTGTATTAATCTTTTTTATTTAGTAAAAAGATTGTCTCTTCTCCCAATTGCGCTTTTGGAGCGTTGCTTGAACCAATCAATTTTCCAGCAATAAGGTCGTTTTCATATTTTGTCAATTTTTTAAAAGTTAAAAAGTTATCGACTCCTTTAAAAATTATTTTAGCATCGATTTTTTTAGCTATTTCTTGGCATCTAAAAACAAGTTCATTATATTCTTTTACTTTACCAAGTTTATTAATAATTTGTTCATCTAAAAATAAATAATCTGGTTGATAAGAACCTATTAAGTGATAACCGGTATCTTTTGAACCAAAATTAGTTAAACCGATTTTAATGCCCGCTTTTTTGAGACCGCTTATATTTTTCTTTAAAATTTCAATCGAAGAAATATCTTGGGTAATATCAAATAAGAAACATAGGTTGTGCTTCACTAAGTTTAGATTCTTTAACTTATCAAATAAATCATTTAGAGAGAAATTCTCACCAGAAACAACTCATTGATCGTAGTTAAAAAATATTTTTTTGTCAGAAATTTGTTTACCAAATAATTTCGCACTTTTTAAACTCTCTAAACTTGCAAATCTTCTAAATAATGATTCTAATCCGGATTCGCTGATTGTGCTCAAAGATTTTTTCATAATCGAATCATTTAATTTTAACCCATTAACTGTTGGGTTCAAATAAAATCCTTCAATTTTATTCTTACTCAAAGAAAAAATTGGTTCAAACCTAGTTCCAATATGATTTAAATCAACAATCTCATTTAGGGCTAAAAGTTTTCTGTTCTGATTTAACTGCGAGTAAAAATCTGTGGGGTTTACCATCACAATTTCGTTTATATTTTTTCTTCTAACTTTTTCTGTTTCTGAATACCTATTAAATGCTTGGAGTTGATCCACATCGTTACTATGAATTCCATAAATCGAAACTGAACTAAGAAGTTTGACCGAGATGAAGTAATTATCAATTTTAAATTTGGTTTTTATTTTTTTCAAAGTAATTTGAATAGCATTAAGTATATCATTTTTATCTCTAACTGAATTGTTATTATTTTCATAAGCTTTTTGTACTTGAGGAAAATCAATTTCTTCTAAAGGAATGAAAGCTCCAAATAACTTGTATGAAGATTTAAAGAAGATTGTATCTTGATTATACTCTTGAAAACTCTTATAGGCTTGGCCCGCAATATTTTGAATAATGTATTCTTTCACACGACCGTTTAATTTCTTTTCAAATTTTTCAAAATTTGCAATATAGTAATTCACAAACAAACCGTATTTAATTCTGTTTTTTGTGACGTATTCAGTCACTGCCATGTTGGCACCAGATTCTAAAATATATCTATTTTGATCGTAGGCGATAATGTTACGCAGTTTCAAGGCGTGTCGATAAACTGCTTCAATAACACTAAAAATCGCAAAACATAAATAACCAGTTAGAATTCAAGAAGATAATACTAAAATTCTAGTTATTCTTTCAACTGAAAAATTGTCAACAAAAATAAATAAAAGTCCTGACAAAAGTACTGATAGAGAAAAGACCGATCAAACCCATCAATTATTAACCTTTTGAAAATACTTCTTAAAAATAGCCATCATTGTAATTACTAGATAACTGATAACCAAGATTGCTAATAAGTAGTTATTCTCCACACCTTGGAATAAAGAGGGCATTAGTGATGGTAGAACCAAAATGGCCATTGTCTCAACAACCGCCACCCCAATAGCTGAAATAAATCCAACAAAAATAATTGTTAGTCCATAAACTAGGGCTGGTAAGAATAAAGAAAAATATTCAATTTCTCTAACTGGAACTAAGGATTTAATTAGTACTCCAACTAAAAGTGAAATCGCACCAAATATAAGACCCAAGATTAGCAAGTAGTAGATTTTTATTTTTTCAAATAAATGACGTGTTAAACCAAAAGTTAGCGCGTAGACAAAACTAAAAAGACCTATGAAACCCATACAAATGGCATTTATCGTTAATATTGTTCCTGACATTGGGCACCTCTCTTTTTAGGGGGATTAAAATTTAAAAAAGAAAATCAATAAATCAAAATTAATTGTCTTTTTTAAATTTTAAAAATGGTGGAGATGGCGGGAATCGAACCCGCGTCCAAAATAGTCCAATGAAAAGCTTCTACAGTTTAGATAACTTTGAATACGTCATAAATAATGAAGTTATCAAAAATTAGTCACAACGTTGACAGTGGAATTTCGATTTAATTTACTGTCGATCATTAAATCTATTGTACAAGGCTTACACAAAACTAGTAAAGTACAAATTACCAGTTAGCGGAAGTGCTATAATTCTTAAGAATTATTAAGCTGCTAATGCAACTCCAGCTGATGCGTTATTGATCATGAATGCTGGCATTTCGAAGTTATCGCTTTCGCGTTTTTTGTTTGCATTTTTTCAAACCTAGAAGTATTATGGTCTACCAGACCACTGCGACTTTTCACCAGAGATATCCTGTCGAAACCGGGACATCCCCATATTTTCATTATATACTTTTATTAGCAGTTTTGATAGCACCTCGGACTTTAAGCAAAACTTAAAAACTAGTTTTTATTTATTTTAGCTATTCTTCTTTCAACATCTCTTTGTTTTATTGTTTCACGTTTATCGTAATTTTTTTTACCTTTTCCCAAACCGAGTTCAATTTTAGCTAGGTTGTCTTTCAAGTAAAGTCTTAGCGGGATTAACGTTAGGTTTTCTAATTTAATTCTCTTTAAAATTTTTTCTTGCTCTTTTTTATGGAGCAGTAAAAAACGATTTCTTTCGGGTTCCAATTTGATATTGGTAGCGAATTCATATTTTTTAATACTCATATTAAGAATTTCAGCTCGACCTCTTCTAATCAAAACAAAAGACTCGTTAATTGAAACATCCTTAGATCTAATTGATTTAATTTCTGGGCCATTAAGAACCAACCCAGCCTCAAAAGTCTCAATTATTTCATAATTAAAATAAGCTTTTTTATTTTTAACTATTAAATGCTCTCCCATAAGAACGCTCCTTATTTTTTAGCAAATGCAAAATCGATAATTCTTTTTTTAACATCAGCATTTTTTACTAAAATTTTAACTTTTTGTCCCAATTTAAAAACTTGGTTTTGTTTGCTAACCATAGTTTGCATTTTTTCATCATAGTGAAAATCAGAACCCAATTCGCTAATGTGAATTAATCCCTCAACACAGTTGGGTAGTTGTACAAAAATTCCAAATTTTAAAACTGCAGAAATTATCCCGTCAAATTCTTGTCCAATATATTTTGTCATGTACTCTGCCATACAAACTTTGTTAACTTCCCTTTCGGTGTTGACTCCTTTTTTTTCAGTATCATTAATAATTGTGCAAGCGCGGTTGACAAAGTTTTCATTTCTTTTTAGTAACTTTGGATCTGTATTTTTGTCGATTAAGTATTGTTTTAAATATCTGTGTACTATTAAATCTGAGTATCGACGGATTGGTGAAGTGAAGTGGGTATAGCATTCGCTAGCCAAACCAAAATGCCCAATATTATCAAGATTATACTCAGCCTTCTCCATAAAACGAAGTAAGGTAATATTAATAAGTTCTCTCTCATCGCGATCAGGAATTTGTTTAGAAATTTCTTGTAGAGTATGGCGAATGTTTCTTGGATTCAGTTTTTCTGCATCAGTTAATTTTGGGTTAATTCCAAAATTAGTTAGCATTCCGTATCATTCAATTAGGTTTTCATCTTTTGGTTTACCATGGTCTCGGTAAATAAAGGGTAATTCTCTTTTAAAAATGATTTCCGCCACGCTTTCGTTAGCACTAACCATGAAGTTTTCAATTAATTTTTCACTAACTCCCACAGATCTAGCCACGATATCTATTACATTTGAATCATCATCTAAAATTACTTTAGCTTCTTTAACGTCAAAGTCAATCGAACCCCTAACATCACGTTCTTTTTCAATTATTTCATGTAGCTCCCTTGCTACTAAAAGCATATCCTTAATTTCTTTTGGGCGTTCACTTGTTTGAGTTTCATAAAATTGGTTAACTTCTTTATAAGTAAGTCGCGCCTTAGAATTCATGATTGATTCATAAACTTCTTTTTTAATTATTTTTCCGTTATTATCAAATTCCATTTCACAAACTAAGCAAAGTTTATCTTCGTTTGGGTTTAGCGAACAAACCCCATTCGATAAAGTTTTTGGAAGCATTGGTAGAACCTTGTTTGCCAAGTAAACCGAATTACCTCTGTATAAGGCTTCTGAATCAAGTGCTGATTTTGGTTCAACATAATAACTTACATCTGCAATGGCAACCAATAGTTTATAATTATTGTTTGGCATTTTTTCAACATAAATTGCATCGTCAAGATCTTTTGAATCTTCTCCATCAATTGTAACTAAGTTTTTATTAGTGATTAAATTTTTACGTCTTTTAACTTGGTCTGCATTATAGTCGATTGGTCTAGCTACCGACTCTGCATTTCTGATAGTTTCTTTTTTAAAGTCAGTTGGAACATCAAATTCATAAGCGATTGAAATAATTCTATCGACTGCTTTATTAGAGTTACCAATTACTTCCACAATTTTAGTAAATAGTTTTTTCTCTTTAACTTCTAAAATTTTAACTTTAATTAATTGGTCAACCTCAATTTTAAAACTAGCTTTGTTAACCATTACAATACGATAATTCTTGAAGCCATTTTCTGCAGGAATAAAATCTAGGTATTTACCATCTCAAGATTTGTTAATTTCTCCGATTAAGAATTTTTTGGTTCTTTTTGAAATAGCTAAAACTATACCCTTAAAACGGCCGTCATTTTCTTTTTCTAATTTAAAAATAACTTCATCGTTTGTAATTGAACCCCCTAAGTAAATCGCTGGAACAAAATAATCGTTTTCCATATCATTGAAGTCTTTAACAAACCCAAATCCCTTGTCATTTATTTTGATTGTTCCGACTTTGATTTCTTGACCAATAATATAAATTTGATTATCAATTGTAGTGGCAACCTTATGTTCTTCTTCTAATTGACTCACAACAAATTGAAATTGCTCAAAATCAGTAACTTTTATCTTATTCGCTAAGTCTGAAATTTTTTGTGGGCTTTTTTCATTCAAACTTTTTACTATGGCTTCAATCATTTTTAAATCCTCTTTTTCTAATAAAAAACACTATTATTTAAGAATAGTGTTTGTTAGTATACAAATAATAATGGTTATTACAAACAGAGATATACCCAAAGAAAACATTCATATAGACATTGTTTTATCTAGACCACGTTCTTTTGAGTTTGAAAATAATTCATCATTTCCCCCATTAAGAGCACTAAGTCCAGTTTGAGATTTCTTATTTTGAATCAAACCAACAGCTATCATAATTAATGCTACAATCATAGCAAAAATTTCGAAAACCATTATTAATGTATTCTGTCATTCGTGTGTTCCAGCACCTTGCATATAATCACCTAATCCTTTAATTATTTTACTATAAATTTTTAAATTATGTATAATTATTTTGAGGTATATTTATGCAATTTATTGAAGCAATTTTGAATTTTTTTGGAAGAATATTTACTGGAAACTCGTTTAAAAGTAAATATCGAGTAAAAAGCACCAAAAAACTGCCAAAAATTTTAAAATCAGACAAGTGACAAATTATTGATATCAGGCCACAAGCCAGCTTTGAAACAAGTCACTTAGTTAATAGTATCAACATCGATTTTCTAACCTTCAAAATAAGATATTTTAAGCATTTGGATAAAAGCAAAAAAATCCTTTTGGTTAACGAGGATTATCGAAGTCACTTAGATATTTATCAAACTTTAGACAAACGTCGTATTAAGACCTACATACTGGTGGGCGGATATAAAGAGGTTAGAGTGGCTAGTTTTTTAGATAAATACACAACTTACAAAACAGCATAAAAAAATTATTTCCTAAGAAATAATTTTTTTATTTTTATTCATATTACTTGTTTTTGTTGATGAACAGATCTTCAACCGGAACCTCAAGCCCTTGAGCTATTTTTTCAACCGCTTTGATTGAAATGTTACGAGTTCCTCTTTCAGTGTCAGAAATATAGTTTCTGTGTAATCCAGATCTAAAACTCAATTCCTCTTGTGTTAAGTTTGCTTTTGTTCTAATCTCTTTCATGTTTTGACTCAAAATTGAAATAACATTATCTTTTTTCATTCTTTCCCTCTTGACTATTCTTGTATATTTTCTCTATATTTTTAAATAAATTACTTACCCCTGATTTTGTAATTGAAATATTGTTGTTATTCAATATCTCCTCTAACTCAGAAAATGTGGCTTCAGGCCTTTCAAGTCTGATGTTGGCTAGAAACCTAGCTTTATCAGATAAAAACCCGAAGTAGTTTTTCTCCTTTAAATAAAGGATTTGTGTTACCTGTCTTTGACCTGCATCCAATGTTTTAGCTTGGTTTGAAATATCAATATTTATCATGCGGTTGATATTGTTTTGCATATCCCGAGATATTCTTTTATTTTCAAATTTCATAACCGAATTTGGTGCATCAATAAGTTTTAAAAAGTCTGAAACCGCTGTTGATTTTTTTATGTAACTCACATACTTGGTCTTTCTTTTAATTGATTTAAAATCAAAACCTAATGGCTCTAGTAAATTCTTGAAAACTTCTGTGGACAGTTCATCTCCGAATTGTAACTCTAAATGATAGTTACTGGTCTGTGGAGAATTAACACTTCCGATTGCGATGAATACTCCAGAAATATAAGCTCTAAGTAAGCTTGTATTTTGAATCAGGTTGTAATCCACCTCAATTATTTTACCACTTTTATTAGTGTTGTAAATATTAAAATTAAATAAAAATTCAAAAATATCTTCTACTAAAGTTACTTGAAATACTTTGTTTTTTTTGAGTTTTTGAGACTGTAAGATTGATATTAAAATTTCCCCATTATAAAAGGTTTTTATGAAACTTATTATTGTTCGGGCCACTCTATTGCTGATAGTTGACAAAATTAGTCGAGACTGATTATCTGAAATCAAAATCTCGCCATTATATTTTATAAATCCACATAGGAATGCCTTTTTCTGTTCGTCTGTAAACGTATGGCTTACAATTTCCTCTTTAACGTCGAGAGCGAAAGACATTTGATCACCTACTTAGCTTTTTGTTTTAATTTTTCCAATTTTTCTTGGGCTTTAATTTCTTTTGATTTGCGCACGTTATTTTCTTTTGTACCTAAATCATTTTTCGAATCGTTGATATTTTCTAGATTAATCACTTTAAAGTAATTTTTTTCATATGAATAACCAGGTTTTCTAAATAAATAAGGAACCACGAATTGACAAATTCCCATTATAGCTAAACCAATTAAACCTGTAATTCCGATTATTGTTAAAGAAAGTGGTTTATCATTTTGGATAAACAAGTGGTTTGAAGGACGTTGAAGCTCTAAAATAAATCGAACTAAATTTCAAGTGAAGAAATAAGCTCCAGCTTCAACCCCTGATCGAACAACTTTTATTTGATAGGGATTATTAGCTTGTTCTAAGGCTCTTCCCATTTTTCATCGATAAGATAAATAACCAATTTCCTTATTACTTCGCGACCTATTTAAGTCTGATGTTACAGCATCATAGTTTTTCATTCCATAGTTTGAAATATTAAAGTAGAATAAACGATCGTACTTTCATCCACCAAAATTTGTATATTCAAATTCACCAATTGAATTAGCAAAAGTGTTAAAATACTCATTTTTCAATTCAATATTCATTTTTGACATACCTAAATTTTCGGGTCTTTTTTGAATTCATTTTAAGAAGTGAGGCAATACAAATGTTATTATCGCTCAGAAGAAAATCAGTCAGAATGCTTCATAAATGAAAATCGGATTTAGTTGATAAACTTCCCCTCGTACGATATTAATTCCATTAATATTTAGGTTATTATCAAAACCAATATAAGTTGCTTGTGTATTTCTAGTAATAAAACTTGGTAACCATCACAATTTATTTTCTGAAGCCAATCCAATTGGTGGTCCAGTAATTTCATGATTAAAGAAGTTACCTCATCTACCGATTCCTTGTCCAATTAAAATATTTGGAATTATAGCGTCCATGTAGGTTCAAACCGAAACCTTTGTTCTTCGACCCATTATATAGAATATGATTATTCCAACAAAGGAACCAACAAAAACACCACCGTGAATTGCCATCCCTGGACTTCAAAAGGCAAATAGCCCCAAAACCTCACTAACATCTGAAAAATCAGTTTTATGACCAGCATTAAGTTTTCCAAAAAAACTGGCTCCAAAGAGTGAGCAAATCACAATTGGTACTGCCCCGATCGCTAGTTGGGTTAATTGTAAATCTTTTCTTCAGAATTTATATGCTGAAAATCCGATTGCAGCAATAACCCCAAGAGTCATAGTAAAGGCATAAACTCTAAATCAGCCTCCATAAACTTCTTGGATTCAACCATCAGTTCAGATGTCTCATTCTCTTTCATTAAATACTCAATCTACCATCTAAAGAACCTCCATACTTAAAATTTTAGCACATTTTCAAGCACTAATAAGACTTTTCATAAAGTCAATTAACTTTTCTTCATTTATATGGTGCAATAAATTGGGAAAAAATTAGTAGTCCCAGTGCGAAAATCGTAAATAACGCGAATAAAACCATATCTAAAACGAATAAGTGTTTTAAAACAAGTTCAGCATCCGTTCTACGGGTTTCCAACACCCATCTAACAGTTAGATAACCAATTAAATACGATGCACTAACAACTCCGCTATGAATTACAAAGTAATTTTCGGGATTGTTAGCTTTATAAAGTTCTTTTGAATCTTGATTTCAGGTGACCCTTCACCAGTTTGTTGCTTTTCTTAATTCTTGAATTTCTGATTTAAAAGAGTCCTTAATTGCTTTAATCTCGTTGTTCAAATCCTTTTTGTAGTTTTTTATTTTACTTTTTTGATTTTCTTTTTTGATTAATTTGGCGAATTTTTCTTTTGTTTTACTAATATCGTTGAACTGTTGCTGTTTAACTTTTTCTAACTTTTTAATATCACGCTGCAAGTTACCTTCATAATTAATTTCTAATTCTCCAAAATATGTTATTTGCTTGTTGTCCAGTGTTTTAAGGTAATAAGCTTTGTTTCAGCTTTCTCAAAGGCTTAGTTTTAATACTTCACGATCTTCGATAATTCTTTTTTTATAAACAATTGGTCTTTGTGTTTCTCAAACTTTTAGTTTCTCTTTTTCAACTCAGCGATATTGCTTGTTAACAATATTTGGAAACTCGCTTGGGTAAATTTTTCAGGGTTTTTTTGAAAACATTCTCCCCAGGTTTGCAATTAAGAAAGTAATCAAAATAAAAAGAACTATGTTAGCAATAGATTCATATAAAAATAACGGTTCGCGATACTCTATAAATCAGGGATCAGTTTCTAAAGCGCCGACATTAGGATTTTGTACGTATCATAATTTATTAACAATTCAATCGGGTAGTCATTTTTGCAAACTCTCAAGACTAGTTGGTCTTCCCAAAATTTCATGGTTGAATAAGTTACCTCATCGACCAATGGCTTGTCCTATCAAAACGTTTGGTAAAATACAATCAGCATAAACTCAAGTTGAAATTTGATAATATTGAGCTCTTTTATGAAATCAAGCAAAGCCTGCAGCTCCCCCAAAAATTAGTCCACCAAAGATAGCCATTCCTGGTTGCCAGAAATAAAACAATTCTCATATTTTTCAGTTATTGTACAGAATATTAAATTTACCCAGAACGCTAGCTCCCAGAATACCTGCTGGAATTACTATGAAAATAGCTATTCCCAAATCATAAAGCGGTATTTTTCGCATACGAAATTTTATTACTGAAGCCACCAAGACCCCGACAACCCCTAGAAAGATAAAAATCGGATAAATGGGCATTCACCCAAATAGGAAGGGATCGTTTCGTCCTTGTTCTATTCAATCCTCAATTGGATCTCCTGGTTGTGGTAAATTACTCAAAAGATTAATCATTATTTGTGGTTTTTTCAATTCTTTTCGCGATAATTTTGGTTGGACTTACTCAGTTTCCACTTTGTTTTATTTTCAATTGAGCTACCGCTGTTTCGATAATGTTGGCAATATTACGACCCGATGATACCGGAATACGAATGTGAGGGATTTTAACTCCTAGAATGTTTTGAGTGTCATATTCATTACCTAAACGGTCAGTGTCATCCACCCCGTTTTCACCAAACTTAATTAGTTCAATCACTAATTCAATTTCCGTCTCGTCTAATATAACTTGGTATCCATTGGTTTGAGCGATATCAACTATTCCAATTCCTCTTACTTCAACTAAATTATTTAAAATTTCATGACTTTTACCATAAATTTTACTAGATTTGCGGATGGCAACAATTCGATCATCACCAACAAAAAGGTGGTTTTTCTTAATCAACTCAATTGTGATCTCGGATTTACCAATTCCAGATTTTCCCATAATCATAACACCTTTACCATAAATGTTTACCAATGATCCGTGGAATTCTTCGCTTGGTGCAAAATAGTCATCATAAAATCCTAAAATTTGTTGCGTAAACTCACTTGTAGTTTGACCACTAACTCTTAATAAAGGGATTTCTAGTTTTTTAGTTACTTGATTTAAAATCTCATCATTAAATTTCTCAGTTATTATTACCGCAGGGATTCCATCTTTTAACATGGCTAAGTATTTTTTTTCTCTCTCAGTATTGGTAAATCCGTGGATGTAGTTATTTTCCTTGTTTGAAAATAAAACCACCCTTCTTTTTTGTTGATCTTTTTCAACATAACCCGCAAGTTCTAGGCCTGCACGGTTTAACCCATAGACCTCAATCACATTGTCTAAATGTTCGCTTCCTGCAATTACCTCTAAATCAAAGTGATCTACAAGATTTTTAATTCTTAATTTAGTCATAAATTTTTCTCCTTTGTTTGAACCTTTTTTAACTATTAACTTTATTTTATCAAAAAATACTATATTTCCCCTACGAAAACACCAAAGATTATCATCGCTTCAATTACCAATAATTTTGACGATTATTGAAAATGATAAGTACGCGATTGTAGGATAAACAGCAATTCCAAAAGGTAACTTAATTAATCGAGCCAAAAAATGCACGAACACCGCATTGCCCCAACCAATAGCATAAAGTCAGATTGGATTGAAAACTAAGGAAGTCAAAGTATATGTTAGTGAATACATAAGTAAAACTTTTAAATAAATAAAGTTGTTTTTTCTAAAAAGAAAAACTAGTGAACCAGAAAATCCTAGCATCACTTTGATCATCATAAAACCGATATGAAATTGTCCGAAAAGACTTATCATTGATCCGGTCAAATCTGTACAAATACCAACAATTACACCCGCTAAAGGTCCAAATGTCATTCCAGAAATGAAAATAAGTCAGTCACCTAATGCTAAGATAATAACTCCTCCAAAAAAAGGAAAACTGTAACTAAAAAAGTTTGTCAGTACGACCGACAAGGAAGTTAGCAAGGCTAATACTGAGACAACTTTAATCGAAAGTCTTTTAAAACTTCAGCGCTCCATAAATAATGCTAAAGTAAAAAATATACAAATTCCTAAAACCGCTCCCAGGGATGTGAAAATATATAACAAATTATCCCTCCGTAATAAATCATTGGTAAACCAATGGGACAAAATAGAGACTACCGCAAACTAAAGTGTTTTGGTTATTTTTCAAATTATTTTTTATTTTTTCTTTTCAATCAATAACTTGATACTTTTTTTCTCAATTTCAATTGTCTTCTGGATTAAATTCAGCGAAGTATATCTTAGTGAAACTTTTTTTTAAAATTTTAATTTCTTTGTGATAGTTCTTTTTTAAAGAACTGGCAAAGATAACTTCAAAATCTTTTGAATCCTTTTTAACAGATTTTATTAATTTCTTAATGGCCCCAACATTATGTGCCCCATCAATAATTAACTTAGGATCTTTGTTCAAAACACTCATTCTTCCATTTAGTGCTTGTGTGAAAAATATTTCTTCATCAAATTCTAAATTCAGAACTTCAAATAATTTTTGAACTAGTCCCATATTATTTTTTTGATAAGTTTTATTTAAAGTAAATGTGTTAGCTTGAAAAAAATCTACTCCCACGTTTTTAAGCTGATTTTTAACAAAACTTTGATAACATTTATTATCATGACTTGATATCAGAAACCCCTTTTTAGCAATTCCAACTTTTTGAAAGATAATTTGCTTGATTTTATTTCCCAAAATTTCTTCATGATCTAAGCTAACTGAAGTTAAAACCGTGCCAATCTGGTTATTAAATAGATTTGTCGTGTCCAGAATTCCTCCGATGCCAGCTTCAATAACTGCTATTTCAATTTTATTTTCAAAGAAGTACCACATTGCAATCAGGGTATAGACTTCAAAAAAATTAAGTTTATTTTCAGAAATATCTTTTTCAAATTTTTTTAAAATTCTTTTAAAGTCCTCATCACTAATTTGGTTATTATTAATCTGAATTCTCTCATTTTGATATAAGAATGCTGGGGAAATAAACAAACCAACCTTTGAGTAATACTTTCTCAAACCCAAAGATGTAAAGTAACTTGTTGAACCTTTTCCATTAGTACCAACAATATTAATTACTTGATAACTATCTTGAAAGTTTTGATATTTATTTAAAATTTCTCGAAGATTTTTTTTACTTGGCTGGGAAAATTTAGGAATGAGATTTTCATAAACACTAATCACGTTTTAAATACTTTCTCAAATATTGAGCAGTGTAACTAGTGTCGCTTTTAATTACTTGTTCAGGCGTTCCAGTCACAACAACTCTACCTCCCCCAGTTCCTCCTCCAGGTCCTAAATCAATAATGTAATCTGATACTTTAATGAAATCTAAATTATGTTCAATTGTTAAGACGGTGTTACCCAAGTCAACCAAACGGTTTAGAACAGCTAATAACCTTTTAACATCATCAATATGCAATCCAGTTGTTGGTTCATCTAAAAGGAATAAAGTTTTCCCTGTTTGTTTTTTTAAAAGATAAGTTGATAGTTTGATTCTTTGCGCTTCTCCTCCAGAAAGAGTTTTAGCATTTTGCCCTAGCTTAATATATCCCAGACCAACTTCTAAAATTGTATCAAGTTTATTTTTAATCTGCGGAATATTTTCAAAAAATATCGCCGCCTCTTCAACACTCATATTTAAAACATCATAAATATTTTTACCTTTGAAAAGTACTTGTAGTGTTTGTTCATTATAACGCTTACCGTCACAAATTTCACAAACAACTTCTACACTTGGCATAAATTGCATCGAGATAGTAATGATTCCATCACCTTGACAATTTTCACAACGCCCCCCAGGAACATTAAAACTGAAACGTCCCTTTTTATAACCACGAATTTTAGCTTCAGTAGTTTCGGTGTATAAATCACGAATATCGTCAAAAACCGAAGTATAAGTTGCTGGATTAGATCTCGGAGTTTTACCGATCGGTTCTTGAGATACGTATATAACTTTATCAATATTTTCTAATCCTTTAATTGATTTATGAGCTCCGGGTTTAATTTGCTCGTTGTGTAAATTTTTCTTCAAGCTCTTGTAAATAATATCTTCCATTAAAGTTGATTTACCACTTCCACTAACTCCAGTGATTGTTATAAATTTATTTAGCGGAATTGTTACGTCAATATTTTGTAAATTATTTTCGCTAGCTCCGATGATTTCAATTTTTTTACCATTACCTCCGCGGTAATTTTTTGGAACACTAATAGATTCCTTACCGCTCAAGTATCTACCAGTTAAAGATTTTTCGTCTTTAACGATATCTTGCACAGTTCCCTCAAAAACTATTTCTCCTCCGTGAATTCCAGCTCCTGGTCCAATATCAACAATTCAATCACTAGCTCACATGGTGTCTTCATCATGTTCTACAACGATTAAAGTATTTCCCAAATCTCTTAAGTGCTTCAATGTGGCGATCAATTTATCGTTATCTCTTTGATGTAATCCAATTGAGGGTTCATCTAAAACATAAAGAATCCCTGTTAACTGTGAACCAATTTGTTTGGCCAACCTAATTCTCTGGGCTTCTCCCCCAGAAAGAGTTGTAGCCGTTCTTGAAAGACTTAAATAACTAAGTCCAACCTTATTTAAAAAACTAATTCGTGAAATTATTTCCTTCAAAACTAAGTTAGCAATTTTTTCTTGATTGGCATTTAATTTAATGTTTAGTAAGAAATCTAAAGCTTCGTCAATTGCTAAATTCGTGAAGTCATTAATTGAAAAATTATTTATTTTGATGGCTAAAGCCGTACTGTTTAATCTAGCACCTTTGCAAGTTTTACAAGTTTTAGAAGCCATAAATTTAGCATATCACTTACGACTTTCATCAGATTTAGTTTCCATATACCTTCTTTGGATTAGACTAGCTACACCTTCAATGTAATCAAAAGAAGCAAAAGTATTTCCCCCTGATGATTTAATTTTATATTCAATGGGCTCATCACTTCCTCACAAAATCATTTCTTTTTGTTTTTCTGTTAGTTGTTTGATTGGAGCTGTTAAGTCAACATAATAATGATCACACAATATTTTAAATTTTTGTCATTCAATATTATCTTTAGCTATAATGTTTTTGTAGTAAACGATTCCTCCCTCAGAAATTGAAACCGATTTATCTGGGATAATTAAATCTTGATCGGGTTCTAGATTGATCCCTAATCCAGTACAATCAGGACAAGCACCTTGAGGTGCGTTAAAAGAAAATAGTCGCGGTTCCATATCAGCAATACTAAACCCACAAACCTTACATGAATAAATAGTTGAAAACAATTTTTCTAATTTATTTTTGTTGGGGTAATGTACCTTGATAAGTCCGTTAGCATATTTTAATCCAACCTCGATAGCTGAATAAATTCTGGATTTGATTTCTTCATCTTGTTGATAAATTAATCTATCAACCACAATATCAATGTTGTGACGGACATTTTTATCTAAATCAATTTCCTCGTCCAGGTTAATTATTGTACCATCAATTTGTACTCTTATGAAACCTTCTGCACGTAATTTATCCAAACGATCCTTGAAACTTCCTTTTTTGTCAACAACAATCGGAGCTAAGATAAAAACTTGCTCATCAATTTGAGTTTCATTATTTATGGACTCAAGAACTTCTTTAATAGATGACGCCTTAATCTCACCGTGATTGTTAACACAAAATGGGGTTCCCACTCTAGCGTAAAGCAATCTCAAGTAATCATAAACTTCTGTGACAGTTCCAACAGTTGATCTAGGATTATGAGAAGTTGTTTTTTGATCTATAGAGATAGCAGGACTCAAACCTTCAATTGAATCTACATCTGGTTTTTCGTTTCCGCCTAAAAACTGTCTAGCGTAGGCTGAAAGTGATTCGATATATCTTCGACGACCTTCAGCATAAATTGTATTAAAAGCTAGTGAAGACTTACCGCTTCCTGATAGTCCTGTAAAAATAACTAACTTATTTTTTGGTATTTCGATTTCAACATTTTTTAAATTGTGTTCTCTCGCGCCTTTTACTTTAATTATATCCTTGTTCATTTTATTGTCCTTCTAATTCTATAATTACATCTCGAATTTGAGCTGCTTTTTCATAATTTAATTCCTTTGCGGCACTAATCATGTCAGCTCTTAATTGTTTAATAAGTTTATCTTTTTTATCCTTAGCAGCATTGGCTTTTCTTTTTGAGATATCAATAATCTGTTTTCTAGTAGCATCATCAATACCAAAATCTGAAATCTTTTTCAAAATAGTTTTGGGAGTAATGTTGTGCTCCAAGTTGTAGGCTCTTTGAATATCTCGACGACGAGTGGTCTCTTCAATAGTTTCCTCCATCGCTTTAGATATCTGGTCGGCATAAAATATTACAAGACCCGATGCGTTACGAGCGGCTCGCCCGGTTGTCTGAATTAAACTTCTGGTATTTCTTAAGAATCCTTGTTTATCTGCATCCAATATACAAACCAAGCTCACTTCGGGTAAATCTAAACCTTCTCTTAGTAAGTTAACCCCGACAACAGCTTCATAAACTCCTTTACGTAAATCATTTAAAACTGTGGTTCTCTCAATAGTTTTTAATTCCGAGTGTAAGTAAGCTACTTTTATATTTCTCTCTTGTAAGTAACTGGTTAGGTCCTCTGACATTCTAATTGTTAAAGTGGTAATAAAAACTCTTTCATTTTTTTCACGACGCTTTAAAATCTCCTCGATGATATTTTCGATTTGATTAGTAGTTGGACGCACTTCAATAATTGGATCTAAAAGTCCCGTTGGTCTAATGATTTGTTGAACAAACTGGTGATTTGCTAACTCCATTTCATAATCCCCAGGAGTTGCTGAGGTATAAATAACTTGGTTTAGTTTATTGCTAAATTCTTCAAAATTTAACGGTCGGTTATCCATGGCACTTGGTAATCTAAATCCATAATCAACCAGATTTTTTTTACGACTGTAATCAGTATTTGACATTCCACGAGTTTGAGGGATCATCATGTGTGACTCATCAATAATTGTTAAAAAATCTTTATCAAAATAATCTAGCAAAGTATATGGTGGCACACCTGCGGGACGAAAATCCAAATGGGCTGAATAGTTTTCAATTCCACTAACTGTTCCAAATTCTGAAAGCGATTCTAAGTCATAATTAGTTCGCTGTTCTAATCTTTGAGCTTCAAGCATTTTACCTTCAGTTCTCAATTCTGTCAAACGATTTTTCAATTCTTCACGAATATTTTCAATAACAGTTTTCATTTTATCTTCTGGGGTTACATAGCTAGTGGCTGGGAAAATAGTTGCCAGACTCATTCTTTGCATCACAACATTATTGTATGGTTCTAGGGTTTCAATAGATTCAATTTCGTTACCAAACATTGAAATTCGATAAATCATTTGGTCAGTTCAGCTGGGAACAATTTTAATAACATCTCCATTAGCTGAAAAAGTTCCTCTGACAGTTTCAATTTCATTTCTTACATAACCAGTTTTGATTAAAAATCCTAGCAGTTCTTTCTTGCTTAAAACTTCTCCGACTTTCAATTCAAAAAACACAGCTCCATACTCTTCAGGATTTTGTGAAGCATAGATTGCTGCCACTGATGCTACAACGATTGTATCTTTTCTTAGCATCAATCCGTTCATCGCACTAAGTCGCATCATATCAAGTTCTTGATTTATTTTAGCATCTTTGTCAATATATAAATCCCTAGAAGGTAAGTAGGCTTCTGGTTGGAAAAAATCAAAGTTAGATACAAAGTATTCGACACGGTTTTCGGGGAAAAATTCTTTTAATTCAATATAAAGTTGCATTGCTAAAGTTTTGTTATGGGCTAAAACTAATGTTTGACGGTTGGTCTGATTAATAATGTTAGCAATTGTAAAAGTTTTACCAGTTCCAGTAGCCCCTAAAAGGACTTGGTGTTTTTCATTATTTTCCAGTCCTTTAATTAATTTTTTAATAGCTTCGGGTTGATCACCAGCTGGTTGATACTCTGTTACTAATGTAAATTTTAAATCTTCTTTTTTCATTTTGCCTTTACCGTTCTACGTGGAAAAAAACTAGAAATTGCTTCTAGTTTTTACTACACTATTTTATTAACCAATCTTAACTTTTGATTGAACTTGTTCACTGTCGTCAACATCATCAATATCAATTCCGCTGGTCTTAATTTTCTTCTTAACTTTTCCTGCTTTGTCTTCCACAATAAATTCTTTTTTATCTTTAACCAAGTTTGGTCCGATTCTTAAAATCACTTCTCTTTCGAAATTTAATTTTTGAATTTCATTGGGAATGTCTTTGATTTCATCTGAATTTAAAAGTTCTTCAAATTTGGCAATAACTTTTTTTTCATCAATCTTATCACCGATTTTAAATCCGAATTTTTTGAAAATGGCTTCCATATCTTCTTGGGTCAGTTTAACATTAACCGAGTTAGATCCTTTTCCAGATTTGATTTTATCAATTTCATCCATCAGACCTTTTAAAACCATTTCTTGGAAATCAAGTTTTTTTATTTTTTCAAGATCTTCATCTTTTTTCGCTTGGGCTTTTAATTCAGTAAGACGGTTTTTAACACCTTCACGAGTAAAGTCTTCTTTTTTCAAACCAATTTCGTTTAAAATCTGTTCAATGTCATTTTCACTAATTTGAATTGCTTCTGGTTCTGGCTTGTTAACTTTTGGTGCTCCAACATTTCGTTCTGATTCTCTAATTACCACTTGCGAAAGATTATTAATAACTTCCTCGGCAATATCAATTTTCATTTTGTTAAATAATTTTGCAGCTTCTTCAATATATTCATGAAGCGGATTATTTTGAGCATATTGTTGCAAGTAGATTCCCGATCTTAACTTGTTAGCTAAGTTAATATGTCTTGTTCAGAATTTGTCCAAAGATTGCAGAACTGTTCTACGTTCCATTTCTTGAGCAACTTCATTTGGAACATGACTAATTCTGTCCATATAAAATAACATCATAGCGTCACTTATCATTTTAGCAACTTTATATTTATCTTGGTGGGCAAAATCAGATTTCTTAAATGAACCCTCTTTTACATAAGTTCCCTCGACACTAGCAATTAACTGCTCAGCATTGATTGTGCTTTCACCTCTCACTAATTCTGAATTTTTTAAAACCAGTTCAAAGGCTGTGGTATATTGGAAACGACCTAAAACAACTTTGATATCTTCTTGTTTTAAAATCTCATCTCTTTGAGAATAAATTGCTTCACGATGTTGTGCTAGAACATTATCATAATCTAAAACGTTTTTACGTTGGTCGAAGTTCAATCCTTCAAGTTTCTTTTGAGCATTAGTAATGGCTCTTGTAAACATTTTTGATTTAATTGGTTCATCACCCAATCGCAAGAACATTTGACGCACTTTGGGAGCTGTAAACCGAACCATCAATTCATCTTCCATAGAAATATAGAATCTTGAATTACCCGGATCTCCTTGACGACCACTACGTCCACGAAGTTGGTTATCAATTCTTCGAGCTTCATTTCGTTCTACTCCAAAAACAAATAATCCCCCAAGTTGTTTGGTTTCATCAGTTAATTTAATATCAGTACCACGACCAGCCATGTTGGTTGCCAAGGTAATGGCACCTTTTTGACCGGCTTTTTCAACAATTTCTGATTCACGATCATGGTTTTTGGCATTAATCATTTCAAATTTGATTCCCGCTTTTTCCATATAGCGCTCGATTTGTTCAGAAGATTCCACACTAGTGGTTCCAATTAAAACTGGACGACCAATTTCGTTCAGCTCTTTTAAATCAACCATCATAGCTTTTAGGGCTGCATTTTTAGTTGCAAATGTTAAATCGATTTCGTCTTTTCTAATTACTGGTTTATTAGTTGGGGTCACAATTACTCTTGTATTATAAATTTTGATAAATTCTTCTTCCTCAGTTTTAGCAGTTCCTGTCATTCCTGACAATTTACTATATAGTCGGTAGAAGTTTTGATAAGTAATTGTAGCTAGAGTGGTAGTTTCTTCTTCAATGTAAACTCCTTCTTTAGCTTGTAGGGCTTGTTGGAGACCATCACTATATGAACGACCCTCCATTATTCTTCCTGTAAACTGGTCAATTAAAACAATTTCATTATTTTGAGCTGCATATTCCACTCCTTCTTTGAAGGTAAAGTTAGCTTTCAAAGCATTCATAATTAAATGGAATAATTCAGTATTTTTAACGTCAAATAAGTTTTTAACCGAAAAGAAGCCGTTGGCTTTGGAAATTCCTTGGTCATTTAAATATACTTGTTTAGTTTCTAAATCAATTTCAAAATCAGTATCTTGTTTTAAAGTTTTAGCAAATTGATCAGCTGCTTGGTACATATTAGTTCGATTTGAACTACCCCCAGAAATAATAAGCGGCGTTCTAGCTTCATCGATTAGAACCGAGTCAGCCTCATCAATGATTGCGTAGTTCAGCTGTCTTTGAACTTTCATTTGGTAGTTATAAACCATATTATCTCTTAGGTAGTCAAAACCAATTTCTGAGTTTGTTGTGTAGGTAACATCTTTTGAGTAAGCGTTTCTTTTTTGATCTTTTGTTAAACTTCTTCCGTTTAGACCAACTGTAATCCCCAGAAAATCATAAACCTGACCATTAATTTCACTATCACGTTTTGATAAATATTCGTTAACAGTAACAATATGAACACCTTTACCAGTTAAGGCATTTAAGTAAGCAGGGAAAAGACCTGTTAAAGTTTTACCCTCACCAGTTCTCATTTCCGCAATATCTCCACTATTTAAGATGATACTTCCGATTAATTGCACTCTGTAAGCTTTTAATTTCAAAACTCTTCAAGCCGCCTCACGAACAACCGCATAAGCTTCAACTAAAACGTCATCGACATCTTCGCCGTTTACTTGGATTCTTTCCTTGAATTCTGCGGTTTTAGCTAATAACTCTTCATCAGTGAATTTTTCATATTCTGGTTCCAAACTGATGATTTGATCAGCGATTAATCCCATTTTTTTTATGATCGACTTATCTCTTGCCATGTTTTATCCCTGCCTTATTTATTAAAATCAATAGTAATATTTTAACAAAAAAAAAGCAAAAACTTGCTTTATCTGCGATTTTTTTAAATTTATTGGTCGTACATTTTTCCGTCTTCATAAATGAATTTTTGGTCTAATTCTTCATTCATTTTTAGATATTTATCATCTTTTGTGTTTAAATAAGCTTCTCAATTCTTGATGGCCAAAATGGCTTGGTCATGAGACTTCACTTGTAAAATGCGGTTTTCTTGATTTAGTTGGGTATCAAATAACTGCCCAAAAACAAAGTGATTGATCGAGAACTCATTTATCTGAAATTTTGAACATCTTTGATAGTAGCGAAAATCTGAAATCACCGTAACTAAAAACTTGTTTGCTTGCGTTGATTTCGCCATTTCAATTGCTATTCCCATTTCAGCAATCATACCGTGATCAAGGCTGTCCAATTCAAAAATCACATATTCCGCTTTTTTTAACAGCTCATAGTCGGCATTTCAAATTTCTAATGGAGTCGGACAAACTCCAAGATTAGTATCAAAATCAATTGGGTTAGCTATTTCAAAGTCAGCAAAATTTTGTCTTAAGTTGTTACCTTCTTTCTTTCTTTGTTGAATTTGTGCTTCATTAAACATACTTCCGGCATTGTAAATTGTCTTCATACCATTTTCCTCCTTAAGGTCAAATATATCATAATTCAAAAGTTGAAATTTTAAAACCCTGATTTGGTTTTATAACCAAATCAGGGTTTTATATTATGCGTTTTTAGCTTGTTTATTTTTTTTCGAACGTTTATTATGTCTAATATCAACTGTTGCATCTCTTAGCAATTTATGATTGTTAGCAATTTTAGGACGACGATATTTTTTAAATCTCTTACGAAGTCTGTGTTCATAACCGGGTTCGCTGTGACGACGAATTCTATTACCCGCTAAGTTAATTGAAATAAATATAACTATTGCTGGGGAAATTGTTAACACAACCACCATCAATCATAATTCTCAATTTAAGTCAGCTATTTTGAAGACATCTTTAACTCCTGGAGTAAAGACAACAATTACGTTTAATAGGAAGGCTCCAATCATAGCTCCAAAAAGGGCTCAGTTGGCTTCTTTTACCTTATCTTTAAAACTTTTATGGCGTTCATTCTTATCACCTCTAAATTTCATCATTCATACAAAAAAGATTGGTGAAAAGGCGATAGTTATAAATGCTGCTGTTTGACCTGTTAATGCTGCGTTTGGTCCCGGGAATACATAGAATCCCATAATGAAGGCCAAGATAACAGCAATGGCAGTTGAAGTAATTGTAAATATAATCAGCATCCAAATACGGCTAAATATGGACTCATTATTCTTAATAGGTTTTAGGTTCATTACATTAGGGTCAGATTTTGACATTCCAATTGGGATGGCTAGAATAGTTTCAACAATTAAGTTGAATCATAAAATGTTTATTGAGTTAAGTGGTGATATTCCTGTAATCAAAATAATTAAGAACATCGCAATAATTTGGGGGTTGGCTCCTAAAACAAAGGCAACTGATGTTTTAATTTTACGATAAGAATTTCTTCCTTCACTTACCCCTGAAACAATGGTGCTAAAGTTATCATCTGCTAAAATAACGTTGGCCGCATCTTTAGCAGCTTCTGTTCCATTCATACCCATAGCAATACCGACATTGGCTTTTCTTAAACTTGGAGCATCGTTAATTCCATCCCCAGTCATAGCAACAATTAAACCTTTTTCTTGTAAAATTGTCACAATTCTTGTTTTATGGTCGGGATTAACTCTGGCAAAAACTGAGATACGATCAATTTTTTTGGTTAAGTCCTCATCACTGATTAAGTCTAATTCCTCACCAGTCATTCCCACAAATCCATCACGAACTAATCCTAATTTTTCTCCAATCGCCATAGCAGTCGCTAAGTGGTCCCCTGTAATCATAACTACTCTGATTCCTGCTCTATGAGCTATTTTAATTGCTGAGATAGCTTCCTCTCTTGGAGGATCGATCATTCCAATTATTCCTGTTAAAACCAAATTAGAGACATAGTCTTTGTTTTTGTATTGATCGTCTGTTAATACTTTAAAAGCTGTTGTAATAACTCTCAACGCTTCAGATGACATTTTCTCAGCATTAGCTAAAACTTGTTCTTTCATTTTTGGAGAAAGTTTAACAACTTGACCATCAATGACAGTATGAGTACACTTGTCTAAAATTCTATCAATAGCACCTTTAATGTAAACAACTTTTTTATCATCAACTTGGTTAACGGTAACCATGTATTTATTATCCGATGAAAAAGGCAAGTCATCGATTCTCATATATTTATGACGAAGTGTTAATGGGTCGAATCCCATTTTAGTCATTCAATCATACATAGCCAATTCTGTTGGTAATCCCATACGGTCTTTTTCAGTAACAATAGAGTCGTTGCAAAGTGTTAGGGCATTAACAAAGTGAATATCACCAATATCATCTGAAACGTAAGTAAAACTTGAGGCCGCGCGAGTAACCCCGACTTGGTTATACTTGGTAACTGTCATTTTATTTATTGTAAGTGTTCCAGTTTTATCCGAACAAATAACATTAACTTTACCCAATGTTTCTACTGCTTGCAATTGTTTTACAATAACATTTTGTTTGCTCATTTGGTTTGTTGAAACCGAAAGGATTATGGAAACAATAACAGTTAGTGATGCTGGAATAATTGCAATTGCTGAAGAAACTGATAGTAATAGATTTTCAGATCAAGCTATTCCGCTATGATCTGCTCTTAGAACATCAATTAATATTAACACTCCAAATAAAACAAGTGCTGTGATTGTGGCAATTACAGAAACTCATTTTGTTAGACGATTTAATTTTAACTGCAATGGTGTTTTTTGCGCTTTAGTTTCCGCTATTGAAGAAGCAATTTTACCCATTGTTGATAATGGGGCTTGGGCCACCACTATTCCTGTTGCTCTACCTGATTGAACAAAAGTTGACATGAAAACCATGTTTTTTTGTTCAGCTAGAATGGTAGTCTTTGAATCTAGCAAATCAATATTTTTAACTACTGGCATTGATTCTCCGGTTAGTGCTGATTCATCAACAGTTAGATGTGAGGATGATATTAATCTAATATCTGCAGGTATAAACTCACCAGTTTGTAAGATAACAATATCTCCAGGTACCAAATTATGCGCCGATATTTGTATTTGTCTACCAGATCTAATTACTGTTGCATTTGGATTTGATAAACTTTGTAAGGCCTTAACTGAGCTTCGAGCCTTTAACTCTTGGGTCATTCCTAATAAAGTGTTAATGAAGATCATTCCAAGAATAACCCCAAATTCCACTCATTCTGGATGCCCACCTGCAAAGTATGGGGCTACAACAACAATTATTGCTGTTACTAATAATACAATTGATAGCGGTTCTAAAAGACCTTTTAAGAAAAGCAAGTATCAAGGAACTTGCTTTGGTTCAGGTAGTTTATTTAAACCAAGTTTTTTTAGACGATCTTCTGCTTCATCAGTTGAAAGTCCGGTTGTAGTTTCGGTTTTTAGTTCAATTTCGATCTCGCTGATTGGTTTTTGATATCAACCTTTTTCTTGGATAGAAACTTCTTTATTTTTTGTATCGTTTTTAGCTTTGGCTACTTTCATTTTTCTACCCCTTCATATAATTTATATCATTTGTTTCATAAGAATATTATATTATAAATTATGCCTATATTTTTATTAGTTTATAAGTTGTTAAAATATTATTTTTTCCGTATAAAAAGAGTAAAATAATTAAGAGGTATTTATGAGAACTGTTAAAAATGAAGTTTTTAAAGGCGATTATGAAGTAAAAAAGTCAAAGTTCAAAGTAATAATTACTCAAGTTAATAGTAAAGCAGAAGTTGACGGGTTTTTGTCAAAATATTCAGATCCAAAAGCTAGCCATAATTGCTACGCCTTTGTAATTGATGATAACCCGAGATCAGAAAGTTTTCATAACGACGGTGAGCCTAGCGGAACTGCTGGTGAACCCCTATTAAATCTAATTAAAAAACTCGATTTATCAAACACTATTATTTTAGTAACAAGGTATTTTGGAGGTATTAAACTAGGTGCTGGTCCTTTAATGAGGGCCTATAATTCTAGCGCAAACAATTTGCTCAAGAATTGTATAATTGAAGAACTTCAACCTGGTTATGAAATTAGCATAACTTTTAGTTTATCCAATTTAAGATTGGTTGATAGCGTTTTATTAAAGTATCAAATTGTGGCACAGAAAAAGTTTGATGAAAGAGCAAATTATGCCTTCATCACCACAAAAAAAGAAATCACAGAGGAATTGAATCCTTTTGTAGAAATAAACTATATTATAAACAAATTTGTCAGTCAAGTTTAGTGTAGAATATATTTGTAAGGAAGTGCATTAAAATGGAAAAGGTAACGGTTGCAAATTGCAGCCCCATCCTCATAGTAGATGGTTATCATTTACTTCATAAGGGTTATTATGGTTCTTTGAAAAGAACCAAATTACCAAGAAACCGCGAAGGCGTTTTAATAAATGCGGTTTATACATTCGTTGCGAACATCAATGATTATATAAACTCAAAAAAATATCATACAATAATCGTGACATTTGATGTGGGGAAAGGTTGTTGACGTAAGGAATTATATCCTGAATATAAAGCCAAGCGTAAAGACACCCCCGAAGACCTAATTCCTCAAATGCAGCTAGTCAGAGAGTTTTTAACTTTCATAAATATTCCTTGATATGAGAAAGAGAATTTCGAAGGCGACGATGTTATGGGGACAATCACAAAAATTTCAAACAACTTAGGTTATGATGTTCATATCCTATCAAATGATCGAGATACTTTTCAGTTAATCAATGATAAAACTTCGGTAATTCTTAAAGGTAATAAAGACGAGGAAGATCAAATGATTCATCAGAACTCAGTCCAAGAGAAATTTGGCTGTACCCCTCAACAAATTCCTGATTTAAAAAGTTTGATGGGTGACCCTAGTGATAATATTAAAGGGGTGCGTGGGATGCACTATACTACTGCTATAGAATTACTAAACCGCTATAATAATATCGAAAATATTTTTAAAAATATTAAAGAAATTGACGAAAGACAAATCGACAGGTTGGTACGCAATAAGGAACAAATTTTTTTGAACAAAAAAATTGCAACCATCCAGAAGAATTTGAAGCTGGGTCGAATTGATTTTAGACCATTAAAAATTAATTACAAAAGCTATGTTTATTTTTTAAAAAGAGAACGTATGTGGGCGTTTGTAAGTCGCATTGAAAATAAAATTAATGATAATCAAAGTTAGTCATATTGTTTAGTTGTCATCAATTTTTATTTAATTAAAAATAAAAGAGTTTTAAACTTTTAAAAAATTTAAAAAGCAGCCGAATGGCTGCTTTTTTATTACTTTATTCTAGTTCCGTTTTGATCTACTAAATAAACTCTTTCAGTTATTACCTTAACCTGTTGCTTGTCTACTTTAACAATTCCACGATGTACATGAACATAAACTTTTTTATTATCTTGACGATAACTAAGGGTACCAATTTTTAAAGTAGCCACCACCGGACTATGATTTACTAAGAATCCCATTTCTCCATCAGTTGTTTGAACATTAACAATATCAACCAAGATATCGTTAATAAAAATTCCTTCTGGAGTTATAATTTTCAACTTTGTTTTCATTAGATCACCTTTAAATTACTTAGCCTTCTTATTTGATTTTTTGTTATTTAAAGATTCGTTGTATTTTTCCATTACTTCATGAATGCTTCCTGAATACATAAAGAATAGTTCAGGAACATCATCAACAGCTCCAGTTATTATTGTTTCAAAAGATTTGACTGTTTCAGAAATTGGTACGTATTTACCAGGACGACCGGTGAATTTTTCCCCAACTGTGAAAGGTTGACTTAAGAAGTTTCTAATCTTACGCGCACGATTTACAATTATTTTATCTTCTTCAGATAATTCTTCTAAACCCAAAATGGCGATGATCGATTGTAAGTCTTTATATTTTTGTAAAATTTGTTGTACTTCTAAAGCAACTTGATAATGTTTCTCTCCCACAATTTCAGGATCTAACATTCGTGAGCTTGAAGCTAGTGGATCGATTGCTGGATAAATTCCTAACGCTGCAATTGAACGATCTAGAACAATTCTAGCATCCAAGTGGGAGAAGGTTGTTGCTGGTGCGGGATCGGTTAAATCATCGGCGGGCACATAAACTGCTTGAACTGAAGTGATTGAACCATTAATTGTTGAAGTAATTCGTTCTTGCAAGGCTCCCATTTCTGTTGAAAGTGTTGGTTGGTAACCAACCGCACTTGGCATTCTTCCTAGTAGCGCTGATACTTCACTTCCAGCTTGGGTAAACCTAAAAATATTATCAATAAATAATAAGACGTCTTGATTTTTAACATCTCTAAAATATTCAGCAATGGTCAAACCAGTCAGGGCCACTCGCATACGAGCTCCTGGAGGTTCGTTCATTTGACCAAATACTAAACTAGTTTTGTCAAGAACTCCAGCCTCTTTCATTTCAAAGTATAAATCATTACCTTCTCTAGTTCTTTCACCAACTCCAGCGAAAACCGAAATTCCCCCGTGAGCTTTGGCGATGTTATTAATTAGTTCTTGAACTAAAACCGTTTTACCAACTCCAGCTCCTCCAAAAAGTCCGATTTTACCACCCTTAGCAAAAGGCGTCATTAAATCAACGACCTTAATTCCAGTTTCTAAAATTTCTGCTGAAGTAGTTAGCTCCTCATAACTTGGAGCTTGTCGGTGAATCGGCATGGTTTTAGCTTTTAAAATTGAGGGTAGATTATCAATTGGTTCTCCTAAAACGTTAAACATACGACCTAGAACTTCGTTACCAACTGGAACTGAAATGGGAGCTCCACTATCTGTTACCTTAATTCCACGAACCAAACCTTCAGTTGGACCCATGGCAATAGTTCTGACTATTTCATCTCCGATATGCTGCATAACTTCCAAAGTTAATGAGGTTTGATTGTTTTCTAATTTCAATGCGTTGTAAAGACTTGGAACTTGTCCTTCTTCAAACTTGACGTCAACAACCGGTCCTAAAACTTGAACTATTTCTCCGATTTTTGTCATTCTAATGACCTCCTACTTTTCATTTTGAGCATTAGCGCCCCCAACGATTTCTGTAATTTCTTGGGTAATCGCATCTTGACGCTTACGATTATATAAAATACTTAATTCTTCTTGCAATTCACCACCATTTTTAGTGGCGCTTTCCATAGCTGTTCGACGACTGGCTTGTTCAGAAACTTGTGATTCAATAATGGTCCCAAACACAATTGTGTTAATGTACATCATTACCGAAGCTTCTAACACCTCATCTGCACTTGGTTCAAATGTTGTCAGTGATTTTGTTTTTACCAATTGATCATCATTTTTTTTAACTATAGGAAATAATCTTAAAAGAGTTGGTTCAAATGTCACATTATTAATGAATTTTGTGTAACAAATTTGAATTTCATCAAATAATTCGTTGTTGTATTTTGCCAATATTTCTGCACTGATTTCTCGTGCTCGATTGTTTGTGAAATTGACATCAACATCCAGAATTTGGTCGTGAATTATTTTTTTATGTTCTTTAAAATAGTTTACAGCCTTTTGTCCGATTGCTAGAACTTCATCTTTTTCTTTCATCTGTTTTAAAACTTTTTTATTCACGTTCGAGTTGTAACCACCTGCTAAACCCAAGTTTGAATTGATAACAACTCACAAAGTTTTGTTAAATTTTTTGTTAGCCTCTGCAAGATAAATCGATTTTTGTGATGAAGAAATTATTTCGTTAAAAACTTGATAAACCTCAGCGACATAAACCTTAACTTCACTAATTCGTTTGGCAACACGTTTTAGTTTTGCAGTTGCCACAAGTTCCATTGCACTTGTAATTTTACCAATGTCCTTAACGTTGGCAATTTCTGCTTTTAAATTACTTAAATTTGGCATAACAGTCTAAAGTTTTTTGTATTCTTCAATTTTGCCATATTGAGTTGGGTCATATTTGTCGATCATTTTAATTGCACGTTTTAACATAATTTTAATTTCATCTTCAATGTCTTTTTCTAATTTATCATCAAAAGCCTTAGCTTTATCCAAACGATTTCAAAGTTTTAATCCTTCTGGAGATTTATTGAAGTGGTGAATTAGAGAGTCTTTGAAATAACTCATAAACTCTACTGGCAATCATTTTATTAAACGTGATTTTATTGCCAACAAGATGATTGCTTGATCTATTTGCGAAATCGGGCGGTACTGACGTTGTTTTAAAATTTCAATGATTCTCTTACCGTGTTCTAATGTTTGTTGTGTGGTTTCGTCCAAATCACTTCCAAACTTAGCAAAAGCTGCTAACTCATAATATTGGGCTAATTCTAACTTTAAAGTTCCCCCCATTTGACGAACTGCTTTAATTTGTGCTGAAGAACCAACTCGAGAAACTGATAGTCCTGTATCCACTGCTGGTCTAACTCCTGATTTAAATGAAGATTCGCTTAAAAAAATCTGTCCGTCTGTAATCGAAATAACATTCGTCGGAATGTAAGCAGATATATCTCCAGCTTGGGTTTCAATAATTGGCAAAGCAGTTATACTACCTCCACCAAATTCACTTGTAACCTTGGCTGCTCTTTCTAGAAGTCTTGAGTGTAAGTAGAAAACATCTCCTGGATACGCTTCTCGACCTGGGGCACGACGTAATAATAGAGCCATCGTTCTATAAGCTACCGCATGTTTTGACAAGTCATCATAGACAACCAAAACATCATCGCCTTTACTCATTCACTCTTCTGCAATTGTAACTCCAGTATATGGAGAAATATATTGCAAGGGAGCTAGTTCACTTGCTGAAGCCGAGACTACTGTAGTAAATTCCATTGCTCCTGCTTGCTTTAACTTTTCAACAATTTGAACCACTGTTGATTCTTTTTGACCAATTGCAACATAAACACATTTAACATTTTTGCCAATTTGGTTTATTATTGCATCAATGGCAATTGCTGTTTTTCCGGTTTGACGGTCTCCAATAATTAATTCTCGTTGACCTTTTCCAATGGGAATAATTGCATCTATCCCCAAAATTCCAGTCTCTAATGGTTCGTTAACTGACTTTCTAGCCATTACTCCTGAGGCCATTTTCTCAACTGGTCGAAATTGTTTAGAATCAATTGGTCCTTTTCCATCGATTGGAACTCCGATTGCATTAACAACACGTCCTAAAAGGGCGTCGCCAACGGGAGTTTCCACAACTTTGCCTGAACGTTTGACAATGTCACCCTCTTTAACAAGTGAATCATCACCCATAAGCACAGCTCCAATCGCACCTTCTTCTAAATTTAAAACCATTCCATAAACGTTATTGGGAAAAATTAATAATTCTCCCATCATGGCGTTTTCCAAACCATAAAGCATGGCAACTCCATCACCAACAGTAACAACAGTTCCGTCTTCAGTATGAACTATTTCCTTACCGTAATTTTTAATTTGTTGTTCGATTACTTCGAAAATATCTTTAATGTTTATAGCCAAAATCGTCACCCTACTCTCTATTGCTTATTGAAGAGTTTTTGATCGCTTCTAATTTTCCTCGCAACGAACCATCAAAAGTATTACCTTTAACAATCACTTGCAAACCACCAATTAATTTTGGATCAATCTTGTTAATTAGAATTACGTTTTCTTGTAATTTTTTACTAATTTTTTCTTCAATTTTTTTAATTTGATTTTCCTCTAGTTCGATTGTTGATCAAATTGTTCCATATAAAATATGTTTTTCCTCTAACAGATTCTTTCTTAACTTTTTAAAAATAGCGCGACAGTAAATAAAAGATTTCTGTCTCACCAAAATTTTTATAGCGTTAACAATGTAAGTGTCAAATTTATTCCTACTAAACACCTCATCCACAATAATAATTTTTTTATCTAAGTCAATGTTGGGTGTAGTTAATATTTTAATAATTCCTTGGTTCTTTTTTAAAATTTCAATAATGACATTAGCTTGTTCCATGTAACTTTCAATTTTATTTTCCTTTTTAGCGATACTAAAAAGTGCATGACCCCAGTTGCTGATAATTGATTCGTTTAAAATCATCTTTAATCAACCCTATCTAAGTCGTCAATAAAATTCTCAATAATTTTTTGATTATCTTCTTTGGAAATGTTTTTCTCTAAAACCTTTTCTGCTGCAGAGAATGCCACCCCAATTACATTTTGTCTAATTTCTTCTTTTAAAGCTTCGCGTTCATGTTCGATTGAAATTTTGGCATGATTCTGAATATTGTTAGCTTCGCGGCGAGCGCGATCCAAAATTGCCATTTTATTTGAATCAGCTTCAGTGTATGCTGATTTAATAATATTTAAAGAATCGTTTTTAGCATTTTTTAATAATATTTCAGCTTCTTTTTTGTCTCTATTTGCCTTTGTTGTTTTATCTGCTGCTTCATCTAAAAGGGCATTAATTTTTTTTCGACGTTCATCAATTGAGTTACAAAATGGTTTGTAAACTAATTTAGCCAATAATAAAATTAAGACTATTGTTGATAAAACATGGGCGATAAAGTTTGGTAAGTTCGGAAATAACCCTCGGGTTATTTCTGGAATACCTGGTGTTGCTAATAAGTCTAACATAAAATTCTAAACGAAAATTAATAGAAGCGAAATAATTAGAGCATAAATTGCTCCTGATTCTGCAATACCTGCTGCTAGAATCATTGTTTTAGTAATTTGTCCTGACATCTCAGGGTTTCTACCGATTGCTAAACAAGCACCTTGTCCTGTAATCCCTTGTCCAATTCCGGCTCCAAGAACACCAACGGCTGCAACTCCAGCCCCCAATGATTTTAATCCCGCTCCAATGCTATCTGCATCTGCGAAGAAAAAGTTTGGCAATATTACCGAAAGGGTAAGTGCGTAATTTGTAAATATAGTTGTCATTAATTCTGTATGCATTTTTTTATTCTCCTAGTCTAAATTAAATTGCTATTAATTTTTCTTTTTTGTTAATTTTTGTATTTGCTAAGCTTGGCGAGCTTCTTCGCTCTGGCTCTGGCTCTTCGTGCTCTTCGCCCATAGCTTCACCTCAATATGAGAATGTCAGAATTAAAAATACCGCTGACTGAATCATACCATCAAAAAGGTCAAAGTACATATGTAAGAATGGTCCAAAGGCTGTTGTAAATATATTTATTCCTGACCAGAAATAAGTATACTGGGCTTTTCAAGTTAAGTCGTAATGTTCGGGATCTACGTTGTAAATATCGTTATTTAATCATCCTTTTTTAACTTGTTCAGAAACTCCTAAAAGCGCAGATTTATCACCGCTAAAGCCAGCTTGAACACCTATAAAGAATGAGTAAAAAAGACCAAGTATAATACTTCCGGCAAGCAAGTTACCAAAAAGACGAAATGCCATTGAAAGCAAGGGAACAAATTGAGTAATAAGTTCAAGTGGGTTCAAGTATTTTTTAAAGAAACTTAGTTTCTGATACTTAATCCCAAAATAATAAATACCCATAAATGTCACAAATGCCATTGAAAAGGTCACCGTCAGTGAAGTCATCGCAGATTCTATTCCGATTAAAGAAAGTAAACATCCAACAAATATATATAAAACAATATACATTGCATATGGTGTCAGCTTGCGGTATCTTTTACCCATAATGCTGACAACCAAATCCTCTAGTCCTGTAATAAACATTTCTGTAAGTATCAGAAATCCACTCATCTTCTCCCGGTTCTGGTGATTTCTGATCTTTACATTGTAGACAATGCAAAATATGGAAATTAGTATAAAAGTTAATAAAATGGAAACTAGCTGTGGTGTAAAAGCGAACAATGAGTCTTGAAGTGGACTATTGGAACTATTTTCAGCAAGCAACATCTAACTCACTTCCTTTCTGTGACTTAGTGTTAATTAAATTTTTTAAGCATCCTTTTTAATAAAAAATGGATAAAAAATGCTATTAACTATTCCAATTAAAAATGCTTCAATTGAAAATAAGTCTGGGAGCATGAGAACCAATAAGGTTACTACCATGTAAAAACCAACTCTTAATAAAAACAAGAAGACAAAAAAATAATGATTTTCAGTCTTGATCAGCGAGTCTGCTGATATTTTTATAAAATAGATGGATAAAAATGAGGTGAGGTTTCCTACCACGAAGCCAGTGATTCAAGGTCAAGATAATAACCCTGATAAAACAAGCGCTATCAATGTTATTAAACCAATTGCAAAATAGCTCGATAGCAGCATTATTAATAGCTTATTTTCCTTAAATTTTAATTTGAAAGTTTGCAAAAACTCACCTCTTGGTGGAATCAATGTTCCATCCTATTAATATTAGCACTTTGAAAATAAAAAAAATGAAATTTAACCATTTTTTTACGAAAATAATTCTATTCCATTTATTTAATAATTAATGTATATTTTTTTCCAAACAATATAAAACCTATTTTGTACCAAAAATTCTATCCCCAGCATCACCAAGACCCGGTTCAATGTATCCTTGTTTATTAAGTCTTTCATCCAGTGAAGCGGCATAAATTTCAACATCTGGATGCGCTTCTTGGAGTTTCTTAACCCCTTCAGGAACCGAAACCAAACAGACAAATTTTATATTTTTAGCCCCTCATTGTTTGGCAATTTCAATCGCCTTGACTGCACTTCCCCCAGTGGCTAACATAGGATCTACCACAATCACATAACTTTCTGCTATGTTTTCTGTCGCTTTTGCATAATATTGAACAGGTTCAAGCGTCTCTTCATCTCGATATAGTCCAACGTGAGCAATTCTAGCTGTTGGAATCAATTTTTGAATTCCTTCAGTCATCCCTAAACCCGCTCTAATAATTGGTACAAGAACTACAGGAATATCTACTGTATATCCTATCGCTTTCTTAACCGGAGTTTTAATTTCTAATTCCTCAACTGGAATATCTCTAAAAATTTCATAAACCATTAATTGAGCGATTTCATTAAGGTTCTCACGAAAATCTTTCGAACTAGTTTCTTCTTTTCTCATTCGCGTTAATTTATCTAAAATTAACGGGTGCTTGATAACTGTAAATGACATACTAATAACCCTCCTAATATACTATTTTATTATAAATTGGGTGGTTTTTACACAAATTTTGCACATTTATTTTTAATTTATTTAAGTTTTCCTCAGAGTGGTCTTTTAAAGCTGAAACTATGATATTTCCGACAACTTTAAAGTCTTCTTCATTAAAACCACGAGTGGTCATAGCTGCGGTCCCAATTCTGATTCCACTAGTGTGAAATGCTTTTTGAGTGTCAAATGGAATCATGTTTTTATTTACAATAATACCTATTTTTGACAAAATATCCTCTGCTTGTTTTCCTGTAAGTTGAAACTGACTCATCACATCGATATTAATTAAGTGATTGTCAGTTCCCCCAGCAACTAAACGTACTCCACCTTTATTTAGTTCTTCACCCAAAGCAATTGAGTTTTTAACTACATTTTTAGAGTAATCAACAAATTCCTTGCCTGAAGCTTCAATAAATGCTTGTGCTTTACCGGCAATCATATTTTCTAAAGGTCCACCTTGAAGTCCCGGGAAGAGTGCTGAATTAATTTTTTTAGCAATTTCCTCGTCATTGGTTAAAATTAGCCCACCTCTAGCACCCCTCAAAGTTTTATGAGTGGTTGAAGTCACAACATCTGCATAAGGTATGGGACTTTGATGAACTCCCGCTGCAACAAGTCCAGCGATATGAGCCATGTCTACCATCAATTTAGCTCCCACTTTGTCTGCAATTTTTTTGAATTTCTCAAAATCAATTACTCTTGAATAAGCGCTGGCACCTGCCACGATTAATTTTGGCTTGTGTTGGATTGCCAAATTTTCAATAGCATTATAATCTAACATTTCTGTATCCTTGTCAACCCCATAAAAATTAAAATTGTAAGTTTGTCCCGAAAAATTCAGCGGATAGCCGTGGGTTAAGTGACCTCCAGCATCAAGACTCATTGCAAGGACGCTGTCTCCATGTTTTAGAATCCCCATATAAGCTGCAGCATTAGCTTGACTACCTGAGTGTGGTTGAACATTTGCAAATTTGGCTTTAAAAAGACTCTTAGCAGTCTCGATAGCTAAATTTTCAATTTTATCAATTACTTCACAACCCCCATAATAACGTTTTTGAGGATATCCCTCAGCATACTTATTTGTCGCCACACTACCCATCGCTTCTAAAACCGCTTGAGAAACATAATTTTCTGATGCTATTAATTCAATATGGTTTTGTTGCCTTTTCAATTCTTCATTTAAATATTCTTTTAATTTACTATCCACTGTAGTCACACAACTTTCTAACTCTGGTTTCGTGACGATCACCTTCAAATTCGGTATTAATAAAAGTTTCAACCAAATTAACAGCTTTTTGAACCGCAATAAATCTAGCTCCAAGAGCTAAAACATTGGCATTATTATGTTTTCTAGCTAATTCCACAGCCTCTTTTTCATAACAAAGAGCTGCACGGATGTTTTTAACTTTATTAGCAGCAATAGAAATTCCAATTCCGCTTCCACAAATTACAATTCCTAAACTATTTTTATTTTTATTAACAGCTTCTCCAACTTTAAATCCAAAATCAGGATAATCCACAGCCTCATCACTTTCTGGACCCAAATCTGTTACTTGGTGTCCCAATGTTTTTAAGAAATCACTAATTGCTGATTTCATTTCTAACGCAGTGTGATCACTTCCAATAAATATCTTCATAAACAATTCCCCCTCTTTTTTATAATACACCATTTAGATATGATAAAATTATTAAAAGTACTATTAAGTAGGTGTATTGTGAAAAAATCTGTATATTATATGAGCTGCTTTTTTCTTGTCTGTTTTTGATTATTTTTAATCTCTGATGGGGTTTTGTCAGTTTTAAGGCCCGCTCCCAGGTTTGGAGTAGGAATCGATGATGTTGATTCAGTCTTTAGTTTTATGAACTCAGCAGAAAGACTAATGGCTAGTTTTAGTTTTTGAACAATCTGAAGTAATTATATGCTGGTTATCTTCTTTACTTGTGTTTTGGTGAAACCTCATAGAAAAATTAACTTTAATATTTGAACCATAATGACTGGTTATATGACTTTGACAATGATGCTTTTTTGAATGGGTCTAGCTGGAGTCAAAGCTGTTGGTGATGGTTTTCAAACACAATTTATTAACGACTATTCTGATCCATTAAGATTGACATACAGCATTATTTTGCACTTATTAACCCCAGGTGTTATAATTGGGGCTTGAATTTATCAGTGCGGTAAAAAGCGAATTAGCTGGTTTGAATTCACACACTTTTATTTGCCAATAGCAATCGGCATCTTAGTTATTTATATGATATTTGTGCTAACTCGCGGAACAATCAGAATGGGTCATGATAAAGATATTTATACATCGTTTCCCTACTTCTTCTTTGCAATCACGGTTGAAAAAGGAATCTTTATGTTATCAATTAGTATTGTAACTATAGTTTTGATTATGCTTTTAATTTTTTCTCTATATTTCAAAATCAATAATATCGTCTGCAACAAAAATCAAGTTTCAGAAACAATAAAATTGAAATGAAATATAAAAGGGATTAAAAGTAGCGTTAAAGGGAAATGAGTTATATGGTCAGCATCGCTTGTGGTTTCGCTGGGAACAGTTATAGCAAGTGTATACTTCATTACCAAAGTACCAGCTTTTTATAATTCAATTAATGAAGATGATTTTAAATATAACTTAATAAACTACCTATCTTGGTCTGTATTACTTGGGGTTTTAATTTTAATTGGGTTTAGCCTATTGGTAATATTATTATTATCATTAAAGTTCAAAAATTTAGAAAAAGCAAGCCTGATTTTATTGCTTATTGTTGGAGGAGCCACAGTTTTAATATATGGGGTCGGGACGATCGCGCTAGGGCTATTTTTATGAGGTTTTTATTCTAAAGAAGAGTCTGAAGCAAAAAGCATTAAAAAATAGATATTGAAACATAAAGCAAAAGCACCTTTTCATTTAAAATGAAAAGGTGCTTTTATTAATGGTTTTAAACTATGTTTCAATTAAGTAACTTTAGAAAGGTAATAGCTCAATTGTAATGAAACATTTATTTTGCTATATTTATTTTTAACACCCTTTGGTATAAGGATTATTAAGGAATTAAAAAATAGAGAGTTTAACGTGATGATGAATCTACTTTATTAGTAATCAAAAGGAAATGAAAAGTAAATATTTTGATATATTTATATTTATTTCTCATCAAATTTTATACAAAAATCTCCTACATATTTAACAATAACAATTTTTGAAATTGTTTTTACTAAGTGGGTTATATTGAAATTTTTGAAATTAAAATCTTTTATTATTTTATTCTATTTATGAATTAAGTATTATGTTAACTCAACCCTTACTTGCAATTCTCCGAAATAATCACAATCGGCTTTACAAATAATTGTTAGACCCGTTGCTGTCTTTGACCCCTCTTTTATTTCAAAAGCTGCTGTGTCACTAGGATTGAATTTGTCGTTCTTCATAACAAGTTGACTTATTAAACTTTTACATAATTCGTCTTCGTTTTCGTTGTCTTTGACATCTCCTAGGTTATTAAGAGATACGGCTTTTTGAATATCAGCTTGAGCTTTTCAAACAATTGTAATTGGTTCACCTGTGTAAAAATTTTTGTCTGCATCTAGAACAGATTCTTCAGGATTTACCTCTGGTTCTGGATTTACCTCTGGTTCTGTAGTTGGCTCTAAAGCGCTGATTGTGCCTGTATTTGAAGCTAAATTAATTTCCAAAACTGATCAGTCGATTTTTTGCTTGTTATTTTTTTCAACTTTTTCTTTAAAAAGCTCTTCAGTTATTTTTCCCGGAGTCTCTGTTGTTGGCTCGACTTCAATTTTACCTAAATCTTTATTTTTAATAATATCCTTCAAGTCTCCATAAATTATTTCATCTGAAATTTCTGGTTCTGGCTCTTCTCCACCACAAGCAATTACAGCAGCGCTTGAAGTTGCAGTCATGCTAAATGCCCCTAATAAAATTAGTAATTTTTTCATTTATATATTTCCTTCTTTCATATACACTATTATTTTATATACATTTTATGAAAAAGGCAAGAAATTTAATTATTATTGAATATTTATATAAAATAGAGAGTGGATATCACAAAGCTTTTAGATTAAATTTGACTGATAATGGCATTATAATTAGTAATCGCACCAGATTAATTCACGTTATTATTCGTATTATTATAAACATTTGTAACAGGTAAAATAAATGTGATATAAGATGGGAACTTTAAGCAATAATAAAACAGCTCCTAGGTGAGGCTATCCATTTGTAATTGGGATAATCGTTGGATTTGAATACGAAGCTATGTTTTTTTGTTAGCAATAGTAATTTAAATTGTTGCCTAACAGTAGTTGTGTTTCACATTCTCTCTAATGTTTTCATTAATTTTGTCACAAATATTAAGCTAAATATTTTATAGTTTGGAAATGAAAAAATATCCAGAAACAAAAAAACTCTGTACGAATTTCGTACAGAGAAAATGTGTTTTTAATAATTATTATTCTTAGTATTCGTTTGCAATACTATCTTTTCCACGTCTAATAATGTCAGCACTTCCAGTTAATCCTGTTCCTGCTGGAATTAAGTTTCCAAGCATAATATTTTCTTTTAATCCTTCAAGTTTGTCAACTTTACCTTTAATAATTGCTTTAACAAGAACTCGCGCAGTATCTTGGAAAGAAGCAGATGACAATCATGATTCTGATTCTAGAGGCGCTTTTTTAATTCCAAAAATTGTGTATTTAGCAAGTGGTGGTTTTTTACCTTCCATAATTGCTGAAGTGATAACAGCTTTGTAATGTTTAACTGTCACAATTTCACCAGGAAGTAATTCTGTATCACCTGAGTCAATGATTTTAACTTTGTTCAACATTTGTTTTACAATGATTTCGATGTATTTATCTGAAATCTCAATCCCTTGTAAACGATAAACTTTTTGAACTTCTTTTAGAATGTAGTTTTCTACGTCCTCGATACGAGCAACCTCAAGAAGATCTTTGATGTTTATAGCACCCTCGGTTAGTTTTTGACCACGAGTTACAGATTCACCAACTTTTACACGAATAATTGCTCCGTATTGTGATTTATATTTTCTTTCATCATTATTTGATTTAATAATAACTGTGAAAATTCCATCCTCTTCAATTACATCAGAAACAACCCCATCAATTTGTGAAATGATAGCAACACTTCCTTTTGGAGTTGTTACGTCTAGTAATTCTTTAATACGAGGAAGTCCTTGGGTGATATCATCACCACCCGCAACCCCTCCGGTATGGAAGGTACGCATTGTAAGTTGCGTTCCTGGTTCCCCAATTGATTGAGCGGCAATAACCCCAACTGGTTCACCTTTTTCAACAAGTTCACCTGTAGCCAAGTTAATACCATAACATTTCTTACATACACCTTTTGCACTATCACAAGTTAAGACAGAACGAATTTGAACGACTTTTATACCAGCTTCAATGATTTCGTTAGCTAGGCTTTCATCCACCAAAGTATCTTTTGGTGCAATAACTTTACCATTTTTGTCTTCCACATCAGCGTAGATAAAACGTCCAACAAGACGGTCTTTTAAAGGCACAATAATATTGTCATGTTTTGTTTCAACAACATCACTTACTTCAAATCCTTTTGAAGGGTTACAGTCAACTTCGGTAATAATGATTTCTTGTGAAACGTCAACTAAACGACGAGTCAAGTATCCTGAATCGGCAGTTTTCAAGGCAATATCAGCCATCCCTTTACGAGCCCCATGGGTTGAAATAAAGTATTCAGAAACGGTTAGACCTTCACGGAATGAAGATTTAATTGGAATTTCTTTAATATCCCCTTTGGGGTCATTCATAAGTCCACGCATACCTACAAGTTGGGTAAAGTTGGAAACATTTCCCCTTGCTCCAGAATCTGCCATGACAAATACTGGGTTTTTTGGATCTTGTTTTAGAACAGATTCTAGTTGTACTTGAATCTCATCTTTAACAGCAGATCAAACATTAATTACTCTTCGTTTTTTCTCAGAGAATGTCAACATTCCCATGTTGTAGAATTCTGTAATTTGAGCAACTTTTTTATCAGCCACTTTAAAGTCTTCATATTTATTTTTGTAAGCAACAACGTCTCCTGCAGAAATAGTCGTTCCTGATTTTGAAGAATATTTAAATCCTAAGTCTTTCATGTTATCTAGCATTTGAGCGGTTTTTTGTGAACCGTAAGTTCTAAAGTAACGATCAATAATTGCTGATAAGTCTTTTTTCTTAATTGGTTGTTCTGTTTCATAATTGTTTTGGATGTAGTCAGCTACATTAGTTGATTCTGAAACTAAAAACTTATCAATTGAATTTTCAGCTCCATAAATATCATTATTATTTAATCAAGGGAATTTTTCAGTGAAAATTGCATTGAATAAAATTTTACCAACTGTTGTGATTAGGTAACCTGATTTTTTAACTTCAAAGTGCTTAGCATCTAAAGAGTTAACATCAACAGCTATAATTGAATTTAATGAAACCACTCCCGCTTCATAAGCGCTTAGTGCTTCATTTGGATTTGAGAATAACATTCCTTGACCTTTTTCACCTTTTTCCTCAAAAGTTACATAATAGTTTCCTAAAATCATATCTTGAGTTGGGGTTACAATTGGTTTACCATCTTTGGGACCAAGAATTGCTTTACTTCCCAACATTAGAACTCTAGCTTCAGCCACAGCTTCTGGTGAAATTGGTAAGTGGACAGCCATTTGGTCACCATCAAAGTCGGCGTTAAACGCTGTGGTTACTAATGGGTGTAAACGAATTGCTTTTCCCTTTACTAATTTAGGTTCAAATGCTTGAATTCCTAGTCTATGTAAAGTTGGGGCACGGTTTAGTAATACAGGACGATCTTTGGTTACACTTTCCAAAGCTTCTCAAATTTTTACATCACCAGCTTGAATCATTTTTTCTGCTACTTTAACGTTTTCAGCAAAATTATTTTCTTGCAATCATTTAATTACAAATGGTTTAAATAGAATAATGGCCATATCGCGAGGAATTCCCGCTTGATACATTTTTAAATCCGGACCAATTGCAATAACTGAACGACCAGAGTAGTCCACACGTTTTCCTAGTAAGTTTTGACGGAAACGTCCTTGTTTCCCTTTTAGGATTGAAGTTAGAGATTTTAAAGCTCTCTTATCTTTTCCGGTTACTGGACGTGCTTTACGTTCGTTATCCAATAAAGCATCTACAGCTTCTTGTAGCATACGTTTTTCGTTGTTTACAATAATACTTGGAGCTCCCATTGATTTAACTTTTTTTAGACGTTCATTTCTAATAATAATACGACGATATAAATCGTTGATTTCTGAAGTTGTAAATCTTCCTCCATCCAATTGGATAATTGGACGAATATCTGGGGGAATTACTGGAATAACGTGTAAAATCATTCACTCTGGACGAGAGTTTGATTTTTTTAAAGAGTCTAAAACTTCTAAACGTTTCATCATTTTGTTTTGTTCAACAGTTCCGCGTTTTTCTTTTAACTCTTCACGAATTTTCACAATTGATTCATCAAGATTAATGTTTTTTAATAATTCTTCAATTGCACTAGCACCAATTCCAAATTTGGCATTGGTATATTTACCAATGAAACTTGCTGCTTCATCCATTGAGAATGGGATTGAAGCATTTCTTAATTCTTCAATCATTTTTTCAGCTCTACGGAATCCAATTTCTTGTTTTGGGTCACTTAAGTCAAAACCTTCTTTAATTTCCTCTAGAGTTTTTGTTAATTTTTCACGAGTTTTGATACTAATTTTTGTATTACCTAAATCTAAAACTTGTGCTTTTTTTAAGTGTTTTGATGTTCCTGGATCTAAAACGATGTGTGAAACGAAATAAACAACTTCTTCTAGTTCTTTAGTTTTTAAATCTAAGATGGCAGCAATTCTACTTGGAGCCACTTTTAGCATTCAAATATGTGTAACTGGTTCTTCTAGTTCAATATGACCCATTCGTTCACGACGAACAATTGATTCAGTAATTTCAACTAAACAACGTTCACAAACTTTTCCTTTGTTCTTAACTTTTTTGTACTTACCACAGGCACATTCGTAGTTTTTAGTTGGACCAAAGATTCTTTCGTCAAACAAACCATCTTTTTCGGTTTTTAAAGTTTTATAATTGATAGTTTCGGCTTTGGTTACCTCACCACGAGATCATGAGCGAATCACATCAGGACTAGCCAAGTCGATTTTAATCATTCTTTTTTCATTTTTTGAATTTACCATTTATTAACTTCTCCTTACTAATCAAGCAGTGACTCAGGATCAACTTCTTCGTCTTCTACATCCAAACTTAAATCTTCTAGATTCATATTGTCTGATAAGTCTTCTTCTAATCTTGAAATACTACGATTTTTATTTTTTTCTAAAAAATCAAATTCAACTTCATCGATCATGTCGTCTTCATAAGCATTTATTAATACTTTATTTCCGTCTTCATCGATCATGTGCATATCAAATCCAAGTCCCATAATTTCTTTTGTTAAAACATTAAATGATTCAGGAATTCCTGGGTTTGGAATATCTTTACTTCTGACAATTGCTTCGTAAGTTTTGATTCTTCCTCTAATATCATCTGATTTAATAGTTAAGATTTCTCTTAGTGTATAAGCAGCTCCATATGCTTCAAGAGCCCATACTTCCATTTCCCCAAATCTTTGTCCACCATTTTGTGCTTTTCCACCAAGTGGTTGTTGGGTAATTAATGAATAAGGACCAACGTTACGTGCATGTAATTTATCATCAACCATGTGAGATAGTTTAAGCATGTACATTACTCCAACAGCAATAGGTTTATCAAATGCTTCACCAGTACGACCATCAATTAAAGTAACTTTACCATAATTTTTCATACCAGCTTCTGCCATGATTTCTTGTAATTCCTCATCGTTTAAACCTTCAAAAACTGGGGTTGAAACTTTGATTCCTAATTTTTCAGCGGCCATACCTAAGTGGATTTCTAAAACTTGACCAATGTTCATACGTGAAGGTACCCCTTGTGGGTTCAACATAATGTCAACTGGTGTTCCGTCTTCCATATGTGGCATATCCTCAACTGGTAAAATTTTTGAGATAACACCTTTGTTTCCGTGTCGTCCCGCCATTTTATCCCCTTCTTGAATTTTACGTTTTTGAACAACAAAAACTTTTATTACTTCAAGAATATCAGCTGGTAAATCATATCCATCAGAACGAGAGAAACGACGAATTGATTGAACAATTCCTTCTCCCCCATTGGGAACTCTTAAAGAGTTATCTTTTACGTTTCGTGATTTTTCTCCAAAGATTGCGTGTAGCAATTTATCTTCTGGTGATAGTTGTGTTTGTGATTTTGGTGTTACTTTACCAACTAAAATATCACCAACTTTAACCTCTGATCCAATTGCAATAATTCCTTGTTCATCAAGGTATTTTTTGCTTGCCTCAGAAATATTTGGTATTTCGCGAGTTACTTCTTCTGGTCCTTGTTTAGTTTGGCGTCTTTCAATTGTATATTCATCAATATGGATTGATGTAAAACGATCGTCAATTACAATTCTTTCTGAAACAATAACCGCATCCTCATAGTTGTAACCATTTCAAGTTGTAAATGCTACTACCACGTTTTGTCCTAAGGCTAGTTCACCTTTATCCATTGATGGACCATCAGCTAAGATATCACCTTTTTTAACTTTGTCGTTAATTTTTATTATTGGTGAATGAGTAATGGCTGTTCCATTGTTTGAACGAATGAAATCACTTAAAACATATGATTTTGGACCATCTTTAGTTTCTAAAACAATTTGTTTTGAGTCTACATACTTAACAATTCCGTCTTCTCTAGCAACAATAGCGTCCCCAGAGTCTCGAGCTGCTTCAAATTCTACACCTGTTCCAACAACTGGTGATTCAGGGTTTATTAAAGGCACGGCTTGACGTTGCATGTTGGCACCCATTAAGGCACGGTTGGCATCATCATTTTCTAAGAATGGAATTAAACTAGTTGCGATTGAAACAATTTGTTTTGGTGAAACGTCAACATAGTCAACATCCGCCGCATTAGCCATGATGTCATCCCCACGATAACGTCCAACAACACTCTCATCTAAGATAGTTCCATCTTTGTCAATTTTAATATTAGCTTGTGCAACAATAAAATCTCTTTCTTGATCTGCTGTTAGGTATTCATATTTATTAGGGACAACTTTTCTATTTTCAACTTTTCTATAAGGAGTCTCGATAAATCCATATTCGTTAATTCTAGCATAAGTTGATAAGTTATTAATTAAACCGATATTAGGTCCCTCTGGTGTTTCAATTGGACAAATTCTTCCATAATGACTCGGGTGGACGTCTCGAACTTCTAGTCCTGCACGTTCACGGCTTAGACCTCCAGGCCCTAAAGCTGTTAGACGACGTTTGTTTGTCAATTCTGCTAACGGGTTTGTTTGATCCATAAATTGTGAAAGTTGTGATAAATTGAAAAATTCACCAATAATTGCTGTTAATGGTTTGTTGTTAATAATACTTGAAGGTTTCATTTTGAATGGGTTAGATGTTGAAATTTTTTCTTTAACGTTTTTCTCAATACGCATCATTCCGATTCTGAATTGGTTTTGTAATAATTCTCCCACAGTTCTAACACGACGGTTACCTAAGTGATCGATGTCATCAACCTCTCCGATTCCATCAATCAAGTTTAAAGCAAATGAAAGTGTTGCCACAATATCTGGCACATTAATAAATTCATCGCTTCTTGATTTAGTTACCCCAATAATTGCAGTAGTTTCAGTTCTTAAGTCATTATCTTTGAAAACTCTGATTTTTTGAATTTCGTTTCCAGATTCAATCGCTTCATGGAAATTAATTTTTGAAACCATCGCTCCTTCTTCTAAAACTTTTGAAACTTCTTTTAAGACGTCTTTTGTAACTTCAGTTCCCATTTTAAAGGCAATTTTTCCTTTAACATCAATTAAATCTTCTGCCAAGATTTTACCTAGCAAACGGTTTTTAACTGCTAATTTTTGTTGTAATTTAAAACGCCCAGCTCTAGTTAAATCATATTTTCTCTTATCAAATAGTAGTCCAAAAATATATTTACATGCTCCATCAGCTGTTGCAGTTTCTCCTTGACGGATTTTTTTATAAATTTCTTGAATTTGGTTTTCTCAGTCAATACTAATTTCCCCAGTTAAGTTATCTTGTTCTAAAGTAGTTTCTATAACACTGTTTGAATCAAAAATGCTTAAAATTTCATCTTTTTGCATTCCCAACGATGTTAATAAACTAGTAGCAGTAGTTTTACGTGACTTATCAATTTTAACAAATAAAGCATTTGCCAATTTATTATCAATTTGTTTTTTAATATCAGTTTCAAATTCCAATCATGTTCCACGACTTGGAATAATGTCTGCAGAATAAATAGTTTCCCCGTTTTTACGGTTCAATTCTGTTTTAAAGTAACTTCCAGGTGAACGAACTAATTGTGATACTACAACTTTTTCACTACCATTAACAATAAAAGTTCCACGATCTGTCATAAGTGGGAAATCTCCAAAGAAAACTTCTCCTACTTTATAAATATCAACATTTGCAGTGACAATTTCACTATTATCATCGATGATTTCTATTTGAATAGTTTCGCTATCTCCAGTTTTGTTTTTTACTTCATAAAAATATAGTTTATCCGCTTTTTTTACAAAGTTAACACTATTATTTTCGGTTTTCTCTTGTAGTCAACCTTTCAAAAAGGTCTCAGTTTTACCCGAAATGTTTTCTTTTTCAATTTCAACACTTTCCATGCGAACTGTCAAAGATAAGTTGGCATATATTGGTGCTTCAAATATTTTTGATTCTTCTTTTGCTCTTGCAACAGGAATTCTAGGCGCTTTAAACTCCCAGTCCTTTAAACTTAATACGATTTCACCATCGTTTGAGACAACGGGAAAAACTTCTTGAAAAACTTCATCGATTCCTTTTTTTTGAAATCAATCAAAGGTGTCAATTTGTAATTCAATCAGGTTTGGTAATGGCAAGTCACCAGAAACTTTTGTATAATCTCTTCTTTTGACTGCCTGGTTTATTTTTTTAACAGTATAGCTCATTTAATATTCCTCCAATTTAAAGCAAAATCTACGCAATAACAATTTTAAGTTATATTCACTCAAAAGTCAATAGTTTTAAGAGTTTTTTTATAAAATTTTCAATATAATTTCTATGATTAAATTTATGTTAAATCAACAATTTATAAATCTATAATATTAACCAACCATCCTGGTATATATTAATTAAGTAAAAAAATCACATTTACGTTTGTAAATGTGATTTTTATTAAGCCTCTTTTTTCTCGTAAAGCGCTTTGGTTTTTTCACTAATGTTAAATACCTTGTTTAATTTTTTTAACATAAATCCTACAAGAGGACCAGTGATAAAGATAAATAGGATTGTTCCAAAATACAAGTAGTTTCCTAGGAACGCTAATTTTAAATCAGCATCTCAACTGATTGCGATCAATAATATTACCCCCGGAACTATCAATAAGAAGTCTCAAATAATTCTTGAAGCTTGATACGACATTTTAGTTAATTTTCTAAATTCCTCAGCAATTGAGTTATAAACCCCTGGCATAATTCCGCAATAAACCATCAAAGCAATGGCCACGCAGTAGATTAGAAATGCTGCGATAAACACAATGAATCTTAAGATTTTTTCAATGTTTTGGGTTTGCCCTTCAAACATCGAACCATTAATATAGAGCATTTGTATTTGAACTCCTAAAGGAATTATGAACAGAGAAATTATATCACCAATTACAAATAAAATGTATCAATATATTTTTTGAACATTTTTATTTTTTTTGTAATCCAAAGTAACATTGATCGAACCCATGACTACTGTGATTACCATCATAATTGAATAAAAAATGAGTAAGTAAGATGAGTAAGATGCGAGATCAATTGTCCCATCAGGGTTAATTCCCCCTTTGCTAAAAGCGCCTAAAAAATTGAAAATTGTAAAGTCAATTTGACTGGCCCCAACTGAGGTTGGAGTATATAAGGCGATTGAAAGAGTGAATAAAAATCAACCCAGAATGAAAATCCCAAATCTGCTCAGCAATATTTTTCATTCTGTTTTAATTAATATCTGGAAGTCTTTTGTAAATTGTTTCATTTATCTTATTTCTCCTTAAATTCTGTAAATTTTTTCTTAGATAAGTTATCTAGATTTTCTGTTATTTTTTTAGCATCCCAATCCCATCAAGCTAGTTTATTAAGTTTCTTAATTTCTTCTTCTGAAAATCTGTATTTTATTAACTTTGCTGGATTGCCCCCAACAATAGCATAATCAGGTACATCTTTAACCACTGTGCTGTTCGCCGCCACGACAGCCCCATTACCAATTTTGACTCCTGGCATAATTGTTGCATTATAACCTATTCAAACATCATGGCCGATTATGGTGTCTCCTTTATTAGTTGTAAATTTGTCTTGATCTTCTCAACCACTCCCCATGATAAAAAAGGGATAGGTTGAGATTCTATTCGTATCATGATTGGCTCCATTCATAATAAATTTTGTGTTGAAACCGATCTGACAAAATTTTCCCATAATTAATTTATCACCAATAAACGGAAAATGATACAAAATATTTTTGTTTTGAAAATTGATTAAATCCTGTTCGCAGTCAAGTGAAGCATAGTAAGTGTAATCTCCAATTTCAATATTGGGGTTGGTAATGTAATTGTTCAAAAAATCTGTTGCTAAATATTTGTTTAATTTTTCTTTCGGGTTTGGTCCACAGTTTTTTTTAGTCATAGATTGTCCTTTATTATATAAAAACTCACCAATGTTAAAAAGGTGAGTTCTACATTATTTTAAATCAACAGATGCTCCTGCAGCCATTAATTCTTCTTTCATTTTTTCAGCGTCTTCAACTTTTACGTTTTCTTTAATAGTTACTGGTAATTCTCCATCAACTAATTTTTTAGCGTCCATTAATCCAAGTCCAGTTAATTCTTTAACTACTTTAATTACTTGTACTTTTTGTGCTCCTGCGTTAGTTAATAAAACGTTTACCTCAGTTGGTGCTGCTGCTGCTCCTGCTCCAGCTGCTGGTGCTGCTACTGCTGCAGCCGCCACTACTCCGAAGTGATCTTCGATTGCTTTAACTAAGTCGTTTAGTTCAGCTAGCTTCATTTCTTCTAAAGCTTTGATAATATCATCTTTTGTGATTGCCATGTTTTTTTTCTCCTGTTTCTTTTTTTAATAAGCTATTGTACTTTTGATTTGTTTTATTCTGCTTTTGTTTTCGCGATTTCTTTTGTTAATAACATGAATTGACGTAATGGATAGATCAGTGATGATGCAAACATTGAGTATAATTCTTCTTTTGATGGTAGTGATGCTAGTTCATTTACACCAGCTGTATCTAGAACTTGACCTTCATAAATTCCGGCTTTAAGTTTTAGGTCTGGATATTTTTTACTAAATTCATCTACTAGTTTAGCTGGGGCAATTGATTCTTCATCTGAGAAGATGTAAATATTTTGACCTGTTAAGAATGGTTCTAGACCTTCGATTTTAAGTTCTTCAGTTGCTCTTGAAAATAGTGAATCTTTATATACTTTAATAAAGATGTTTTTTTCCAAGGCAGCTTTTCTAAGTTCAGTTATTTGAGCAACGCTAATTTTTTTGTATTCAGCAATTACCATTCCTTGTTGGCTTTTAATTCTTCCAACAATTTCTTTTACAACTTCATTCTTCTTAGCATGAGATGGACGTGATTGTTTTTCCAATTTGTATTCCTCCTTTTTATTTCAATAAAAAAAACCTCGGTAAACCGAGGCAAAATAAAACATAATTTATGTTTTCATTCCTCGGCAACGAATTAAGGGTTTCCCCAGTTGCTTTCTTTGGTACGAATAGCACTTATATATTAACACAAAATGACTTAAAAAAACACTTTTTTAAACTAATTTATGCTAATGAAATTTCCGATTTCAAAGACATTAGCGATGATATGTTGACCCTCTTTTAGAACGTTGGGTTTGGCAGTATTCATTGCAAACGAGTTTTTAGTGAATCTCAGCATTTCTATATCATTTTCTCCATCCCCAGATGTAATGATATCTTCAATACCAATATTGTGTTGTTTCATTATTAATTCGATCCCAAAAGCTTTTGATACTTTTTTGTGAACAATTTCTAAAACATTAGTGTGAGTTTTTATCGCTTTGAAATTATGGTCAGCAGAATTAACTTCTTTTTGAAGTTTTAACAAATCGTTTTCTAATCCGTAGAAATAAATTATATTAATATTTTTGGAATTTAAAATGTCTAACTCTCCTTGAGTATAATTGTTATCTAATGGGATTGTTCCAATGAAGAATGGATTTGAGTTAACCTCTTCAATCACAGTAGCATTGTAGTCTTTTCTTTCATCTAGATCGCAATATCCAGTTATCAGGTGTTTGTTATTATTTAAAATTTCTAAAATTTGTTTTCTCTCATCCATTTCAATGGCCTGTTCTTGAATTAAATTATCGTCTTCATCATAAACAGCCGCCCCATTACAAGCAATAATGTAGTCGTAGTTAAGTTTTGCATTTTTAAGAACACCTTTTATTTCCTTGTGAAGTCTTCCGCTAGCAATTGCAAACTGGTTGTTATTTTTTATAAAATCATTGATAAATTTTAAATCTCTTTTATCAATTGAATCGTCGTGATTTAAATTAATAGTTCCATCATAATCAGAAAATCATCATTTCATTTTTAAAATCTCCTTCCCTTTTATTATACATTTAACTGTTGGTTTTTTGACAATGGTGTAAAATAAAAACCACTCAAACTGAGTGGTTTAAAAATATCTTAAATAACTTTGAATGGTTTTCTGTTTTTTTTAATTAATTAAAATATTTTAAGCTTCGATTGAAACTTTAATTCCCGGACCCATTGTGGTTGAAATAACAATATTTTTAATATAGTTACCTTTAACTGCATTGGGTTTTGCTTTTTTGATTGCATCAAAAATTGCATTAAAGTTTTGAACGATTTGATCTTCTTTAAATGATGCTTTACCTAAAATTGCATGTACATTACCTTCTTTATCAGTTCTGTATTCGATTTTACCTTTTTTAACATCATCTAATGCTTTTTTAACATCAACTGTAACTGTTCCAGTTTTTGGGTTTGGCATTAAACCTTTTGGTCCTAACACTTTACCAATTTTTCCTAGTTCAGCCATCATTTCTGGTGTTGCAATAATTACATCAAAATCAAATCAGTTTTCTTTTTGAATTTTTTGAATCAATTCCACTCCACCAACGAAGTCTGCTCCGCCTTCTTCTGCTTCTTTAGTTTTAGTATTAGTTAAAACTAAAACTTTTTGGGTTTTACCTGTCCCTGCTGGTAAAACTAAAGCACCACGAATTTGTTGGTCAGCATGTCTTGGGTCAACATTTAGATTAAACGCCACTTCAACAGTTGAATCAAATTTTGTTGTTGAAGTTTCTTTTGCTAACTTTGCAGCTTCAAGAATTGGGTAGGCATTGTTTTTATCAACTTTCGATACAACAGCATTGTATTTTTTACCAAATTTTGCCATTTTATCTACCTACGCCTTTCCAGGCATTCCTTCCACTTTAATACCCATTTGTCTTGCTGTACCTTCGATTGTTCTCATTGCTGCCTCAACTGAGTTTGCGCTTAAATCAACCATTTTGTATTCGGCGATTTTTCTCACTTCATCTGCTGAGATGGTAGCAACAATTTCAGAACCTGATAATTTTGCACCCTTTTGTAATTTAGCAGCTTTTTTTAATAAAATTGCTGCTGGTGTAGTTTTTAAAATAAAATCAAATGATTTATCATCATATGCGGTAATCACAACAGGAACTACATCTCCTGCGCGATCTTTTGTAGCGTCATTAAATTGTTGTGTGAATTGAGGCATGTTAATACCAAGTGAAGCTAATTCTGCACCTGGTTTTGCTTGCATTGCCATAAATTCTAATTTTGCTATACGTGTAACTTTTTTAGCCACGGGCAACACCTCCTTATGTTTCTCGCTGTGGTCCAAACAAATGACTCTAGGTCATTCTTCCACAATAAAAATCAGCCTTATTAATATTATCATAATAAGAGCTGATTTTTCAATATGTATTATAAAATTTTTATTTCTTTGATCACTATTGGTTCAACAGGAACGTCGTCATGATATCCATGTGATGTTGTTTCAACACGTGAAATTTCGATTGCAACAGCTTCACTTTCTCTGTCCATTAATTTTCCAAATCCTGCGTATTGACCATCTAAGAAATTAGAAGCCTTTGTGACAATGAAGAACTGTGAAGAAGCACTGTTGGGTTCGTTTGTTCTAGCCATTGATAAAACCCCCAACGAATGTTTTATATCGTTTTGCTCAAAGCCGTTTGAAGCAAATTCACCAAAAATTGATTTTGTTTCACCTGCTTCTGTAAAATCGGCTTTAAAACCACCCGCTTGAACCATAAAACCGTCGATTACTCTATGGAAGATCAAACCGTTATAGTAGCCCTTTTTAACTAAATCCAAGAAGTTTTCCACTGACTGTGGAGCTTTTTGCGGAAATAATTCAGCATTTAATTCGCGATTATCGCTTAGTATAATTTTAATTTTACTCATTTTTTTATCCTTAAAGTTTGTATGCTAATTCTGCATTTTCATAAGATACTTCTGTTGGTGTATGTCTTCCAAACATTTCAATGTTGACAATAGCAACACCTTTGTCAGAATCCATTTCAACCACTTGACCTTCACGACCATTAAAAGGACCTTCTTTAATTAGAACAATATCCTTTAACTTAAATGAAGCAACGTGAACTTTCTTCTCTTTTTTGATTGCACCATCAGTTTTTTTAGTTTCTTCAACTTCAGGAGTAAGCATTTTAGCAACCTCCATATATGTTAGTGGAAGTGGTTTTGCCCCTTTTCCTGAAGAACCAATAAACCCAGTTACACCAGGTGTGTTTCTTACTGTGAATCATGCAGCATCAGTCATTTCCATGTTTATGAAAATGTAACCTGGAAACTTGTTTTTTTCTATTTTTTTACCAGTTTTACTTGCTACTGGAGTTTTTGAAATTCTAATGTCGAAAATTAAGTTTTGCAAAGAATTTGTTTCTACTTTTTGTAGTAGGTCTGCTTTTACTCTTTCTTCATGTCCGCTATTACAATTTATAACAAATCATTGGCCTTTATATAGACTTAATTCGTCTTCTAAATTTTCTAAAATATCTGTCATTGATTTTTCCTCTTTCTTAAATAATATATATTAATTCAAACAGCTTTTGTAGCCCCAAGTCAACTACGAAGAAGAAAATAGCAAATACAAATACAAAAATTAGAGTATAAATAAATTTTTTTCCTAAAGTGTTACCTGAAGTTCATCTGATTTTGTTAATTTCTTTTACCATTTTTACAGGAAATTCTCTAAATCCGGTTCTTCAATCGACTTTTTCTTTTTCCTTTTTGATCTTTTTCATTTTTGCTTTTTTAGCTAGGTTTGTTGAATCTTGATCTGAATCGCCAGCTGCGTTTAGCTCTTCATAAATTTTCTTGCGTTCAAGTTTTGCATTTTCCTTAAGATTCTTTTTTTCCAACTTAAGTTCAGCTTTTTGCTCCTTTGAAAGCTTTAATTTATCTTTTTTATCTTTAGCCATGATTTTCAATCCTTACCTAGTTTCTTTGTGTAGCGAGTGTAGGTTACACGTTTTGCAAAATTTTTTAATTTCTAGACGGTCCTTTTGGGTCATCATACTTTTAGTTAAAGAATAATTACGAGACAAACAAGTTTCGCACACTAAAATAATCTTTCTTTTATTACTTCCCAAAATAAAAACCCTCTATCTCTAAATATTATATCTAATTAAAGATTTTAAGCAAGTTTTCTTTTCAAATTGCTTAAAGCAATTTGAAGTTTTCTTTGTGTAGCCCTTTTATCACGGTTAACCTTTGTGGCAATAGTTTCAATATTTTCGCCAATTAAGTAGTTGGTTAAAATATCTTTTTCCATTCCATTACAGTTTTTAACATATTCTCTAATCATCGACATAATGTTGTTGTATTTTCAAGGATCTGATTCTACAAGGTCAACAAAGTCAAAATCAAAACTTGAATTGAGCGATGAGCGAGTGATCGCCAAATTTACCGCTTTATGTTTATTTGTCAAAAATTTTCTAATATAATCCATTGACCTTCAATAAACGATTTCTAGATAATATTTTGAAAATCCTCTGTCGCTTTTTCTGGGATTGAACTTCTTGAGTGCCTCACTTAAAGAAGACCAACCTTCTGTTAAAAAGTCGTTGGCTTCTAAAGGAATGTTTGGAAATTTCATTTGTGCCTTACTAACCGACATTTTAATATCAGATTGAAGCACTTGAAATATTCTAGCTCTAGCTCTTTCCTCATTTTCATCTAATTTTTTGATTAGATCTTCATATCCTTCTGGATCAAAGGAGTTTGGAAATAACACCATTTGATCAAAATATTTATTTTTAATATTTTTTAAGCCGCTATTTGTTTCTACGAGTTTGCTAACTATTGGTTCGTGATTATGCATTTTTTAAAGACTAATTTTTTGCAATTCTCTTGCAATATAAAATATCAATATTCCAGCTGCAACCGAAACATTTAAAGAATCAATTACTTTCAAAGTTGGAATGTGAACGTTTATATCACTAATTTTAGTTATTTTATCGCCTACTCCTTTATTTTCATTCCCTAAAATTAGAGTGGTTTTAGTATCAAATTTCACCTCATTAAAGTCTTGGGACTTTTCATTAAGATTTGAAGAGTAAATTCAAAAGCCTTCTTCTTTTAGTATTTTAATGACATTAGCTAAATTGGCAACTCTGCAAATGTCCATATGAAAAGCAGTGCCTCCCGAAGCTTTAATTACAGTTGGGGTTACCTCAACTTGACGATGATCTAAAATAATTATCCCATCAACCCCCATTAAAACCGCCGAGCGAATAATAGCTCCAAAGTTATAAGGGTCGTGTATTTGATCCAAGATTAAATAAAAGGTTTTTGGATTATCCTTGTTTTTTAACGATAGTTCCTTAAAAGGCTTATAGTTAAACTGCTTGTATTCTAACACAATATTTTGATGAGTTAGGTTTTTTGTTTGCAAAATTTTATCTAAAAAGTCTTTTTCTACAATCTTGATATCACTAATTTTTGCGCGATATTGTTCACGAGCTTCTTTGCTTGTGACATAAATTCTGATTACACGATCAGGGAAATTTTCTACAAATTCATTAACAGCATTTTTACCGTATATATAATTATTGTTCATTTAACCCCCTACATGATTTTCTTATCAACTAAAATTTGACGCAATTTATCTGCCTCAACAAAATTCTTTTCCTCTACAAGTTTTTTTCACTTACCAATTTGAGTAATGGTTTGAGAATCTAACTCTTGTAATGAAAAATCAAATCCTAAAACTTGTAAGATAATTATCAAATCATCAATTACAGCATTTAATTTTTTGTTCTCGATTTGTTTATTAATTTCTTTAACCATTCCCTCAATTAAAGTTATCACTTGTGGAGTGTTTAAATCTTCTTCCATAATTTGGATGAATTTTTTTATATAATCAATGATATTAAATTCTTTATCCAAAGCTCTTTCTGTTGTCTTAACAACTTCATTCAAAGCCACTTTAAGTTGGATTTTTTTGATTAAGCTGTCAATTTTTGAAATCGCTTTTTTTGATTGACTTATCAAATCATCACTAAAATCTAATGGTTGTTTGTAGTGAGTTGTTAAAAGCAAGTATCTCAAAACATTGGCCCCATGACTATTGATAAATTCGCTAACCAAAATCATGTTACCAATTGATTTTGACATCTTTTGTTTTCCAAATTCTAAATGGCCATTGTGTACTCAAATTTTTGATAGCTCTTTTTTATCAGTTCCCAGGAATTGGGCTCTCTCATTTTCGTGATGAGGAAACTTTAAATCAATTCCACCCACATGAAAATCAACTGGGGTTTGGAAATAATCTTTAATTAAAGCCACACATTCTGTATGTCAACCTGGACGACCTGTACTTCATTTTGTTACTCAAGACAAACCCTCATTGGTTTTTTTTCACAGTACAAAATCTAGGGGGTTTTTCTTATTAGGATTAACTTCAACTCTCGATCCTGAAATTAACTCCTCGATTTTACGATTCGAAAGTTCACCATATTTTTTAATCGAGTTAATATCAAAATAGACATCTCCATTACTCTCATAAGCATGCCCTAGACTTACTAAATATTCAATAAAATCGATTATCGAATTTATTTTTTCACTTATTGGTATGATTTTGTTTGGCATTCGAATATTCAAACTATAAAGGTCCTCTAAGTAGTCCTTAATAAATTTGTCAGTGATTTGGGTCTCTTTTTTATTAGCCTCTTTTGCTTTTTTAACAATTTTGTCGTCAATGTCGGTTATGTTTTGCAAATAATCAACCTCAATATTAATAAACTCTAAAAACCTCACCAGAACATCTGTTGTGATGATCGGGCGAGCATTTCCAATATGGATATTATCGTAAACCGTAGGTCCACAGCAATAAACTTTTGCTTTTTTATTATCGAATATCGAGTAATTGTCAAATAAAGAATTAAATATTTTCATTATTTTTCCTCACTTTTATTTTAAGCTTTAGCGGTCATTTTTAATCAATGGGGAAACCGCCACATATGTAAAGTATAGTATCGCGGTGTTAATTACAATTTTTAACGGTGCTTGGATTAAACGCAAGATTACATTTAAAATATATCCGCCTGATTCTGGTGATTTATCTAAAATTAAAAATCCTGTATCTCCTCAAGCAGAAATTATTGTTGTTGAGATGTATTCACAAGCAATAGCTACTAAGATTATTGGTAGTATCTGATTCAAGAAGGCATGCTTCTTACGAATGCTCATTGTTATATAAAAGGCCCAAATACCCACAAGCGTTATACCAATTCCAAATCCAAAAATTAAATTAAATGACATTGTACTTAGGTGCATTCCTAGGAAAGGAATTTTGTCAGGATAGAATGATATGATAACTGTGAAAAATAATAATAATGCGGAAAGGAATATTGTAATTAAAATCATGATTATTCAATTGTTTTTTTCTGAAAGCCTCTTGAAACTTAAACCGATCCCCGAAATAAGTCCGTATGCACAAATAACAATTATGAAAGCCGGGTGGATAAATGAGGGAACCATTAACATTACCAATATTTCAGTTATTAGGCCAACTATTAAACCAACAATCGGTCCAAAAATAAGTCCAACTATTTTAACCATAACCCCTTCGATCGCAATACGAATTGGAGGGAACACTGTTATTGGGATAGTTAGCGAAATTACAACAGTAACACTTACACTAACTGCTGTAAACATTGTGATATATGCAATGTTTTTAGTTGTAAATCTGATTCCATGATATCGCTCTCTTAAAATATAAAAAGAGCAAACGTTGTAAATTATGTATAGTGATGAAATAATTGCTAAACCGATTGAAGCAACAATCGCTAGGTTATTTCCTGTTAATAATCAAATGCTTATTTCTTTCATCTGTCTATTCCTCTCATAATCTTACTTATCTCAAGATATCGGCTCTTTACCAATTACGCATAGTTTTTCATTTATTTTGCTAAACGGTCTAGAATTTTTGAATAAATGATAACTAAATGGTGACGGATGTGCAGAACTAATGGTTAAGTCTTTATTTATAAAATTATACCTTAAATTATTATATATTCTTTTAGCGAAATTTCCTCATAAACAATAAATAATTTTTTCGTTTTTTTTGTTTATAAAATCAAGAACTTTCTCTGTAAAATGTTCTCAACCGATGTTTTTATGACTTGCTGGTTCTCCGCTTCTTACAGTCATAATGGCATTAATGAGAAAAACCCCCTGGCTGACTCAATTTGATAAATCCAAATTTTGAAAATGATCAATGTTCAAATCATCATTTAGCTCCTTGAAAATATTCCTTAAGCTCGGCGGTATTTTTTGATCATTGCTGCAACTAAAAGCAATCCCATTAGCGAGACCCTTTTTATGATATGGGTCTTGGCCAATTATTATAACACCTATTTCCTCAGGTTCAACTAATCTAAAAATTTTAAAAACATCTTCAAACTTAGGAAAAATAACATGGGTTTCATATTCTTTTTGAAGGAATTCCATCATCTCAATATAAAAAGGTTCTTTTTTAATATCTTCAAAAAAATCTTGTCATCCAGATTTATAGTTTTCTAAAAACATAGTGCCTCCTAAATAAAAAAAATAATCACTTTAGATTATTTTCATTTATCTTCTAATTTTTTTCGTCTTTTTTCGTCTTTTTTCTCTTGAGCCGCTTCTTTTTTGTTCAATTTTTTTTCAGTCTTTAAAATTTGGGCGTCAATTTTTGATAATTTTTGTTTTTCTTCTTTTTTCTTATCTATGGTTTTATCGTCTTCAAGTTCCATTGAAGCTGTTTCAGGACCAAGATCGAGTAATGACTTGCCGTCTAAATTTGTTGCATCTAAATTATCGTCAACAAGCATCGATGTTACTTCAACTGTTTCGTTATTATCTAAAGCCGCGTTTTTATTCAAGTTTCTTTGTAGTTCAAAAGCTAAAGCACCATTTAGGTTATCCATTGTGTTATCTAGTTCAACTGTTGGTTCAATTATAACTGGCTCTCTAAAGGCTTTACGCATGTTTCTCCCGAAATCAGCGTTTTCAAAAGTCTTTGTGTAATCAACTTTAACTAGTTGTTCATCGGCAATTACTTTTTTACTTGGTGTATTTAGGATTTCCAATCCTTCATAGGCGCTTGTTTCACCAAGGCTTTTATCATCAATATTTGAGATTTTACCTTTTTTACCTCTTTTTTTAATAAAGGCCCCACCGTTGTTTTTCAATTCTGAAATATCAAAATTAAATGAAGAAGTAAAATCATTGAAATCAAGCGTATCTGTATTTTGAGTATCTGAAAGTTTGTAAATATCGTCATTAACATGACTGGTTGTATCATTTAATGTTTTGTTTCTTAGCTTAGCTCCAGAAATCTCTTTTTCTAAAATGAATAAGTCATCTTTTTCAACTAAATTCTGTTTTGTATCCACAGTTTCCTGAGTAACCTCAATTAAATCCTCTAGAATCTCTTCGGTTGAATCTAATTTTTGAGTTTCTTCAATTGTTGGCTCTTCTTTTTTAACTGGTTCTAAAACTTTAACAGCTTCTTTTTCAATTGCTGATTCTGGTTCTATAACTGGTTGAGGTTTTATTTCCTCTTGAACTGGTTTTCTGTAAAGTTCTTCATATCTCTCTTTAAGTTCACGTTGATATTTAAGATTATCAAGTTCCATTTGTCTTCTAATTTCTTCTTGTTCTCTTTCAAAGTCTCTGTTATCTCTTGGGCGATATTGAGGCTCGTCTTCATAATGTCTTGGCTGTGGTTGTCTTGCTTGTTCTAGTTTTTCATAGCTTTCACGCAATCTGTCCCTCTCTTCGAGTCTTTGAAGTAACTGCGCTGTGTCTAATGTTGGTCCACGATCTTCATATCTTGGAGGTGCTACATTGTTATATCGATCATTGTTGTTATTATTATGATTGCTGTTATTTGCTAAATTTCCCATGGTTGTCATCATTGAACCAAACCCTGAAATCATAGTATTCATCATGTTACCCATTCCTGATATTACATTTAATGAATTAGCATCGTTTTGATGAAAGTTATTAGGATGGCAAGATTGACATTGGTTAATTTGGTGTGATTGACAACCTTGAGCAAATGGAGGCATAGCCATTCCTGGTGGCATTCCACCTTGTCAAGGCATGGTTGGGGGAGGTGCCATAAAGCTACTTGCACCCATTGGTGGCATTGGAGAATTTAAAATTAGGTTTTGGTCTTCAATTTCATTAATAATGAAATTTCTAGCCGCTTGCTCAGAATCAAAAATTGCAATTACTTTTTCTTCACCAGCATCATAGACTTGAAATAAATTATTAAACTGTCTTAATTGTAGCTTTTTCATTTTTTCACCCCATTTTATTCCCAAATAAAAATCAAGTTGATTATACCAAAAAAAACCCTTAATTTAAAGGGTTTTTTTATCACTTATACTTTAGTTATGTCTATTTTTTTAATGTCCAAATTATCGAATTTACCGCTCATGTTTTCAGGAGAACCATAACCAATCATTTTTTCATTGTTGAATTGGTACTGTTTTAAGTATCAATAAAAGTTAGCATTAATTTTCTCGGTGTTATCATCAGATGAAGCAGAAGCTGCAGTCAAGGCGATAATTCCTGAAAGACCTGATATAGTTGTTGAAATACGATATTTGCTTTCATTACCGTTGAAAATAGTTTCAAATTCAAAATCATTGACTTCAAAAGAATATCCAACATCTGGAGCTACAATAGTTTGTGTAATTTTCTCTTTACCCTTGTCGGCTTTGAATTCAACTTCTCTTGTATAAGGAGTTAAAACTTCTTGATCTGAAACTTTGTATAAAGTAATTTCCTTATCATCTTTGTCTTTTTGAACCAATTTTAAATCCTGGGTATTATCGATTTTTTTCATTTGATCGATAGTCCCATTTATACCTTCTTTTAAATCATCAGATACTAAAATTTTAGCTGTTCTAGCTTTATGTTTTTCAAAATCTTTAAGTTCCTTATCACTTGTTGGAGAATCAGCTCTTAAAAATTGGATCTTATCTTTATCTGTTTTACCGTCAGGAACGATTGAACGAATTACTGTTAGTCCTAGATTTTGGAAAGCTGAGTCTTCTGTGTTTTTTTCATATGAAACTTGTGAAAAACTTGTATTAAAAGGTTCATTGTATTCCCTTCAAAAATCATCTTTGGCAGCTCCAGTTAGGATTGGGTCTTTTTTAGTGAATAATTCTTCAAAAGAAAATAATTTTCCTTCTTTATTTTGTCTTAGTTCCTTTTGTTCTTTATATTTGGTATCATCGGGATACATTTCCTTCTTGAAGTTTAAGACATTTAGAATATCTGCAGTCAATGAAGTCAGAGCTAACGTTGGACCGTTGAAACTTTTGAAATTATCTTTTTCAGAGCTTTTTCCCACAAAAATTTCAACCCTTTGTTTTGGAATTGTACATGATATGACGCTCAAGCTTGTTGATGCTGTTAATGTAAAAGCACCTAATATTGATAGTAATTTTTTCATTTTGTCTCCTTTTTAACTTGTATTATTATACACATTTTAATGGCAATTATACATCAGTAAATTTACCAAAACTTTTATGAAAGTTCAATTTAACAACTCCAGTTGCCCCATTACGGTGTTTGGAAATAATTAAATCAGTTTCTTCAGTGTTATCTAGTAATTCATCATAACCTGATTTTTTTTCATAATAAGCTTCACGATATAAGAACATAATAACATCAGCATCTTGTTCAATTGCTCCTGAATCCCTTAAATCTGACATGATTGGGGTTCTATCTTCTCTTTTCTCAACTGAACGTGAAAGTTGTGATAAACAAACAATCGGTATTTCAATTTCACGAGCAATTTTCTTAAGTTGTCTAGAAATAGTTGCTATTTCATTTTGACGATTATCACCATTTCCAATTGCTGAAATTAATTGCAAATAATCGATAACACATAAATCGATGTTAAAATCACGTTTCATTTTTCTAAGTTTTGATTGAATTTGTAAAATATTAATTCCTGGGGAATCATCTATGACAATATTCATTTTTTTAATTTCATCTGATGCTGAAGTAATAATTTTTCAGTTATCTTTTGTCAATCCTGAACCCGATCTAATTTTTGAAGATTCAATTTTAGCAGAACTTCCTAAAATCCTTTGAACTAGTTGTTCTTTGGGCATCTCCAATGAAAAGAACGCAACACCTTTGTTTCTTTGGGCTGCATTAAAAGCCATATTTAACGCTAAAGCAGTTTTACCCATTGAGGGACGAGCGGCCAAAATAATAAAGTCTCCCGCTTGCAAACCATTGGTAATTTTATCTAATTTATTAAATCCTGTAGTGACCCCCGTTAAGGCATCTCCTTGTTGTTCTAGTAAATGAATTTTATCAATTACATCTTTGATGGTTTTTGATATGTGCACAACATCATCGTGGGTTGTATCAGTTTTAATATCTAAAATCTTACTTTGTGCTTCAGCAAAAATTTCTTCAATTCCGTGATTTTGTTCTCTCAAATCCTTAATATATTTTAGAGCCAAATCCAGTTGTCTTCCAATGCTGCTTTTAAAAACAATATCAATGTATTCTTCCACACCTTCATCTGTATAAAAGTATCCCGAAATTTGAGTTAGATATTCTAATCCCCCAGCTCTTTCAAGATTCTTTTCCTTGACTAAATCGTGAGCAATTTTTGTGACTGAAATTTCTGAAGCATTAGCTTGTTGTTTCAAAATAACATCATAAATAATTTGGTGTGACTGTAGGGAAAAATCCTCAGATTTTAACTTACTGACAACTTCATAACTTGCTTTTGCCGAGTGGATTGCAATCGCCAAAACCATTCTTTCTGCTTCTTCAATAATATTTTTTTCTTTTTTTACGTTAGTGCTCATTATTCTTTACTTTCTATTTTTACATTGATAGTTGCTTCGATATTAAAATCTAGTTTAATTTTAATGTAGAACAACCCGATCTGGTTCAGATTTTCGTGTTTTAGAAACTTACGTTTATCAATTTCAATATTATATTCTTTTAACATTTTCTCTTCGATTTGGGCTTGTGACACCGAACCGAAAGCTTTGCCGTCTTTAATGGCTAGTTTAAAGTTTAAAGTAATTTTCTCAATTTGTGATTTTAAATATAATGTTTCTTGGCGTTTTGATTCCATCGCCACGTTTTCCTTGTCAATTTTTCCTTTTAAGTGGTTAACGCTATCTTGGCTGGCTTTAATTGCTAATTTTTTAGGAATTAAGTAATTAGCTGCATACCCATCCGATACTTCAACAATTTCATCTTTTTTTCCATAATTTTTAACATCCTTTAACAAAATAACTCTCATAATAAACCTCCATTTCTTTAATTATAAACAAAAAACCGGTTTGAAACCGGTTTTTTATAATCATTTTTTGAATATTTTGATATATAACATTTTTACCAGTTGGGCAAAAATCAAGTACAAGAATAGCAGACCAATCACAATTGGGATAAATGAATATCCTGGGTGAGTCATTCCTAAACCTGTATTTACGTGCGGGATATAAGGAATCGAGATGGCAATTATGCAAGTAAACACCGTAAAGGCATTTAGTTGTCATACTGCTTTTGATTGTACAAATGGTAATTTTTCAGTACGCATGATTTGAACTACAAGTGATTGAGTTGCTAGTCCTACCATGAATCATCCAGCATTAAACATTTGAATTTTTGAGACATCATTGTAATTATATCCATAAGCCAAGATGGCAAACGTTGCTAAGTCAAACACACTACTTACAGGACCATTACATAAAATAAATGGTACCATATCTTTGGCATTTCATCTTTGCGGGACCTTTAAGAATTCCTTATCAACATTATCATATGCAAGCGCAAATTGTGAGAAGTCATAAATTAAATTCTGGAATAAAATTTGCACCGGCATCATTGGGGTAAATGGTAGTCACGCAATTCCGATAACAACACTTAAGGCGTTACCAAAATTTGATGATGCTGTAATTTTAATATATTTTAAAATATTACCAAAAATCTTACGCCCTTGAATAATACCTTTTTCTAAAACTAAAAGTGATTTTTCTAAAAGAATAATGTCACTAGCTTCTTTAGCAATGTCTGTTGCATTGTGAACCGAGATCGCCACATCACTTTGTCTTAGAACGGGAGCATCATTAATTCCATCTCCCATAAATCCAACAATGTGGTCATTGCTTTTTAAAACTTGAATAATTTTAACTTTTTGTAATGGGTTTAATTTGACAAAAACATTAGATCTTTCAACCGCCGTTTTTAGTTGCAACTCAGACATCTTCTCCATTTCGGTTCCTGACAGAACTCCACGAATTTTTAGCCCAACTCTTTTACAAATTGTCTTAGTAATTTCTTCGTTGTCTCCTGTTAAAATTTTTAAATCTACACCATTATCTTTTAATAATTTAATCATTTTTGATGCTGATGGTTTTGGAGCATCTAAGAAGCTGGCAAAACCATAAAAAATTAGATCTTTTTCGTCTTTTTCAGTGTAACTTTCTTTGTTAGGGTCTAATTCGTCGCGATAAGCCACTCCAATAGTTCTTAAACCTTCTTTATTAGCTTTGCTAGCGGTGCTAAGAATTTGTCTTAAAATATCCTCTTCAAGTTTCATTACTTTACCTTGATAAAATACCTTTGTACAAACTTTAACGATTTCTTCAACCGCTCCCTTACAAATCATTTTTTTATTATTGTCACTGTCATTAACTATGATAGTTAATTTTCTACGATTAAAGTCAAATGGGATTTCATCGTATTTCTGAAATTTGTCTTTAATTGAAATTTTGTTACCTTCCATAACATAGTCTAATACTGCATTATCCATAGGATTTTTTAGACCAGTTTGGAAATAACTATTTAAGTAAAGTAATTTTAAAACATCGTCATTAGCTTTGTTATCTAAGGTATGAATTTTTGTAAGTTCTATTTTATCGTTTGTTAGGGTTCCGGTTTTATCTGTACACAGAACATCGATTGCTCCTAAATTTTGCACCGAACTTGTATTTTTAATTACAACTTTATGCTTACTTAACTGGTTGGCACCTCGAGATAAGTTGGCCGTAACAATAACAGGTAGCATTTCTGGGGTTAAACCAACAGCAACTGCAATTGATAAAATAGCTCCCTCGGTTCACATCCCTTTAGTTGCTCCCATTACAATAATTACAATCGGAACCATAATTAACATAAAGCACATTAACATAATGGTTACTTTACGAATTCCTTTTTCAAAACTATTTAAAGTTTTCTTTTCTCTTACGATTTGGTGAATAGCTGAGAAGTAGGTTTGATTACCTGTGAAAGCTACCACAGCAATGGCAGTTCCCGAAACCACACTTGTTCCTGATAAACAAATGTTATTAAACTCCAACATTGTTTCGCCTTTGTTGTCAGCGTTTTTTTCTACTGGCATAGACTCACCAGTTAAAGAAGATTGGTTAATAAATAGGTCCTTACTTCACAAGATTCTTACATCGGCGGGAATCATATCTCCGCTTGAAAGATAAATTATATCCCCTGGTACTAAATCTTGAATGTCGATTTCGCGAGATTTTTTTACCAACTTTAAGTAATTTGATTTGTTTACAATCTTTTCGCGATCTTCATTTATTCTAACTACAGTTGCAGTATTTGTTACAACAGATCCAAGTCTTTTGGAAATCATAAAAGATTTAGTTGATTGAACAAAACCAACAGTACCACTAATTATTACCATGGCAGTAATTATTATCGCGCCAACTAGATCAAACACGCTTTTACTGCTTGCATATTCGATAAAATTATAAGTACAAATTGCTATTAAAATTAAGTTAAACGGTCCAAAATAATGTCTTAAAAATTCTGCTAAGAAATTATATCTAACATTTTTAAGACTATTCTTACCATACTTATCAAGCCTGTCTTCAACTTCAGTTCTGGTTAAACCAAAGCCTTCAATTTCAAGCTCTTCTAATATTTCGCTTTGTGATAAATTTGCAAATTTTTCAAGCTGGGCATCGTTTTTATAAACGATTTTGCTCGCCTTGCTTTTTTTAGCTACTTTGTGCATGTTGCCTCCTTTTCCTTAAAATAAGCACACAAACACAATTAAAAAATACTTTTAAAGAGTATCGTGGCTATATTCATTTTGATTGATAATACCTATCGGCACTTCGTCGTTAAAACTGGATAACGGACTCATATAACCACCTCTTTCACTTTTTCTATTATACTATATAAAATTAAATTGATGGTCATTTAAAATAATTTAAAAACTAAAAATGCATTCCGATAAAAGTGATGTATAATGTCTTTGAAAAGACGAGAAATCCCTATTAAAAGAAGGGGGTATTACGTGAAATTAGAAATTAAGAATCTTAATAAATCTTTCAATAATAAAGTAGCACTTAATAATATTAATTTTAGTTTAAACGAAGGTGACATAATTGGTTTAATAGGCAATAATGGTGCTGGGAAAACCACGATTATCAAATCCATTTTCCAAGAATATATTGTAGATAAGAATTGTATTCTCGTTAATGGTGAAATGATTGATGAAAACTCACTTAAAAAAATGGAGTTTTTCCCTGATCAAAATAACTTTTCAAAAAATTTTAACATAAAAAAATACTGCAATTACAACTATCAATTAAAAAATGGTAAAAATGGTTGTGATTTTGAAAAACTATTTTTGAAAATTATGAGCCTTTTAGGTTTAGAAGATAAGGTTAAGGATAAGTTTAATCAATTATCTTCTGGAATGCAAAAGAAAGCCTTGTTAGCTTCGATTCTGGTTAATAAACCAGAAATAATAGTTTTAGATGAACCAACAGCCAACCTAGATATTCAAACTAGAAAGCAATTTATTGGTCTGCTAAAAAAGTTGTCTCAAAAAAGCGATGTCGGGATTATCATTACCAGCCACAATATTGATGAACTTGAAACATTCATTAATAAAATCGTTTTAATAAAAAATGGCGAGATAATCTTGCAGAAAAAATACGATCCAAATAAAGAGAAACTTTTTGATATTTATAAGAAATGGTTTTTAATCGATGATAATAACCCTCAAGAATCAGAGCTTTTAGAAATATATAGTCAAAAATAAGTTAGCAATCTGAAAGGAATATTTATGAAAAAAAATTTAGCTATTTTGTCTTCAGGTCTTTTATTTACGCCTAGCGCCATAACTTTAGCCGGAGATGATTATCAAAATAAAATATCTATTAATGAGCAATTAAACAACTTAGAAATGTGAGAAAGCGTCGAAACAAAAAAATTAGGAACTCATGAAGTTGACAAAATTTCCAGAAAAAGTGTACATACAAAGCAAATCAGCTGAAAAAATGTGGCTTCAAAAGCCATAAAAATTAAGGCTTTCGGGAATTTTTCTTTTGATACGTGAAAAAACCCTAATTCTAAGCAAACGATTTTTCTAGATAAACAAGAGGAGTCTGATTCAAAAAGAATAGTTTGAAAATCAGATGACAATACTTATACTCATAATGCACAATCTGGTTGGGGTAAGCAAAAATCAATGATATCAATAACACTTGAGGCGAGACTCAACGAAGATGAAAAGTTTGTAGACTACGATGTTGAGCTTTACGTTTATGCCAAAACATCTGGCTCAGTTCATTCTTGTTCTACTAGTGCATACTTAAGATGAATTGATTTTATTTAATCTCTCTAAGGGGTTGTTAAAATGGTTGGTTCGATAATAAATAAAGTTGTCTTAAAAAATTCATTAATTAATTCGCTAAAAGGTATTACCAATATAACAATAACAGTAGCAATGATTATTCTTAGCATAATTTCTAGTTCGTTGTTGGTTTCTTTAAATTCCAACTACCTTTGATCTCTTGTTTGTTTCTTTTGTTTCTCTACACTCAACATTTTTGTTTTTGATATTTTAAATTTAAACGAAATATACGCAAACGACAGAGACCTACAAATATTTAGTCTTGAAATTAGAAAAGGTGTTTTATTGAGACAAATCTTTTTCTCAAGATTATTAACCAATAAAATTATTTCTATAGGTGTTTTTTTACTGCACTTTTTACTATTCATTTTAGTTTTAGCAATAAAAAATCCATGACAATTAAATAACTTTGCCTTCATGATTTTTTTAATTCCTGCCTTAGATATAATTTTCACCGGATTTTATTTATTTATATACAGTTTTAAGAAAAATAAATTGGCCCTTTCATTTTCCATAATATTTTTGATAATGGCAGCACCCACCCCATTATTAACAGTTTTCACCAACGGTTTTATTCCCGATAGCATTACCAGCAAGTTGGATAAAGATTCAATAGTTTCTTCTGTTGCCAGAAATGATTTGTTAAATCTATCATCTAATAACAAAACTACCAAAAGCTTTTTAATTGAAGGGAATAAATGAAATGAAATATTCCAAGGCAATTTTAATGAAGATTACAGGTCAAATTTTTTATCGATGATAGGTCTAAAAACAGGAATAATTGATATAGTAGATTTCAAAAATCTATTTAATAAGTTTGGTAATAGACCAGAGGACATCAAAGATTATAATACTAGTTTTTCAAATACATTGTTATTTAAAATCAACAAAATTATAGTTAATCAAAAAGATTCAAATTTATCAAGAGACTATCACTCTTCAATCATCCCAAAAGGTTCGATAAATAAAAATAAGTTAAATTTTAGTTTGAACGAATTTAAAAAGACAATCGAAAAGATAAACAATTTATCAATTTGATCAGAAGAACAGAAGAGAGATGTTTTTGCTTTAAATAATTTAATTTTTAACTTTGGCATTAACAACTGAGTTAGCGATAATGTGGGTAACGGCTCTATTGGAGAAAATTTATTCAATAATGCTAATCTTGAAAACACACCTTCTTATGAGTGATTTGATTTGTCAAAAAATTCTGACCTGCCCAGAACTCCTGTAGGTCTTAAGATATGAAATCAGAATTTTACACACCTCATTATTAATGCTTTAAATTCAAATAATAGAAAATATAAAAATTTCAACAATGCCGGACTCGTTGCCTTAAACTCCTTTATTCCCTGGTTAGTAATAAATGAAATGATTTTTAACACTGACCCTTATTTGAATGATTATCAAATTCTTAAAAATCGTGGTGAGGATTTCATTTCAAGTCAGTTCTACATTTATGATGGTGGTTCACAAAAAGTGAACACCTTCCCCTCGGGTTATAAATATGAGGACTCTGATGAACCAGATAAAAAATTTAAAATATTACCATTTAAAATTAAAAGCAGCGGCAATTTTAACAAAAATAATAAGGCTTACTCTAAACATGGCTACCTGGTATTTTTGTGAGCTCTTGGAGTCCTCTTAATTGTTGTGGACTTCTTTGTTTTCAACAAAAAATTTAGAATATAAAAAACACCAACATTAAAACTTTTACGTTTTTGGTTGGTGTTTTATTTTCCAAAAATTATTGAACAACGAATGGTAATAATCCCATTATTCTAGCTCTTTTAATAGCTGTAGAAAGCATTCTTTGGTGTTTTGGAGATGTTCCAGTTACTCTTTTTGGTAAAATTTGTCCATTACCTGAGATGAATTTTTTTAGTAAATCCACATCTTTATAATCAATATAGTTGATTTCGTTTTTAGCAAAAAAGTTTACCTTTTTTCTTCTTACGTTAAATTTTTTCATTTTATCCCTCTTCTGTTAGTCTCACAAAATCGAATCATCGTCATCATCTGAAAATGATTGTTTTGGAGCTTCATATTTTTTTTCTTCACTTTTATCTGAGAAATTATTTACAACATCTAAATCAAAGTTTGAATTTGGTTCGTTATTAAAAGGTTGCACTGGTTCGCGATCAAATGATTGTCCTGAGTTTCTTGATTCTAAAAATTCAACTCTTTGTGCTGTTACGTTAACAATTGTTTGGTATACTCCATCTTTGTTTTCGCTTCGAGCACTTAAAGATCCTTCAACAGCGATTAAGCTCCCTTTTTTTAAGAACTTAGCCATATTTTCAGCACTTCTCTCTCATGCGAAGCAAGGAATAAAGTTTGTGTACTCTTTTCCTCCTCCAAATGAACTTACCGCTAAAGTAAAAGCTACAAAAGATTTACCCGCTGATGATGTTCTTAATTCTAAGTCCTTAGTTATTCTACCGATTAATTGAACTTGATTCATAATGTTGATACCTCCGATTATTCTGCTGGTTTTTCAGTTTTGTTTTCTGAATTGTTGTTAGTTTTGTTAAATCCTTCACGGTTAAAACGTTTTTCAAATGGTTTTGGAGCACGTTTTTCTTCCTTGAATTTAGACATATCAGTTTTTGATAACTTAGTTGTTTGTTCGTATCTTTTTTCTGATTCAGTATTTATTACCATTACTCTTACTACGTTTTTATCAATTTTAGCTACACGTTGAAATTCATTAATGTTTTCTGCTGAAGTATCTGAAATTAATACTGTATAGTATCCTTTTTCCTTACGGTTGATAGGGTAGGCAAAATTTTTAAGTCCTCAGTCTGCTGACTCAACAATTTTTCCCCCGTTATTTTCTAAAATTGCATGCAATTTTTTTTGTACATCTTTTACCTCGCTAGTATCTTGGTCTAGGATATACATGATTTCATATTTTCTTACCATGTTTAATTCTCCTTATGGTCTATGGCCTAATTTAAGGCAAGGAGTTAATGATTTAATTAACTCGCTTAAAAATTATATATTATTTTTGCATAAAAATTAAGTGTTTATTGATAAATCTTGCATAAAAGTAATCTTAATATTGGTTATATCCCCTTTTACTAATCTTATTTGTGGATTTTCAAGGTATTCTTCTACAACTTGACAATCATCAAAAGAATCCTCACCCTTAAAATTATGATAACTTTCATTCAAAATTTTGAAATCAAAAGCTTGAGGAGTTTGACTTTGAATATATTCTTCACGATTAACAGTTTTCAAACCATTAAAATTTCTCTTCAAAGTGTTTGTTACAGGAATTCATGGTAGCACCCCAACTACGTTGTTTTGAACCACTTCATCCAAAATTTCATTTAATAAATCCTGCTTCAAAAATGGTCGAGCCCCATCATGAATCAACACCTTTGGGGTCGTGCATTTTTCAAGCCCATTTTTAACAGAAAGAAATCGACTACTCCCTCCATTAACAAATGTAAATCTGATATTATTTTCAAACTTCTGTTTGACAATTTGATGAATTTCATCAGAACTTACCAAAATAATATTTTCAATTCTATCATTTTTTAAAAAAACTTCACAAGTCTGGTTAATAACTCTTTCTTGATTTTTTAATTTTGCAAGTAATTTATTTCCTTTTTCAAACCTTGTGCTTTGACCGGCTGCTACAATAATAACCGAATACATAAAATCACCTTCCTTTAATTGTATACTTAAAAATAGTAGTTTTAAAATAAAAAAGCCTAGAGGCTTTTAAAAAATATTTATTTCGTTTTTTTCGCAAAAATCCTCAAACTCTTTTGATCAAATTGAACTTTGTACTTCTGCAATATGATTTTTTTCCAAAACTAACATTGTGAACTTTGATGTTAAAATACCTCCGCTGATTGTTAAAGGTAGTTTTCCTGTGGTTACTAAATGGTCATAGCCTGTTTTAGTTTTAAAGTTTTCTTTCAATAAAAGGTTTTGCTCTTGTAAAATCTCACGATCAACTGAGTAACTAAAGTAAGCAATATCAATTGCCAATTCGGTAACAGGGTTGTATGTGTAAATTACCGAGTAGGAATTGAAATCAAACACATCCTCAGAAAAGTTATTAAAATCTTTTGTATTAAACATTTTTTTCACAAAGTTGGTTAGAACAAAACTTCCGTTTTCTCTAGAAAAACGGTTTAACCTTTCCCTAAATGAAATAAACGGATAAAGCGCTTTTAATTTTGAGAAACTAATAAAAGTTATTTGGGTACTTAAATGTTCTTTCTCCAATTGATGGAATTCATCTTTCACTAGTTCATCCATGGCGATTAATTGACCATAAGTTGAGACAATGAAATCATTTAAAAATTCGGTTTCATATTTATTTACAACAATTTCAAAACCAATCTCATCATAAATGTTTGATGACATGTTTCCAACTTTTTCATCTCTTCTTAAACATGAGAAATCTGAGATAACCCCATCTCCAACGTTGAGTAAATTATTTTTCATTAAAAAGTGTCTTCTGAATTTGTTGTTTGACTGCAACATTTCCCCGTAAAAATTTTTATTTATTAAATCAAAGTCTAGCGCCCTGTGAGTTCCTTGGAAATCATCGTTAAGTCAAAGTTCTTTATTGGTAATTAATGATGGGTTTATTTCAATCAATAAGTTGCGATCCTTGATTTTTTCTTTTAGGTTAATCTTAATTAAATTAATAGCTTTTAAGGTTTCTATTTTATCTAATTTAGAATTATAGCCTAGAGCTATTTCAAATTTCATTTCTAAGCTCTCGGTTTCATTTGTGGGAACAATAGCACATCTTTAATCGATTCAGAGTTGGTCATTAACATTACCAATCTGTCAATTCCAATTCCAATACCCGCAGTTGGAGGGAAACCATATTCTAACGCTTCAATGAAGTCAATGTCCATTCCTGTTGCTTCATCATTTCCTGCATCAGCTTCTTTTAATTGGTCAACAAATCTTTCATATTGATCGATTGGGTTATTTAATTCAGCAAAGGCATTAGCATATTCTCTACCAATAATAAATAATTCAAATCTGTCAGTAAATCTTTCATCTTCGTTATTTGTTTTTGATAATGGCGAGATTTCTTTAGGATGTCCATAAATAAATGTTGGCTCAATTATTTTATCTTCAACAAATTCCTCGAAAAATAAGTTTATGATGTGGCCAACTGAAGAATGATGTTTCTCTAATTTAATTCCTTTTGAAATGGCAATTTTTTTAGCCTCTTCAAAAGTAATTTTTTTTCAAAAATCAATTCCTGTTAAGTCTTTAATGGCATCAACCATGTGCCAACGTTTTCAGTTTTTACCTAAATCCAGTTTGTGCCCACCATATTCGATCTTAGTTTTCCCTTGAATTAGCATCGCACATTCTTTGAAAATGTTTTCAGTCAAGTTCATTAGGAATTCCATGTCCTCATAGGCTACATATAATTCAATTGAAGTAAACTCTGGGTTATGTCTTGTGTCCATACCTTCATTTCTAAAAATACGCCCAATTTCATAAACTCCTTCAAAACCACCAACAATCAGTCTTTTCAAATGTAGTTCAGTTGCAATTCGTAAATAAAAATCACGATCTAAAGCGTTATAGTGAGTACTAAAAGGTTTAGCAGCAGCTCCACCATTAATTGTGTGTAAAATTGGTGTCTCAACTTCCATATAACCTTTTTGGTCTAAGATCTCTTGAATTTTACGAATAATTTTTGTTCTAGATTGAAATGTCTTCTTAGTTTCTGGATTCATGATTAAATCAACATAACGTCTTCTGTATTTTTCTTCAATATCAGCAATTCCAGCATGTTTATCTGGAAGCGGTCTTAAAGATTTTGATAATAATTGGTATTTTTTTATTCTTAAAGTTAACTCTCCGTGATCGGTTTTCATCATTGTGCCAGTTAAACCAACAATATCACCCAAATCTAAATCTCTAAAGTGCTCAAAGTCACTTTCTCCCAATTCATCTTGGCGAGCATAGAGTTGAATGTTGTTTTCTTGATCTTGAATGTTGGCAAAAACGGCTTTTTTACCAGCTTCACGAAATAAACGAATTCTTCCAGCCACTTTAATTTCTTTTTGTTTTAATTCTTGCAATTGTTCTTTTGAGTATTTTTCAAAGCTAATAATAACTTCCTCAATTGTATGAGTTCTTTCAAATTTAGTTATCGTGAATGGATCTTTTTTAATATCTACTAATTTTTGGTATTTTTCTCTACGAACCAATTCTTGCTCACTAAAACTTCTTTCAAATTTTTCTTTCATATTTTCTCCTTATAAGTAAAATTCAAACAAATCTATAATTTCTTGAACCGTTTCCACGCTAATACATTTTTTCTTCATTTCAATTATTTTATCATTTTTAGGTAAAACGGCAAGGTATCAAAGAATTTGTTTTCGCATTTCTCTAACTCCCAGGTTTTCACCCTTCATTTCCACAAGTAATTTCGTGTGTTTAATAACAACCTTTTTTCATTCTTCCACCGATAATGCTGGGGGTTCTGATTTGTTTTCTAAATAGTACTTGATATTGTTGAAGATTCAAGGATTACCCTGGGCTGCTCGTGCTATCATAACACCATCACATCCAGTTTCGTTCATCATTTTTAAAGCTGATGGTCCATCAAAAACATCACCGTTACCAATAACTGGAATTCCTACAGCTTCTTTAACTTTTTTAATATAACTTCAGTCTGCTTTGCCTGTGAAAAATTGCGAACGGGTTCTTCCATGAATTGTTAATGCACTTGCACCCGCCTTTTCACAAAGCTTGGCAATTTCCACAACGTTCTTGGAATTTTCATCTCAACCAATTCTTAACTTAACCGAAACTGGTTTATCAACTATTTCTACTACGGTTTTAACAATTTCATATATTTTATCAGGGTATTTTAGTAAGTTGGCTCCCGCTTGACTTTTAACCGCCACCTTAGGAGCTGGACACCCCATGTTGATGTCAATAATATCACAATTTGACTCCTCATTAACCATTTTAGCGGCCTTAACAAAAGAATTTAAATCAAAACCAAAAATTTGTAATGTTATCGGGTGCTCAACATCTTCAACCTTTATCATTTCAAAAGATTTCTTGTTTCCATGTGCCAATCCCTCTGTGCTCACCATTTCTGCGTAAACCAAGTCTGCTCCGTTTTCTTTACATAAAATTCTAAAGGCAGCATTTGTAGTTCCTGCCATTGGTCCTAAAACTAAATTTCCTGGAATTAATACGTTTCCTATTTTCATTAAGACTTTTCGCCTAACTTGTAGTAGTTGTCGTCAATTTCATTAAAGATAATTATGGTCTGGTATTTTGGGTTAATTTCGCTGAAATAATTTTGTAGGCATTTTGAAATTCATGACTTCATTTCTTCGCCACGTTTTTTTCAGTTAATTTCTATTTTTATTAAATCTGATTGTCCAAACAATTGTGACTCCACATTTCAAAACGAAAAAGCTGTTGTTGGTGCTTTTAAATTTTGTGAAATTTCATCTATTTTTTGAGCAAATCCACTAACTTGCTCTCTGCTAGCTCCATAAAAATTAAATATTGGCATTTTTTTATCCATCCTTTAAATTATTATATACTTTTTGGTTTTCTATTGAACCCCCATTTTGGTTTATTTTCAAAAAAGGTTTGGCAAATAAAAACCTTTCATAAAATGAAAGGTTTTGCTTTTTAAGATCAATCGATTTCTGATGGTTTTTTTGGTTTAGCATTATGCTTAACATCATCAATCAATCCGTTACGCACATGAACCACAGTATTGGCAATTGCAGCAATGTTTGGGTTATGAGTAACTATTATAACTGTTGTTTTATATTTTTGGTTTACTTGAATTAAAATTTCTAAAACTTTTCTTCCCATTTCTTCATCCAAGGCTCCAGTTGGCTCATCCCCGAAAAGAATGTCAGGATTTTTAGCCAAGGCTCTTGCGATAGAAACCCTTTGTTGTTGTCCCCCAGACATTTGGTGAGGATATTTGTTCATTTGTTCTTTCATTCCGATTGTCTCAAAGATATCTTCAATTGTCATATCTTTGTTTTTGTTTCTACTTAAGTTTTCTCCAACTTCAGCATTTTCCTTAGCGGTTAGGTTGGCTAAAAGATTGTATTGTTGAAATATAAACCCAACGTTGTCTCTTCTGAATTTTGTAAGATGGGAATCTTTAAGTAATGAAAGGTTTGATCCTAAAACGAAAACATCACCTTCACTTGTTTTGTCTAATCCTGAAATTAAATTTAAAAGAGTAGTTTTACCTGAACCTGATGGTCCTAAAATAACAATAAAGTTACCTTTTTTAAATTTAATATCAACTCCTTTTAGAACGGGAGTTTCAACATCACCAGTAATGTATGATTTTCTAACATTTACCAATTCAATAACATTTTCCTCAACTTCTGGTTTTACCCCAGTTGTTGACACTATTTTACCCTCTAGAATTTCTTTTGAGTATTTGTTTGTTAGCTGTTTTTGATATTTGTTTTTAGCTTTTATACCTTTTACACCTTCTTCTGTTTCGGTGTATGGTTCAACAACAACAAACTCAGCATTTGGGTTATTTTCTGAGACCAAAGCGTCAGTTGTAGTTAAGTTTTTCTCGTCTTTTTTAGCCATTATTTTCTCCTCGTTTTACCTTTTAAAGATAATATCATAATTATACCTAAATTATTTTTTTAATTTCTGATGCTGTAATATTGTATTTCAGCTTGCAAAAGTCACAAATTACCTCAACTTCTTCGTTTTTATCGACAATTTTTTGCAATTCTTCTTGCCCAATTAATTTAACAGAGGAAATCACTTTTTGCTTGTTGCAAGTACATTTGTATTTCAATTCGCTTGTTTCAAGGATTTTTGAATCCTCGGCAATATCTTTTATTAACGATTCATAAACTGTTGTTTTTTTCAAAGTTTCTAGAAGGTGTTCTAGTGAGCCTAGTTTTTCCTCTAAGAAATCAATATCTTCTTCACTGTGACCAGGAAGAAGTTGAATCATAATTCCTACCGCTTTAATTACTCGGCCTTCCTCATTTAAATCAACAATACTAGAAACCAAAGAGTTAACTTGATCACTTTGACTTAATAAATACATGAAGTCAATGTTTATTTCCCCATTAACGATTTGAACTTTAGAAGAGTAAGGTTCTTTTAACCCGATATCTTTTGAAACTTGAAGGAAGCCAATTTTACCAACAACTTGTGAAAGCGGACTTCCCTCATCTTCTTTAATTTCGTCCAAATTAAAATCTGGAACTTGTATGTAACCTCTAACAGTTTTATCCTGGAATTCTGCAATCATAGTACCTGCAAATCCAGTTCCATTGATATCAGAAATTATCTTCTGACCTTTTTTTAGATCAGCTCCAACTAGACAATTGGCAATCACAAATTTACCTATAGCTACACTAGCTAATTTGTTAGTATTTTGCAATGTAATTATCTCTTGAATTGATTCAGTTAGATCAACAATACTGATTTTTAAATTGTGTTTTTGGCTCAGGGCCCTTACTTCTAAATCCATTTTTTATCTCTTTTCTCTTTTTTTAAATAAAAAGTCTGTTAAGACAGACTTTTTTATTCATCTGGAGTGAATTCTAAAATTTCCCCATTTTCTTCTTTACGTTTATGTTCTTTTTGACGAGCTTTCTCTTCTTCTACTTCAACTGGTAATTTATTTTTCTCGTTAATGTAGTCGATTTGTTCAGCTGTAATTGTTTCAAGAATTCTTAATGATTCAGCAATCAATTCTAATGTTTTCTTGTGACCTTTTATTATTTCAAGTGATGACTTATAACAAGCTTCAAGAATTTTTTGTACTTCTAAATCAATTTTTAAAGCTGTTTCGTCTGAATAAACCCCTTTGGTTTGTCCGTAAGCTTCCTCTGACATTGTCAAGAATTTAGTTAATCCTAAACTGGACATCCCAAATTGGGTAACCATACGACGAGCAATGTTTGTTGCTTTATCTAAGTCATCATGAGCTCCAGTTGTAATTTTGTTTTTACCAAAAATAAACTCTTCAGCAGCTCTTCCTCCAAGGTATCCTGTAATTGAAGCAAATAAATCTTCTTTTGATGAAAATACACTTTCATCTTTAGGGGTCATAATAGTATAACCCCCGGCATTTCCCCTTGGAATTATTGTTACTTTTTGAACTTTATTTGCACTTTCAAGTTTTAACCCGATTAGTGCATGACCAGCTTCATGATAAGAAACAATATCTTTATCTAATAAAGTCATTGCTCTAGATTTTTTAGCAGGACCACCAACAACACGATCAATCGCTTCATCAATTTCTGCTAATCCAATTAATTTTTTACCTTCTCTTACAACTAAAATAGCCGCTTCGTTTAAAACGTTTTCCAGTTGAGCTCCTGAAAATCCTGGAGTTCTTTCTGCAATTCTTTTTCAATCAATTGAAGGTGAAACAATTTTGTTTCTTGCGTGAAGTTTTAAAATTGCCTCACGTTCTCTAATATCTGGTAATGAAATTTGGATTGTTCTGTCAAAACGACCCGGTCTTAATAACGCAGCATCTAAAACGTCTACTCGGTTAGTTGCAGCCATTACAATTACCCCAGAATTGGTTCCAAATCCATCCATTTCCACAAGTAATTGGTTTAAAGTTTGTTCTGAACCACTCATTCCAACAGATTGACTTCTTTTACGACCTACTGCATCAATTTCATCAATAAATATGATACATGGAGCTGCTTTTTTGGCTTCTGAGAACATTTCACGAACACGGCTTGCCCCAACCCCAACGAACATTTCTTCAAATTCTGATCCAGAAATTGAGAAAAAGGCTACGCCAGCTTCTCCGGCAACAGCTTTCGCTAATAATGTTTTACCTGTTCCTGGAGGACCTTCCATTAAAACTCCTTTGGGAGCTCTGGCACCTTGATCTGAATATTTTTTAGGGTTTTTTAAGTAGTCCACTAATTCAAATAGTTCTTGTTTCTCTTCTGAGATACCTGCGATATCTGAGAATTTGATGTCTGATTTAGTTTCTCTAGCACGGTTTTTACCCATTCCAAATACTCCACCAGCACCTCCACCAGCACCTTTTGACATAGATTTAAAGATAACAATATACAATACAACCAAAATCAATATTGGTAATAATGACACAAATACACTTAAGAAAGTTATTCCGCTTGCAACCACAACTTTTGATTGAGTAATTAGTTGAGCAAAAGCAGGTTGATTACTGTAGTAGTCATCATATGTTGATGACCCCATATTAGTAAAAAACTGTGTACCTTTTTGGTCGGAAATATTTTGTAACGTTCCTGAAATTGTGACTACTCCATTATCTCCGTAAGACACACTTACGTTAAAGAAGATATAATCACCGCTATTTAAATAGTTAATTAAACTATTCGCTGATAGTTCTTGATGAGTGCCTGTCAATGATTGGATAATTCACAATGTCAATAAAGCCACAGCGAATGCAATGATAAGTCATCATCAATAGTTCTTTTTCTTGTTTTTCACTAAATTCACCATTTTCTAAAAATCAATAATATAATAACATTTTAATTGCCTTAATAAAAGCAAATTAAAGAATGTATAGAATAATTGTTTTGTTTTTATTCAAAATATATCGCTTTTGAACACGATTATAATAGCTAGTTTTTGTTTCCGAAAAACATTTCACCAACTTCTTGTTATTTTCTAAACGCATTTTTTTAGCAAGAAAATAGTCATTTGTCACAAAACAATCTTTACTAATGTTAAGTTCGCTAATCTCTTCTAGAAATTTTTTTCCTCATTTTTGGGATATTTTATTTTCGTCTTTAATAGATATTATTTCTGACTTTAATAGGTCAGCTTCTAAAAGGTATAAATCCTGAAAATCTTTTAAGATTACTAAATCTTGTTTTTTGATTAAGACGAACGGCTTTTTGCTTTGAGAAATTTTAACAATTTCTAAAACCAGGGATTTTTTGTTATTTGTCAGCGTTTCTTTAAATTGTGATTTAATTAAAAATCAAGCAATAACAGTTTGAATAGTGTTTGAATTCAAATTTTCAAATCCATCTAACTTTAAATGATTATGACTTGAAAAGTCACGTAGATATTTTTCAGCTGTCAGATTGTTTTTTTCCAGCATCACATTCTTCTTGTTTATTTCCTCAACTATTTTTTTAAATTCTTCTTCGTTAGTTTGCTTTCTGATTTTGTTTCGAAGAAATTTATCATCTAAATTTGTTGAATCGTTGGCATATTCAACTTTACCTTTATGAAGAAAGTTTAAAATTTCTGATTTTTTGATATTTATAATTGGACGAACCACTTTCAGATTCTTATATTCAGTTTCTGATTTCAAGCCAAAATAGTTAACAATTCCTTTTCGCTCTTTTTGGATTAAATAAGTTTCAATTAGATCGTTGAGGTTATGGGCCACTAAAACTGTATCAAAATCTGGATTATTTTTTTGAACTTTAACAAAAAAATCATATCTTTGTTCTCTAGCAAAGCTTTCAAAATTTACATTCAAGTTATCATAGTCTATTTTTAAAATTTTAGTCTCAAGTTTGATTTTATTTTGATCACAAATATTTTTTACGATTCGCTCGTCGATTGAAGAATCATTTCGGTAGTTATAATTGACATGACAGACAATAAAGTTTTTAGGGTTAAATTGTTTATTTGAGATAATTTGGGATAAAAGAAAAATACTGTCTGGACCTCCAGAAACAGCAACCAAATATTTTTTATTTCAATTAATTTGTTTCATGGTTTAGTCCTCAAACAGCTTCAAAACTTCTTTTGAATATTCTCCGTTATCGTTGTGAATAATTAATGGTGGCTTTATTTCAATACCATTATTTCCCTTGTAAATTCCATCCAAAAGAACCGTCTTGGCTTTACGGTCTTTTTTTGAATAAATAAATTGAATGTTTTTTGGGCTAAGTTCAAAACGGTTAAAGTAATCCATTATCTCTGCAAATCTTTCAGCTCGATGTATAATAGCAAATCTGCCCCCTTGTTTTAAAACTCCGGCTGCAGACTCAACAATTTCTTGCAAATTTATAGTCACTTCATGTCTGGCTGGAGTAAGTAGTTCGCTTTTGCTTGTTAGATTAGATTTTTCCCCTACTTTAAAAAAGGGCGGGTTGCAAAGAACAACATCAAATGCGTGATTATTTCTACGAGCAAAGTCTTTGATATTTTCATTAACAATAGTTATTTGATCTTCTAATTGGTTTTTAACAACACTTTCGCAGGCAAGATCACACGCTTCTTTTTGGATTTCTACTCCTATTATTTTAGCTTTGCTATACTTTGAAATAATTAGCGGAATTGCTGCGTTGTTAGTTCCAAAGTCAACGATTGTTTTTGTTCTAGAATTGAATTTAACAAACCTAGCCAACAAAATTGTGTCAAGGGAAAACCTGAACATCTCAGTATCTTGATAAATTTCTAAATCTTTATATCCTAAAATAGTGTTTAAAATTTTCATCTATTAAACCTCACTAATTTTAATTAAGAAATTCTCTATGCAAATACTGGTTGGCTTTTTGCTTTGTAAATCTTGCATCAATTCTAAAGTTAAAATTGATAATGCAGGATTTTGTCTCAAAGTATAATTATGGTAAAAATCTTCAACTATTTCTCTTATTTCTTTTTTATCTAACTTATTTAATTCTTGTCCATATAAAAACAATTCAACCATTTGCCCAGATTTTACCAACTCAGTCAAACGGTTAGATTCTAATTTTTTAACTTCCGAGATTATATTATATCTTTGACAACGTGATTTTATTGTTGAAATTATTTTTGAATCATTTAAAGTTTTTAAAATCGCAATAGTATTTTTAGGAGGCTCTTCTAAAATTTTTAGCAACGAGTTGGCAGCCTCAATAGTCATATTTTCCACATTGCTAATTATATAAATTTTAATCCCTCTTTCCTCCAGTGGAGTTAAGGAAATTTTCTTAATTAGGTTCTTAATTTCCTCTTTTGAGATTGTTGAGGTTCCATCACCAATTTGGGCTATATCTATTGCTGTATTATTTAAAACTCTAGTACAAATATTACAGTTATCACTGGGTAAAGAATTATTCGGACAATAAATCAAACGCCCTATTTCCATTGCTGTTGAGTCCAATTCAATCTGATTTTGGCAATTTATAAGAAAAGCATGATGATAGCTTTTTTGTTCAATTTTTTTTGATAAGCTAATTAAAATATCTTTTGAAGTCATTATTATTTAGATTTCAATCTTTCAACTATAACTTCATTTATCAAAAATTCAACTTGTTGAACAACTTCATTAACAGATTTACGAGCATCAACTACCTTGATTCTTTCAGTATTATCACTTATTAAAAGTTGGTAACCTTCATAAACAGTTTGGTGAAAATTAGCATCCTCTAAATCTAAACGATCTGGGGAACGAGTCCTTGAAGTCATTCTAATTTGCGCTTCTTTTGGAGTGATGTCAAAAAAGATTGTTAAGTCTGGTTTGGCACTTCCAATTACTACGTTTTGTACTTGGTCGATTTCAGCCATTCCAATTCCTCGCGCATAACCTTGATAAACTGTGGTTGAATCCATAAATCTATCACAAATAACAATTGTACCTGATTTTAATGCGGGGATAATTTTTTTATCAATATGTTGTTTTCTTGAGGCTATGTAAAGTAAAGCTTCAGTTCAATGAGTCATTTCAGTATTATTTTTATCCAAAACTAAATTTCTAATTGCTTCTGAAATTTCTTCTCCACCCGGTTCTCGGGTTAACAAAACTTCAAATCCCTTCTCTAAAATTTTTTCTTTTACTATTTTAGCGACAGTCGTTTTACCCGAGCCATCAATTCCTTCAAGTGTTATAAAAATCATTTTTTAGTCCTCGTATTTTTCTCTGTTATTAATTGCGCTCTTCAATGTCAGATCATCGATATAATCAAGCATTCCCCCAACCGGCATTCCTTTAGCAATTCTAGTTATTTTGTTGGTTTTAGCCTTTAATAATTGGGCAATAAAATTGGCTGTAACCTCACCTTCAAAAGTGCTGTTCAAGGCAAGAATAACTTCTTTGTCCTTATCAACACGATTCAACAGATTTGGGATTGTTAATTTTTCTGGAGTTTGATTTTTGTTAATATTAATTTCTCCTTTTAATATATGATACAAACCATTAAATAAATTAGATTTTTCTGTTGTGTGTGCGTCTTGAATTGATGAAACAACAAATATTTTGTTGTGGTTTCTATATTCATCTGAGCAAATCGGACAAACCCCGTTTTCAGCTAGGTAGAAACATTTCTCACATTCTGTAAAATTATTTTCTATGTATTTAATTATATCTTTAAAATCACTAATTTTCTCTCTATTGGTTATTAAATCAAAAATAAATCGCTCTGCGGTTTTCCTGCTAAAACCTTTAGCTTTGTTTAGTTGTTCAATTAACTCATCTATTTTCTTTTCCATAAAAAATCACCTAATCTATTATTTCGATATTTTCTTCCCCAAAAATATCTTTAATTTCTTCAAGTGAAGTAATTTGTTGTTCAGCAACCCGATTATTTCTCTTTAAAATACTTTGGTAAAAGTGGGCTACGTCAATATTTTCATATTCTCAAAGTTCGCCATCATTTTTCATTTTAATAAAATCATCTTTGATCGCTTTTCAACTATCCTTTGATATCGCCATAATTGCTTGAGGGCTTTGTAAAATTGAAAATATTTCATTTTGAAAACTTTCCTCTTGTAACTGGAAGTTTAAAATTTCAGCTACTTCATCATGATCACAAACAATAATAATTCCGTTTTCACAAGCAGCTACAATTTTATTATTTCAAAGCAAGCAGAACTTTTCTACTAACTCTTCATTAGCAAAATAACCATCATCTGATTTTAAAAATATTTCATCGATTTTTTCACTAACAAAATTTCTTTTCTCTTTATTCGCCCCAATGATTGTATTAAATATTTTTTGATCATTTATAACAATTTTCTTAGTTGAACTTGGAGCATAGTCAACTATTTTTTGAAGTACTATTTTTTGAACTTCTTTGTCACTAATTCCATCATTTTCAGATTTAGTTATTTCTGGAGTTTCATTTTTTTCTTGCACAGGATTTTGAACCTCTAGTTCAACAACTTGTGGTTGGGGTTTTTCCACTTTAAAAAGGGCAACTTCTTCGTTATTTTTATTTATATTATTTATATTTAAGTTGTTAAGCTCATAGATTACTTTCAAAATATTAACTAGCATGAAATCCTGATTTATTGAAGTTGTTTTTGTTTTAGCATAAACTTCACTTAATGCTTCAGAAACTTTGAATAGGTTTTTTATCTCCTCATTTTTGAATGATAAAAGTTCTTCATCTTCTAGTACATTTTTGAAAGCAAAACTTTCTGTTAATCTGTATTCGATTATCTCTTTAATTATTTCCAATAATGAAAGTGAAAGTGAATTAAAGTCCACTCCATTGTTTGTTGCCTGTTGGAAGTAATTAATTATTTTTTCACAGTTACCTTTAAATATTTCGTGAAGTAAATCAATCTTCTCTTTTTTACTTGCTACATTGAAAATTAGTTTCAGGTCTGCTAGTTTTATTTCTTGTTTTTCAAAAACCATTAACTGTTCTAGAGAGTTAAGAGCATCTCTTAAAGATCCATCTGATAAATAAAATATTTCATCTAACACTTCTTCATCGACTTTGATGTTTTCATTCAAACTAATTTCTTGCAGCTTTTTTTTCATCGCTATCTTTGAAATTTTTTGAAAACTAAATCCCTGACATCTTGAAATAATTGTGGCTGGGATTTTATTAAGTTCTGTAGTTGCTAAAATAAAAATTATATGTTTTGGTGGTTCTTCTAAAGTTTTCAGTAGGGCGTTGAAGGCCGAGTTAGTTAACATATGAACTTCATCAATAATATAAACTTTGAATTGAGTAATTGTAGGTAAAGTAGATACATTGCTTTTTATATTTCTAATTTCATCAACTCCATTATTTGAGGCGGCATCAATTTCGAAGATATCTGGGTGAGAATTTTTGTTAGCTAAAATGCAACTATCACAATTGTTACAAGGTTCAAACGATTCTAAATTCTGGCAATTAATTGTTTTGGCAAAAATTTTGGCAACCGAAGTTTTACCTGTTCCTCTTTGTCCTGAAAACATTAAAGCATGAGGAAAAGTTTTACTTTTGATTTCATTTGTTAGAATCTTTTTCAAGTTTTCGTGACCAGCTACTTGTTCAAAATTACTTGGTCGATAAATTCTGTAAAGGGATTTTTTAATTTCAGACATCAGCTTTGTTACCTCTCTTTCTCAATTTCTTAAAGAATACTTGCAATTGTTTTTTGAAGAAGTTAGCAATTTCCTTATCATTAATTTTTGATATTTTAAGCTTTGTTTTTGATCTAACAACTCCACGGCTGGTAATAGAACCAAATTTGTGACTGTCAATAATGTATTGAATTTCCTTAATATAAGATTGTTCAATCGCCCCGATGCACATTAAGCAAGGTTCTAAAGTTGTTATTATTTTATAATCATCAAGGTGAAAATTTTCAATTTTTTTTATCGCAGACAAAACTGCATTGATTTCTGCATGACCAACCAATGAATTATCTTTAATTCTGGTGTTATAACCTGAGCTAATAACTTTGCTTTCTTTGTCAATGATTATAGCTGCTACAGGAATATCATCTGATTCAAGTGACTTTTCGGTCAACTCTTTTAAGATTTCAAATAACTCATTATTCATTTTTGTCTCCAATAAAAAAGCCAAAGTACAAGGCACAGATTCTTATGGCTGCTACCTTCCGGTCCTGACCAGGTTCAAACGTTACCCTTACGATGGCAACTTTATAATACCATATTTAAAGCTTTTTTTCACCTTTGTTGGAACTTAATTTGTATTTTATTTGTTTCACGTGAAACAAAATTATTATTGAATTCATTAGTAAGAAACTTATTAAATGTTTCACGTGAAACGTAAAAAACTAGCAAAAGCTAGTTTTTTAAAAGTATTCTTTATTTTCAAAGTAAGGTTTTAAAACATCGGGTATTCTTAACTTGTCATCTTCAAAATAATTCTCAAGGATGGCTGCAATTAGTCTGTCAATTGCTAAACCTGATCCGTTTAAAGTATGAACAAATTCATTTCCTTTTTCACCCTTAAATCTAGTTTTCATTCTTCTTGCTTGAAAGTCTGAGCAATTTGAACAAGAGGAAATTTCACGATATTTGTTTTGACTTGGGAATCAAACTTCTAAGTCATATGTCTTAGTAGCACTGAACCCAATATCACCACTACATAGTTCAACAACTCTGTAAGGTAGTTTGAATAGATTTAAGATATCTTCGGCGTCTTTTAAAAGTTTCTCAAGCTCATTCATCGACTCATTAGGATGAACTATTTTAACTAACTCTACCTTGTTGAATTGGTGAAGTCTAATCAATCCTTTTGTATCTCTTCCCGCACTTCCAGCTTCTTGTCTAAAACATTGAGTGTAGGCTGTGTATTTTAATGGTAGTAGATCGGCATTAATTATTTCGTCTCTGTGAATATTTGTTAGCGGTACTTCTGCTGTTGGGATTAAATATTGATCTCCAACTTTATAAGCATCCTCTGCAAATTTTGGTAATTGACCTGTTCCAATCATGTTTATTTCATTAACCAGTAATGGTAAGTAGAATTCTTGGTAACCATTTTTTGAATGATGTGATAACAAAACATCAGTAATTGCACGAACCATTTTGGCTCCAGTATTTTTGTAAACAACGAAACGTGAACCAGATATTTTTGGTCCTAAATCAAAATCTGCAATATTAAACTTAGTTGCAATATCTCAATGTGAAACATCGTGTTTTTTGATTGGCATTAAGTTGTTCTTTTTAACTTCAATATTTTCCTCTTCATCTTTTCCATCAAAGATTTTGTCATGTGGAATGTTTGGAATGTTTAGCATTGAAGTATTAATTTGATTTTCCAGTTCACTAATTTCTTTATCAAGCTTGTCAATTTGAATATTAATTTTTGAAACTTCACTCTTACAATTTTCAACTTCTTTTAATTTATTGTCCTTCATCAAAGATGGGATAATTTTTGAAAGTCGATTTTTTTCAGCTTTGTGTTCTTCAACTTTTTTTAACAACTCTTTTCTTAGGACATTTTTTTTAACAACTTCTTTTAATGGTTTTGAAAAATCGGCATTTCTTTTATTAAGTTGTTTGATGTAATATTCGGTTTCCGCTTCGATTTTATTTATATCTAACATTTTTTTCTCCCTAATTATTTTTATTTCATTCAAGTGTTACAGCAGTAATAATTTCATTTTCGTTTAATCTAAAGCCTTTAACTCCTTGAGTGTTTCTAGATAGTAATGGTAATTCTGTTACTGGAATTTTAATCATATTACCTTTCGAAGAAATCATGACAATAGTGTCAGATTCTCTTATTGAAATAATAGATCTCAGACCCCCGGTTTTTTCACCCAAGTTCATGGCTTTAACACCTTTAGAATTTCTCCCTAAAATTTTATATTCCTCAACCTTGGTTTTCTTGGCGCTTCCTTTTTCTGAAATAGTTGAAATTAAATCACTTCCAAAATTAGAACAAGATCCAATGACATAATCATCTTTGTCTAAACTGATTCCTTTAACCCCAAGCGAATTACGTGAAAGTGTATTTACGTTTTCTTCACTAATTCTGGTTACCTTCCCTCTGTGGGTTCCAATGATTAAATCATTTTCTCCATTAGAAGGAATTACAGAAATTAACTCATCGCCTTCTTTTAATTTGATTGCAATTTTACCTGACTGGTTAATTAAGTCAAATTCTTCGATTGGGGTTTTTTTAACGATTCCGTTTTTAGTCACAAAGGTTAAGAAGTTGTGTTTTTTCTTCTTATCTCTAAAAGCTAGAATTGAGGTAACCTTTTCATCAGTTGTTATATTTATATAATTTATAATTGGTAATCCTCTTGCAGTTCTTGAGAACTGTGCGACATTATAAGCTTTGATTTTGTAGACTTTACCAGTATCAGTAAAGAACATCAAGTTGTCTTTTGTTTTTCCCATTGTCGCAACAGTGATAGGATCACTTTCACGATCGTTAACGATAATTCCTCGACCACCACGTTTTTGAATTTTAAAATCATTTGGTTCGATTCGACGAATGTAACCTTCTTGTGATAAAGTAATGATCATCTGTGTATCAACAATTAATTCTTCGTTATCAATTTCAGTTGAAATTTCATCAATAATTTCAGTACGACGATCATCTCCATATTTTTGAGCAATTTCATTTAACTGGTTTACCAGAACTAAATTTTGTTCCTCTTTACTTGCAATGATTTTTTCTAGAACACTAATGCGATTTTTAATTTCAATAATTTCATTATTAATTTTCTCTCGTTCTAGTCCAACTAGTCTTTGAAGACGCATTTCTAAAATTGCTTTATTTTGTTCTTCGTCAAAGCCAAATGCTTGAGTCATCTTTTCTTTAGCAATTTCGTTAGTCTTAGAGTTTCGTATTATTTCAATAATCTTATCAATATTATCTAAGGCAATTCCCAGAGCTGTTAAAATATGAAGTTTCTTTTGAAGTTTGTTTTTTTCAAATATTGTTCTTCTTAAAATTATTTGAATCTGATATTTTACATAATTACTAATTATTTTTTTCAAATCCATTAACAATGGAACACCATTATTTAAGGCTACCATGTTAATTGAGAAGTTAATTTGAAGATTTGTCATTTTATAAAGTTTATTAATAACCATTTCAGCATTAGCATCTCTTTTTAATTCAATAACAACACGAATTCCTTCGTAGTTAGATTCATCTCTTAAGTCTGAGATTCCTTGAATAATTTTATTTTTAGCTAATTCTGCAATTCTTTCAATTACTCTAGCTTTATTAGTCTGATAAGGAATTTCTGTAATTATTAATCTTTTATTTTTGTTATCTTCATCGATGGTAATTTTAGATCGTATAGTTAAACTCCCACGACCAGTTTTATATCCATCAACCATCGACTTACCATTTGTCATTAAAGCCCCTGTTGGAAAATCAGGTCCTTTAATATATTCTAGTAATCCATCGATTGTAATTTCATTATCATTAATATAAGCAATAACTGCACCAATTAATTCTCTTAAATTATGTGGTGGGATATTTGTTGCCATCCCAACAGCGATTCCAGTAGCACCGTTTGCCAAGAGATTTGGTAAATAACCTGGTAGGTATGCTGGTTCAATTTCACTAGCATCATAGTTGTCAATAAATGGAATTGTATCCATTTCAATATCTTTAATTACAAGACTAGATACTTTTGAAAGACGCGCTTCAGTATAACGCATCGCAGCCGCTCCATCACCATCAATTGAACCAAAGTTACCATGACCATCTACTAGTGGGTAACGATATGAGAAATCTTGTGCCATTCTAACCATTGCTTCATAAACTGAACTATCTCCATGGGGGTGATACTTACCAATAACTTCCCCGACAATTCTTGCAGATTTTTTATGCGGTTTGTCGTGAGTAATTCCCAAGTCATTCATCGCATAAATAATTCTTCTATGAACTGGTTTTAGACCATCTTTTAAATCTGGAAGTGCACGACTAACTATAACGCTCATTGCGTATTCTAGAAAGTCCTTTTGCATTTCCGTTTTTATGTCCATCCCAATAACTTTACCGTCAAGGTTTTTTTCACTCATATTTTAACCTCTTATCTTTTTTTAATTATTTTCTAAAAATCTAAATTTTCCACAAACTGAGCATTGTCAGTAATAAATTTTCTACGACTTTCAATATTTTCACCCATTAGACTTGAAAAGACTTCATTATCTAAAAATGAGTCAGTTGCTTTAATTTGCAGTATTGTTCTTCTTTCAGGATCCATTGTTGTTTCTCAAAGTTGAATCGGGTCCATTTCACCTAACCCTTTGTATCTTTGAATTGTATATTTAGTGTCTTTAAATTGTTCTGCTTTTAAAACTTCCAATTCTTGGTCGTTGTAAGCATAGGCGCTTTTTTTACCAGCTTCAATTTTATAAAGAGGTGGTTGGGCCACATAGATATTTCCATTTTTAACAATTTTATTCATATAACGATAAAAAAATGTTAAAAGCAAAGTTCTAATGTGAGCGCCATCAACGTCAGCATCTGTCATTATGATAATTTTTTTATATCTAATTTTCTCAAGATCAAGATTATCTTTGATTCCAGTTCCGATTGCTGTAACAATTGATTGAATTTCAGTATTTTCAAATGCTCTTCCTTCTTTTACTTTTTCAACGTTTAAAACTTTACCTCTTAAAGGAAGGATTGCTTGATATTTTCGGTTTCGACCAGTTTTGGCACTACCACCCGCAGAATCCCCTTCGACTAAATAAAGTTCACACAAGTCAGCATCCTTAGATTCGCAGTCAGCCAATTTACCTGGAAGAGAAAAATTATCTAATGCTGATTTTCTTCTTGTGTCTTCACGAGCACGCATAGCAGCAATTCTAGCTTTTTGAGAAAGCATATTTTTCTCAATAATTTTTTTACTATCTTCAGGATTTTTAAGTAAGAAGTCCTTTAACTTTTCACTAATTATTTGGTTCACAGCTTCTTTGGCATCTTGGTTTGAAAGTTTAGATTTAGTTTGACCTTCAAATTGAGGATCCATATGCTTTATTGAAAGAACACAAACGATTCCTTCTTTGATGTCATCTCAGGTGAATTTAGTTTTTTTTAAATTCTTTGTACTCTCATTTAAGTAATTATTGATAACTTTAACCATTGCTTGACGAAGTCCCTCCTCATGAGTTCCCCCTTCACTTGTAAAAATATTATTACAGAATGAATATAGGTTTTCAGAATAAGTATCGTTGTATTGCATTGCAAATTCAATAACAATATCATTAAAAGTCTCATTAACCGAAAAAACAGTATCATTAATTTTATTTTTACCACTATTAATTTCTGTTACATAGTCTTCAATTCCGTTTTCAAAATTGTAAGAAATTTCTTTATCCGATCTTTGATCGTATAAATTAATTGTTACTCCACGATTTAAGAAAGCCATTTGTTTTAACTTATTTTGAATAGTTTTAAAATCAAAATCAATAGTTTGTTTAAATATTTCTGGATCTGGTTTAAATTTAACTAAAGTACCTTGAACATCAGTTTGTCCAATTACCTCCATTGTTGAAATCTTAGTTCCCCCATCACTAAAAACTTGACGGTGAATTTTATTATCTCTTAAGACCATAACCTCAACGTATAAACTCAAGGCATTAACAACAGACGCACCAACCCCATGAAGTCCTCCTGATATTTTATAAGTATCCGAGCTAAATTTACCTCCGGCATGTAAAACAGTGAAGACAGTTTCTAGAGCGCTTTTTTTTGTGTCTGGGTGAATATCTATTGGTATTCCTCGCCCGTTATCTTTTACGATAATTTCATTATTATCAGTTATTACAACTGTTATTGTATTTGCAAATCCTGCAAGAGTTTCATCTATTGAGTTATCAATGATTTCTCAAATTAGGTGATGTAATCCAACTTCATTTGTTGCTCCAATATACATTCCTGGTCTTTTTCGAACAGCTTCAAGTCCTTTTAGCACTTGAATCGAAGATGAACTATATTTTTGTTCCACGATTGAAACCTCATTTCTACACCTTTAATTATAGCATTTTTATACCTTAAATAACCTCTGTGATAGTCTTTTATCTAATTAATAATATATCTCCTCAATTTAAATGAAAAAACTCCTAAAAAGCCTAATAAAAGCTCATAAAACGATATATTAATTAATAAACATTGGTAAAACTAATTGAACTAAATCTGGTTCTTCTGGAGAAGTAATTACAATCGGTTTTTTATTATCAATAATTTTTAATTCCAATACTTTAGTATCAAAAGTTTTAACAGCATCCATGAAGTACTTCGAGTTAAAACTAATATTTTGTTCATCTAAGCCTTTTAAATCAAATTCTTTAAATTTCTCTTCAAAATTCCCGATTTGGTGAATATTTGAGCGAACTCAAATTGTATCCCCTTGAAGTTTAAAATTAACAACTGTTGAAGGACTTTCTTCATTTGGAATATCTGCACGACTTATTACTTTACTAAATTCTTTGTTTCCTAAAGTTATGATTGAATTAAAGTCTTTTGGGAAAGCAGCATTGATATCTGGAAATTGACCTTCAAGAATTGTTGATTGGAAAATAGTATTACCAAAAATAAAAGTAACATAACCATCAGATTGAATAAATCTAACATTATCTTTATCATTGATGATTTTAATAAATTCACTAATAGTTTTGATTGGAATATTAATATCTAGATTTTCAACTTCTTTTTCAAATAAAATTTTTTTCTGAGATAAACGATACGAATCTGTACCTGAAATAAATAACTCATTTTTTTTGAAGTTAAAATTTAATCCTGTTAATGAAATCTTTTTGTTAAACTCATCAATTGAAATCATAGTTTGCATCATAGCTTTTTTCAAGACGCTTCCTTTGATAGTAAATTCATTTCCTTTTTCTCTAAATCCTAATAATGGATAATCCTCTTTATTTAAGATATTTAATTGGAATTCAGCATTAACTCCATTTATCTTTATGATATTATTTTCGACTAAAATTATCTCTACGAACTTGTCATCAGATCTTTTCAATATCTCAATTAAATATTTACCTTTAATCAGAATTGAACCAGCTTGAGTTATATCTAACCCTGAGTCTTTTTTGTTAACAACTGATTTTATTGAAATAGACCCATCACTTGTGATAAAGCTAATTTCATCAACACCAACTTCTATTAAAGTTCCAAGTAGAACCGGATTTAGAGTCTTGTAATCAATAATTTTTGAAACTTTAATTAATTCATCTAACAAGACACTTTTATTTATTTTAAAATTCATATTTACCCCCTATTTAAATTATTATTTATTGTTATTATTATGCTGCGGATATGTGGAAAACAAACCCTAAGCATTTAAAACCAGAACTAATCAACCTTATCAATTCACAGAACTTTAAACTTATCAACAAACTACTTTAAAGTCAGCGATTTCTTGATTTGTTCTACCATTCTTTTGTATTCTTTATCCTTTGAAATCTTATTTTCAACGTTTTGAACAGCATTAATTACGGTTGTATGGTCCTTACCTCCAAATTCACTCCCAATTACGCTTAAGTTATGATTTAAAAGTAACTTTGTTAAGTACATAGCTAAATGTCTTGCGTTAACCAGGTTAGCTATTCTAGACTTCCCATCAATCATCTTCACAGTTACTCCGAATTTTTCTGCCACAACTTCCTTTATTTTTCTTGTGTTCATTTTACCGATTGAGATTACTGGAACATCCTTAAAAATATTTGTAACATGATCTAGGGTAATTAATTCACCTGAGTTATTCTGGATTGTTCAGAATAAAATCTTATTTATTGTCCCTTTTATTTTTCGCACATCAGAGCTAAAGTAGGTTGCAATATAACCTTTGGCCTCATCAGTAATTGAAATGTGTTGCAAATCAAGTTCTTTATTAATAATCCCGATCGCAGTTTCAAAGTCTGGAGTTGTGATTCCAACGCTTAAACCCGAAGTAAAACGCGTAATCATTCTTTGATCAAAACCATTTAACTCTTCTGGATATTTATCGGATGTAAAAACAATTTGCTTCTTATTGTTGATAAAACTGTTGAATATTCTAAAAAATATTTCATTAGTTTTCCCGCGGTTGGCTAAAAACTGGATATCATCAATTAATAAAACATCGTATTCTTCATAATTTTTTTCAAATTGCTCGATTGAGTTGTGTCCTTGAGAAATAATATCAACAACTAACTTCCCAAATTCCTCACTTGTGGTGTACTTAACACGATATTCTTTTGAATTTTTCTCGGTTTTAACAAAATATTCAATCCCTTTTATTAAATGGGTTTTTCCTAATCCTGAATCCCCATAAATAAATAGTGGGTTTCATTTTCTTCCTAAATCACTTGCGACAGCTTTCGAAGCCATGTATGCTTGAATATTTGAATCCCCTTTAACAAAGTTATCAAACGAGTATTCATAATTTTCTCTATCAGCAGAATTATCTTGTATTTTTCTAACTTCTTCTTCGATGTTGAATTCATCAGGAGTTAAAAGTCTTAAAGTAGCCATCTCTTTTGTCAGTTCTCTTATTTTAGCTAACAAACTTTCGCTAATATTCTCAATTACAATTTTACCCATTCCTGAGGTTAAAACTATCCAGTAATCATTATCTTCTTTAATATGAAATCTAGCCGTTTTCACGTATTCTTGATAAGATGTGTGGTCGATTAGGTCGCTTGATATTAACCATTCCTTTAATTTTCGTCATAGCTCTTCTTCGCGCA